>NZ_JBXWQF010000004.1:0-273310 GCF_059612245.1 Ruegeria sp. CDSA079 | reverse complement strand
TGGCGCGGTTGACGGGGCTCGAACCCGCGACCCCCGGCGTGACAGGCCGGTACTCTAACCATCTGAGCTACAACCGCCCGCTGCATGTTCATTGCTGAACGTTTGGGTGTATTATGGCTACGGTCGGGCAGCGTCAAGCGGCGTTTTGAAGTTTTTTGTCAGAATCCAGGTTTTTGTTCTGCGCTTCGATTTTTACGTGCAGATCAAAGCCTAATTCGCTTGCAGCCGTTCCGCTGGACAGATATCAACACGTCCCATGGGTGATTAGCTCAGTGGTAGAGCGCTTCGTTCACATCGAAGATGTCAGGAGTTCAAATCTCTTATCACCCACCACTCCCTTTCGAAGATTACGCTTGAAATTGAGGGGCTTGCCAGCGCGCAACCTCGGTGACTATCGTGTTCTATCGGCCAAGTCTTGGACCGATTGCAGAGTCTGGGGTCATCATGGCAGAGCTAAAGCGGGACATCGGCCTGATCGGACTGACCTTCATTTCGGTTGGAGGAATCATCGGTTCAGGCTGGTTGTTCGGCCCTCTTCTGGCAGTTCAGCACGCTGGGCCCGCGGCCATTCTTTCTTGGCTGATCGGCGCTGGTGCGATGTTCATTTTGGCGATTACATTCGCGGAAATCTCAGCCATGTTGCCCATTTCCGGGGGGATTGCCCGGGTTCCTCAGTTTTCACACGGCAATATCGTATCAATGGCCATGGGCTGGACTGCATGGATTGGTTATAACACCACCGCCCCCATCGAAGTGGAGGCGATGCTGAAATACCTTGCGCCCTACGCCCCCTGGTTGCACGCTGCCGATACGGGCGATCTGACCGGTGCAGGTATCTTTGTGGCACTTGTCTTCATGTTGCTTTTTGTTGCGGTCAACGCGCTTGGGGTCAAGTTCTTCACACATGTGAATGCAGCGCTGACCTGGGCCAAAATCGCCATTCCGGTGGTTCTGTCTGTTCTACTGATTGCCAACCGTTTCAACGCTGACAATTTCACCCAACCGGACGGGTTTGCCCCTTACGGGTTGCAGGGAATCATGGCTGCCGTTTCGACCGGAGGTGTCATTTTCTCGTTCATAGGATTTCGCCATGTGGTCGATATGGCGGGTGAAGTACGCAATCCGAAGTTGGCCATCCCGGCGGCTTTGATCCTGTCGATCATCATGTGCGCCGCAATTTACCTTGGCCTGCAAGTGGCCTTCATCGGCGCGCTGGACCCTTCTTTGCTGGCCAAAGGCTGGGCGCAATTAAGCTTTGGGGGCGAAGGCCCTTTGGATGCCGTGATCATGTCCGTCGGACTGGTCTGGTTCCTCAGCCTTTTGAATGTGGGATCCGTCGTTGGCCCCTTTGGCAACGGTTTGGTCGCGACGGGGTCGAATGCCCGGATTGCCCTCGCCCTTTCTCAGAACGGATTTCTGCCAAAACGTCTGCAAACCCTGTCTTCATTCGGGGTTCCTGTATGGGCTCTGGCATTAAATTTTCTGATCGGAACATTGTTCTTGCTGACCATTCCCTTCACCACGGTCATTGCCCTGAACGGAGCGGCAATTGTCTTGTCCTTCGCCGTTGGTCCCATCGCCGTCGTTTGCCTAAGGGACCTTCTGCCAGACCAACCCAGATCGATCCGCATTCCAGCGGTGCGTCTGGTGGCGTTGACCGCATTCGCCATCGCAACTCTGATCGTCTATTGGAGCGGATGGGACACGGTCTGGCGACTTGGCATCGCCCTGATCGTCGGAAAAATTCTGCTGCTCATCCGGTTCCGAGGGCGGTTGGACGAAATGGACCTGACAGAAGCCATTTGGCTGATGCCTTATTTTGCCGGGCTTGGTTTGATCTCATTTCTGGGTCAATTCGGTACCGGGTCTTTGAAACAGATCCCGTTTGGGTGGGACATTCTGCTTTGCGTCTTGTTTTCCGCAATCATCTTCGCCTTGGCCATACGTTCGGCGCTGTCGGACGAAAAATTCATGAAATACATAGCGGAAGAAGAAATACTTGATCCTAAACAACCTGTCATAGGGCTATGAAAAAAGGCAGAGCAATGCTCTGCCTCTTCCGGAATTCATTTTACGCTTCTTAGTGCGCAGTGGCTGATGCATCAGCAGGTTTTACCGAAGCAGCAGCCGCAGCTGCAGCTTCTTCAGCTGCCTCATCCCACTCGATCGGTTCGGGCTTGCGCACCAGCGCCTGCTCCAGAACTTCCGAGACATGCTTCACAGGGATGATCTCCAACCCTTCCTTCACATTGTCAGGGATTTCCGCCAGATCCTTTTCGTTCTCTTCCGGGATCAGGACTGTCTTGATACCACCACGCAAAGCCGCCAGCAGTTTCTCCTTCAAACCACCAATCGGCATTGCGTTACCGCGCAGCGAGACCTCTCCGGTCATAGCGATGTCCTTGCGCACAGGAATGCCGGTCAGAACCGAGACAATCGATGTCACCATCGCCAAACCAGCCGACGGACCATCCTTGGGGGTCGCGCCATCCGGCACGTGTACGTGGATATCCAGGTTATCGAATTTCGGCGGCTTGACCCCGATCTTTGGCGAAATCGACCGAACGTAAGACGAGGCCGCATCAATGGATTCCTTCATCACATCGCCCAGCTTACCTGTGGTCTTCATCCGCCCCTTGCCGGGCAGTTTCAACGCCTCGATATGCAGCAGATCGCCACCCACGGATGTCCAGGCCAGACCAGTAACGACGCCGATCTGATCGTCCTGCTCAGCCAGACCATAGCGGAACTTTGGCACACCCAGGAAATCATCCAGATTATCCGGCGTTACCGTGACCGAGTCCGCCTCTTTCTTGATGATCTTGGTCAGCGATTTCCGCGCCACCTTGGCGATCTCACGTTCAAGGTTCCGAACGCCCGCTTCACGGGTATAGGTGCGGATAATCTTTTGCAGCGCTTCATCCGTCAGGTCAAATTCCTTGGCTTTCAGACCATGGTTCTTGACCTGCTTGCTGATCAGGTGCTGTTTCGCGATCTCGCTCTTTTCGTCCTCAGTGTAACCGGCCAGTGGGATGATCTCCATCCGGTCCAGCAGAGGCCCAGGCATGTTATAGCTGTTCGACGTGGTCAGGAACATCACGTTTGACAGGTCGTATTCAACCTCCAAGTAGTGGTCCATAAACGTGTTGTTCTGCTCTGGATCCAACACCTCAAGCATTGCCGACGCCGGGTCGCCACGGAAGTCCTGCCCCATCTTGTCGATCTCATCCAACAAGATCAGCGGGTTCGTGGTTTTTGCCTTTTTCAGCGCTTGGATGATCTTACCCGGCATCGAACCGATATAGGTCCGCCGGTGGCCACGAATCTCGGATTCGTCACGCACGCCACCCAGCGAGATTCGAATGAACTCGCGCCCAGTGGCTTTCGCAACCGATTTACCCAAGCTGGTCTTACCCACACCCGGAGGGCCAACAAGGCACAAGATTGGGCCTTTCAGCTTTTTCGAACGCTGCTGAACGGCGAGGTATTCGACGATCCGTTCCTTGACCTTTTCAAGGCCGTAATGGTCGTCGTCGAGGATTTCCTGCGCCTTACCCAGATCCTTTTTGACGCGGGATTTGGTGCCCCAGGGCAGCGCCAGAATCCAGTCGAGATAGTTGCGCACCACCGTCGCTTCGGCTGACATCGGTGACATGTTGCGCAGCTTCTTCAGTTCGCCCTCGGCCTTTTCGCGGGCCTCTTTGGACAGCTTGGTTTCGGCGATTTTCTCTTCCAGCTCGGCAACTTCGTTCTTGCCGTCCTCGCCATCGCCCAGTTCCTGCTGAATGGCTTTCATTTGCTCATTCAGGTAATACTCGCGCTGGGTCTTCTCCATCTGGGATTTAACGCGGGTCTTGATCTTTTTCTCGACCTGCAGAACCGACATTTCGCCCTGCATCAGGCCATAGACTTTCTCAAGCCGCTCGCTGACGCTGAGGGTTTCCAGCAGTTCCTGCTTTTGCTCGACCTCAATACCCAGATGACCCGACACAAGGTCAGCCAACTTTGCGGGCTCGGTGGTTTCACCTACGGCGGTCAGGGCTTCTTCAGGGATGTTCTTGCGCACTTTGGCATAGCGCTCGAACTCATCCGTGACGGTTCGTAACAGGGCTTCCGTCGTGGTGACGTCGCCGGGAATTTCGGTCAGATATTCAGCCCTGGCCTCGAAAAACTGGTCGTTTTCAAGAAACTCGGTGATCTGCACACGCGCCTGCCCTTCGACCAGCACCTTCACGGTGCCATCGGGCAGCTTCAGCAGTTGCAGCACATTGGCCAATACGCCCGCGCGATAAATCCCATCTTCATCGGGATCATCAACGCCAGGGTCGATCTGGCTGGACAACAGAATTTGCTTGTCATCCTGCATCACCTCTTCCAGTGCGCGGACCGATTTGTCACGGCCCACGAAAAGCGGCACGATCATATGCGGGAACACCACAATATCGCGCAGCGGCAGGACGGGGTATGAGGAATTCAGAGGCTCTTGCATGCTCTATCCTTATCGTTGGCAAGACGGCTCTTGTCCCTCATCGAGGCAACACTTGGCCGTCTCCTGTCTTGGACGATAAAGGTGGGGCCTCATCGCCCTTTTTCAACCTTACCGCCATGTATCGTCATTCAGAATGAACCGAGGTTTGACCGACTGCAAGGCGTCCCGCGAACATATCCACCGAAATTAGCACGACAAGCATAGGCAACGCGCAATTCAAAGGTCAGAACACCCGCTGTACTGCACGAGACAAGAAAAACCCGTGACCGTCCAAGTTGCGACATTCCAGACCTTTCGTTGAAGAACTGCAGGTGAATCCTCCAAACTGACCTGTGACACCGTATTCCGCGCGGTCAAATCCGTCTTTGTTTCGGTTCAGCGGCTGGCACAATATCTCTACCGGGCCAGTGTCGAACATTAGAAAATCATGCCCCCAGTCTGATTGACAATTCGCGGGGCGCGGCATCGCAGGTGGGCCGGATTTCTCTATGATCGTGCACTGGATATCCGAGGACGACGCGCTTTCCCCGACTGAGCACTGAATATTTTCGGACGGCGTTTCGAAGGTCCAGACATCTGAAATAGCGGGTGTCGCGCTCAAAAGCGCGGCGCCTAGAAAAAGGCGAAACATGAAAAATCTCCGGGTCACGAACTAAAATAGTATTGCTTGAAGTGGCCCAAGTTTACTGGAAAACCACTCAATTGTCACCCGAATGGAAAGGCTACAAGGGCTCGATATCGCCTTGGGCACGTTGCGCGTGGAACTCGGCCTGCCAGGCATCGAAGGTGCCAGCGGCAATCGCATCGCGCATGCCCTGCATGATTTCCTGAAAATAATGAAGATTATGCCAGGTCAGCAACATGCCCGAGATCATCTCGTTGGCGCGGAATACATGGTGCAGATAGGCCCGCGAATAGTTCGAGCAGGCAGGACACGAACACTGTTCGTCCAGCGGGCGCGGATCGTCAGAATGGCGCGCGTTCTTAATGTTCACCACGCCATAACGGGTAAACACCTGACCAGTACGCCCCGAGCGGGACGGCAAAACGCAATCCATCATGTCGATACCGCGAGCGACTGCCCCAACGATATCGTCAGGCTTGCCAACCCCCATCAAATAGCGCGGCTTGTCCGTCGGCAGACATTCGGGGGCATAGTCGAGGCAAGAGAACATGGCCTCCTGCCCTTCGCCCACGGCCAGCCCACCCACCGCGTAACCTTCAAATCCAATGGATTTAAGTGCTTCGGCGCTTTCTTCGCGCAAATCTTGTTCAAGACCGCCCTGCATAATGCCAAACAGGGCGTGACCCGGACGATCCCCGAAGGCCTCACGAGACCGTTCTGCCCAACGCATCGACAGGCGCATGGACTCGGCAATCCTGTCCCGGTCGGCTGGCAACGCGGGGCACTCGTCGAAACACATGACAATATCCGAGCCCAACAGTCGCTGAATCTCCATTGACCGTTCCGGAGTCAGCTCATGTTTTGACCCGTCGATATGAGATTTGAACGTCACGCCTTTTTCAGTCAGCTTCCGTAGCCCGGCCAGCGACATGACCTGAAACCCGCCCGAGTCGGTCAGAATGGGGCGTTCCCAGTTCATGAACTTGTGCAACCCGCCCAAACGGTCAATCCGTTCCGCAGTTGGGCGCAGCATCAGGTGATAGGTGTTGCCCAAAAGAATATCCGCCCCCGTGGCGCGTACGCTTTCCGGCATCATCGCTTTGACCGTGGCGGCTGTCCCGACCGGCATGAAGGCCGGCGTCCGCACCTCTCCGCGCGGTGTGCTGATCACACCGGTGCGTGCCTTGCCGTCTGTGGCCTTTAGCTCAAATGAGAATTTCTGGGTCATGTCATCGCCTCGGATCGCCGAACCGGGCAGGCTTTGCCCGATCCGATCCGTCTTTGCAACCCGTCAGGGCAACGAGGCAACGCGGTCGGTGAACAGACGAACAACCCCTGCCCCGTCCACGTCGCGGCACACCCGGATCGTGGGTCGTTCGGGATCTGGTTGTGTCGCCCCCATCATGTCGCCGTCGGTGACAACCCGCAGCCCTGTTTCGACCATGTTGAACATGGCCTGATGGGAACACGCGATCACGGCGGTTGAATCGTGCAGGCCGCAGCCTTCCAGCCCCCCAATTTCTTTGTAAAACTTCAGATAGAAGCGGGAGATGTCGCGCAGAAATGATCCCATGCCCGGTGACCTCTGCGCCAGGGCTTCGAAATCGGCTGTTTCGTAAAGCGTCTTCAGCGTCACGTCCAATCCGACCAGAACAGTGTTGGGCGGTGTGGAAAAGACCTCCTCGGCTGCGAGGGCGTCGTGATAGATATTGGCTTCAGCGTGTTGGGTGATGTTGCCCGGGCAATAGACTGCGCCCCCCATGATCACCAGTTGGCGCAGATTACCTGCAAACTCTGGGTCCAGACGCATTGCATTCGCGATATTAGTCAATGGACCCACAGCACAGACCACCAGTTCACCCTTGTGGGTTCGTGCCATTTCAACCAGAAACTCAGCTGCTGGCAGCGCGTGGTTTTGTCCAATCTCGGGAATTTCGGTCAGATCACCAAAACCTTCGGGACCGTGAACATGTTCCGACGGGGCATGGGTATCTGCCCCTAATGGGTATGAGGCACCTTCGGCAACCGGAAGGTCGAGACCCAGCTTATCCAACAGAAACCGAGCGTTACGGCTGGATTGATGAACCTGTGTGTTGCCGAACACCGTGGTCAGCCCGATCAGGTTAAACTCAGACGCAGCGGCGGCGTAAGCGATAGCCATGGCATCGTCGATGCCGGGATCTGTATCGATAATCAGTTTCATCCCCGCCCGATACCGCAAACAAGTCAGGATGCAAAGCGGTCACAGCAGTTCAGTTCAATGTCGAATTCCCATATTGGGACGTTTGCATTTAGCGGCTTTCCCGCCATACCAGAGTTGAAATCGGGCGACTCAATTCCCACATGTATACCATAGTACACAATAATAAGAGGACAGAATGACCGAAGATCAGATTATCGGATTGATTTCGTCAAACATCATTTACCTGCTGGCCGCTGCGCTGGTGATTATCGTTATCCTCAAAGGCATCAAGATTGTGCCGCAATCTGAGAAATACGTCGTTGAACGTTTTGGTCGCCTGCATTCGGTGCTTGGCCCCGGCATCAACTTTATCGTTCCGTTTCTGGATGTTGCACGCCACAAAATCTCGATCCTTGAACGCCAGCTGCCCAATGCGACACAAGACGCGATCACCAAGGACAACGTGCTGGTGCAGATCGACACCTCGGTCTTCTATCGCATTCTTGAGCCGGAAAAGACGGTTTACAGAATCCGCGACGTCGATGGTGCGATTGCAACCACCGTGGCCGGTATCGTCCGCGCCGAGATCGGCAAGATGGACCTGGACGAAGTACAGTCTAACCGGGCACAACTGATTGAACGCATTCAGGAAAGCGTTGAAACCGCCGTTGACGATTGGGGTATCGAAGTGACCCGCGCCGAAATTCTGGATGTGAATCTGGATCAGGCGACCCGCGATGCTATGCTACAGCAGCTAAACGCTGAACGCGCCCGCCGGGCACAAGTGACCGAAGCCGAAGGTCAGAAGCGTTCTGTTGAACTGCAGGCTGATGCCGAACTTTACGCCGCTGAACAAACCGCCAAAGCCCGCCGCATTCAGGCCGATGCCGAAGCTTACGCCACTGGCGTTGTCGCCAAAGCCATTCAAGACAACGGTATCGAGGCCGCCCAATATCAGGTTGCTTTGAAACAGGTCGAAGCCCTTAATGCACTGGGTAATGGTTCCGGAAAGCAGACCATCGTAGTTCCGGCAAACGCACTTGAAGCCTTTGGTGACGCGTTCAAAATGCTCAAAGGAGGAAAATGATGGCTGATCCCTTTTGGCTGACCTGGTGGATCTGGCTGGCCGCCGCGCTGGCACTGGGGATTCTCGAGATTGTTCTGCCAGGATTCATCTTTCTTGGCTTCGCGATTGGCGCTGCAATCACAGGTCTTGTCCTGATCATTCCGGGTCTGACACTGTCGCTTCATGTCCTTGCGCTGGTTTTTGCGGTACTGTCGCTGATCGCCTGGCTTGTCTTGCGCAAACTCTTTGCCCTGCCGCATGGTCAGGTCAAAACTTTCAAGCATGATATCAACGATTGAATCGCTGTGGCGCTCGCTCGAGCGCCACTCCCCTACTGGACGCTGTCGCAGCTATTCCCTATATAATCACTCAGGCAACTGACCCGAGGCAAAGATGACTCACCCGAGCGAACAGTTTGAAGGCACCCCGCTGATAGCGCCGTCAACGATTGAACACCCGTTGTACGACCTCGTGGTTGAGGCGTGCCGCACGGTCTATGACCCGGAAATTCCGGTCAATATCTACGACCTTGGCCTGATCTACACGGTTGATATTTCTGCGGATAACGCAGTCAAGGTGATCATGACCCTTACTGCGCCCGGATGCCCGGTGGCCGGCGATATGCCCGGCTGGATCGTCGAAGCCGTTGAACCCGTTGCAGGTGTCAAAGAGGTTGATGTCGAGCTGACCTGGGAACCGCCCTGGGGTATGGAGATGATGTCGGACGAAGCGCGTCTTGAACTGGGCTTTATGTAAAACCAGCACCCGTCGCGCCTTACTCATCTGAAAACGCGATTAATTTAGATTGCAGGTTTCCTTGATCTCTGCGGCACGCGCATCCAGCTGTTTGATGTAGTCACCAGACAACATCTGAAGGTGTTTCTGCTCGGTTCCGGTGACCAAACCCAACAGTGCCCCGGCAGGTGTAATCGCAGCCACGCTTTCCAATTGCTTGTCTTCAGCGTGTTTCTTTTCTGCCGCAATGGCACGCAAATCACCTTCGGCGGTCGCACAATTGACTGGGTGCCGTTCGGCATCAGATGCGGCCTGTGCATCAACCGGTGCAAAACATGCAACAAAAACGGCTACTGCCCCACACAGAAATACTGGTTTAGAAAACTTTCGTAAAACATTCATTTATATAACCTTTCCCACCCAAGTTGCACATGTGTCAGCACTGGGCCTTACATATACAAGAACAGCTAAACCCGCTTTCTTATCCAAAGCAAGGTCGCATGGCACTTCTTGCACCTTTCAAATGAACATCACGCTTTATCCCTCACCATCTTGAGCCTGAGGGACTTGGACCCTAAGTTAGAAGGGACGCGCGACAACGGAGACTTAAATGTTCGGCATTCCCGGCAAACAGGCTGTGACCATGACGCCCAAGGCCGCAGAGCAGATCACCCGCCTGATGAGTTCAGGCGGACACGCTGGCCTGCGCATCGGTGTCAAGAAAGGCGGCTGCGCAGGCATGGAATACACCATGGAATATGTCGATCAGTCAGATCCGCATGATGAGGTGGTTGAACAGGACGGCGCCTGCATAATGATCGCGCCAATGGCGCAGATGTTCCTGTTTGGGACCGAGATCGACTATGAAGTGTCACTGTTGGAATCGGGATTCAAATTCAAGAACCCGAATGTCGTTGATTCCTGTGGATGCGGTGAATCGATCAAGTTCGACGAAAACATCGCCCAGCAAAGCTAGATCATCGTTCTTGTGCTGACCTTAGCGAGGTCGGCAGGCGGAATTGTAAGATCCTGCAGACAATGCTATCCGCATCCTTAAATCATCGAATGATCAGGGAGATACGGGTATGCGGCGGAAGCTGGCGGCTGGAAACTGGAAAATGAACGGAACCGGCGCAGCGCTGAGTGAGCTAGAGACGCTGTCGCAAAGCCACCCCCAAGCCTCGGTCGATATCCTGATCTGCCCCCCCGCCACCTTGCTCAGCCGCGCCGCGGACTCAGTGGCAGGCACTGAGGTTTCGGTTGGCGGGCAGGATTGTCACTTAGAACATTCAGGTGCGCACACAGGCGATATCAGCGCGGATATGCTTCTGGATGCCGGCGCGACTTCGGTCATTCTGGGCCATTCGGAACGGCGCGTGGATCACAGTGAACATGACGAAGATGTTCGTGCCAAGGCGCGAGCGGCAATGGATGCGGGTCTCAAAGCGATCATTTGCGTCGGCGAAAGTCTGGAACAGCGAGAGGCAGCCAACACGCTCGATATCATTGGCGGCCAGATGTCTGGTTCGATCCCGGATCAGTCTACCGGCGAGAATCTGATCGTCGCGTATGAGCCGATCTGGGCGATAGGAACCGGCAAGGTTCCGACCCTGGAAGAGATCGGGGAGGTTCACGACTTCATGCGCACGCGGCTGGAACGTCGTTTTGGCGAAGGCGTAGGTCGGTCGGTGCGACTGCTGTATGGCGGATCTGTCAAACCCAGCAATGCGGCCGACATTTTTGCAGTCTCGAATGTGGACGGCGCTCTGGTCGGTGGTGCCAGCCTGAAGGCTGCGGATTTCTCGGACATCATTCAGGCGCTGGAAAGCGCCTGACCCCAGACTTCATTCCGCAATATCTTCGGCCCAAAGCTCGGGCTTTTCTTCGATAAACCGCTGCATCAAAGCGATACAGTCGGGGTCGTCGGCAATAACAACCTCGACCCCGCGCTCACGCAGGAAGTCTTCATTGCCTCCGAAGTTCTGCGTGTCACCGATCACAACGCGCGGAATGCCGAATTGAACGATAGTGCCGGAACACATCATGCAGGGCGACAGCGAGGTATAGAGCACCGTGTCGCGATAGGTTTTCTGCCGCCCTGCTTTGCGTAAGGCATCCATTTCCCCATGCGCGATGGGATCACCCCCCTGCACACGCTGATTGCGACCTTGCGAAACAACCTCGCCGCCCCGCGCCAGAACGGACCCAATGGGGCATCCGCCCTCGTCAAATCCGGCTTTGGCCTCTTCATAAGCCACGCGTAGCAGGCGTTTGTCGGTCTCGGTCAGCATTCCGGGCTCCATGTCTTGAGTTTCGCGCAGACTGCCGAAGACCAAGGGCATGGTCAATGACGGGCTCAGGCCAGCTTCATCACGACAAGACCGGTCACGATCAGTATCGCCGCTGCAATCCGTGCCGGTGTCAGGGCTTCGCCCAGAAACAGGATACCCACGCTGAACGCCCCCACCGCGCCGATCCCGGTCCAGATCGTGTAAGCGGTGCCCAATGGCAGGTCGCGCATCGCCAGCGCCAGCAGACCGAAGGAACCAATCATCGAAACGCCCATCAAAGCCGTCGGCCACAATCTGGTGAAACCAGCCGATTGCTTCATGGCTACGGCCCAGACGATTTCCAACAGGCCGGCAAAAAGAAGAAAGATCCAGGGCATAAGAGAACCTCGTATCTGTTCGGGTCGTCCCGAAAGATGTCCCAAAATGGGGAGGTCGTCCTCTGAAACCTGAGATAAGTACCCGATATATGGTTTCAAGACACGAAAAAGCCGGGCAGTCGAAACCACCCGGCAGTGTTCATTGTCAGACCATCTAATTGGTAATGATTTCCGGCCCCATGAAGGTGTTGGGCAGGAAGGTCGATATCCAAGGTATGTATGTAACCATGATCAGGAAGACGAAGAGTACGGCCAGGAACGGCAGCGCCGCCTTCACAACACTCATCATCGGCATTCCCGCAACGCCCGAGGTCACAAACAGGTTCAGACCGACCGGAGGCGTGATCATCCCGATTTCCATGTTCACCACCATGATGATACCCAGATGGATCGGATCGATGCCCAATTCGATGGCAATCGGAAACACCAGCGGAGCCACGATGACCAGCAGACCCGAGGGTTCCATGAACTGACCGCCAATCAGCAGGATGACGTTGACTACAATCAGGAAAGTGACCGGTCCAAGACCCGCTGAAAGCATGGCGCTTGCAATGTGCTGTGGCACCTGCTCGTCCGTTAGCACGTGCTTGAGGATCAGCGCGTTGGCAATGACGAACAGCAGCGTGACCGTCAGCTTACCCGCCTCAAACAGTGTGTGTTTGGTGTCTGGGTGAAAGAATGCCGTAACCAGCGCATAGGGCTTTTTAAGCAGTGACGCGTTGGATTGACCTTCTTCGGTGCTGAGCGGGCCCATGTCTTTGTAGACAAAGCTGGCAATGAAGAACGCGTAGACAGCAGCGACGGCAGCGGCCTCAGTCGGAGTAAAGATGCCCCCATAGATACCACCCAGAATGATGACGATCAGGAACAGGCCCCAACCGGCCTCACGGGCCGAGGTAAAGACCTCTCCCCAGCCTTTCCAGTCACCCTTGGGCAGATTCTTGACCTTGGCCATAACATAGATGGTGATCATCAGCATCAGACCAGCCATCAGGCCCGGAATGACACCCGCCAGGAACATTCGCCCAACCGAGACCTCAACGGCTGCCGCATAGACAACCATCACGATGGACGGTGGGATCAGGATGCCCAAAGTACCGGCGTTGCAGATCACACCAGCGGCGAATTCCTTGGAATACCCAACCTGACGCATCCCGGCGATGACAATGGAACCAATGGCCACAACTGTTGCTGGGGACGATCCCGAAAGTGCTGCAAAAAGCATACAGGCAAACACGCCAGCAATTGCCAGACCACCGGGCAAGTGCCCCACACAGGCAATCGAGAACCGGATGATCCGGCGCGCCACGCCGCCTGTTGTCATGAAAGACGAGGCCAGGATGAAGAACGGGATCGCCAGCAGGGTAAAGTGTCCCTCGAACGCCTCGAACAACGTGCCCGCGACCGAGGCCAACGAACTGTCCGAATAGATCAGCAGAAACAGGGTCGAGCTGAGGCCAAGCGCAACCGCAATCGGAACACCGATCAGCAGCAGGCCGATGACCATCGAGAAAAGAAGTACAACGTCCATCAGTCATGCTCTCCCTGCTGAGCGCGGACTTCTTCGATCTCGTCCTCGACTTCGTGGCTGGCGACAAGGCGATCCGTTTCACCGCGCCAGATTTGAACGGCGACCTGCGCGAACCGGATCACCAACAGCAGCATCGAAACTGGCAGAACCAGATACGGCACGACCTTGGGCAGTTTTTCGTAGTACTCACCGTAGTTGATCAGGTCTTCCAGGAACCGCAAAGGCGCAACCATCGGGATGTCGTCGACCTCGTAAAAACTCTGACTGCGGGCGTCGACATTGAACCCGGTAGGGAACCAGCGCCCCGACGTGGGCGGCAAATCGGCGAACACAGCCCAATAGTCATAAGCCCCTTTCAGCAGAAGCAGCGAAAACACCAGACAGCAGCCCACTGCAATTAGCGCCAGAATGCGGCGCGGCGCCGGGGCCAGCATGTTCAGAATGGCATCCACGCCCAGATGCGCATGTTTTTTCACCGCATAAGACGCACCCAACAGCACCAGCCACCCGAAGGTGAACACCGTCAGCTCCAGCGCCCACAGGATATTTGAGTTAAAAACAAACCGCGCAATCACGTTGGCAAATGTCACGACCGTCATCAGGCCCAACAGCAACGCAATCAGGGTTTCTTCGATATGGTCGACCAGCCCGCCTTGGCCGGAATTCGCACCAGACATCTTTCTGTCCCCGCATTTTTTTGATGATGAGAGAGTGTGTAAGGGCGGGCCTGATCAGCCCGCCCGGCCAACGCGTCAAATACTCCCCAGTCCCCGGACGCGTGGCCTATGACCGGTTTAGAAACCGGCGTTGATGGCCTGCGCGGCGTCGATCTTGTCCTGACCCACATCACCAGAGAACTGGTCCCAAACCGGCTTCATTGCGTCGACCCAGGCCTGACGCTGTTCAGGGTTCAGTTCACGAATGATACCGCCTGCGTCTGTAATCGATGCTTTGGCTGCTTCGTTGACGGTAAAGGCTTCTTTGTTCCGGGTTTCGGTCACTTCGGTCAGAATGGTCATGAACTGGTCACGCACCGCCGGATCCAGGCTGTCCAGCCAGTCAACCGAGGTCACAACAAGATAGTCGATAATACCATGGTTGGTCTCAGTGATGCCGTCCTGAACTTCGAAGAACTTCTTGCCATAGATGTTCGACCAGGTGTTCTCCTGCCCGTCCACAACGCCTTGTTGCAACGCACCGTAAACTTCCGAGAACGCCATTTTCTGCGGGCTGCCACCGATCGCTTCCATCTGCGCAACCAACACGTCCGAGGACTGAACACGGAACTTCAGGCCGTTTGCGTCCGAGGGATCTTCCAACGGCTTGTTGGCCGACATCTGCTTCATGCCGTTGTGCCAGAAGGCCAGACCCTGCAGGCCGCGGCGCTGCATGCTGTCTTTCATTGCCTGACCATCGGCCGACGCTTGGAATGCGTCCACGGCATCAATGTTCTTGAACATGAACGGCAGGTCGAACAGGCGGAATTGTTTGGTGAACTTCTCAAACTTCGACAGAGACGGCGCGGCCAGTTGAACGTCGCCTTGCAGCATCGCCTCAAGCACCTTGTCGTCATTATAGAGGGTCGAGTTCGGATAGACCTCCATGCACATCACACCGTTCATCTCGTCATTGACGCGCTGCTCCAGCAGCGAGGCGGCGATGCCTTTGGGATGTTTGTCGGTGTTCGTCACATGCGCGAACTTCACAACAATTTCACCGTCGTCACAGGCTGCCATACCCGCAGTTGCGGTGACTGTCAGCGCCAGAGCCGTTGCGGCTGTTGTCAAAATCTTCATCTGTTTTCCTCCCAGACTTCCTAAATACAAGCGATCAGCGCCAGACAGGCACCGTATGGCGTGCAGTGAAGCGACTCAGCCGTAAGCACACAACTTTTCCCTCCAGAAGCCGATTCAGTTGTTTTAAGTGTTTATTACCAGCGCTTTACACCACACCAAACACAAGGAGAAGAATCACCTTTTCTTCGACGTGCGAAAATCCGCACACAAAAAATTGCTGATTGTGCGGATTTCCGCACAATTTGCGAATCAATCATGCGAATCAATGTGCAGCGTAAGTTTGCCAGGCGAATTACCTGCGATAATCCTCTGGGCGGATTTGATAACGGGCCAGCTTGTCATAAAATGTTTTGCGCGGAAGCTTCAGCGCCTTTGCCGCGTCTGACGCCTTTCCATTGTGCCGCCCCAGCGCCGCGATCAGCAGCGATCGTTCGACCCGCGCCATCTGTTCACTAAGACCCAGATCCGTAGCCTGTGCGACCTCTTCCGGCATCCCCAACACAAAACGCATGGCAGCGGACATAAGCGACCGCGCATTCCCCGGCCAGTCGCTGGCCATCAATGCTGCCAGATGTTCCGAGGATATTTCGGGAACAGGGATTCCAGCCTGTTCAGCCGCCTGTGCCACATAGAGACGAAAGACAACGGGAATATCGTCAGGCCGCTCCGCCAGGGATGGAATACGCACGCGCATCACATCCAGCCTATAGAACAGATCAGCATTGAAACGGCCTTCGGAGCTTAAGGCAGACAGATCAGCGGTGGTACCAGCGATGATCCGCCCTCCCGGCCCACGTTCAATCAGCTCAAGGGCCGCAAATTGCGTGGCCTGCGGCATGGCCGAAACTTCGTCAAGAAACAGCGACCCACCCGCTGCATCCTCGCAACTGCGGGTCAGTTCTTCGGGGCTGAGCGTCGAGGCCGGGCGTTTCACAAACGGCCCCTGCCCCATCGACGACATAAGATGAACAACTTCGGCCACTTTTGAAATCCCGCTGCCTGGCGGGCCAGTCACCAGAACTTCGGCCCCTGTGGGCGCAACAGTTCGAACCCTTTCACGCAACGCCTCCGCCTGCGGCGACAGGCCAAACAGCAAGCGCGCCGCCGGGTCTCCACGTTCGAGTTCGGATTTCACAGCTCTCTGCTCAATGACCTCGGATCGGGCTGCAAAAGCACGCTCCAGCACATCCAACAGATCAGACGCCGCGCAGGGTTTTTCCAGAAAGTCGAACGCGCCCTTACCCATCGCGTCAACAGCCATGGGAATATCCCCTTCACCGGTCAGAAGAATGACGGGAAGATCGGGATCAACCTCTCTTGCATAGGTCAAAAGATGGAACCCATCCCGGCCCGGCATTCGGATGTCCGAGATTATGACACCGGGAAAATCCGCTCGGATATGATCCTTGGCCGCCACAAAAGAGCCTGCAGTTGTCGGCTGAAAATCTGCCAGTTCAAGCGTTTGTGCCAAAGCCTCGCGAACGGCTGCGTCATCATCGACCAAAAGGACTTTTCGGGTCATGCCGCCTCGTCTTCCCGATAGTATTCCAACTCCACAGTGAACATCGCACCTGTTGGCGCATTGGTCCCGCGAATGTTCCCACCAAAACTCTGGACCAGACCGTAAGAAATCGAAAGCCCCAGCCCCATTCCTTCGGACGAACCCACGGCCTTGGTGGTGTAAAACGGCTCAAAAAGCTTTTCCGTGTTCTCGATGCCAGGGCCGATATCTCGCACGGTGACTGAAAGCCTGTCCCCAGTGTTGATCACAACTTGAATAAGGCGGTCATCCTGCTGGCTCATCGCATCTGCGGCGTTGTTGATCAGATTCACAAAGACCTGTACCAACCTCACTTCGCCGCCCCATGCGTAGACCGGTTCGTTGGGCGGCTGCCAATCCATCGTAACATTTTCTGCGCGTAACCGAGCATCGGTCAGTTCAACGGCCGTATTCAGAACTTGCACCAAATCCACACGCCCCATCGGTTCGCTTTCGTTGCGGGCAAAGGCTCGCAGGTTCTTGATGATCCGCGCCATGCGCGCAGCCATTTCGGAAATACGGCCCAAATTTTCCGCGGCCTTTTCGGGCTTTCCGCGTTCCACGAAAGCCGCGCCATTATCCGCAAACTGCCGGATCGCCATAAGTGGCTGGTTCAGTTCGTGGCTGATCCCTGCCGACATCTGCCCAAGCGCGCTGAGTTTTCCGGCCTGAACCAAATCCGCCTGCGCCCGCCGCAGCGCCGCTTCGGCTTCCTGACGTTCCGCGACTTCCTTGTGCAAGCTGGCATTTGCAACGGTCAGGTCAAGAGTTCGTTTGGCCACTCGACTTTCCAGAACGGCATTGGCTTCTGCCAACGTCCGCCGCCGCTCCATCGCAAGAAAAAGCATTGCACCGAAAGCCAAACAGATCGCTGCAACTGCTGCCGCCTGAAGCCGCGCAAGTTGCAGGGCTGGCGCCACGTCTACCAAAACCTCAGCGGTCATATCGATCACCGGCAAATCGAGGGTAAGGTGCAGAGCATCGCGCGGCAGATAGCGCCCCCAGTTCAATTGCCATAGCTCGTGCCCACCGACCCGCGTCGACGCAAAATTGACGGTCGCGCCATTTGGCGGTGTAAGTCCTGCCTCTCCTTCCTCCCGAGACCAGAACAGCAGGTCCGATCTGTTCGAAATGAAGACAACACCATCTGCATCGACAAAGAAGACCGCCTCGGTACTGCCGCGCCACGTCTGCTCGACATCCTGAACGTCGGCAACGACCATCACTACGCCTTTGATCCGGCCAAATGGGCCGAAAGCAGGTGCAGCGTAGGAGTAGATCCGATCATCTCCGACCGGTGTAACCTCATGCGCACTGCCTAAGGCCCCTTGCATCGCACGACGGAAAGCGGGGTGCCCGGCCATGTTTCGCTGCGGCACCGGCTGCGCCGAAACCAAGACCTGCCCATTTTGGTCCAAGTAGATCATGTTGACTGCCGCAGTCTTGTCTGCAACGTCCAACAACATCGCCTGAGCTTGGCGTATGTTGGCTTGCCGATCCAATTCATGCAGAATCGGATGGGTTGCCATCAGCACTGCAAGCTCTTGATACACCTGCATTTGTGTACTGAGCCGGTCGGCCGCCAGTTCAAGATCAGCCTCGGCCTTTTCGCTCAGCTGAGACAGCGCCTGACGATAGCCATAGGACCAGACGAGTCCGGACAACACCCCGACGGCAAGCAGAAAACCGACAATGATCGAAACCCTGTGCATATACAGGGTCTTGCATTCAATGCGTCGCGTGGCAAGTGTGCGTCGCATGGAGTCACTCTCACAATCTCCGACAGACCCCGGGTTCGTCCAGAACCCCTATCCGTTCTACGACACAGCCCGACAAGCCGGTGACCTGTTTTATTGGGCTGATTACGGCATGGTTGCTGCTGTGTCCTGCCATGCCGTCCGCACCTTGCTGAAAGATCGCCGGTTCGGGCGCGAAGTTCCCCCCGAGCACGCAACGCAAGGCCCCGCGCATCTGGCTCCATGGTTGTCTGTCGAGGCCCATTCGCTGCTTGAAGCCGAGCCACCACGGCACACGCGCCTGAGGGCGCTGGTTATGCGGGCCTTCACATCGCGGGCGATTTCCGCTCTGCAACCCTCGATCGAAACCCTCTGTCACGATCTGATCCGGGATTTTCGGCAAGAGCCGTTTGACCTGTTGCACGCCTACTGCACACAGGTCCCGGTGATCACCATCTGTCGCCTGCTGGGCGTACCCGAAGACATGGCCCCTGACTTGTTGCGTTGGTCACATGATATGGTTGCCATGTACCAAGCCAACAGAACACGTGACACCGAAGACAAGGCCGCGCAATCGGCACAGGAATTTACCGCGTTCCTGGAACGTTATGTCGACCAGCGGCGGCGTGACCCGCGTGACGACCTGATCACACGATTGATTTCTGCTGAAGAGGAAGGCGAGAAACTGTCCCGCGATGAGTTGGTTGCAACCTGTATTCTACTGCTGAACGCCGGTCATGAGGCGACGGTTCATTCGTTGGGAAACGGGGTCAAAACCCTGCTGGAAACACACACCGGCCCCAGCGTTTTGCGGCCAGACAAGATTGACGCAACTATCGAAGAAATCCTGCGCTATTATCCACCCCTGCACATGTTCACGCGCTACGCCTATGAGGAAGTGGAGATTTTTGGCCATACGTTCAAACGCGGCGATCAGGTTGCCCTGTTGCTGGGGGGTGCCAACCGCGATCCCACTGTCTGGAATGAACCGAACACATTCCGCCCCGCACGATCCGTCGATATGAACACAAGCTTTGGCGGCGGCATACATTTTTGCGTCGGCGCACCTTTGGCGCGGTTAGAAATGCGTATCGCCCTGCCTATCCTGTTCGACACCTGTCCAAATTTGCGGCTGGCTGCGCCTCCGACGTATTCGGACAGCTATCACTTCCATGGCTTGGAACAGGTTCTGGTACATATCTGAGGACGCGTTACCGCCTACGCCTCGTTACGCCTTCTCTACCAATGCGTTTAACGGCAGCATTGTGGTGGATTTGATTTCCTCCATCGACAAAAGCGCCGTCACGTTGTGCACCCGCACCTCTGATATCAGAGATTGATAGAACACGTCATAGGCACGGGCATTCTTGACCCTGACTTTGAGGATATAGTCGATGTCGCCCGCCAACCTGTGGGCCTCTTGCACTTCGGGGTGATCGCGCAAGGCTTTCAGGAACTTGTGTTGCCACTCGGCCTCGTGTTCCGATGTGCGGATCAATACAAAGAATGTCGCCTCGAACCCAAGCGCTTCGGCATCCAACAGAACCGTTTGCTGCCCAATGATACCCGCCCCCTTGAGCTTGCGGATGCGATTCCAGACCGGGGTCTTTGAACTGCCCACACGGGCCGCAATTTCATCCAGTGACTGACCCGCATCGCGTTGCAACTCGGCTAGAATTTTCCGATCCGTTTCGTCTATTCGCACCGACATTCCAGTTTTCCTTCCAATTCGAGGTCTTCGTTCCATTTTTCAATCTCAATGGAACGAATGTTCTTATTTGAGCGCCCATATGGCGCTTTGGCGGGAATATTTCCTATATTGCAAGGTAAGTCAAACCACACCCAAGGCGATCCGATGCAGGACTTGCATACATTCAGACCCAAAGGACATGTCGATTTTGTCGGCGCTGGTCCCGGTGATCCCGATCTGCTGACACTCAAGGCGCTCACCGCGTTCGAGAAGGCAGACATCGTACTTCATGACCGCCTGATCAGCGCGGCGGTGCTGGATCTTGCAGGTCAGAACGCCAAGTTGGTTGATGTTGGCAAAGCTGGGTTTGGTCCATCCTGGAAGCAAAGCGATATCGATGCGCTTTTGGTGGAATATGCCCTTAAGGGCAACCATGTCGTGCGCCTGAAGTCAGGGGATCCCACCGTCTTTGGTCGTCTGGACGAAGAAATCCAAGCTGTCGAGGCCGCAGGCATTTCGTGGCAGATCGTCCCCGGAATCACGGCCGCTTCGGCGGCGGTTGCAAGCATTGGCCAAAGCCTGACCCGCAGGGGCCGCAACTCTTCCGTGCGATTTCTGACGGGTCACGACATGAAAGGCTTTGCCGACCACGACTGGACGGCGCTGGCGCGCGAAGGATCGGTTGCTGCGATCTACATGGGCAAAAAGTCCGCCCGGTTCATTCAGGGCCGCCTGATCATGCACGGCGCGGATCGCGCCACACCCGTCACCCTGGTCGAAAACGCCTCGCGCCCGAACCAACGCATTCTGGCCACCACATTGGATCAGCTGCCCACCGATCTGGCCGCCGCCGAAATGGACGGCCCGGCCCTGACTTTCTACGGCCTTGCCCCGCGCGAAGCGGCGCAGGCTGCGACCGAATTCAATAAGGAGCTTGCCTGATGGCCCGCGCTTTTACCCCCAAAGTCGTCACCGCAAATGATTTGCTGGAAGGTGATGTAATTTATCAAACCGAAGATGACCGCTGGTCGCGCGATCTGTCCGAAGCGGAACTGATCACCGACGAAGCGCACGCTCAGGTACGTCTGCTGGATGCCGCACGTCAGGCAAGTAAGATTGTCGGCGCGTATCTGGCTGACGCCGTCGCCGGCGACAACGGCCCTGAGCCAGCCCATTTTCGGGAAGATTTCCGCCGGACTGGTCCGTCCAACTATGCCCACGGCAAACAGGAAACTTCCCCGCAGCCCCGGGCCTGATCTCTGGCCCTTCTCTCTCCCCTTCAAGGCCCCGGTTCGGGGCTGCAACTAAGGACAGCTAATCATGTATCGCTACTCCGAGTTCGACACAGCATTTTTGGCAGAACGTAACGCGCAGTTCCGTGCGCAGGTTGAGCGCCGCATAGACGGATCGCTGACCGAAGACGAATTCAAACCACTGCGCCTGATGAACGGCCTGTATCTGCAGCTGCACGCTTACATGCTGCGGGTCGCTATCCCCTATGGCACGCTCTCCAGCGCGCAAATGCGCCAACTGGCGCTGCTGGCCGAGAAATGGGACAAGGGCTATGGCCACTTCACCACCCGTCAGAACATCCAGTACAACTGGCCGAAACTGAACGATGTACCGGATATGCTGGACGCGCTGGCCGAGGTTGGCATGCACGCCATTCAGACCTCGGGCAACACCATCCGTAACGTGACCGCCGACCACTTTGCCGGTGCCGCCGCGGATGAGGTCGCCGATCCGCGCCCTTATGCCGAACTGCTGCGTCAGTGGTCCACCGACCACCCGGAATTCCAGTTCATGCCGCGCAAATTCAAGATTGCCATCACCGGTTCGGAAAACGACCGCGCCGTGATCAAGGCCCATGACATCGGCCTTCAACTGGTCGAGCGCGACGGCGTTCTGGGCGCGCGCGTGATTGTTGGCGGTGGTTTGGGCCGTACGCCGATGATCGGCAAGGAACTGTCCGAATTCGTCGCCTTTGACGACCTGCTGGCTTACCTCGAAGCCACCGTTTCAGTGTGGAACCAGATCGGCCGTCGTGACAACAAATACAAAGCACGTATCAAGATCACCGTTCACGAAAACGGCATCGACACGATCCGCGCCAAGGTCAACGAGCGCTTTTTGCAGGTTCGCCCGCAGTTCAAAGGTGCCGACATGAACCTGCTGGAAGAGATCAAGGGCCACTTCGCCCCGCCCGCCTTCCGCGAAGGTTCGGTTGCGTCGTTCGAAAGTGCATATACCAACGATCCGGTCTTCCGCTCATGGGTCGACACCAACATCGCGCCGCACAAGAACGCGGACCACGCGATTGTCACGATCTCGATCAAAAAGCACGGCCAGACACCGGGTGATGCGACAGCTGAACAGATGCGCGTGATGGCCGATCTGGCCCAAGAGTTCGCCTATGACGAGCTGCGCATCAGCCATGAGCAGAACGTGATCCTGCCGCATGTCCACAAATCGGACTTGCCCGCGATCCATGCCAAGTTGAAGGAATACGAACTGGCGACCGCCAATATCGGCCTGATCAGCGACATCATCGCCTGCCCCGGCATGGATTACTGCGCGCTGGCCACGGCGCGCTCGATCCCGGTCGCTCAGGAAATTGCGACACGCTTTGAAGATATGAAGCTTGAGCATGATATCGGCCACCTGAAGATCAAGATCTCGGGCTGCATCAACGCTTGTGGTCACCACCATGTGGGCCATATCGGCATTCTGGGTCTGGATCGGGCCGGCGTCGAGAACTACCAGATCACTCTAGGCGGCGACGCGACAGAGGCGGCTGCCATCGGTGACCGCACCGGCCCCGGCTTTGCATATGATGAGATCGTGCCCGCCGTGGAACGCATCGTAGACACCTACCTGGAACAGCGTGAGAGCGCTGAAGAAACCTTCCTGGAAACATACCGCCGCGTCGGCATGGCTCCGTTCAAAGCGGCGCTTTACCCCGAGGCACAGGCCAATGCCGCTTGATCTGATCCAGACGGAACTGGGGGCGGACCGGCGAGCGTTGACCGAACGGGTCGACGCGCTGAACGACCGGTTTCGCCACCACAGCGCCCATGATGTCATGCATGGTGCGCTGGATGAGATCGAGGAGCTTGCCCTCGTCTCCAGCTTTGGTGCGGAATCCGTCGTGCTGCTGCACATGGCAGCGGTTGTCGACAAGATGACCCCGGTTCTGTTTGTGGACACGCAGATGCTGTTTGCTGAGACACTGGAATACCAGCAGGACGTCAGCGAGCGTCTCGGTCTTAGAAACGTCCAGATCATCCACGCGGATGACGAGGATGTTCAGCGCGACGACCCCTATGGTGCACTTCGCATGCGGGACACAGACGCGTGCTGCAACCTGCGCAAGACCTTTCCACTGCAGCAGGCTCTTTCGGGCTATTGTGGCTGGATTACGGGGCGCAAACGGTTCCAGTCAGGCACGCGCGCCGCGCTAGATTTCTTCGAAGTCGAAGACGGAACAGGCCGGATAAAGGTCAACCCATTGGCCCACTGGGCACCCGAGGATGTGCGCGCCTATATGGAAGAAAACAATTTGCCCCGGCATCCGCTGGTGGCCAAAGGATACCCTTCGATCGGGTGTGCGCCCTGCACCTCGCCGGTCAAAGAGGGCGAAGACCCCCGCGCCGGACGCTGGCGCGATCAGAACAAGGAAGAATGCGGCATCCATTTTGTCGACGGCAAGATGGTGCGCATCGGAGAGAAAACATGAACGTAATCGTAACGGACGAGGGCTTTTCGCCCGATGACTGGACCGACGGCTTTGTCACTCTGGATGATGCCGCCAATGACGTGGTCGCGCTTGACGTGGCTTCGGACACTGACCCCGATGAGCTGATTGACCGTCTGGGCAATGCCAAGATGGTACGCGTGGACTTCCCGTCCTCGGCCGATGGACGCGGCTTTACAATCGCGCGCGTTCTGCGCCTGAAAGGCTATACCGGTCGCCTGCGCGCCCGGGGCCATGTATTGGCTGACCAGTACGCCATGGCCCGCCGCAGCGGGTTCGATGAGGTCGAAATTGATCATACCCTTGCAGACCGTCAGCCCGAGGATCAGTGGTTGGCTCGCGCCAATTGGCAAGACAACAACTATCAGGCCCGCCTGCGTGGATAAGGCCGCACTCGCCAGCTTGTGATACAGAGGGGGCAATCTGTCCCCTTTTCCTGACTTGGATCAAAGATTAAACGGAGATGTCGGTTTAGCTGATCGGCAGTGAAACGATGACAGAGATGAAATCCGTGAGTGAAGCAACCGCCGTCAAGGCCCCCGTTCTGCCAGATGCCCAGACCGTCACCGAGGTGAAGCACTGGACCGACAGCCTGTTCTCTTTCAAGGTGTCACGCCCTGCCTCGCTGCGATTCCGCTCGGGTGAGTTCGTGATGATCGGCCTGCTGGGTGACAACGGCAAGCCCTTGTTGCGTGCCTATTCGATCGCGTCGCCGTCTTGGGACGAAGAGTTGGAGTTCTATTCGATCAAGGTGCAGGACGGCCCGCTGACCTCGAAACTGCAACACATCAAACCGAGCGACCAGATCATTTTGCGCCCCAAACCTGTTGGCACGCTGGTTCATGACGCCCTGCTGCCAGGCAAGCGCCTTTGGTTCTTTGCCACCGGCACCGGTTTCGCGCCTTTTGCCTCGCTGCTGCGTGAACCGCAGACGTACGAGGATTATGACGAGATCATCATCACCCATACCTGCCGCGAAGTGGCGGAACTGGAATATGGCCGTCAGCTGATCGACAGTATCCGTCAGGACGAGTTGCTGGCCGAGCTGATCGGTGAAGGCTTCGCTGAAAAAATCCGCTATTACCCGACAACCACCCGGGAAGAGAGCCCCAAGATGGGCCGCATCACCACCCTGCTTCAGGATGGCACCGTGTTTGCTGATTTGGGCATTGAAGGCGGCATCAAACCCGAGACCGACCGCGCGATGGTCTGCGGATCGCTGGCGTTCAACCTGGATATCAAGGAAATCCTTGAAGGGTTCGGCCTGCGCGAAGGGGCGAACTCCGATCCCAAGGAATTCGTGATCGAAAAGGCCTTTGTCGGTTAACACCTCTTTGCGTTCGGGGCTTTCATGCTCCGAACGCGAAAAACGCCCGATAAAACAAGTTTTTTCGCAGGAACCTGTATTTATGCCGCTTGAAGTGCGGCGCAGCCCGGTTTAAATTCCGGGCTCGAAATTCTGCAATCATCAAAGGAATGAACCCATAGCTCGCAGACCTCACAACGCGCCGCCTCAACGTGACACCGGCCCGCGCGTCAATGATAAGATCCGTGCCCCCGAAATTCGCCTGATTGGCGCCGAAGGTGAAAATGTCGGGGTGGTTCATCCCGCCAAAGCCATGCAAATGGCCGCAGATGCCGGTCTTGATCTGGTTGAGATTTCGCCCAATGCGAACCCGCCGGTCTGCAAGATCATGGACTTCGGCAAGTACAAATACGAACAACAAAAGCGCGAAAGCGAAGCCCGCAAAAAGCAAAAAGTCATCGAGGTGAAAGAGGTCAAGTTCCGACCCAACACCGACACGCATGACTATGACGTGAAAATGCGTAATGTGTTCAAGTTTCTGGAGAACGGCGACAAGGTCAAGGTTACCCTTCGCTTCCGTGGCCGCGAAATGGCGCACCAGAACTTGGGCCGCGAATTGCTGGAGCGTGTTGCCGAGGACATCAAAGACCTTGGTAAGATCGAAAACATGCCTAAGATGGAAGGCCGTCAGATGATCATGATGATCGGCCCGCTTCCACAGAAATAAGCCAAACAAGGGCTGCAATATCTCAGGCTCTCGCTGGAATGGCGAGAGCCTTTTCGTTTCTGCAGCCGTTAGATGACGGCGTTCAACGCACGTTCCAGTTTGCCGACAAGCTCGTCAATCTGCGCGTCTTCGATAATAAAGGGCGGTGCCAACAGGATGTGATCCCCGTTGCGGCCATCCCGCGTGCCTGCCATGGGATAACAGATCAAGCCTTCGGCCATCGCAGCCTTTTTCACCTTGCCGGCGATGCCCATGGACGGATCGAACGGTGCTTTGGTGCCCCGATCCGACACCAGCTCGATCCCCAGGAACAAGCCACGCCCGCGCAGATCGCCTACATTCGGGTGCTGTCCAAACGCAGCCTCCAGGGCCGATTGCACTTTGTTTCCCATGACCCCGGCGCGGGCTGGCAAATCCCGATCCGTCAGCTCACGGACGACCGCGAGCGCCGCAGCCGTGGCAACCGGATGGCCGATGTAGGTGTGCCCATGTTGAAAAAACCCTGACCCATCCCGAATTGCATCATAGATAGCGCCGGTGCAAAGCATAGCTCCGATCGGTTGATATCCGGCCCCCAACCCTTTGGCAATGCACAGAATATCCGGCGCAATACCGTCATGATTGCAAGCAAACAGGTGGCCGGTGCGCCCCATACCGCACATCACCTCATCCAGGATCAATAGCACCCCATATTGATCGCAGATTTCCCGGATACGATTGAAGTAACCCTCAACCGCAGGAACTGCGCCAAGAGTTGCGCCAACAACTGGCTCTGCCATGAAAGCCATAACCGTGTCCGGTCCCAGACGCAGGATTTCGGCCTCAAGCTCGTTGGCAACGCGTTGACCATAGTCAAAGCTGCTCTCGCCTTCGGGTTTTTCGGCGTATTCATAACAGGCCGATATATGGGTCATCTCGATCAGCATCGGCGCAAATTGAGCCCGTCTCCAGGCGTTGCCCCCGGCGGACAAAGCGCCCAGCGTGTTGCCGTGATAGCTTTGTTTGCGCGCGATGACATGCCGCCGCTCAGGCTGACCTATTTCAAGAAAGTACTGACGCGCCAGTTTGATTGCCGCCTCGGTTGCCTCGGATCCACCCGATACAAAATAAACGCGATCCAAATCGCCGGGCGCGTGCTGGATCAACAGATCCGCCAGCGCTTCGGCCGGTTCAGACGTCATGAAGCCGCTATGGGCGAATGCGATCTGTTCGACCTGCTCTTGCACGGCGCGGATCACTGCGGCGTTGGAATGTCCCAGGCAAGACACGGCCGCGTCACCGCAGTCCAGGTACCGCTTGCCTTGCGCGTCGATCAGATAACAGCCATCCCCACCTGCCGCGACGGGCAGATTTGATTTGGTGTGGCGCGGGAATACGTGACTCATGTCTTGGCCTTTCCAAGCAATTCAACCAAAGCCGCGACCGAGGCCGCATTATCCGCCCAAGGCGTGCCATCCGGCCCCGTCAGGCTGTTTTCAAATCCGACCCGCACATCGCCCCCGCGCCGCGCAGCTTCGGCCAGACAGGCGTGTTCCTGTGTGCCGAACGCGCAGATCATCCAGCGGTTTGGACAATCCGGGAAGGCACCCAGATCTGCCGGTACCGATTGCTGACCTTCGCTATAGCGTCCCAGAACCAGCAATCGGTCTGTCTGATTTGCCTGCACAATGCCATCCCGCTGCCATTGGTCCAACAGCCACGCGTCTTCTGCATCGTACAGAATATGCTGCACCTGCGTCCCCTGATCGGCGCAGAGAGCATAGACCCGAGGCGCTAGATCCGGGTCGCGCGCAATCTCTCGTATCGAAATCGACGCCCAGTCCGGTTGCACCTGCTCCAAGCAGGCAAGCTGCGCAGGAACGTCGAATACCCCCGCCGCTTCGGTTGTGATTTGAACATCCAGCCCTGGCGCGACACGATGCAACTCGGCCACCGTTTCGCGATACGATCCGGCGTCCAGAGAATGCTGACCATTCGCGTCCCGTACGTGAACATGAACCCCGTGCGCACCTGCACGTTGGCAGGCCCGCGCGGTTTCGACGATTTCGTCCATCGTAACCGGAATGGCAGGATGATCCGCTGCCGTCCGCCGCGCGCCATTTGGCGCGATCAGGATATAGGGGGTGTTTTTGTCTTCAGCGGAGTTGGCTGTCATCATGCGTTCCTCTTCCTGAGTTGCAGCTAGACCTCGCATCATTCGTTTTCAATTTACGCAGTAGAAAACATATGTTTTATTTTGCGCATGACCCCTACCCTCACGGCACTTACAGATCAACTAAGGCGCGAGATCGATCAGATGCCCGCGCAAATGCAGGTCGCGGCTAAGTATATCGTTGACCATCCCGGTGACTTTGGACTGAACCCGATCCGCGAAACCGCCGACAAGATCGGCATCAGTTCAAACGTGTTGGTCCGGCTTGCGCAACGCATGGGCTTTGACAGCTTCGATGCGTTTCGCCAACCGTTTCGCCGCGCTCTGACGACAGACAGTGAAGACCGGCTGGGGCAAAGCTGGTTGGAGAATCCGGCGGGGCAAGACCCGTTCCATCTGGCACAGGCCAAGTTCGCTCAGAACGAGACAAACGTCGTTTCGCGATCCCTGCGCTTGATGGATCCGCATCTGACACAACAAGCCATCGGGTACATGGTTTCCGCGCGGCGCTGTTACGTGACCGCGACACGGTCCAGCCACGCGCTGGCCTATTACTTTCACTATGCAGGCCGCATGGCGCATCCCGGGTTGCAGCTGGTGCCCCGTCACATGGGGTCAGCCATTGACGATTTGGTCGAAGCCATGGCTGAGGATTGCCTGTTTGCCATCACCGTCCATCCCTATTCGGCCGATACGATCCAATCGATGCGCTTCGCCCGCGACCGGTCCATGCGCATCGTGCTGTTGTCGGATAGCGAGGTGATCGCGCCGGGGGTCGAACCGGACGTGGTCCTGCCTGTCAGCACCCGCACGTTGCACCCATTCTCAAGCTTTTCCGGCGCGATGGCAGTTCTGGAATGTCTACTAGGGCATCTGTTTGAGGCCAGCGGCAAGGAGGCCCGGACACGTGTGGAACAGTACCAAAAAGCGCGGGAGGACACGGGGGCATATTGGCAGCCCGGGGTTTTACCAAAGCTGAGGAAACCCTGAAACCGCGATGCGGTTCGCGCACGAACAGGGTGTCAGTTTTTGCGTTTGGCACGTGGCTGCGGCCTGGTCGGGATTTCCTTGAGCAGCCCACCAACACCCATCGCCGCAATGTCAGCTCCATTTGTCTCAATTCCACACGCAACACGGGACAGAACCCAATCGGCGCCGTTCAACGCCGGAGAGCGCGCGCAGCCCGGCAATCCAATGACCGGGCGATCCTGCAAGGCCCCCAAAAACAGCAGGTTTCCCGGATCCACTGGCATCCCAAAGCGATCCACCTGCCCGCCGGCCAAACGCACAGCCGAGGGCGCCACATCTTCAGTGTCCGACGTCGCCGATCCTGTCAGGATCATCAGCACATCACCATCGCTTTGCGAGACCGCTTCGGCCAGAGCGTCGACCCGGTGCGGGACGGTCCGCACATCACAAAGCTCCATATCCAGCAACTCGACCCGACCGCGAATAGCGGCAATCCCCTTCTCGTTCGACGGACCACCCTGAATGTCCGTTACGATCAGCCCGGCTGTTTGGTGAACCGGACGCGCCAGACGGATTGCGCGCTGGGCCAATGTGGCAGCACGTCGAACATCGTCTTCTGGCACGGCGTAAGAGATGACCTTGATGGTCGCCACCATACCGCCTGGTCCCATCTGCTGATGCTGCGGTACCGTGGCCACTGTGATCATCGGATTGACTTCGTTGAACCGCTCAAGCGCCGCGACATCCAGCACGGCCACCCCCGGTCCGTCCGCCAAAAGGTTGACCCGACCGGTAAACGCCTCGGTCACGCGCAGGTTGGCCGCGGCGGCATCAGGCGCAAGAGCTGCCGCCAAGGCACGCGCGGCCTCGTCTTCGTGGCAATCACCAGGTTCCAGACGCGCGACGATCACTTCGCTCAGCCCGGATTGCGCCAGCTGCGCGATATGCTCGGACTGTAATGCCAAACCTTTGCGCAGCTTACGCCCACCTGCTGTCACCGAATGCGCCAGGATGGCCCCTTCTGCCTGAGAAACGGGAACCGGCCCAAACCTCATGCTTTGCCCCGAAGAACCGCTGTCATCTCAGCCAGAATGGCGACAGCGATTTCCGAGGGCCCGGCAGCACCAATATCCAGACCGACGGGGCCGTGAATTCTGGAGATCTGCGACTCGGTGAAACCTGCGGCTTTCATGCGATCAACGCGCTTAGCATGGGTGCGTGTCGACCCCAGAGCGCCAATATAGAAGACACCTGCGTCAAGTGCCGCTTGCAGCGCCGGGTCGTCCAGCTTGGGATCATGGGTCAGCAAGACGATAGCGGTCCGCGCATCCAGCCCCAGCCTGGCGACCGCTTCATCCGGCCAATCGGTCAGGATCGTTTCCCCCGGAAAGCGTGCGCTGGATGCAAATGCATCGCGTGGATCAATGATCGCCGGATCATAGCCCGCAATGCGCGCCATGGGCACAAGGGCCTGTGCGATATGGACGGCCCCCACAACGATCAACCGCAAAGGCGGATTGTGAACGGCCACAAAGGTCTCGCCGTCCTCTTCAAAACCCGACCGGTCCATACGCAACCGATCGGCATAGGCGTTGCGACGCAAGGCCCTGTGTCCGGTATTTGTGTTTACCTCGTACGCCACGGGCGCGCGCGTGGCGCGGGCCGCGACCAGTTCTGCCAGCATGCGCTCGGGCAGGACCTTCCCAATGGGTTCGACCAGAACACGGATCGTTCCGCCGCAGGCCAGCCCCACGGCAAAGGCATCATCATCGCTGACGCCAAATTCCAACAGCCGGGCTTCGCCTTCGTCCAAGGCTTCAAGTGCTTCTACGATCACCGCGCCTTCCACGCAGCCACCGGAAACCGATCCTTCGATCCTCCCGTCGCCACCGATCACCAGTTGCGACCCAACGCGCCGAGGCGCGCTGCCCCAGGTTTCGACAACCGTCGCCAGGGCCGCGCCCCGCCCGCTGCGGTGCCAGTCCAAAGCCGTTTCCGGGCTGTTGTCGAATCGCTCCATCAGACCCTCCAAATGTTGTCCGTTTCCAACATAAGCAGGATTGCCGGGATGAAAAGCGCGGCTGCCTTGCCAAAACGTCTATATTTGGCCCCTTTTGATGCCACGAACACCTTCGCCGCATTCAATAAATCATAGCATTGATTGTTAGCGATCAGAGCTTTAGCCTGCGCCCACAACCGGTAGTTTGACCGGAATGCATATCCAGAAATTCGTAGATCGGAGACAAGCAGTTGAAACTTTTTCTTACACTGGGTGCAGCGGTTGGCATGTTGGCCTCGACCGCAGCGTGGGCTGATACGTTCGAACGCTATGGTGAGGTTGAAGGTTGGAAAGTCTTTATCGACAATGAGAAGAAATCCTGCCTGATCGAAGCTGTGGACGATGCGGAAAACGTCGTTCAGATGGGTCTGACCGAAGACCGCGGTGTTGGCTATGTCGGTGTGTTCACCAAAGCTGACACCGATATCAAACGGGGCGAAACGCAAGAAGTCGCTATCCTGATTGGGGACAATATTTATCTGGGTGAAGCCACCGGTATGAAGGGCAACATCACAAAGGGCTATTCAGGCGGGTATGTCCTGTCGGACGATCCCCAATTTGCGGATGACCTCGCCAAGAAAAAGGTGATGATCGTGTTCCCCGAGACAGCGTATGCGTTCACAGTCGACCTGACCGGCACGTACAAGGCCATGGAAATGGCACGCAAGTGCAACGCTGAGCAGCTTTCGTAAGCGTTTAACCGGAAAGCGCGGCCATCAGCCGGGCTTTCTGCCCCTGGTCGTCGGGGTGTGAGATCACGGCGGCCAAATCTTCGAGCGATGCAATCGAATGCCCTGCCCGGAAACTGTCGACATGCGGCAGCATAGCAGCCACCCCTTGCGCTTTAGGAGCGAACCCATCCCAACGCAAAAGCGGATTCAGCCAGATCAGGCGTCTTGAAGACAGGTGCAAGCGCTCAATCTCTTTCTGTAGGGTCTCCGGGTCGCCTCGTTCCAGTCCGTCGGTGATCAGCAGAACAACCGCCCCTTGCCCCATGACGCGGCGAGACCAGTCGCGGTTGAACTGGTGCAAGCAGTCCCCGATGCGCGTGCCCCCTTCCCAGTCCTGCGCCTCGGCTCCGGCAGCGGCAAGTGCTGCATCCACATCCCGTTGATGCAGGTGGCGGGTGATGTTGGTCAGTCGCGTGCCAAAGGTGAAAGCATGAACCTTGGCCCAACCCGCACCCTTGGCGTTGGACACCGTGTGCAGGAAATGCAAGATGATCCGGCTGTACTGGCTCATCGATCCAGAAATATCACACAGCGCGATAAGATTGGGCCAGCGCGGCTTGGGCTGAAGCTTGGCGATGTCACGCAGCTCGCCGCCTTGTCGCATCGCTGCACGCAATGTGCGGGCGCGGTCGATACGGTGCCCCAGATGGCTGGCCTGCCCCCGGCGCGACTCGATGGGTTTGACCGGCAGGGTCATTCGCGCCAAAACACGTTTGGCTTGCGCGATTTCAGCCGTGCTCATCTGTTCGAAATCCAGATTGCGCAGACGTTCCTCTGATGATGCCGTCTGAGTGGCGTCAATCTCGATTTCGGATTCACCTTCATCTTGCGCGGCTGGTTCAGGCACTTCTTGTTCGACACCGTCCAACAGCGCCTCGGCGGCGCGTTTTTCACCAGCATCGGCCTTGCGCTCTTCCTGAACGCCACGAATGGCGGGCAGCATCATGGCCATCATATGTTCCATGTATCGCGGATCGCGCCAGTACATTCGGAATACTTGCGCAAATACCGTGCGGTGTTCCGGGCGGTTCACGAAACAGGCGTGCAGTGTCCAGTAAAAATCTCGTTTCTCGGTAAACCCTGCCGCCTGTACCGCGCGGATCGCATCAATCACGCGCCCTGGGCCGATTGGCAGCCCCGCCTTTCTGAGCGCACGGGCAAAATGGGTGATATTCTGCGCCAGCTTGGGGTTATCCGGGATATCCAGTGGCAGTTGCTCGGCCATCAGCAACCATGGGGGCGCTGCCCCCATACCCCCGAAGTATTTAGGAAAAGATGAAGCATCAGGCTGGTTCGAGGGTGGCTTTGGCCTCGTCGAGAATGCGTTTTGCCTCGGACCCCTGCAGTTTCTGGATGTCGTCCTGGTACTTCAGGATTGCCCCCAGCGTGTCGCCGATCACCTCTGGGCTCAGGTTCATCACATCCAGCGCCAGCAAACACTTGGCCCAGTCAATGGTTTCGGCCACTCCGGGCTTCTTGAACAGATCCTCGGTGCGTAAACGTTGAACAAAAGCCACCACTTCACGGCTGAGAGCATCGGCTGCTTCTGGTGCACGGGCGTGCAGGATTTCAATCTCGCGCTCGAAATCCGGGTAGTCGACCCAATGATAAAGGCAGCGGCGTTTGAGGGCGTCATGCACCTCGCGCGTGCGGTTTGACGTAACGATAACAACGGGCGGCTCAGGTGCTTTGATCGTACCCAATTCCGGGATAGTAACCTGAAAATCGCTGAGAGCTTCAAGCAGGAAGGCTTCAAAAGGTTCATCGGTCCGGTCCAGTTCATCGATTAGCAGAACCGGTGCGCCGTGTTCGTCGGGCCGCATGGCTTGCAGCAACGGGCGTTCAATCAAGTATTCGTCCGAGAACAGTTCAGACTGCAATGCGCCCCGATCTGCCCCACCCGACGCCTCAGCCGTTCGGATTGCAACCATCTGCGCTGGAAAATTCCATTCGTAGACGGCCGATGACGCATCGAGACCTTCATAACATTGCAGTCGGATCAGGCGACGATTCAGGCCGGAGGCCAGGGCTTTGGCGATCTCGGTTTTCCCAACACCGGCTTCGCCTTCCAGAAACAGCGGTCGGCCCAGTTTCAGCGCCAAAAACACAACAGTCGCAAGGGCGCGTCCGCAGACATAGCCCTGGGTTCCCAACATCTGCTGCACGGCATCGATTGAATTTGGTTGCGTCATGGAACCCTCTCTACTTAGCGGACAAACAGGTCACGCGCGGGCCTGTGCGTCAAGACCTCGCGCCAAGTCAGAGCTACGACGTTCGGGTTGGTTGACAAGTTTTTTCACCACGAGGCTCGGTCGTGGTTGGTCTTTGCCAGCGGCTATGCTAGCGGAAAGCCATGACCGATACCCTTACGATCCGCCGCCCCGACGACTGGCATCTGCACCTGCGCGATGGCGCCATGCTGCAGGCCGTCCTGCCCGACACCGCGCGTCATTTTGGCCGCGCGATCATAATGCCCAATCTGGTGCCTCCGGTTGTGACCGGCGCAGACGCCGCCGCCTATCGGGACCGCATTATGACGGCGTTGCCCGAAGGGATGACGTTTGAACCGCTGATGACCCTCTATCTGACCGAGGATACGGACCCAGACGATCTGGCCGCCGCCCATGCGAGCGGACTGGTCAAGGCGGTCAAACTTTACCCTGCCGGGGCCACGACCAATTCGCATTCCGGCGTAAGGAACTTCGACAATGTTCGACCCGTGCTTGAGAGAATGGCCGAGATCGGCCTGCCCCTGTGCGTGCATGGCGAAGTGACTGATGCCGAGATCGACATCTTTGACCGCGAGGCCGTGTTCATCGACCGCGTTCTGGACCCAATCCGCAGGACCACTCCGGGCCTGCGTGTCGTGATGGAACATATCACCACCCGCGACGGTGTTCAGTATGTCAAAGCCAATGAGGCTGACTTGGGCGCGACGATCACTGCGCATCACCTGATCATCAACCGCAACCACATTCTGGTCGGCGGGATCAAACCGCATTACTACTGCCTGCCTGTTGCCAAACGCGAAGAGCATCGGCTGGAGTTGTTGAAAGCCGCAACCTCGGGCGATCCGCGTTATTTCCTTGGCACCGACAGCGCACCGCATACGGATGACAACAAGGAAATGGCCTGTGGCTGCGCAGGTTGCTTCACGGCGACCAACACCATGTCCCTGGTGGCCGAAATGTTCGATCGTGAAGACGCTTTGGACAAACTGGAAGGCTTCGTTTCGCTGAACGGGCCTGCGTTTTATCGCCTGCCCGTGAACGAAGACAGCATCACGCTGACCAAGGGCGCGCCGGTCGAATACCCCGACAAGATCGAAACTGACGACGGGCCCGTAACCGTGTTTGATCCCGGTTTTCCGCTGCACTGGCGCGTGGTTTAACCCGCCAGTTTGGCAGCCAGATCGCGGGCGCGGCCTCCGGTGCGTAGCATTGACCAGATCGCGTCCGCCTCTTCCGCTCCGATCAGCTTGGCCGCTTTGACGCGCACGCGGTCCTCTCGGTCCGGCAGCGACATCGGGGTCAACAGATCATGCGTTGCCTCGCGGCGGATACCGTCACGGCGCAGCAAAGCCAGCTGAGCCTGCGTCTCTGACAAACTATCATCTGCTTCGACTGTGATACGGTCGCGTAAGGACTTTATGCGGGGGTCGGCGCAGACCTTGTCCGTATAGCTTCCCGGCAAGGCGGTATCATATCCCAAAGCCTGCATCGCGATGACTGTACGATATGAGAACTTGGCCCCCAACCCGGTTTCAGGTGTAAGCTGATTGCACACACTCATCCAGCGGGGGTGGGTCTTGATCTTGATTTCGGCCACTTCGGGTTCTGCGATATCCAGTTGCCGCGCCGCCTCGAGCGCGGCATGCAAACCATGGCAACAGGCGTGGAACTTGTGGCTGACACTTTCAAACAGCCATTCATCATTCAAACCATCTAGTGCGCTTGGATCCGATGTGCCGTGATGGGTCGCACCAAAGCCAAAAGGACCTTCCAGCGCGTCGGCGTTGGCCTGAAACCCGCGCTGTACCAGCAAGGCTGTTTCGACCCCGGCGGCGGCTGCTAGACCCGCGTTATAAGGCTTGCCCATCGTCCCAAACTGGGCTTTCAGCCCGGCTGTCCGAGTTGCCGTCAGACCCAGAACAGACCGCATCTTGTTCGTATCGAAGCCCAGCAACCGCCCTGCGGCGACAGCGGCCCCAAATGCACCCGATGTGGCTGTCTGATGAAACCCGACCTGGTAGTGCCCCCGACCCAACCACAATCCAACGCGGATCGAGATTTCCATCCCGACCAGTGCGGCTTCGAGCAAATCAACCAGTATGCGGTCATCCCACTCAGACACGGCAAGGGCAGCAGGCAGGATGGCAACTGACGGATGCCCAATATGTGCGAAATGCGTGTCGTCATAATCCAGCGCATGAGACACGGCGCCATTCACCAGCGCCGCTCCGCGCAATGGCGCCGCTCCACCGCCAAAAAGATGGGCCTGTACATTGCCGCCGTCCTCCAGAACCATCTCACGGATGATGGATGAGACAGGTTCGTTTGCGCCTGCACGACCGACCGCGATCCAGTCCAGAACAGACAGAGACGTGACAATCCGCGCCTGAGATGTCGTTGAAATCGGGCCGACTGCAAACGCGGCCAATGATGCTGTAAAATCCGTCATGGGCGCAGTCTAGCGTGCGCCGTAGTCGCGTAAAGACCTAGCCGTAGAGTTCTTGGGCCCGTGCCTCGAACGCGCGTACGATCCGCTGCATGGCTTCGTTGAACACGACGCCGATGATCCCCTGCAGGATCGCATTCTTGAACTCGAAATCCACATGGAACGAGATATTGCAGCCTCCATCCGGCGCGTCATCGAACTGCCAGTCGGATTTCATGTATTTGAACGGGCCATCCAGATATTCGGTATCGATCTTCTTCTGATCCGCGAACAGAGTCACCCGGCTGCCAAATCGTTCGCGGAACACTTTGAACGAGATCACCAGATCGGCCTCCATCACCTCGGCCTCACCTGCCACAAAGGTCTTGCGGATACGGGCCGCGGCGCACCAGGGCAGAAACTGGGGATAATTGGCCACGTCGGCAACCAGATCATACATTTGCTGGGCGGTGTATGGCAGGTGGCGGGTTTCCGAATGGATAGGCATGGCGTCCGGTATTTGCAGGTGACAATGGCGCGTCATGTCGTATGTTGCGCGCCAAAGATCAAGGGGGCTGCGATGACTGACCGCGCATATGTGATAGATGAGATGATCTCGGCCAAGGCCATCGCCGCCCGAATCGAGGAGTTGTGCCGCGAGATCACGGCGGAATTCGGTGGCACCGACAAGCTGGTGGTCGTTGGTCTGCTGCGCGGCAGCTTTGTGTTCATCGCAGATCTGGTACGCGAACTGGATCTTCCCATTGAAGTGGATTTCCTTGAAGCATCTTCGTACGGGGATGCGATGGAGAGCAGTCGAGAAGTACGTATTCTCAAAGACTTGCGCGGCGCTATTGAAGGGCGAGACGTGTTGGTTGTGGAAGATATTGTTGACACCGGCCACACGCTGAATCACGTCACCAAGCTGCTGCAAAGTCGCAAACCCGAGCGCCTGAAATCCATTGCACTGCTCGACAAACCCAGCCGTCGCGAGGTGGATTTCCGGTCAGACTGGATCGGATTCGAAATCCCGGACGAGTTTGTTGTGGGGTACGGCATCGACTACGCACAGCGAAACCGTAATTTGCCTTTTATTGGTAAGGTTCGATTTACTGGGAATTAGATGTGACTTCCCAGTACTACCTGGCCCCTAAAATTCAAATACAAGAATATTTATAGACAAACTCGATTGCGCACCATTACCCTTCCTATCAACTTAGGAGGGTTATTGATGAAGCGTATTGTTGCGACAGCCGGTGTGGTTATGGCGATCGTGGCACTTGCAAGTTCGGGTGCCGCAAAGGACAATAAAGGCAAAGGGCAAGGTGCCAACAAAAACAAGGTAGAGAAATCTATCAAGTCAAACGGCAAAGCTGTTCCACCCGGTCAAATCAAAAGATACACGCGTGGCCAGAAGTTGCCGGATGATCTGAGTTTTGACTACATCGACGACCTCGACAACTGGAAGCTTAAGCCGTTGGGCCCCGGTCAGCGCTATGTCCGGGTAGATGATGAAGTTCTATCGATCTCAGATGACACGAAGACAGTCATAGAAGCTGTTGGAATTGTTAGTGATCTGGCCAATTGAATGGATCGACACTAGCGCTCGTCTCGAAGAATAGCATCAATACCGTTAAGGAAAATCCCAGTCCCTACAGGTATCACCGCATCCGGGAAATCGTAATCCGGATTGTGCAGTTGCGGATGATCCCGCCCTGATCCCAACCAGAACATGGCAGCTCTTGCGCTTTTGGCAAACTGTCCAAAATCCTCTGAAAACCGTTGCGGTTGATCGACCAGCCGGCATTCAATTCCCTGATCGAAACACGATTGCCTCAGAATTGAGACGGTTTCCGGATGATTGACGCAGGCTTCGAACACTTCGTCATAGGTGATCTCTACCGTCAATCCTTCTGCCTGCGCTGTCTCGTGCACCATCGCTTCGGCATCGGTCATCAGTCGCGTCATCCGGCGATCCGAGACTGTGCGCAGCGTCACCCATAGCTCAGCCCGCCCAGGGGCAACACCTACAGTGCGCTCACCCAAATTTGCATGCGTAACAGTGGTCAAGGCATAGTCATCATTCAACTCGCCGCCTGCCCCCAACTCGGCCAATGCGGGCATCAGTACCGACAAGGCACCTGCCGGTGAAACTCCATCTTGTGGGGCAGCCGCGTGTGACGTCTTACCCGTCAATACAATCTGCATACCGCGTGAGGCACAGTTTGCAGGTCCTGCACAGAGTTCAACCACACCAAGTTCCAACCCCGGCAGGTTATGGAGGGACAGCACGATATCTGGCGATATTTCAGAAAATTGTGGATCGGCCCTGAACGCGATGGCCCCATGGCCCGTCTCTTCTGCAGGTTGAAAGATCAGAACAACGCGGCCCTTTTTCGGTCGCTGTTCCGTCAGCGCTTCGGCTACGCCCAACACCATCGCCATGTGGCCATCATGACCGCAAAGGTGCCCTTTGCCTTTGATCTGTGACACGTATGGAAGGTCTGAAAGTTCCTGAATCGGCAGGCCGTCCAATTCGCAGCGAATACCCACTGCTGGGCCCGGCTTGCCACTTTCAAAAACCGCAACCACCCCATGCCCGCCGACGCCCGTCAGAACACGATCTGCTCCGGTTTCGCGCAAAACATCAGCAATCCGCGCCGCAGTTTGCTCCTCCTGCCCCGAGAGTTCAGGGTTTTGGTGCAATTCGCGGCGCAGGCGGGTTAGCCGCGCGATCTGTTCTGGTGTCACGCTTGTTGCAACTTTGCTTGCCGGGCGGCCCTCAGCCGGGCGAAATCGTCACCGGCGTGGTAAGACGATCGGGTCAGAGGCGTCGCTGATACCATCAGAAAACCCTTGCCATAGGCCGCCTTTTCATAAGAGGCGAACTCTTCCGGTGTGACGAAACGATCCACACCATGATGCTTCGGACTCGGTTGCAGGTACTGCCCGATGGTCAAGAAATCGATATCCGCCGCGCGCATATCGTCCATCACCTGACGCACCTGCTGTTCCTCTTCGCCCAATCCGACCATGATGCCGGATTTGGTGAAGATCGACGGATCAAGCTCCTTCACCCGCTGCAACAGTCGCAGTGAATGGAAATAGCGCGCACCTGGTCGCACCTCAGGGTAGAGACCTGGCACGGTTTCCAGATTATGGTTGAACACATCCGGTTTCGCCTGAACCACGACCTCCAGCACGTCCTCGTCACATTTCAGAAAGTCCGGGGTCAGAATTTCGATCGTGGTTTTAGGGGATCGATGACGCACTGCGCGAATAGTCTGCGCAAAGTGCTCGGCACCGCCGTCATTCAGATCGTCCCGGTCCACCGAAGTGATCACCACATGGTTCAGGCCAAGCTTCTCAACCGCGTGCGCCACACGACCAGGCTCAAACGCATCAAGGTCGTCTGGGCGACCGGTTGCAATGTTGCAGAAGGTACAACCGCGCGTACAAATCTCGCCCATGATCATCATGGTGGCGTGACCCTGGCTCCAACATTCGCCGACGTTGGGGCAACCAGCTTCTTCGCAGACAGTCACCAGATTGTTGTCGCGCATGATCCGCCGCGTATCCGCATAGCCTTTTCCACCGGGTGCCTTGACCCGGATCCAGTTTGGTTTCTTGGGCTGTGCGTTATCCGGACGATGAGCTTTTTCCGGATGGCGCTGTTCGGGGATCTTCAGATCTCGCACGTTGGTTTTCCTGACTTTGGGTCAACTCTTGTTACTCATAACATAGACAGAAGCACAGCGTTACACCAGCGACGCATAGCCGCTATGCAACGTCACTGTGCCGACGCAGAATAGTACAATATGAGATCTGAGTTTGCGGATTAAATTCAATGCGCAACACGACAATGCTATTATTCGCGCATGCGGCATTTCCTCAATTGAATGCGATTTAGAACTGTTTTAATTCACGACAAAATCACATGTGAATCACAGGAGCTTGAACATGAAATCCGGCGCGAAACTGCCTGACGTGACCTTTCACACCCGTGTCCGCGACGACTCTGTCGAAGGACCAAACCCTTTCCGCTGGGAAGACAAGACAACGGCCGACTATTTCGCCGGCAAGCGCGTAGTCCTTTTCTCGCTGCCGGGTGCATTCACTCCAACCTGCTCGACCTACCAATTGCCCGGTTTTGAAAATGGGTATGCCGATTTCACCGCCAAGGGGATCGACGCAATCTATTGCATGTCTGTCAACGACAGTTTCGTGATGAACAAATGGGCACAGGATCAGGGCCTGAAAAACGTCGATGTCATCCCAGACGGATCGGCGGAATTCACCCGAAAAATGGGTATGCTGGTCGACAAGGACAATCTGGGTTTCGGGATGCGTTCATGGCGTTACGCCGCCATCGTAAATGATGGTGTTGTCGAGGCGTGGTTCGAAGAGCCCGGCCTGATGGATAACTGCCCCGAAGATCCATATGGCGTGTCTTCGCCCGAAAACCTGATGAAGCATTTGCAAGCGTCGGCAGAGCCGGAATTGGCCTGACCAACAGCCGAAAGCAAAAAAGGCCCGCTTCGCGCGGGCCTTTTTTTGTTTCTGGCGTCACTCAACCAATCATGCGGTCGCGGTCGGCCTGATCTTTATAGTGCTGTTTGAACCTTTGCAAAGCGATACGCAGGACAATCTTGCCAGATCGGGCTGACCACCCCATACGCTTTTCTGCCAGCTCCAGCCCCTCAAGATAACAGCAGCAGCGCAGCGCAACATCACTCAGCCCCGGTCCCAGATCTGACAGCGCGCGCGCCACCCTATCCCTTGCATCAGAAAACCCCTTACTCCCATGCGATTCACTGTCATAGGCACCGCGCCCTCCGGCAGTCAGAAAACGATCCCAGTTCTGCGATACCTGCGGGCCGATTTGCGCCAGTTCAAAGTCTTCGCGCAGACGTTCACCGGCTTTGACGAGTGTTTCATCCAGAAACGGTTTGCCATCCCGGTCGCGGCGGCGGGACAAGGCGATCAAAGGGCTTTCCGCCGCACTGTAGCGAATGCGACTGACACCCGAGGCAAGCCCGGCAGACGACTTTGCCTGAAACGCGTTTTGTGCCTCGGCGAAGCCTGGATCGGTCTCTGACCGAGCCTTGTTTTCCGCTTGTGCAATCAAGTGGCTAAGTGCAGTTCTTCCTGCCGTAGATATCCGATAGCGCGAGATTCGTCCCGGGTTGTCGTAGCTGATCCAGTCTTTCAAGGCCAAGGCTTGGGCAATCTTGCAATCAACAACAGCTGTTCTGGTCGCTGCGCTATTGCCTGTATCGCGAACGACAACGGCCTTGTCCATTTCCTCAGCCACCGCAAGCACGGATCCGGTTTCGCTCAGACGACGCAGAATCCGAAGGGCTTCGCGTTCAAATTCCTCTTCCTTGGCAGCCTCATCGAACGTTTCCAAAGAACTGCGGACGTCGCCCAGTGTCGAAAAATGCGTTTCAGCCAAAGATTGCAGGGCGGCATCCACTAACGGATCGTCGCGACGCATTTCGATGCGCCGAATTTGCCTGAGGATCGTTGACGCATGGCATCCTGCTGATCGAGCGATATCGCGTATCGATCGGCCGGTTTCGGTATGAGCAAGGTATCTTTGCGCCCCCTCTGGAACCCACGCCGGAATGGAGAAAGCCATGTTGTTTTCCATAATTATTTGCCCTCATCGACAAAACAAACTGCCACTTTTCGCCCTCGGATTGCGGGTTAACCAAATCTAACTAGAGGTCCATTCGTTACTCGTTCGTTAACCACACAAGGCAAGAACCAGATTTGATTCAAAAAGATAAACAGTCGTGAAACCATCGTTCGGAGAGACTCTGGCACAGGCAACACCCGCTTAGGTTGTGCAACAAAGTCCATACGTTTCTTCAAGAAAAGGGATACACAACATGCAGGACCTGATGACGATGATCACAACCCTTCGCCGCCCTCGTATGCTGGCGCGGGCGGCCAAATTCGGGGCGCGGGATTACAATCGGGACCGTCATCTACAACGCATTATGGGATACGGTTCGCTGCCCAGTTCAGGTCCTGCGCTGCTGCGTTTGATGGAGATGGAAAAAGAGGTAAATGAACAGCGAAAAGAAGATGATGCCGCATATTCACTGGTGCGGCATCTGGATCTGCTTATTGCGCTGTTGGGTGAGGCGCAGCTGTATCAGGCCAGCCGCGCCTCGATTTTTCAATAATCAGGCGAACGCGTCCGGCATGGAGGCCTTCTTTTCGGTGATATAGGCTTCCAGCGCCGCAGCAATGTCAGGATCCATCTGCGGTTGCTGATAGTTGGCCAGCAAATGCTCGACCCGTGTGGTGGCCAAAGCCCGCGTATCACGCGCACCTTCTTCCTGCCAGGTTTCATACGGCTTGTAATCCAGCACTTCGGATTTCCAGAACGATTCCTTGAAGTTGGCCTGCGTGTGCGAACATCCGAGATAATGCCCGCCGGGTCCGACTTCGCGGATCGCATCCATGGCCTGTGCATTCTCGTCATACGCCACGCCTTTGGCCAACCCGTGCAGAACACCAAGCTGATCAGCATCCATGACGAATTTCTCGAAATCGGCGACCAAACCGCCCTCCAGCCAGCCGCAGGAGTGCAACATAAAGTTCACACCGGACATCAGACCCATGTTCAGCGAGTTTGCGGTCTCATAAGCCGCCTGCGCGTCAGGCAGTTTCGAACCGCAGAACGATCCCGACGAACGGAACGGCAGGTTCAGGCGACGCGCCAACTGGCCAGCCCCATAAGTAATATGCGAAGCTTCAGGCGTGCCAAATGTCGGCGCGCCCGAGTTCATATCAATGGATGTCACCATGGCCCCGAAGATTGCCGGTGCTCCCGGGCGAATGATCTGGCTATAGGCGACACCTGCCAGAACCTCGGCCAGAACCTGTGTCAAAGTCCCGGTGACGGACACCGGCGACATCGCACCACCAACAATAAAGGGTGAGATGATACACGCCTGATTGTTGCGCGCATAGACTTCCAGCGAGCCCATCATCACATCGTCGAACGTCATCGGCGAGTTGATGTTGGTCAGTGAGGTCATCACCGTGTTTTCCTGAACGAACTCCTTCCCGAACAGGATTTCGCACATCTCGACCGAATCCTGCGCCCGGCTGGGATCAGTGACCGAGCCCATGAAGGGCTTGTCTGACAGCGTCATATGCGCCTTCAGCATGTCCAGATGGCGTTTGTTCACCGGAATGTCGGTCGGTTCGCAGATCGTACCGCCCGAATGGTGCAACCACTTGGACATGTAGGCCAGTTTCACGAACTTGTTGAAATCGTCCATGGTCGCATACCGGCGGCCACCTTGCGCATCGCGCACAAACGGAGGTCCGTAGACGGGTGCCAAAACCATGTTGCGACCACCGATGACCACCGATTTCTCGGGGTTGCGGGCGTGCTGAGTAAACTCGCTGGGGGCGGTTTTGATCAACTCACGCGCAAGGCCACGCGGGATACGGACACGTTCACCATCAATATCCGCACCGGCATCACGCCAGCGCTCCAGCGCGGCGGGGTTGTCAACGAAGTTGACGCCGATTTCTTCCAACACGGTTTCCGCGTTGTTTTCAATGATCTCAAGTGCCTCTTCGTTGAGAACCTCGAAATTCGGAATGTTCCGTTCGATGTATTTCGCGGTCTCGATACGAACTGCGGTACGCTCGGCACGGCGGGCGGCGCCACCGCCACCTCTCGCCCTGCGCCGGGTGTTTGCCTCTGCCATGAGAAAATCCCGTCTGGTTGTTTAGGTTGAAGCTTGTGATACAGCTTTACCAGATCACAAGCATCGGGATTGCGGCGCTCTGGGGGGAAAAGCGACATTGGCACCCTGCTGCGCGGTAAACACCCCCAAAGCGGCTCAGGCTTCCGAAACACTATCCCACTCGATGCTTTCGATACTCGGCTCCAGCATAAGCGGCGCAACCACCTTGTGCTGAAGTTCCTCGAGGTGGTCTTCCATCGAAACCAGAACTGCAATTGTTTGCGAACCGTCCGCACTGTCTCCTTTTTCGAACCCAACAATTCGAATGTCATTTTGGGCCAACGCCTTCAGAACCGCGACACGCGCATCGGCCTGCGTTTCTTCCTTGCATTGCAGCAGGATCTTGAACTCTTGCGTCAACGGAACCCCGGCACGCGTTGTACGTTTGAGCCATTTCACCAGTGGCCTGAGACCCAGATTCACAAAAATGACAAAGCCCGTCATCATCAAGGCGAACAACCAAGCCCCCGTCCCCGCCATCATTCCGACCGCTGCCGAACACCACAAGGTTGCGGCCGTATTCAACCCGTGGATTGTGAAACCGTGACGAAAAATGATTCCAGCCCCCAAAAACCCGATGCCGGACACTACCTGTGCCGCCACACGAGTTGGGCTGACTTCGTCAGGAAACAACGCAGAGAACACAACAAAGGCCGCAGCACTCAAAGCCACCAACGCATTTGTTCGCAAGCCTGCCATCCTCTGTCGGACTTGCCGCTCGGACCCGATCAGCGCCCCGCAAAACAACGCCAGCGCCAGATTCAACGCAGCAACTTCTATGGAAATCGGCAATTCATATTCCTTATACAGACGAATCCAGGCTTGGATTCCATCGGGTTGTCATATTTTTGTTACAAAACTTTTACAATTGGCTTTTTCTTGAGACCTGAAAATCCCAAGGAATTGGATGTCGCCCTTGCGAAATGACCGGGCTTGCCCTAAGGCGCAGGCATGACCCAGACATCCCACGACCGCCTTCTGATCATCGACTTCGGCAGCCAGGTGACGCAGCTTATTGCCCGCCGCCTGCGCGAGCTGAATGTCTATTGCGAAATCCACCCTTACCAGAATGTCACGATGGACTTCGTGCGGGAAATGGCCCCGCGCGCCGTGATCTTCTCGGGTGGTCCCGACAGCGTGACACGCGAAGGGTCGCCCCGTGTGCCGCAAGAGATTTTCGACTTAGGCGTACCAATTCTGGGCATCTGCTATGGCCAGCAGGTGATGATGCATCAACTGGGCGGCAAGGTCGAAAGCGGCCATGGCACCGCCGAGTTCGGACGCGCCTTTGTGACCCCTGAAAGCACATTGGATATTCTGGACGGCTGGTTCACCGATGGGGATGAGCAGGTCTGGATGAGCCACGGCGATCACGTCAGTGAAATCGCACCCGGGTTCGAAGTGTTCGGCACTTCTCCGAACGCGCCTTTTGCCATCACGGCAGATGCATCGCGGCACTTTTATGCGGTGCAATTCCACCCCGAGGTCCACCACACGCCCAAAGGCGCAAAGCTGTACGAGAACTTCGTCAAGCTGGCGGGCTTCAAAGGCGACTGGACCATGGGTGCCTATCGCGAAGAGATGATCCGCAAGATCCGCGAACAGGTTGGCGACAAAAAGGTCATCTGCGGCCTGTCCGGCGGCGTCGACAGCTCGGTCGCGGCGATCCTGATTCACGAAGCCATCGGGGATCAGCTGACATGCGTCTTTGTGGACCACGGGTTGCTGCGCAAGAACGAGGCCGAAGAGGTCGTGGGCATGTTCCGCGACAACTACAACATTCGGCTGATCCATGCGGATGAAACTGAGCTTTTCCTGGGCGAACTCGAAGGTCAGAGCGACCCTGAAACCAAGCGCAAGATCATCGGCAAGCTGTTCATCGACGTGTTCCAGAAACACGCCGATACCATCGATGGGGCGGAATTCCTGGCGCAGGGCACGCTGTATCCTGATGTGATCGAGTCGGTGTCGTTTTCGGGCGGTCCGTCCGTTACCATCAAGTCACACCACAATGTAGGCGGCCTGCCGGAAAAGATGGGCCTGAAGCTGGTCGAGCCGCTACGCGAGCTGTTCAAGGACGAGGTCCGCGCATTGGGCCGCGAACTTGGCCTGCCGCAGAGTTTTATCGGCCGCCACCCCTTCCCCGGGCCGGGTCTGGCAATCCGCTGCCCCGGCGAGATCACCCGCAAAAAGCTGGAGATTCTACGCGAAGCCGATGCCGTCTATATCGACCAGATTCGCAAGCATGGCTTGTATGACGAAATCTGGCAGGCGTTTGTCGCCATCCTACCGGTCCGCACCGTGGGCGTCATGGGTGACGGTCGCACTTATGACTATGCCTGTGCGCTGCGGGCTGTCACCTCAGTCGACGGTATGACTGCTGATTACTATCCGTTCAGCCACGAGTTCCTGGGCGAAACCGCCACGCGGATCATTAACGAGGTCAAGGGCATCAACCGGTGCACCTATGACATCACATCGAAACCGCCCGGAACGATCGAGTGGGAATGACGGGCGAACTCAGCGCAGAGGTAAGCGTTTGAACGCACAAAGCGTTGTGTGCGTTCAAACCGGTTCCACGGAAATTCTCTGATACGAACTTGCATCTGGTCACTCATAGGCGTTTGAATGGCTGGATAAATTCAGCCGTCTTTTCTAATGCCTGGCTTTGCACTCCTTCGCATGTTTAGCCTCGCGACTAAAACTGGGTGCATATGAATGAGCCATGGGCAGGGACACGTCCTAAAGGCAGCACTTTGGATGACCGGTGCCATCGCCTCGTTTACATCGATGGCCGTCGCCGGGCGCGAGTTGAGCGTGACGCACGACACGTTTGAGATCATGATGTACCGCAGCATCGTTGGCTTCTGTGTTGTTGTGGGTGTTCTGACCGTCACAGGCAAATGGGCGCAGGTTTCAACGGAACGTCTGGGGCTGCACGCCCTACGAAACACGTTGCATTTTGCTGGGCAAAACCTGTGGTTCTATGCGGTTGCAGTCGCCCCTTTGGCACAAGTTTTTGCGCTGGAATTTACGCAACCTCTATGGGTGATCCTGCTGTCGCCTCTGTTTCTGAAAGAACGCCTGACCAGCCTGAAGATCATGGCCGCGCTGATCGGATTTGCAGGCGTTCTGATCGTCACCCGCCCGGGTTCGGTCCCGCTCAGCCCCGGCCTTGTCACCGCTGCGATGGCCGCGATTTTCTTCGCATTTACAATGATCACCACGAAAAAGCTCACACGCTTTGCAAGCATTGGGTGCATCGTTTTCTGGCTGACTGCCATGCAGGCGGTTTTGGGGGCGGTGGCGGCCGGGTATGACGGGCAAATTGCATTGCCGAACGCAAGCACCGCCCCCTATCTAATTCTTGTTGGGCTGGCCGGATTGCTGGCCCATTTCTGCATCACCAATGCCTTGGCCATTGCCCCGGCAACCGTCGTGGTCCCGTTCGACTTTGCCCGCCTTCCCACAATCGCGGTCGTTGGGCTGATCCTGTACCACGAGCCCATTGATCAATGGGTTCTGATCGGCGCCGCAGTCATCTTTTCCGGGATCTTCCTGAATATCTGGTCTGAAAACCGTAGCAGTTCGGCAACAGTTTGAATCAGGTGTCACGACAAGTAACGCTCCGTCACCAGTTGACCTTAAAGTAACCAAATAGAAAGTATCGTGCAGGATACAACGGGCAGGCGATCACGAAAGTCAAACTTAACGCCATGAAACCCGCGTATGACCTACAGGGAGGACAAAATGAAAAAAACACTACTCACCACCTGCGCGCTGTGCGTTGGGGCTGCAGCAGCCCATGCAGGTGGTCTTGATCGAAGCGGGCAAGGCATCAATCTGATTTTCGAAGAAGGCTCTGCCGTGCAGTTTCGTCTGGGTTACACCAACCCAAGTGTGACCGGCACCATGCCTGCGCTTGCTGGTCCGAATATCGGTCAACCTCAAGACTCGGGCGAAGTGGCCAACGACTTTTTCACACCGCATTTGGGTTTCAAAACGTCACTGACCGAACAACTTGATTTCGCCATCATGTATGATCAGCCCTTTGGCGCTGACATCCAGTATGCAAACACCTATCCCCTTTCGATCAACCCAATTCCAGGTGGTCGGACAGACACTCTGCGGGCAAAGGCGGATACGGATGCCATCACGGCATTGCTGCGCTACAAGTTTGATGGTGGTTTCAGTGCAATTGGTGGTATTCGCGCACAGCGTGTGAAGGCGTCTGTCACCGTGCCTCTTGCCGCAGGTTACCAAGTTGACTCGAATGCTGACACTGCATTCGGCTACGTTGTTGGTGTCGCATGGGAAAAGCCCGAGATCGCGGCACGCGTCTCACTGACCTACAATTCGAAGATCAGCCACGATCTGTCACAAACGGAATCTCTGAACCCACCGCCGATCCCACCGATTCCTCCGGGAACTGTGGCCACGTTCAACACAAACAGTGAAATCGAGACTCCGCAGTCGATCAACCTGGATTTCCAGACAGGCGTCGCGCCCAAAACTCTGGTGTTCGGTTCTATCCGTTGGGTCGACTGGACGCAACTTGTCTACAACCCACCAAACTATCCGCCGACCAGCAACCTGGTTGATTATGACGAAGCCACTTTCACCTACTCGCTGGGTTTGGGGTATCAGTTCTCGGAAGAGTTTTCTGGTGCTGTAACACTGGGCTACGAGTCATCCCAAGGTACCCCGGTTTCGAACCTCGGTCCGACAGACGGGTTCTGGAGTATCGGTCTGGGTGGCACCTACTCGCTTGAGAACGCCAAGATTTCCGGTGGTGTGCGTTACACGGATATCGGAGACGCAACGGCAGACGGCGCCTTTGGGCAAACTGCCACCTTCTCAGGCAACAGCGCCTGGAGTGTTGGTTTCCAGATCACCTACGCTCTGAACTGATCGTAGCTTCTAAACGACATGCCAAAGCCCCGCTCAATCAGCGGGGCTTTTTCGCAAGAACCGGGTCGCAGTTTCAGTTTTTGGATGAGACAGTGACGCCATGAATGCACAAAAACGTCTATCACCCCGTGCCTGGGCTGAATTGCTTCTGCTTGGCATCATCTGGGGTGCGTCCTTTGTCTCGATAAGAATCGCACTGGATACGATTCCAGTCATGACATCTGTGCTGCATCGCACTTTCTGGGCCATGCTTGTGCTTTGGCTCATCGTCTGGCTCCAGGGGCACCAAGTGCCGCGTGCGCCCAAGGTTTGGGGGGCATTTCTGATCATGGGGCTGCTCAACAACGTGATCCCCTTCAGTCTGATGGCCTGGGGGCAGCTGTACATCGACACCGGCCTGACCGCGATCCTGAACGCTGCCACCGCCGTGTTTGGCGTGCTGGTTGCAGCATTGCTTTTTCACGATGAGCGCCTGACAAAACCCCGATTGCTTGGCGTATGTCTTGGTTTTACCGGCGTCACAGTTGCCATCGGCGTGCAAAATTTCGCAGGGTTCAGCCTGCAAAGCACAGCGCAGCTTGCCGTTCTGGCTGGAACAGTTTCCTACGCTTTCGCAGCCGCATGGGCGCGGTATGCGTTGTCCGACCTTCCACCCATCGTTGCCGCTGCGGGCATGTTGACCGGGTCGACCTTTCTGGTCCTGCCTCTGACACTAATGATCGACGGTTGGCCAACTCTTGCGTTGCCTGCAATCACCTGGGCCGCCATTGGCTATTACGCTATTGTGGCAACCGCCGGGGCATATCTGCTGTATTATCGCGTCTTGGCTATGGCGGGCAGCGGCAACCTGATGCTGGTGACTTTGGTGATTCCCCCGGTTGCCATCGTTCTGGGGGCAGTGTTGCGCGGTGAAACCCTCGCTCCCAATGCCTATTTCGGCTTTGCCATTCTTGCCACGGGTCTATTCGTTCTCAATAGCTCTGCCCGTCGCGATTGACGCCGCCCGTTGCCCGATTTAGCAAAGGCAAAAAGGGACAGCTCACCATGATCTATACCGCTGCCGAAGACTGGCGCACCGCCCGCCGCAAGAAAGTGCTGTTCTTTGGCATGTCAGGTCTGGGCAAGACATATGTGTCGAACATCCTGAGGGATTCGGGGAACTGGTTCCACTATTCGATCGATTACCGGATCGGCACGCGTTACATGGGTGAATACATCACCGACAACGCCAAGGCCGAGGCTATGAAGGTTCCGTTTCTGCGCGACTTGTTGTTGTCGGATTCGATCTATATCGGCTCAAATATATCATTCGCAAACCTGACCCCGGTTGCCGCCTATCTGGGCAAACCCGGCAACCCGGCTCTTGGTGGGTTGGAAATGCCCGAATACCGTCGCAGACAGGAACAGTTCCGCCTGGCCGAGATCCACGCCCTTTTGGACACCGAGTACTTTGTCGACCGCGCAGAGCGTTTGTATGAGTACCCGCACTTTATCTGTGATACGGGTGGTTCGATCTGCGAATGGGTCGACCCGGAGGATCCCAAAGATCAGATCCTGTCGGAACTATCCCGTCAAACCCTGATGATCTGGCTGAAGGGGGATGAGGGTCATACTGCCGAATTGGTGCGACGGTTCGATAAAGCGCCCAAACCAATGTCTTACCAGGCAGAATTTCTGACCCGCGCCTGGGCGGAATACCTGGATCAAAAAGGGTGCGCCGAATCGGATGTGAACCCCGATGATTTTGTCCGCTGGACCTATGCACAGGCTCTGGCGCACCGTCAGCCGCGCTATGAGGCGATGGCCGAAAACTGGGGCGTGACGATTGCAGCAGATGACATCGGCAAGATCCGCGACGCAGCTGATTTCGATGAGTTGATCGAACGCACCCTTGAGACCAAACGCAAGAACGCCTAACTAGCAGTTTTCCTTACTCTCTTCGAAGTCTGACACATGCCCATAAAAATCCCATCAGATCTTCCTGCTTTTGACGTCCTGACCAAAGAGGGCGTCATGGTCATGGACGAAGATCAGGCCATGCGTCAGGACATCCGTCCTTTGCGCATCGGAATGCTGAATCTGATGCCCAAGAAAATCCAGACAGAAAACCAGTTCGCCCGCCTGATTGGTGCGACCCCATTGCAGATCGACCTGTCCCTAATCCGCATGACGGAACACCGCACCAAAAACACTGCGGCCGAGCACATGTCTGAGTTCTACCATCCCTTTCAGGAGGTCAAGGACCAGAAATTTGACGGTCTGATCATTACAGGCGCACCGATCGAGCATCTGGAATTTGGCGACGTCACCTATTGGGACGAGATCAGCGAGATCTTCGAGTGGACCCAGACGAATGTTCATTCAACCTTTGGCGTCTGCTGGGGCGGAATGGCGATGATCAACCATTTCCACGGCGTGCGCAAACACATGCTGGATGCAAAAGCCTTTGGCTGTTTCCGCCACCGGAATCTGAACCCGGCCTCACCGTTTTTACGCGGATTCTCGGATGACTGCGTGATCCCGGTCAGTCGATGGACAGAGATGAAACAAGATGAAATCGACGGTGCCCCTGGATTGAACACTCTATTGGGCAGCGACGACGTCGGGCCCTGCCTGGTCGAAGATCCCGACCACCGCGCGCTCTATATCTTCAACCATTTCGAATATGACAGCGATACGCTGAAGCAGGAATATGACCGGGATGTTGCCAATGGCGCGCCGATCAACGTGCCTATCAACTATTACCCGGATGATGACCCTTCACGGACACCGCAGAACCGGTGGCGCAGCCATGCGCACCTGCTGTATGGTAACTGGATCAACGAGATCTATCAGTCCACTCCTTTTGATATGAGCAAAATTGGCAAGTAAAGCGTTGATATCCATTGGCCTTATCGTTCTGGGCCTGGCCGTGCTGACCGCTTGGCGCAGCGCCAGGAACGAGGCGATGGCAGAGGCAGCCTTTCCGCCCGAAGGTCAGATTCTTGATGTTGATGGCATCGCCGTACACGCCGTTGTCATGGGAGAAGGCCCAGATGTCGTTCTGATCCACGGATCCAGCGGGAACGCACGTGACATGACCTTTGCCCTGGCCCCCATTCTGGCACAAAACTTTCGGGTTATCGTGTTTGACCGTCCCGGCTTGGGCTATTCGGAAAGCTTCAACCCCGACGGTGAAACCCTCATCGAACAGGCGGATATTCTGCAACGTGCAGCGGCTCAGCTTGGGGCCGAAAAGCCCATCGTAGCAGGCCAGAGTTACGGTGGCTCGGTCTCGCTCGCATGGGCTGTGACGCGGCCCGAAAACATCTCGGCACTGGTTCTGATCGCCCCCGCAGCCATCCCGTGGGAAACACCGTTGGATGGGTTTAACCGGCTGGCCTCAACCACCGCAGGCAATGCGCTGGCCCTGCCCCTGATCAGCTCATTCATACCCGAATGGTATGTCACGCAAGCGCTGGACAAAGTGTTTGCGCCACAAACTGCGCCCAAAGGTTACGCCGAACACTTCGGTCCCGGGCTGACGATCCGGCAGGGATCGATGCACGCAAACGCCAAGCAACGCGCCAACCTGTTGGATGAAATCACCCACCTGCAGCCCAGATATGGCGAGATTTCCGTACCGACGGAAATCATTCACGGAACCGCTGACGACACGGTTGGTCTTGAATGGCATTCAGAACGCCTGATCGACCAGATCCCCGGGGCTGAACTTGTTGAATTGCCTGGGATCGGTCACATGCCACAGGTGGTTGCCGCCCCCGAAGTTGCCGCCGCGATAGATCGGGCAGCACAGCGCGCGGGTTTGCGTTAGTCCGGGCTCTAATCCATAGTAAGATATGGATTTTATCGCGAGGTGACATATGGCCCGGTCCGAAAAAGGTTCAATCGAGAGATATTATCAAAAGGACGCCCCCAAGGCGGTGCGGGAAGAGATCAAAAAATCGGGAAAAGGGGATATTCTGAACACCTCTTACCCCTATCGCGAAAAAATGAAGTCCAAGGACTATGACGCTCAGATGGAGCTGCTCCAGATCGAGCTGGTCAAGATGCAGTCCTGGGTGAAGGAGACTGGCCAACGGGTGGCTATCATCTTTGAAGGCCGCGATGCTGCCGGAAAAGGCGGCACTATCAAGCGGTTCCGCGAAAACCTGAACCCGCGCGGCGCGCGCAACGTTGCGCTTGCCAAGCCTTCGGACGCCGAACGCAGCCAATGGTACTTTCAACGCTATGTCGCCCACCTGCCCACCGCTGGGGAAATCGTGTTTTTTGACCGTAGCTGGTACAACCGGGGTGTTGTCGAGAACGTATTCGGCTTTTGTACTCAGGAAGAACGTGAGCGTTTTTTCCGCCAAGTTCTGCCGCTGGAAATGGGTCTGGTGAATGACGGCATTCAACTTTTCAAATTCTGGCTCAATGTCGGGCGTGCTGAACAACTGAACCGCTTTTTGGCGCGTGAAACGGACCCGCTCAAACAGTGGAAGCTCAGCCCGATTGATGTGGCGGGGTTAAACAAGTGGGATGAGTACACACAGTCGATCTCGGAAACGCTGACCAGATCGCACACCGATGCGTGTCCCTGGACGATTGTGCGCTCGGACGACAAGAAACGCGCGCGTCTTGCTGCCATCCGAACGGTGCTGCACGCGTTGGACTATGATGAGAAAGACAAAAAGAGCATTGGCAAAATTGACCCGAAGATTTGCGGTGGCCCGGATATTTGGGATGCATAACCCCGTGTTTCATCGCAATCGTGTGGCTACAAAGGTTGGACGGTCGCGCATGTTTGCTCTATCTCGTTGTTTTTTCAACACTGCATCAGGACAGCTGAGGCCGGGATGACGAAACGCGGGTATCACCATGGGAACCTGAAACAGGCTTTGGTCGAGGCCGCTTTGTCTCTGATCGAGGAAAAGGGTCCGACCGGTTTCACACTGTCCGAGGCCGCCAAAACCGCCGGAGTGACGCCCGCCGCCGTGTATCGCCATTTTCAGGGGCGCGAGGATCTGATTGCCGAAGCCGCACGGCAAGGGTTCGAGATGTTCGCGGACCTGATGCAATATGCCTATGACAAGGGGCAACCCTCGGCCCTGGCTGCTTTTGAAGCAACCGGACGCGCCTATCTGGCCTTTGCCCGCAAGAACCCCGGCCATTACATCGCTATGTTCGAAAGTGGGATTTCGTTAAACCGAACGACCGAGCTTTCGCTGGCGGCAAATCGCGCCAAATCGGTTCTTGAAAAAGCGGCGGCGGATCTGTCCCAACATATCCCGCCAGAAAAACGGCCGCCCGCCTCTATGTTCAGTGCTCATATCTGGGCGATGAGCCACGGTGTCGTTGAACTGTTCGCCCGCAACACCGGCGCAACTTCACCTTTCCCTCCTGAAGAATTGTTGGAAAGCGGGATTGGCATTTACCTGCGCGGCCTGGGTCTCATTCCGCAAGACGACTGAAACGGGTCAGAGCGACCGGCTGCCCTGTGGCATACTCAGGCCCGAGGTCACATTGATCAGGTCCATCTCGCCCATACCCTTGATTTCGACTGCCCCAAGATCCGAAACTTGAAATTCGTCGATCAGGGCGTACTTCATCTCTTCCGGGGCCACGATGTTCATGGGGTTGGCAAAGACCTGCAAGCGGGAAGCAATATTCACAGCCGGACCAAAAACGTCATAGACATATTTCTGAATACCGACGACCGATCCGACCGCAGCCCCCATCCCCAGACCGATCCGAGCCTGCCATTTATGCGGATGGCTTTCGTTCCGACGCTCCAGATAACGCAGGAACCGCACGGCGCAATGCGCCACGGCGGTGGCGTGATCCGGGGTCGGGTCTGGCATACCAGACACCGCCAGGTAGGCGTCGCCAATTGTCTTGATCCGCTCGCAGCCGAATTGCTCGACGATGCGGTCAAAGGCCGTGAATATATCGTTCAGCTCACTCAGGGTCACGGTCGGGTCGGTTTTGGCGGCAAAATCCGTGAACCCGACAAAATCCAGCATCACCACCGAAACCTGCTGATATAGCTGAGGCGTCACAACACCGAACGTCTTGAACTCTTCATAGACGGCCCGCGGCATCAGGTTCAGCAACAGGCGCTCGACCCTCTCCTTTTCACGCTCAAGCTCTCGGGTGTTGCGTTCGACCATGGTGGAATAGCTGTCGATCATGCTTTCCAACTCGCGAATGCGCGTGATGTTCTGACATTCGACAATCAGCACCTGATCAGACAAACCATTAGCCAACGAAACTGCCACCGCAAAGATCAACGTCCGGCGCTTTGGCTTGATCTGAAGCTCGACAGAGTACCTCAGGCCCGATTGTTTGACATCTTCCAGCTCTTTGGGGTCGAGACTTGGTAGGATATCTTTGAGTGTATTGCCCTCCTCCGGGGTCCCGAACCATTCTGCGAAGGGTCCGTTGTGGAACACAAACTCCAGATCCGAGGCGCGGACCACTGCGACACCAACACCGATCGCCCGCAACAATTGCTCATTGATTGCCAGAATGCTCATGCCGCAGTCCGGACGACGATGATGGACCGTTTTCCTTCGATTGCTGCCAGTGCTGTTTTGACGTCACCGTCCGACATGCCATGGGCGCTCAACGCTTCACCGAACAATTCGGCCATAACGTCAAATTCATCGTGTGAGATGTTTAGATGTCGGTGAACGGCTTCGATCCTGTCGTCGTTGAATGAAGCAGGCCCTCCGATCAAAGAGGATACAAACTTCGTCTGATGGTCAATCAAACGGGGCATATCGATGTCTTCAAAGTAATGGCCGATTTCATCAGACTCCAATGCCATTTCATAGAAAGTCATCACGACACGGCTGATCGTTTTGAAGCCGCCATACTTTTCATAAAGTGTCTGTGTCACACGAGTACCCGCGCGTTACTGATCAATAACACTGCAAGTCTATATCAAATTGACATTATTGTTAATGTTTATGATTTGCGTTGTTTGACCCGTGGGAAAACAGTGTTGTTTTGAAGGGCTGCGGCCCTGGGTCTATGCGCGTTTGAAATTTCAGAGTGTTAGCAAAGATTAAGAAACAGGCATTCCCGCCTTGCTTTTACAGTCGACCTGCCCGCCCCGTTTTCAACGCTGGTTCCGCCGTGCGACATAAGCAAATCAACCCGACCAATATCTTGGCGGGGCCAGCTTTCACCATGTCAGGGAAAATTAGTGGCGGAGAGACAGGGATTCGAACCCTGGAGACGGTTTCCCGCCTACACACTTTCCAGGCGTGCGCCTTCGACCACTCGGCCACCTCTCCGTGCCGGCGATATTTGGACCAATGTCATTGGATTTGCAAGGCCTCAATTCGGCGAAATCCGTAGAATAATTCAAATAACTCCGGTCAACAATTTTCAACGAAAATCACCGAATGCATTCCACTGACTAAGACCTCAGACCTCATCACCTGCGTCAGGGTCTAAATCCGTTTCGGTCAGGTCCACCGGTTTCTTTGCGGTCTCACGCTGCTGGGCATCCAAGGGTTCAGAATCGACCTGCCCTGACTCGCCGGAGGTTTGGAGAGCTTCAGGATTACGCAACCAGATGTCACGCTGAGCAAAGGGAATCTCGATGCCTGCCTCTGAGAACCTGCTGTTGATCTCATGGTTCATGTCAGATTTCACTGACAGAACCCAGTTTACGTCTCGCAGGATTGCACGGATTTCAAAGTCCAGGGAATCCGCACCAAACCCCTGAAACACCACACTGGGCGCAGGGTTCGCCAGGACCATCGGGTGGCTATTGGCAATCTCGCCCAAGATAGTTTCGACCAGCCGCGTATCAGTCCCATAGGCGACACCCACCGGCACAATCACACGGCCAATCGTGTTGCCGCGTGTATAGTTGGTGACAACCCCGCTGATCAGGTCCGAGTTCGGAACGATCACATCGGTCCTGTCAAAGGTCTCGATCCGGGTCGAGCGGACCGAGATGTCGCGCACATACCCCATCATACCGTTCACATCGATCCAGTCTCCTTTGGAAATGGGGCGTTCCACCAAAAGGATGATGCCAGATACGAAGTTGGACACGATGGTTTGCAGACCAAAGCCGATACCGACCGACAAGGCACCTGCGACAATCGCAAGCGACGACAAGTCAAACCCGGCCACCATGATTGCCACAAGAGCAGCGAGAAAAATGCCGACATACCCCGAACCTGCGACGATCGCGTTTTGCCCACCTGGGTCAATGCTGGTCTTCGGCAATAGCGAGTTGCGCAATCCGCTTTGCAGCAACCGTGTCAGCGCGTAACCGATTGCGAAGACAGCAACAAAGGTCAGGAAGTTGGTTGGTGAGATCGTGACACCACCGATGTCGAAACCAAGCAGCAAGCGCGACCACGCTTCAAGCAGATCGGTTTCGCGCGCACCCCAGTAAATCGCCAGAATAGGCAGCGCCACGATGGCCATTGCAAAACCGACGAGCACCGCAAAAAGAGACTCCCGCGCTGCATCCCCCTGCCCGGTAATCCACCCGTAAATCTGGCTGATGAATCTTTGCAGGATGACCAACGCCCCGATGAGCACCAGAGTCTTCACTGCGGGAAACACGACTGCTTCGGCCGCATTGGTGTACCCGAAGATCGCCAAAACAGGAGACGCAATCCCTAGCAGGAACAATGCCCGGCGTAAGAATTCAACCAATTGGCTGAAGCCTGCAGCGCGAGTTGATGCAGCTTGATCCGGCGGACCGTCAGTTGTTCGGATCTGGCGTATCCGCAGCAACAACAAAGCTGTTGCGATAATGACCGGGAAACTGACAACGGCCCGGGTCGCGTCAGAGATGTTCTCGATCCGTTCGAACAGCAGTGCCATTTCGTGCAAAATCAGCATCAGGGCAAGCAGATCGATATACAGGCGCAGTTCCGTTATTTTTGCAGCAGACAGCCGTTTGAACCCCTGCGACGCGCCCATCACATATACCTGACGACCGATCCAGTCGTAGAATAAGATTATCCCTGCCCAATACGGAATGTTCTGCAGCAGCAGGCTTCCCCTCAAACCGGTAACGCCCGTAAGGCTAATCGCAGTAACTGCGGCCAAAACTCCAACCCAAGGCAACAGAATGCGTAAAAGCGAAATGACAAAAGACCAAACTCCAGTCCCGGATCCGCCCCACAGCCTGAGGTAATCACCCCCCTTTTCGGACCACCGTTTGCCAAAGATCAGCAGTACGGCTGAAATGGCCAGCAGTATGAAGATCGCCAGTCCGCGATCACGGATTTGCTCGCGTACAACATCTGAACGAAAGTTGGTGATCGTTTCATTTACCAGGCTCTGGACTGCTTCTTTTACATCCACCCATGCCGGACCCCAATACGCGGGGTTTATCGGTGACGGACCCTGTTCAAAGAATTCCTTCGTCTGCCGTGCACGAAGGATCTGATCTATTTCGCTGATCAGCCCGTTGGCGCGGCTGTACGCTTCTTCCGATATGATGCGGGGCACACGCAGACTGTTGAGCTGCTTTTCAAGATGTGCGCGTAGCTTGGCGATATCTTCAGGCTCGGTCGCGTCCCCTTCGGGTTTGGGACCAAGAGCCTTGATTTGACTTTCCAACGTTGAGATACGTTCGGTATTGGCGCCTCTTGCTCGGTTAAAGTCATCTCTGTAACCGTTTATTTCCGAACGTAAATTTTCCAGGGCCGCATCAGAGGCCCGATTTGCCTCGATCACGGATTCAGCGCGGTCCGCTGTTTTCAGCCAGTCCTGATAGTACTCACTTTGCCGGTCTGTCAGCTGCGCATCCGCGCCGCTTGCAAACCCGACGAGACACAGGAAAAGAAGGGTCAGAAACAGGCGGACCTGCGCCAACATTATACGTCCTCGAACACGCCGGGAATGCTGCGTGGTGCCTCGGTCATCCAATCCGGAACCGGAAGTTCTTTTTCGCGCAGGAAGTCCGGGTTGAACAGTTTCGACTGATACCGAGTTCCATAGTCGCACAAGATCGTCACGATGGTATGGCCCGGCCCCATCTCCTTGGCCAGACGGACGGCACCGGCCAAGTTGATTGCCGTCGAACCACCCATGACCAGCCCCTCTTCGCGTAGCAGATCAAAGATATACGGCAACGCCTCGTTGTCGGTGATCTGATAGGTGTGATCCGGAGCGAACCCTTCAAGGTTCTTGGTGATCCGCACCTGCCCGATACCTTCGGCAATCGATCCGCCTTCCATCGCGATTTCGCCAGTGGTGTAATAGGAATACAGGCCAGCGCCCATCGGATCGGCCAGACCGATTTTAACACCCTTGGGCTGCAGTGTTTCGGCAACCCCAGCCAACGTACCACCGGACCCAACTGCACAGATAAACCCGTCGACCTTGCCGCCTGTCTGCTCCCAGATTTCAGGACCCGTTGTTTCCACGTGGGCCTGACGATTCGCCACATTGTCGAACTGATTGGCCCAGATCGCGCCATTGGGTTCCGTTTTGGCCAGTTCCTCGGCAAGACGGCGGGAATAGTGCACAAAGTTATTGGGGTTGCGATACGGGGCCGCGGGCACCTGCACCAATTGGGCGCCGGCCAGCCTCAGCATATCCTTTTTCTCTTCCGATTGGGTTTCCGGGATCACGATCACCGTTTTGAACCCCATCGACGCGCCCACCAGTGCCAGGCCGATACCGGTGTTTCCGGCCGTACCTTCAACGATGGTTCCACCGGGTTTCAGATCCCCCCGCGCAATAGCATCACGGATGATGAAAAGGGCTGCACGGTCTTTCACGGACTGACCGGGATTCATGAATTCGGCTTTGCCAAGAATTTCGCAGCCGGTCTCTTCACTGATGCGGCGCAGCCGGATCAACGGTGTTTTCCCTACTGCGTCAGCAAGATCTCGTGCAATGCGCATGATGGCCCCTTGTCGTTTGGTATCCCCGAAGATTTACAGCCGCACCGCCGCGACCACAAGCGCGATAGTCACGCACGCAATCGATCCCGGTGGCGCGCCAGCCAATAAGCCAGAGCGACCAGTTGCACATCCTTGAAAAGATGGCGATCGGTCATGTCGATGAACTGATCAAACGGCAAAATCTGACTGCGGATGTCTTCTCCTTCGGTGTCGAGACCGCCGTTTGTGGTTGTGTGGGTCAAATCCCCCAATCCTACGTAGAGATACATGAACCCCGAGGACGACCCGCTTGAGGAATAAGCACCGCTTACATATTCCAGCCGGTCAAATTGCACCCCGGCCTCTTCCATAGCTTCGCGATGGGCCGCCTGCTCGGGCGTTTCGCCCGGATCGATCATGCCGGCCACTGCCTCCCACAGCCAGGGCTCGGGGTCGTCGATCAAAAAGGCTGGCGGTCTGAATTGTTCAACCAAAAGAACAGTGTCGCGTATGGGGTCGTAAGGCAGAACGGATACGGCACTGCCTTGCATCAGGCCGGACCGATGCAAGATCGGTCCCATGGAGCCGTCATGCTGACGGTGCTGAAGGTCGATCTCTTCCATCCCGAAATAGTTGACATAAGCCCGCTCATGCCGATGCACGATTACGTCTTTGCCTGTATCCCTTGGATCGCCTGTACGCCGTTTCCGAGCCAGAATCTTGGCCCAGGCCCGAGTTTGAAACGGACGGACGTTACCCAGCATGGTCTGAGCGTCAACCTTGCCGTAATACGCCATCTCTTCTTCCGCAGCCAACGCCGTGATCTCGCCCAATTTGTCCGCCCAAGCCTGCAAGGACCACAGACCCGTCGGCTGCCAGGTACCGGGGGCGGGAAAGAAAACCTGTGCTTGTGCCTCTGATCCGTCTTGCAGAACGATTGCCATCGGAGACAGATCATAGTCAAACGCCCCCTCGTAAAAGGCCAAGCGGGCCAAATCCTCGGGTGATAAGCCCTGAACGAACACACCTTGCGCATTGCTTCCCCGAGAGGACTGGATCATCGGAAAGTCCTGCCCGTGCACCGCGTGAACGGCATGATCAGGAAGACTGGCAGGTTGAACGGAAATCTCTTGCACAGGGCGGCCCAGAACGCGTTCCAGCAACGGCAGATACCGCAGCGTTCCATAGAAGAACAAATCAGGCAATTTCAAACTCTCTTATGAAGGTCCTGGATCAGCGCCATTTGCGATGAGCCTGCTCGGTCGCCAAACCGGAAACGACGGCCCCAATGGCAAATGCCACCAGAATTTCGGGTGTAATCAGCAGTTTGCCATATTCGATACCGATCTTGAAAATGGCCATGACCGCTTCAAACGGGCCACCGTATCTGTTGCGCATGGCTAGACGGAACATCTCGTAACACCCTTGAACAAACAGCGCCCAAAAGACCAACGAAGCAACGCCAGTCAGACCGTTATTGATCCCCGACGCCCAGCCACGCCCGGCACGCTTACCCATGATTTTCCAACCGCAAATTGCCCCGAGCCCCATGTTGACGAAAGTGAAGTAGCCATAGTCCTTACCCTCTTCACCGTTTTCGATGATCATGCCGGAAACGATAAAGGCCAGCACAATAAGGCAAAAAGCGGCAACAAGACGCGAGGCAGTCGGCATGTAACGTTCCGTTGGTTAGTTCGGTTTTGTTATGGTGATCTGTGTCACATCACAATTGCTTGTGTCAAAGGCCGCACCACATGCGGTCAAATAATAATTCCACATGCGGCGAAAACGCTCATCAAAGCCCATGTCGGCGATCTGGTCCCATTTGGCGTTGAACGTCTCGTACCAGCGGCGCAGCGTCAGGTCATAACTTTTGCCAAACTCTTTCGATTTCACGACGCTCAACCCGGCCTGGTGGATTTGCTGCCTCAAGACCGTCGGTGACGGCAACATCCCACCCGGAAAGATATATTTTTGAATGAAATCTACACTGTTTTTATAGTAATCCCATCGATGATCACCGACGGTGATGATCTGCAAGGTCGCTTGCGCACCGGGCTTTAACCTCTCGCGCACCGTTTCGAAATAGACTGGCCAGTATCGCTCGCCTACAGCCTCAAACATCTCGATCGAAGCGATACCGTCATACACGCCGCGCTCGTCGCGGTAGTCCTGAAGCTTGAATTCAACGTGATCCGTTAACCCTGCTTTTTCAATGCGTTCCTTGGCGTATTTAAACTGCTCTTGGCTGATTGTCAGACATGTCACGCGCAGGCCGCGTTCCTTAGCAGCGTATTCCGCAAACCCGCCCCAGCCGCAGCCGATCTCAAGAATGTGGTCGCCCGGCTTGGCCCCCATCTCATCCACAAGGCTTGCGTATTTCGCAGTCTGCGCCTTTTCCAGACTTTCCTGCCCAGATTCGAAAATCGCGCTGGAATACGTCATCGTATCATCCAGCCAAAGGCCATAAAATTCATTTCCCAGATCATAGTGATACGAGATATTTTTCTTCGCCTGTGCCCGGTTGTTGCGGTGCAGCCAGAACCGAAGTCGTTCATAAGCTTGCACAAGCAACTTGCCGGTGAACCCGTCATACACGGTCTCGGACCCTAGATGCACGAGGTCCATGAACGAACGCAGGTCGGGCGTGCTCCAGTGGCCATCCAGATAGGCATCGGAAAAGCCCAATTCACCCTCTCGGATCAGGCGCGCAAAAACATCGCCATCATGGATATTGATTTGAGCAACCGGCCCCGGCTTGGACCCTTCGGCACGGAATGTGCGCCCATCGGGCAAAGTGATATCAAGACGCCCGTACTCCATTTGGGTCAGCATCTTGAAGACTTGCGCAAAATACCTGGGCAGGTCTTTCTGCCCTTCAGTTGTCGTCAGGATCATCCGCTCTCCCCTTTGCGGTGTGGGATTAAGGCTAGGCCGCGATTTTGTTTCTGGCAAGTTTTCAGTTCCTTAGTGGGATTTTCGGCTTTCATATGCGCTCAGGGCTCGGGTTCGACCCTCGGGCAATGCAACTACGGGCATGGGATAGATTGCGTCCGGTCTCAGGTGCCAGCACCGAGGGACCGCATCGAAATAAGAAAGGGCTGTGTCGCTGGGGTTTCTCTGACCCTCGGCAACCCATCGCCTTTGATATGCACCGTTCGGGTCAAACTTTTCGGCCTGGGTTTGAGGGTTGAAGATCCGAAAGAACGGTGCCGCGTCCGGGCCGGATCCCGCCACCCATTGCCACCCCATAGCGTTGCAGGCCGGGTCCCAGTCGATCAGGCAGTCCTCGAACCACTGCATTCCGATTTTCCAGTGTGTCATCAAATGTTTGGTCAGATAGCTGGCCACAATCATCCGCGCCCGGTTGTGCATCCGGCCCGTCACATACATCTGGCGCAACCCGGCATCGACCACCGGGATACCGGTTCTGGCCTGTGTCCAGGCAACAACGTCGGGATGGTCGGGGTCCGTATTCCACGGAAAGCTATCCCATTCCGGCTTCCAATTGTCAGAGACCAGGCGTGGCGTGTGATACATCAGATGATAGGCAAACTCACGCCATACGAGTTGACGCAGAAAAGCCTCGGTGCCTGATGCCCCCAACAAAGCAGCCTGATGAACCCGATGCCAAACCGTGCGCGGGCCTATCTCGCCCAGCGACAAGTATTCGGACAAGTTCGACGTTCCGTCATGATCCAGCCGGTCGCGATGGTTGGAATACTGCGAAATGCGGTCCAGAAACGCGTCCAGATGATCGTGGGCGGCTTGCTCGCCAGGTTGAACATAGGGGCGCAGGACAGCCGCGCCTCTGTTCAGTGTACGTCCCAATTGCCACGCGCGCAGGTCCTCTGTACCCGGCCATGAAGCGGGTGATGGCAATCGTTTCACCGCCGCAACAGGAGCGGGAACGTCCCGCCCCTGAACGGCCCGCCACATCGGAGTGTAGACGCGAAATGGTTGACCAGCTTTGGTGGCGACTTCCCACGGCTCAAAGAGCAAATGCCCGGCAAAGGACTTCGCTTCAACAGCTTGCTCGGTCAGAGCGGTCTTGATTTCCGTATCGCGTGCGATCGAGACCGGATCATAGGATCGCGACCAGTAGACTGCGTTTGCACCCGTCTCAGCGACCAGCTGTTGCAATTGAACCAGCGCATCCCCGCTTCGCAGGACCAAAAAGCTGCCCAACCGAGCCAAGGTTTCGGACAGCGCTTCCAATCCCAGCCCCAAACGCCATTTTGGTGCCGCCCCCAGCCGTTCCACAAGTTCATCGCGAATGAACACTGGTACAACCGGGCGGCCACTCTCTGCCGCTGCTGCCAATGCTGGATGGTCCGACAGGCGTAAATCCCGTCGGAACCACATTATGATCGGAGTGTGCTCGTCTTCCATTTCCGCCCCGAGGTTTTCTTCGTTTTACGAAGGCTCGGGGATAATGGATCACAAAACGCGTTCAAGTGCGTCCAAAAGCTGATCAATTTCCTGTTGCGACGTGTAATGTGTGAAGCTGAACCGCAACACACCCTGCGTCGGATCGACACCCATGGCCTGCAACGGACGCACGGCGTAAAAGTCGCTCCCGCTTGCCATGACACCATACTTGGCCAGCTCTGCGGCGACGGGTTCGGCAGGGCGGTTTAAAGACAGGGCAACCGTGGGCGCACGTCTGGTGGCATCTGACGGTCCAATCAGACGCACGGCGTTGCGATCCTTGACCGCATCCAATACAGGCTGCAGCAAAGACACTTCCTGCGTACGCATCAGATCATGCACAAACGCACCTTGCGAGGCCGCATCAGCCTCTGGCCCACCGTGATGGGCACAAAGCTGTTCAAAGTAATCCACCATGCCTGCGCAGGCAGCAATCTGCGCGTGATCCGGACCAGCCGGGGTAAAGCGCTTGTACAGCACGTCGCCATTGAAATAATGCGCCTGATTGGGCAGCAACTCTCCCAATGTGCGGCGAATGACCATGCAGCCTTGATGTGGGCCATAGGTTTTATAGGCCGAAAACAAATAGATATCCGGCCCCAGATCGCCAACATTCGGGAAACCATGGGGGGCATAGGACACGCCGTCTACGCATACAAATGCACCTGCCGCGTGGGCGATGGCAGTAATTTCCGTCACCGGATTGATCTCTCCAACTACGTTTGAACAATGCGGGAAACAGACCAGACGCACCTTTTCGTCCAGAATATTCTCGAGATCCTGTAGGTTCAGAGAACCACTTTCGGGATCGATCTGCCATTCCCGTATTTCAATCCCTGCCTCGGCCAGGCGGCGCCACGGGCCGGAATTGGCCTCATGATCCTGATTAGTCACGACGATGGCTTCGCCGGGCGTCATCCATTGCCGGAACGCCTGCGCCAGAACATAGGTGTTTTGCGTGGTCGAAGGACCAAAACTCAGCTCATCGGTGTCGACCCCCAGGAGTGCAGCCATGCGCGCACGCGCCTCGTCCATTTCCGCGCCACCCAGACGGCTGGCCTCGTACGGGGCATAGGGCTGAACCTTGCGCTGGGTGTAGAACCGCGTCAGCCGGTCGATCACCGGTTTGCACGTATAAGACCCACCCGCGTTTTCAAAAAACGCCTGACCTTGCAAGCTGGGTTCGCAAAAGGCCGGGAATTGTGCCCGAACGAAATCTGTATCCAGAGAACTCATGCCTCATGTCTCCTTTGTTTTGCAGTCAGATCAATGAGATGCCCGCACATGTTTCCGGACCTCTCAGAAATCATGGCAGGTCTTCCAGCCCAACCTTTGATTGCGCCGAAAGGCGACAAACCACAGGGCAGCTCTTTGGTCAAAAAAGAGCACCGACACTTAGACAGGCACGTCCATGACCGTCAAGTCACGGCAAAAAGAAAACCCCGACGAAAAGCCGGGGTTTTGTAGGGTCGTTAACGTCTGCTTTAGCCCTGAACTTTGGTGTAGGTCCCCTCACCCGCCAGAATGCCACGGAAACCGCCTGGCTCATCCAGCCCGAAGACGATCAGAGGCAGATTGTTATCCCGCGCCAGCGCAATGGCCGAGGCATCCATCACGCGCAGTCGCTTGGCCAATACGTCGTCGTACGTGACGGTGTCATAGCGCACAGCGTCTGCGTGTTCTTTTGGGTCCTTGTCGTAAACGCCATCAACACCATTCTTGCCCATGAAGATTGCCTCGCACGCCATTTCATTGGCGCGCAGGGTGGCTGCGGTGTCGGTGGTAAAATAAGGGTTTCCGGTTCCGGCCGCAAAAATACAAACCCGTTTTTTCTCAAGATGTCGTACGGCCCGACGACGGATATACGGCTCGCACACCTCATCCATACGAATGGCCGAGATCACACGGGTGAAAACCCCGTTCTCTTCCAGTGCCGATTGCATTCCCAGCGCGTTCATCACAGTGGCCAACATGCCCATGTAATCTGCCGTGGTCCGCTCCATGCCCTGAGCCGAGCCGCTCAGGCCCCGGAAAATGTTGCCGCCGCCGATGACCATGCAGATCTCAACACCCAGATCGTGAACCGATTTCACCTCTTGCGCGATGCGCTGAACGGTTGGTGGATGCAGGCCGAATCCCTGATCCCCCATCAAAGCCTCGCCCGAGATTTTTAGCATGACCCTGTTATACTTGGCTTTTGGGGTTTCTGCGGTTTCTGACGAAGGGGAAAGGGTCATGTTGCGCTCCGGGCTGGCACGGGGTTAATTTCCGGCGCAAAATGAAGCAAAAGCTCCGCAGGTTCAATGCGGTTGGTAAGGATCGAGGCAACCGCATATGGCACAGCAATCAACAGAGCAGTTTTTTCGACAGTTACCCAATATCCCCGACCACAAACCGGTTCTGATTGCAGGGCCGACCGCATCGGGAAAATCAGCTCTGGCGCTAGAGATCGCCGAACGGTTCGGCGGAGTGATCGTCAACGCGGACGCCAGCCAGATTTATGATTGCTGGCGGATCATTTCAGCCCGACCATCCGCTGAAGAGGAAGTCCGCGCACCGCATCTTCTTTATGGTCACATCGCATATGATCAGGAGTATTCGGCTGGTCACTGGCTGCGCGAGGTGGTTCCCTTGCTGTCCGGCGATCAGCGCCCGATCATCGTGGGCGGTACCGGTTTGTATTTTACGGCGCTGACCGAAGGCATGGCACAGATTCCCGCCACACCACAGGGCATACGCGCCGAGGCAGACCTTCTGTCACATCAAGAGCTTATGGCCGGGGTCGACAATGAAACGCTGGCGGGGCTGGACACAAACAACCGGGCTCGTGTGCAGCGTGCTTGGGAAGTGCAACGCGCCACAGGGCGCAGCCTTTTGTCTTGGCAGGCGGACACTCCACCGCCGGTTCTGGACCTGAGTGACACGGTGCCGATTGTGTTTGACGTCGACAAGACGTGGCTTTGGGACCGGATTGAACGCAGGTTTGACCAGATGCTGGATAGGGGCGCCATCGAGGAAGTGCGGGCCATGCAAAACCGCTTTGACCTCACCTTACCCGCCTGCAAGGCCATCGGTGTACCAGAGCTTATGGCCTATCTGAATGGCTCCATGACTTTGGACCAAGCGCGCGCGCGAGCGACGATTTCGACACGACAATTTGCGAAACGCCAGCGCACCTGGTTTCGGGCGCGAATGAAAACATGGAATCACGTTGATTTCTCAAGATGATACCCCAAATTTTCGAATCGATCCGGGTGAGACGGTAAACAAGTCTTAAATACTTAACAAAACTTAATGAATCTCTGTGGTTTGCCTTAACAAAAGAAGAAAAGAATTGGGGATCTCAGCACCCTTCTGGGCCGCTTGAATAAGGTCGACCCACGCCCTCAACTTCGCGAGAATGTCGTTTTTGTACTTCGAATGACGATTTCGAACATTGACCTAGGCCAAAATCTGGTGCCGAATAACGACATGGGGATGTACAGAGTCCAAAAACCAAAAATCTTCACTCTGGCGACCGTGAGAAACCAAGTCGCGTAGAGCCATAAATCAATCAACAAAATCAATGTCACAGGGAGACATCCATGACGAATAACGTATCCACCGAAGACAAGGTGCACTGGGCGGCCGAGATGCACGCTCAGGAATACCGCGACGGCAAGCTGAGCCGGCGGGAATTCATGACGCGCGCAACCGGTCTTGGGGTTACAGCTGCCGTGGCTTACAGCATGATCGGCTTGCCGACACCTGCAGTGGCCCAGGCGGCAAAGCAAGAAGGCGGCACGCTGCGTGTGCAGCAGGAAGTGCGCGCCCTCAAAGACCCCAGAACCTATGACTGGTCACAGATCGCGAACGTAACGCGCGGCACGCTGGAATATCTGGTCGAGTACAACTCGGACGGTTCATTCCGCGGCATGCTGTTGGAAGGCTGGGAAGTCAACGACGACGCGACCGTCTACACTCTGAATGTCCGTCCGGGCGTCAAGTGGAACAATGGCGATGACTTCACCGCCGACGACGTTGCCCGCAACATCGCACGCTGGTGTGACAAGACCTCGGAAACCAACTCGATGGCGGGACGCTTTGCGACGCTGATCGACGCGGATTCGGGTCAGGCAGGCGATGGTGTCATCGAAGTAGTTGACGCAACCACGGTCAAGCTGAACCTGCCCAAGCCTGATATTACGCTTATCCCGGGTATGGCCGACTATCCCGGCGCGATTGTTCACAGCTCGTTCAGCGAGACTGATTTGCTGAACAACGTGGGTACCGGCCCTTATCTGATGGATGAACTTGAGGTTGGCGTAAAAGCCGTTCTGGTTCGCAACCCGGATCACACCTGGTGGGGTGATGAAGTGTATGGCCGCCCTGCCCTGGATCGTATCGAGTATATCGACTACGGCACCGACCCATCCGCCTGGCTGGCAGCGCTGGAATCCGATGAAGTCGACATGCTTTATGAATCGGTGGGTGAATTCATCGACGTGATGGATGGTCTTGGCTATGCGAAGTCCGAAGTTGTGACTGCCGCAACCATCGTTATTCGTCCGAACCAGCTGGCCGATTTCGACGGTCAGAAGCCTTATGCAGACAAGCGTGTCCGTCAGGCAATTCAGATGGCAGTCGACAACGCCGTTTGTCTGGAACTGGGCTATGGCGGTCGTGGTGCCCCAGCGGAAAACCACCATGTGGCTCCGCTGCACCCGGAATATGCAGAGCTGCCCCCGCAGAAGGTCGACCCCGCAGCTGCCAAGGCGCTGATGGACGAGGCCGGGTTCGGTGACTTCGAACACGAGATCATTTCGATCGACGATGACTGGCGCCGCAACACCACCGACGCGGTGGCTGCGCAGCTGCGCGATGCCGGAATCAAGGTCAAGCGGACGGTTCTGCCGGGCAACACCTTCTGGAACGACTGGGCGAAATATCCGTTCAGCTCGACCAACTGGAACCCACGCCCGCTGGGTGTTCAGATCTGGGCGCTTGCCTATCGTTCGGGTGAAGCCTGGAACGAGTTCGGCTATGCAAGCCCCGAGTTTGACGCCATTCTGGAAGAGGCGCTTGCCATTGCTGACGCGGACGCGCGTCGCGAAGTCATGGCACGTGGCGAAGCACTGCTGCAGGAAGATGGGGTCACAATTCAGCCCTATTGGCGTTCGCTCTATCGTCACATGAAAGAGGGTCTTGTCGGCACCGACATGCACGTGACCTTCGAACACCACCACTACAAGTGGGGCTGGGCTGCCTAAGCTCTGTCAAAGACCCACAAGGGGCGCCTGATACGGGCGCCCCTTTCCAGCCGCAGACTTGCCGACGCGGGGTCGGACGTCCGAGGCCAGAAAATGGTCCAATGATCTGCGGAATACCTGAACAACAGGGGCCAACATGGGACTATTCATCCTACGACGGTTCGGAGTCATGCTGCTTACAGCATTATGTCTGACATTCGTCGTCTTTTTCCTGACCAACCTATACCCGAACCTTGAAAAGCTTGCGAAAACGCAGGGCAACCAGCGGATGTCAGACGAGCAAGTCGAAGCCTGGTTGGACAATCGCGGTTATCTTCAGCCCACACTTGTAAAATACGGCCAATGGCTGGGCGTGATGCCCGGCTTCCAGAAAACACTGGACGATGGCCAGTTTGTGGGTACGTGCACAAGACCCGGCTCAACGGCAGAGGACACGGCTAGATACTGCGGTGTTCTTCAGGGCGATTGGGGATACTCGACCGTATTCAAGGACGAAGTCGGAACCATTGTTAGCAAGCGACTGGGCAACACGGGCTACCTGATGTTCTGGGTTCTGGTCCTGATGGTGCCATCCGCGCTGATCGTTGGCGTTCTGGCCGGGATGCGCGAGGGATCGGCACTGGATCGGTCTCTGTCCACATTCTCGATCATCACGACGGCAACACCGGAGTACGTTTCCGGCGTTATCTTCATCGCCATTTTCACCTCATCCACTGTTGGATTGAAGTGGTTCAAAGGAACCGCGACACAAGCGATGGAGAACCCGACATTCGAGAACTTCTTCCTGCCGGTTCTGACCATTGCGCTATATGGTATGGGCTATATCGCCCGCATGACCCGCGCCTCGATGACCGAGGTGATGACGGCGCAGTACATCCGAACCGCACGCCTGAAGGGTGTGTCATTCCCGAACATCGTCATGAAGCACGCGCTACGCAACGCACTGATCGCGCCGTTTACCGTCATCATGCTGCAGTTCCCATGGCTGCTGAATGGCGTGGTGATCGTTGAAACCCTGTTCAACTACAAGGGTTTCGGCTGGGCGCTTGTTCAGGCGGCGGGTAACAACGACATCCAGCTTCTGCTGGCGATCTCGGTCGTGTCGGTCTTTGTGGTTCTGATAACGCAGCTGATCTCGGATATCGGCTATGTTTACCTCAACCCACGCATCCGCATTTCATAAGAGGAGGGTGAGATTATGGAACCACTTACTTGGACCGGCTCTATTGCCTTCCTGAACCCATTGCTGATGATCGCACTGGCGGTGCTGATCCTTTCGATCTTGATCTGGACCATTGCCAGTATCTTCCTGCCCGAAGAGCAGATTATCGTGAATTCGGATGGGTCCGTCAGTTCGAGCGGCGGAGTCCGCGGCCTGATCCAACTTGTGCTGAACTACAGTTTCCTGGCCAGTGTTGGATTGGCTGTGGCCTATCTGGTGCTGGGCGTCCTGATGGGAACCAGCGCCGGCATTGTTGGGGCAATTTCCCAACAGTTCATGCCGGTATGGGTCGCGCTGATCATCATGTTCGCCATGTCCATCGCCTTTAAGCGGCGGTTGGGACTATACGGCAAACTGTATGACAGCCCCATTGGCATGATCGGTTTTGGCCTTGTGATGTTTTGGGTCTTCACCGGTATCTTCGGCGCGCTTGATCTGATCGTTACCCATGACCCACTTGTACAGATCTCTGGCATGAAGAACAAAGTGCCCGGAACACCTTTGCCGAACCTGGAGGACGGACAATACGCCTGGTACCTTCTGGGCGGCGACAACCTGGCTCGTGACGTCTTTAGCCGGATGATCAAGGGGGCCTGGGTCGTGGTGCAAATCGCCCCATTGGCGACGATGTTCGCCTTCATGGTCGGCATCACTTTGGGCTTGCCTGCCGGATACTACGGAGGTCGTCTGGACACATTCCTGTCGTTCCTCGCGAACCTGATCCTCGCCTTCCCTGTGATCTTGCTGTTCTATCTGCTGGTGACACCGGAAATCGTGGCGACCGGGGTGCCCAACTATATGGCGGCTGTGCTATTCGTGTTCCCGATCCTGTTCATCGGAGTACTGCTAAATTCGCGCTATTACACACGCCCGAATTTCCGCACACCGCTGCTGATCGGTGTTCTGGGCGTGGCGATCTGGCTGTATTTGTCGCTGATCTCGACCGATGGCTACATCATCAATACCGAAGCCTATCGGATCTGGGGTCTGCCGACTTACTTGGACCTGTTCGATATCCCCGGCGGCATTCTGGTGGTCTTCGTTTCGGTGGTCTTTGTGAACTCGCCCACGGTCTTCCGTATCGTGCGTGGGCTGGCATTGGACATCAAAACCCGTGACTACGTCGCGGCGGCGCAAACCCGTGGCGAGGGTCCCTGGTACATCATGCTGTGGGAAATCCTGCCCAACGCCCGTGGTCCGCTGATCGTCGATTTCTGTCTGCGCATTGGTTACACAACCATCCTGCTGGGAACCTTGGGTTTCTTCGGGCTGGGCCTTCCACCTGAAAGCCCGGACTGGGGGTCTACGATCAACGAGGGGCGCAAGCTTCTGTCGATCTACCTGCACCCTGCCCTTCCGCCTGCCTTTGCACTGTTGTCGCTGGTTCTTGGTCTGAACCTGCTGGCGGACGGTCTTCGCGAAGAAAGCCTGAAGGACTGACGTGATCGAGGCCGGGGGCTCTGCCCCCGGACCCCCGGGATATTTTCAGCCAGATGAAGGGGATCCCCGCATTTGGTGAGGAGTGAACAAGATGAGCAAAATGGCGGATTATGACGGGCCAATTCTGGAGATCGACAAGCTGTCGATTTCGTTTTTCACCCGTCTGCGCGAAATTCCTGCCGTGATGGATTTCTCGGTCAGCGTACAGCCCGGTGAGGCGGTGGGGCTGGTTGGTGAATCCGGCTGCGGTAAATCAACCGTGGCGCTGGGTGTCATGCAAGACCTTGGCAAGAACGGTCGCGTCGTAGGCGGAACGATCAAGTTCAAGGGCCGCGATCTGGCGGAAATGTCGACCGAAGAACTACGTGACATTCGTGGAAACGAAATCGCGATGATCTATCAGGAGCCGATGGCATCGCTGAACCCGGCGATGAAGATCGGCAAGCAACTGATGGAAGTGCCGATGATCCACGAAGGCGTCAGCACGGAAGAAGCATATTCACGGGCGTTGGAAGTTGTGACAGACGTTCGCCTGCCGGACCCCGAGCGAATGCTGAATTCCTTTCCGCATCAGCTTTCTGGTGGTCAGCAGCAGCGGATCGTGATTGCGATGGCGCTGATGTCGAAGCCGGCGTTGCTGATCCTGGATGAGCCAACAACAGCTTTGGACGTGACTGTTGAAGCTGCTGTGGTCGAACTGGTCAAGGATCTGGGCAAGAAATACGGCACTTCTATGCTGTTTATCTCGCACAATCTGGGTCTGGTCCTGGAAACCTGTGACCGGCTTTGTGTCATGTATTCCGGTGAGGCGGTCGAGCGTGGCTCGATCAAGGATGTGTTCGACGAGATGCAGCACCCCTATACGCAGGCGCTGTTCCGTTCGATCCCGCTGCCGGGGGCTGACAAGAACTCGCGTCCGCTGGTGGCGATTCCGGGGAATTTCCCCCTGCCCCATGAGCGGCCACCGGGCTGCAACTTTGGCCCGCGCTGCGACTATTTTGAAGAAGGTCGCTGCGACGCGAAAGACATCTTGATGGAGGCCGTGCCTGGGAATGACAGGCACCATACGCGCTGTCTGAAGTTCCAGGAGATCGACTGGAACGCGCCCATTACGCTGGCGGATCAGAAGGACAAGGGCGAAATCGGCCGCGTTGTTCTGAAGATGGACAACCTCAAGAAATACTATGAGGTTGCCGCGAACGCGCTGTTCGGTGGCGGCGAGAAGAAAGTTGTAAAGGCCAATGAGACGCTGAGCTTTGAGGCCCATGAGTCCGAGACGCTGGCCATCGTGGGTGAATCCGGCTGCGGCAAGTCCACTTTTGCCAAAGTTCTAATGGGGCTCGAAACTGCGACGGACGGGCAAATCCTGCTGGACAACCGCAATATCGAGCAGGTGCCCATTGAAGAACGGGATGCCAAGACGGTTGGCGAAGTTCAGATGGTGTTCCAGAACCCGTTTGACACGCTGAACCCGTCGATGACTGTCGGGCGTCAGATCATCCGTGCGCTTGAAATTTTCGGCGTCGGAAACTCTGAGGCGGAACGCAAGAAGCGGATGCTGGAACTGCTGGATCTTGTAAAACTGCCGCGCGCCTTTGCGGAACGGATGCCTCGCCAGCTGTCCGGTGGTCAGAAACAACGTGTGGGTATTGCCCGCGCCTTTGCCGGTGATGCGCGCATCGTTGTCGCAGACGAGCCGGTCTCGGCCTTGGATGTGTCGGTGCAGGCGGCCGTTACCGACCTGCTGATGGAGATTCAGCGTGAGCACAAAACGACGCTGCTGTTCATCAGTCACGACCTGTCCATCGTGCGCTACCTCAGTGACCGAGTCATGGTGATGTATCTGGGTCACGTGGTCGAACTGGGCACCACGGATCAGGTCTTTGCCCCGCCCTATCACCCCTATACCGAAGCCCTGCTGAGCGCCGTGCCCATTGCGGATACCTCGGTCGAGAAGCAACATATCGTTCTGGATGGCGATATCCCTTCGGCCATGAGCCCGCCGCCGGGCTGCCCGTTCCAGACCCGCTGCCGCTGGAAATCCGAAGTGCCGGATGGGCGTTGCGAGACGCACGTTCCGCCGGTGCAGACCCTTGCGGACGGTCATCAGGTGAAATGTCACCTGGCCGAAGACATTCTGGCGCGGATGGAACCGGTGATCAAAGTCGCGGCGGAATAACCGCCAGATCAGACACAGAAAGGGCCGGTCACAGACCGGCCCTTTCTTTTTTCGCCGCATTTTGGGGGGAAGACAGGCGACGCTTGGGAGTAAGTATGTGAGTGGTGGCTCCCGTATTGTTCTCAGCCGGTCATGACGTTGTTGCCGAAATGCATGAACTCCTGGTTCATTCCGGAAATCTCTCCGGCTTCAAGTTGAAGACTGGCGCTGTCGAGCATCTTGTAGCTCTGTTGCCCCTTTACCCATTCATCTGCGGATTGCAGCGTGGTCAGCGTGTAAGACGTGACCTCGTTCAGGTAATGTGTGGGAATGATGACCTTGGGCTTCAGTTTGGCCACGATATCGTTGCCCTGGTCATAACTGAGGATATGTTCCGAACCATCCACCGGAAGGGTGAGGACATCGACCTGTCCGATCTCATCCCAGAACTCCTGTGGCGGGTTGTGGCGGTTGTCGCCCCAGATCAGCGTGCGGATTCCGCCGGTTTCAACCAGATAGACCACCATATCCATGTGGCCCACATTGTTCGGCGGGCAGGCTTCCACCCCGAACTCGGCGAGCGCGTTTGTCCAGTCATACCAGCCCGGTGCAACACAAGCATGTTTGTCGGCAAACCCGGTGATCTTGAGGTCGGCAAACTCGAAATTACCGACCATCCGGTCCAGAACCATCGTCGAGCTTGGACGCTCAATTGCATCGTGATCAAAATGCGCATGCGTCGACAGGGTGATATCCACCGGGATCTGAGGGAATTCGTTGCGGAACCACAGACCCCACGCACCCGACGGATCATCGCGCCACGGGTCGAACAACACGGTTGCTCCGTTGGGGGATGTGATCTTGATGGCACAATGACCGTAGTAGTCGATGCCAACGGCCCCGGTGCTGGCCTGCCCGGTCGACGCCTGCAGGTCGATCACATGGTTGTTGTTCCCCGGCTGCAACCAGGCCTGAGACTGCGCCTCAGCCGGTTTCACACCCAGCACAGAAGCTGTCGCACCAACACCGGCAGCCCCTGCTGCCATGAAGAACGACCGACGAGACAACCCCGGAGCCAAATGATCCTTATCCCCCTTCAGGATGGTCGGTTTCAGATCTTTGCGATCCATTTAGTGTACCTCTCTGTTGGACGTGTGCGGTTTGCCCGCACCTCGTCACAGAGAGTAACAAGCCAAGCCATGTTGGCTCAGACCGGAAAATTAGGGGTGTAATATGGGGGCAATCCCCATATTCGGGCATCACGAAATCGAGAGTAAATGACTGCGCAGGTTCTGGTCGCGCCCTTCAAGACCCAGTTTTCGGCGGATATTGTTGCGATGAAAATCGATTGTCGAGGTCTCTCGCGACAGGGCCTTGGCGATGTCTTTGGTTGTCTTTCCAAACATGACCATCTGCGCGATTTCGATCTCTGTCGGGGTCATAACCGCAAATGCATCGGTCAGTTTGTCCGACAGGGAAGACGTGATCTCGTTCAGGTTTTTCTCAGCCAGTTCGAGGTAAACACTCTGCGACTCATCACCTGCAAACTGCGCTCGAACCTTATCCAGATACGGCAGCACCCGGCTACGCACCTGTTCGACAATTTCCGCGTCACGGCTCTTGCGATCATCTTCCAGACTGGACAGCAGCACGCGCAGCGCTGTGTTGGTTTCCCGCAATTCCCGCGTGCGATCCGAGACACGCGTTTCGAGCTGCGCCAGTGTTTCATTCAGTTTTTCTTCCAAAGCGCGGCGCAGATAAACCTCTTGCAACAAAGCCAAATCCGACTCGACCATGCGCGCAAACTGCGTCAGCCCGTCGCGGAACAGCAAAGCCCGACGGTTTTGCTTGCGATCCAGAACGCAGATTGTTCCGAACACCGATCCATCAGGCCATTTCAAAGGCAGACCGATGTAAAACGTCATCTCGTGTTCCAGATCGTCATTATCGGACCAGACCGGATCACAGGCGGCATCCTCAACCACCAGCTCTCCATCCCGTTGCAGAACACCCTGACAATAGAGCTTGGGATTCAGCTGGAAAGTCAATCCGACCGGATAGGGATTTTCGGGATGATCCGAGGTGATCAGAACCGCATGGTCAGGCGCATCGGTTTTCATGATCAGGCTTGCGGGCACATCTGCCAACTCGGCCACCAGATCTACTAGCTGCTGCCAGTTGGCCAGTGTTTCTTTGGGAATTTGAGGGTGGTCGACAGGCATGATGGGCCTCACCAGTTTCTAGGTGGTACCCTTTCAGGTTAGTTGGACAAGTCGCATGGAATCAAGAATTGGACGCTCTGCGTCGCAGCATCCGGGCTTACCCGCCCCAGATGACCTTCACGTAGTTCTGGGTTTCCTTGTAGGGCGGGATGCCACCATGCTTTTCGACCGCTTTGGGACCTGCATTGTAAGCGGCCAGCGCCAGCGGCCACGATTTGAACTTGCGATACTGCCAGGACAGATATCTGGCCCCGCCTTCCAGGTTTTGCTTAGGATCGTGCGGATTAACCCCCAGCAGTTCGGCCGTCTGAGGCATCAGCTGCGCCAATCCCAGCGCGCCTTTGTGAGACTTCGCCTGTGGGTTCCATCCGCTTTCCTGCTGCACAAGCCGCAGGAACAGATCTTCGGGGATATTGTGAAGCTGGGCCGCCTGCTTTGCCAAGTCCAGATATTGGCCACGATACTTCCCGGTATATCGCTTGCTGGTTTGCGCGCTGGATGCCTTGGGCTTCAGTCGTGCGGAATCGCGATACTGCGTTGCTGCGCGCGAATCCAGTACCTTGGATTGCTTCAGAAAAATATCCTTGCGGCTTTTGGTGGACAAAGTTTGCGCCTGCGCAGGCGCGACAGCCAGCACAAGGCAGACAACAGAAAACCCAGCAACCCAAGAACGCATCAATGCCTATCCTGCTCGATAAGAAACCAATCGGAGTATAGGTATTCCCGCAAAAAATGAAAGCTTGGTAAAGACTACAGTAAGACTCTTGTTCAACAGTGTTGTATCAACTGTTTTCAACCACGATGCAGGCCGTATAGGGTCACGCAAACTCATTGCGCCAGATTCGGCGCATTTACGTCAGAACAGAACGAGGAATAACATGGCGGGTTCAGTCAACAAGGTCATTCTGGTCGGAAATCTGGGTCGTGATCCCGAAGTGCGGACATTCCAGAATGGCGGCAAGGTCTGCAATCTGCGCATTGCCACGTCAGAGAACTGGAAAGATCGCAACACGGGTGAGCGCCGCGAACGCACGGAATGGCACTCGATCGCCATCTTCAACGAAGGTCTGGTCCGAGTAGCAGAGCAATACCTGCGCAAAGGGTCGAAGGTCTATCTCGAAGGGCAATTACAGACCCGCAAGTGGCAAGATCAGTCAGGCCAGGACCGCTATTCCACCGAAGTTGTATTGCAGGGCTTTGGCTCTACCCTTGTGATGCTGGATGCGCGCGGTGAAGGCGGTGGCGGCAGCGGCGGTGGTTATGGCGGTGGTCAGGCCGGTGGCGGCGGATACGGAGACCCTTACAGCGGTCCGTCCAGCTCTCCGGCGCCGGCATCGGGCGGAATCGACGACGACGAGATTCCGTTCTAATCAATACGGAGACATGACATGACATGGTCCTTCTCTCTCGGCCGGTTACTCGGGTCCGAACTGAGGGTCCATGTCACCTTCTTTCTGCTGTTGGCCTGGGTCGGCTTTGCAGCCTATTCCGCAGGTGGTCTGCCAGCCGCCATCGACAACCTCATATTTGTGCTTGCGCTATTTGCCTGCGTCGTTGCGCATGAATTTGGCCATGCTCTCATGGCTCGGCGCTATGGCATCAAAACCCCTGACATAACTCTGCTGCCCATCGGCGGGCTGGCCCGGCTGGAACGCATGCCGGAAAAACCGATGCAGGAGGTTTACGTCGCGCTTGCGGGTCCTGCGGTGAACATCGTCATCTGGATCGTACTCGTTGTCCTTGGCGCTGGGACGCCCTTTGAATCCTTTGCTCAGATCGACTCGCCTGGAACCGGGTTATTGGACAGGCTGGCCTATATCAACTTGCTGCTGGCCGCGTTCAATATGATCCCCGCCTTTCCCATGGACGGGGGACGGGTGTTCCGTGCCCTTCTGTGCCTGCGCATGGACAGGGTCAAAGCCACCCGAGTGGCGGCGATAGGCGGCCAGATCGTCGCCGTCGGGCTTGGTTTCCTTGGGCTCAGTTCGGCAAACCCCATTCTTGTCCTGATCGCGGTGTTTGTGTTCATTGCCGCCAACGCAGAAAGTCAGGATGTTGCATTGCGGTCCGCCGCGCGCCGCGTATTGGCCCGGGATGCGATGATCACCGAATTTCACGCTCTGTCCCCCAACGACACGCTGAGCACAGCAGCGCAAGCCGTCATTCATACGACACAGCACGAGTTTCCGGTTCTGGCCTCTGATCGTGCCCTTCTGGGTTTTGTGACCCGGAATCGCTTGTTCGCAGCTCTGGCCAGCGATCAACCCAGATCAACCGCTGCGCTTTCGGTGATGGATGCCGATATCCCTTCGGTCTCGCTGACCACCGGGCTTGAGGAGGTGTTGGAACACCTGCACAAAGGCGCACCAGCCATCGCAGTTACCACCCATGGCGGGCGCATGGTAGGCTATATCACCCGCGAAAACATCGGCGAACTGATGGTGATACAGGGCCGCTAGGGCCCCGGATCACGCCATTGCCAAAGCGTCTGACAAGACCGACAGAACCGCATCCTTTGGTACATCAGAGGTCACAAAAGCCTGACCGATGCCGCGCGCGAGAATGAACCGCAACTGCCCATCCACAACCTTCTTGTCCTGCCCCATAAGGTCCACCAGCGCTTGGGCACTTGGAAGATCCCCTGGAATATCAGCAAGATCAATCTTCATCCCCATGGCCCGCAGATGCGCCCGCACCCGGCTTGGGTCTTCTTGTGAACACAACCCGAGACGCGAGGACAGTTCAAACGCAAGCGCACAGCCGATGGCGACGCCTTCACCATGCAGCAATCGGTCAGAATAACCCGTCGCCGCCTCAAGCGCGTGGCAGAACGTGTGCCCCAGATTCAACAAGGCACGATCGCCTTGTTCGGTTTCATCCCGCGCCACGATATCGGCTTTCATCTGCACAGAACGCGTGACAGCCCGCACGCGCGCCGCCATCTCTCCGGCGGACACGTTTGGTCCGTTTTCCTCAAGCCACTCAAAGAAATCCGCGTCGCCCAGTAGACCGTATTTCACGACCTCGCCATAGCCCGACAGAAAATCCCTCTGGGTCATAGTCCCAAGAACTGACGTGTCAGCCAGTACCAGCGAGGGTTGATGGAACGCCCCAATCAGGTTCTTGCCCTGAGGCGCATTGATCCCTGTTTTTCCCCCGACCGAGCTGTCGACCTGCGCCAGAAGCGATGTGGGGATCTGCACAAACCGGACCCCGCGGCGCAGAACAGCCGCAGCAAAACCTGCAAGGTCGCCAATGACCCCACCACCCAACGCCACGACCACATCCCGACGTTCGACTTTCTCTGCCAGCAGCCATTCAACCGCGCGTTCGAAATGTGGCCAGCTTTTGGTGGCTTCGCCGGCGGGCAACGCCAGCGCTGTCATCTCGACCCCTGCAGCGTTGAGCCCTGCGCGAAGTGCGTCCAGATGCAGGTCAGCCACGTTTTCATCGGTCAGGACGGCCACCTTGGGGCGCGACAACAGCGGGGAAATCCACTCACCCGCCCGCGCCAGAAGATCCGGCCCGATCTCAACATCATACGAACGGTCGCCCAGATCCACGTGTACTGTTTGATGCATTACTTCTGTTCCAAAACATCGGGGCGCGCCAGCAAAGCGACGACCACCCGGTCCACCATATTCTCGATCGAGGTATCGCCATCGGACTCGACCGTCAAATCCGCCTCGGCGTAAACCGGCACGCGCGCCTCGTAGAGGGCCTTTAACGTTGCATAAGGATCAGCGGTTCGAAGCAACGGGCGCGTATCCTTGCGGCGCACCCGGTTCCACAACACGTTCAGGTCAGCCCGAAGCCATACCGAGGCCCCCTGCTGGCTGATCGTTCGGCGGTTGTCCGGTTGCAGAAACGCCCCACCACCGGTTGACAAGATACCATTCTTCTCTTCCAGCAAGCGTTCGATAACCTGCGCTTCCTTCACGCGAAAGAAAGGTTCGCCATCACGTTTGAAGATTTCCGGGATGGTCATGTTGGCGGCTGATTCGATCTCGGCATCGCTGTCCAGAAACGGAACGCCAAGGCGCGCCGCCAGGGCGCGGCCCACAGCGGTCTTACCAGCGCCCATCATCCCCACCAGAACCACGGTTTTGTGCAGTTCAAACCTGCCCTGTGCGTCCGAAATGTGGGTGTTATGCTTAATTTCGCTCATTTCAACGTGAATGACGTGATCTTAGGAAAAATGCCAGTTATAACTTGGCCAAAATCAAAAATTGAGGCAGCGTAAAGCCATGGGCCGTCTAATCAAGTTTCTGATATATGTTCTTTGCCTTGGGTTCATTGGGCTGGTGGCTTATGCCTATGTGGGTCCTTTCTTTGGCGCGGATTTTTCAGCACCCCAAAGTGAAATCCGCGAACCGGTCGTGCTGGATGTCGACTAAACAGGCGCTTTTTGTCGTCTTTCTAGCAGGGTCGGCACAGGCGCAGGCCCCTTTGTCGGCCATCGATTGGCTGTCGAATCCGCCTGAAAACCTACCCGGAACCGTTCTGCTGGAGCCACCTGTGGCTCAAAACGGTGCCTTGCCGGACATCGAGGTGACTTCGCTTGAGGCGTTGTCACAGCCGCTGGGTCTTGTGTCGTCCACCGTCACGGGCCTGCCGATCGACCTTTGGCAAAGCAGTGATCCCAGCCGTCTGGCAGAACTGATTTCCAAGATACCCGTTCGTGACAATCCCGCCATGCAGCGTTTGCTGTTCACGTTGCTCTTGTCAGAATCCCGCGCCCCGTCCGGGCCAGATGCGCAGGAGGTTCTGCTATTGGCCCGCCTGGATCGACTGATGCAGCTGGGCGCAGCAGACCCTGTACAATCACTCGTGCAATTGGCCGGTCCAACTGACACGCAAGAGCGTTTTCAACGCTGGTTCGACGCGACACTGTTGACCGGGGACGAAGATCGAAGTTGCACTGCCCTGATTGCACAACCTCATCTGTCGCAGAACTATGCAGCGCAGATATTCTGCAAAGCGCGTCGCGGGGATTGGGCGTCTGCGGCGCTGACACTTGAAGCCGCGCACGCGCTGGAACTTCTGTCGCCCGAAGACCTTGCAGTACTGGACCGTTTTCTGAGCCCCGAGCTTTATGAAGGTGCAGCCTATCTGCCGCAGCCTGAAGACCCCGACCCGCTGAGTTTCCGGCTATTCGAAGCCATCGGGGAACGCCTGCCGTCCGCCCCTCTGCCGCGCGCCTTTGCCAACGCAGATTTGCGGGACGTCGCGGGTTGGAAGGCCCAGATCGAAGCTGCCGAACGGTTGACACGGATCGGTGCATTAACACCAAATCAGCTCTTGGGCCTTTACACCGAACGTGATCCTGCCGCATCCGGCGCGGTCTGGGATCGTGTCTCGGCCATCCAACAATTTGAAAGCGCACTGAACACGGGCAATGCCGAGGCCATCGGAAAGACACTGCCCATTGTCTGGCAACAGATGCGTGGCGTGGGCCTTGAAGTTCCCTTTGCGGAACTCTTCGCAGAGCGCCTATCGCAAGTTACCTTGCCAGTGACCGCCACTGAAATCCTGCGCTGGCGCATCCTCATGTTGTCCGAGATGTATGAACGTGCAGCCCTTGTTACGCCCGACAACTCGACCGACACATTGTTCCTTGCAGCGCTTGCGCAAGGCGATCCCGGACGGGCTGTATCCCCCTCACCCCGGGCAGATGCCATCGCGCAAGGATTTGAATGGTCGGCGCCTGTGCCCAGCGACATCGACGCGCTGTTGGCCAACGGTCAGCTGGGCGAGGCCATTTTGGAAGCGATGCAAATGTTTGCCCATGGCGCACGCGGCAATCTGGTCGATCTGACCGGCGCTATCGCAACCTTCCGAAAGGTGGGGTTGGAGGACACGGCCCGCCGCGCCGCCCTAACGCTTTTGATCCTGCAAGAGCGGTGATCATGGGCGGTCCGGCAACCAACGAGCTTTGGATTTCGACTTTTCTGCAAGCGCAGGCGGCAGAGCTTGGAGCAGCGACAAACACGTTGCTGGCTTATGGGCGTGATCTGAAAGACCTTGCCGCGTGGATGGACCACAGGGCCACGGGATTTGAACACGCCGAACGCGATCAGATTGAAGCCTATCTGATCGATTGCGATGCGCAGGGCTTGTCCCGCTCCACCCGTGCACGACGCTTGTCGGCCATCAAGCAACTCTATCGATTTGCCTTCGAAGAAGGCTGGCGCGAAGTGAACCCCGCCATTCAGATCAAAGGTCCGGGGCGACAGAAACGTCTTCCCAAGACGTTGGATGTCCCCGAGGTGGATCGCTTGCTTGAAGCCGCCCGGCAAACCGGGCGCACCAAAGCGGATCGGTTGCGCAACACCTGCATGATGGAGCTTCTTTACGCCACTGGAATGCGCGTGACCGAGCTTGTGTCCCTGCCCGCTTCCTCGGCGCGTGGCGATCCGCGTATGCTGCTGGTACTGGGCAAAGGTGGCAAGGAACGAATGGTGCCCCTGTCCCCACCCGCACGAGAGGCATTGGCAGCTTGGCTGACCGTGCGGGATGAAGCCGAGGATCAGACCGTAGAGAAAGGCGGCCAACGTTCACGCTTTCTGTTCCCGTCGCGCGGAAAATCGGGCCACCTGACGCGGCACAGGTTCTTTCTGCTGGTCAAGGAACTGGCCGTGCAAGGCGGTGTTTCGCCTGAAAAAGTCACGCCGCACACATTACGCCATGCCTTTGCCACGCATCTTCTGGCGAACGGCGCTGATCTGCGTTCGATCCAAACCTTGTTGGGTCATGCTGACATCGCCACGACCGAGATCTACACCCATGTTCTGGATGAGCGCCTTGCGGAACTGGTGTTGCAGCATCACCCGCTGAGCAAGGACGCCAAGAAAGACGAGGGCTAAGCCCTTGATCCGGTGGGACCGTATCCCCATAACGGATGCAGAACTCTAAATCTCAAGGACCAATGGAACCCTCACCCTCTCTGATCGACAGCGCATTCTGGTTTACCTCTGGCGCGATCCTATTTTTGCTTGTCTTGTCCGGCTTCTTCTCGGGCTCGGAAACGGCGCTTACGGCCTCTTCTCGTGGAAAGCTCAGGGCGCAAGCCGACAAAGGATCACGCGGGGCAAAAAAGGCGCTTGAGATTACCGATGATAATGAACGTCTGATCGGATCGGTTCTTCTGGGTAACAACCTGGTCAACATCCTGGCGGCCTCGCTGGCGACTGCGTTGTTCACGCGCTTGTTCGGCGAAAGCGGCGTAGCCCTGGCGACGCTGGTCATGACCTTGCTGGTGTTGATCTTTGCCGAAGTGTTGCCCAAGACCTATGCGATTACCAATTCTGAAAAGGCTGCAGCTGCGGTAGCGCCAATCATCAGCGTGATTGTGACGGTGTTTTCCCCCATCGTGGCCGCGGTGCGTCTGCTGGTGCGCGGTGTCCTACGCCTCTTTGGCGTGCGGATCGACCCCGACAGCAACATCTTGGCCGTGCGCGAAGAAATCGCCGGAGCCCTGCAGCTTGGCCATTCCGAAGGTGTGGTCGAAAAAGAAGATCGTGATCGCATCTTGGGTGCACTGGATCTGGGTGAACGGACGGTGGAAGAAATCATGTTGCACCGCTCGAACATCGAGATGATCGACGCCAACGCCGCCGCCGAAGCAATCCTGAAGCAGTGTCTGCAAAGTCCGCACACGCGACTGCCTGTTTTTCGCGATGAGCCGGAAAACATCGTCGGGGTGGTTCACGCCAAAGACCTGTTTCGCGCCATGTATGCGCAAGCCGGCGGTCGCGGCGGCACCGACCGTCTGGCCAGCTTTGACATCGGCAAGGTAGCCAATGACCCCTATTTTGTGCCCGAAACCACCACTCTGGACGACCAGATGCGGGAATTCCTGCGAATGCACAGCCATTTTGCACTTGTGGTCGACGAATACGGTTCGCTGCGCGGCCTGATTACCCTGGAAGACATTCTGGAAGAGATCGTGGGCGAAATCGCCGATGAATTTGACATCGACGAAGAGGTGCCCGTCACCAGGACCGAAGATGGTCAGTACCTTGTCGAAGGCGCAATGACCATCCGCGACGCAAACCGGGCGCTGGATTGGTCACTGCCGGATGAAGAGGCCAACACCCTTGCCGGTCTGGTCATACACGAGGCGCAAATGATCCCGATCGTGGGTCAGGTGTTTTCCTTCCACGGCTTCCGGTTCGAGGTAACGGCCCGCGATGGGAATCGCATCACAGGCCTGAAAGTTCGGCCGCTTTAAACCGGACCAGATAGCAAAAACGACACCTTCTGTCGCGTAATTGACAGCACCTGGCATCTTTGCTTTGCACCGTCCCACAAACAGTGGGAGGTGCAGATGAAAAACACATGCCAAGTGGCCGTCATTGGTGGGGGTGTCGTCGGATGCTCGGTTCTGTATCACCTGACCAAGCTGGGCTGGTCGGATGTGATGCTGCTGGAACGTTCCGAACTGACCAGCGGGTCAACCTGGCACGCGGCGGGTGGGTTTCACACGCTGAATGGCGACACAAACATGGCGGCCCTTCAAGGCTATACCATTCGGCTGTATAAAGAGCTGGAAGAGATCACCGGCATGTCCTGCGGGTTGCACCATGTAGGCGGCGTGACCCTGGCCGACAATCAGGACCGTTTTGACATGCTGCTGGCCGAGCGTGCCAAGCACCGTTTCATGGGGCTGGAGACTGAAATCGTCGGGCCGGACGAGATCAAGAAGATTGCCCCGATCACCAATACGGACGGCATCATCGGCGCGCTCTATGATCCGCTGGACGGACATCTTGACCCCTCGGGCACCACACATGCCTATGCCAAAGCAGCCCGCATGGGCGGAGCAACAATCGAAACCCATTGCATGGTGCGTGAAACCAACCAACGCCCGGACGGGTCTTGGGATGTGATCACCGACAAGGGCACCATTCACGCCGAGCATATCGTGAATGCAGGTGGTCTTTGGGCGCGTGAGGTGGGCGCGATGGCCGGTGTCTATTTCCCTCTGCATCCGATGGAGCACCAATATCTGGTCACGGACTCGATCCCTCAGATTGAAGCGATCATCGACGCCGGTGGCGAGCATCCTCATGTGATGGACCCGGCAGGTGAAAGCTATCTCCGGCAGGAAGGGCGCGGCCTTTGCATCGGCTTCTACGAACAACCCTGCAAACCCTGGGCGGTAGACGGTACGCCTTGGGAGTTCGGCCATGAACTCCTGCCCGATGACTATGACAAGATCACCGACAGTATCGAGTTCGCCTATAAACGCTTCCCTGTTCTGGCCGAAGCTGGCGTGAAGTCAGTGATCCACGGGCCTTTCACTTTTGCGCCCGACGGAAACCCTCTGGTCGGGCCGGTGCCAGGAATGCGCAACTATTGGTCGGCTTGCGGTGTTATGGCCGGGTTCAGCCAGGGCGGCGGTGTTGGCCTGACGTTGGCGCAATGGATGATCGAGGGTGAGCCCGAACGTGATGTCTTTGCCATGGACGTGGCCCGGTTCGGGGATTGGATCAGCCCCGGCTATACCCGTCCCAAAGTGATCGAGAATTATCAGAAACGTTTCAGTGTCGCCTATCCAAACGAGGAACTGCCCGCCGCGCGTCCAAATCGCACAACACCGATGTATGACATCTTCAGTGATCTGGGCGCCGTCTGGGGCCAACAATACGGGCTGGAGGTCGCCAACTACTTTGCCCAAGGCGATGAGCCCGGGTACGAGACCCCTTCGTTCCGGCGGTCCGACGCGTTCGATGCGACAGGGCGCGAAGTGCGGGCCGTGCGCGAGAACGTGGGTATCAACGAGGTCCACAACTTCGGAAAGTACCGGATCACCGGACCAGCTGCGCGGGATTGGCTGGATCGGATCATGGCCGGACGTATCCCGAAACCGGGACGCCTGTCTCTGACACCGATGTTGTCGCCCAAAGGCAAGCTGATCGGCGATTTCACCGTATCCTGCCTGAGCGAAACCGAATTTCAACTGACGGCCTCATATGGCAGCCAGGCGTTCCACATGCGCTGGTTCCTGCAAAATGCACAGGACGGCGTATCCGTCGATAACATCAGTGACCGGTTGAACGGGTTTCAGATTGCAGGCCCCAAGGCTACGCAAGTGCTGGCCGCCTGTACACGGGATGATCTGAGCGACTTCCAGTTTCTCGATGTCCGCCGCATGACAGTTGGCATGACCGACTGTATCGTTCAAAGGGTAAGCTATACCGGCGATCTTGGGTACGAAATCTACTGCGACCCGATGGCCCAACGGCAACTCTGGTGGACCCTGTGGGAAGCCGGGCAAGCGCATGGCATGGTTCCTTTTGGGATGCGCGCAATGATGAGCCTGAGGCTGGACAAGTTTTTCGGCTCGTGGATGCGGGAGTTCTCGCCTGACTACACTGCTGCGGAAACCGGGTTGGACCGCTTCATCTCATTCCGCAAGAACAGTGATTTCATCGGCCGCGCCGCTGCTGAGGCGGAACGCGCTGAAGGGACCGACCGTACATTGGTGGCCTTTGAGGTCGATGCAGACGATGCGGACGTCAACGCCTACGAGCCGATCTGGCTGGACGGCGCTGTGGTCGGTTTTTGTACATCGGGCGGGTATTCTCACTTCGCGCAAAATTCCATTGCGATGGGCTTCTTGCCTTCTGATCGCGTATCCGAAGGGCTTGAGGTTGAAATCGAAATCCTTGGGCAGATGCGCAAGGCAAAAGTACTCTCGACACCTTTGTTTGACCCGGACGGCACACGCATGAGGGGATGACAGCGCGCTTGACCGGCGGCATTGTAGCGGCATGACTGACATTCCCATTATCCTGCTGGCTGCCGGGCAATCTAGCCGCATGGGCGGGGTGGACAAGTTGATGCAGCTGATCGACGGCGTCCCGCTGTTGACGCGTTCAGCGCGCAACGCGCGGGCCGTTGGACCCGTGTTTGTCGCCCTGCCCCCAGAACCGCATCCCAGATACAAGGCTCTGGGCGGTCTGGACGTTCAACCCGTACCTGTCCCGGACGCAACAGAGGGAATGAACGCAAGCCTGCGGGCCGCGATGCGGCAGCTACCGCCAGACGCTCGTGCGGTGATGGTCTTGTTGGCTGATCTACCCGACCTGACTCAGGCCGATCTAGCCGCGGTCCTCTCGGCGCGACAGACCCACCCCGACAGTCTCATCTGGCGCGGGGCTACTGCAGACGGCAAGCCCGGCCATCCGGTGATCTTTGATCGGACGCTCTTTGATCAACTCTCAGCGTTGCAGGGCGATGATGGCGCACAAAAAGTAGTACGGGCACATCAGGGTAAAGTGTACCTGCACTGTCTGCCTGACCGGAACGCGTTGTTGGATTTGGACACGCCCGATGATTGGTACACGTGGCGCAAGAAACGTGCCCCAGAATAAACGCGGCCCGGTCTTTTCAGACCGGGCCGATGCCCAATACAGGACTACCACTTTTCTCAATCCCAAAAGTCTGGTCAGTGCGCTGTCAAAGCACCCCGACTGAATAGCTGCCAAACCTAAACAAGACCCCCTCGTTAACACGCCGCTAAAACTTTCGGTGACTGAGTGAACCAGCAGCGCCCCCTAGCGCTTTTGGTTCCCCCTCACTTGGGCACGTTCATCCTCACTGATCTGATCGTTCGAAACAACGTAAAATTGGAAGGAATGGTTAACTTGACCCTAGGTCGAATGGTTTTTGAGCAACAACGCAGGTGCCATCAATCAACCTTAAGGTGATTTCGTCTTGTTGATCACCGCGACGATTCGAAATTATGCACAAACTTATGCGCACATTCACCTCATCAAAGCCAAAATTTTCTGGTCAAGTCAGGCGACACTCCTGCTTGCACACAACTATTGGAGGAGTTGGCATTTTCCCCATCCTGCAGCTGGATCATTGTCAACAAAACAATAATAATTCAACGTTTTTGAAAGTTTGACGTCAAATTCAGCAACAATCCTCCGATTCGCGCGCCTTAGCCCGGCGATTTTAACGAATCCCACCTGACGTCGGCCGCCACAGAACACGCGCTTTGTGGCAAAATTAAGATTTCTTCACGTATCCCTCAGGAAAGACCAATCCTGCTGCCGCATCTCTTGTTTCAACGCGTGGTCGAATCTGCGCGACACATACAGGAGACAGATATGAGCATCCGCAAATCCTCGCTTTTATTTCCCCGGACCTCCAACTGGACGGGCATCAGCGCCTTGGGCGCAGCGCTGCTGGCGACCACGGCTATGCCGTCCATGGCGGACGAGGCGCTGGCTGATTTGGTCGAAACCGTTTCACCTTCGGTTGTAACCATCATCGCGGAACAAGAAATCGTGCCCGGCGCGGCACCCGGACAGAATTTTGACTTTGACGGACATCCGTTTGGCGAATTCTTCAAACGGTTCGGCGCTCCGGAAGGTTTCGATGCACCCCAGCGCGGTCCGGCACAGGGTTTGGGCTCGGGCTTTGTCATGGATGAAGCGGGATACATCATTACCAATCACCACGTCGTCGACAACGCTTCGTCCGTGACCGTTCGATTGAATGATGACCGCACCTATGATGCCGAAGTGGTCGGCACCGACCCGCTAACCGATATCGCCGTCTTGAAAATCGACGCAGACACAAAACTGCAGGCCGTTGAACTGGGCGACAGCGATGTTATCCGCGTTGGTGAAGACGTTGTGGCCATTGGCAATCCATTTGGTCTGAGCTCGACCGTAACCACTGGTATCGTCTCGGCAAAAGGGCGAAACATCTCTGAAGGCCCTTACGCAGAGTTCATCCAGACCGACGCTGCGATCAACAAAGGCAACTCGGGCGGCCCCCTGTTCAATATGGATGGCGAGGTTATTGGCGTGAACTCGGCCATCTATTCGCCCAGCGGTGGATCAGTTGGTCTAGGCTTTGCCGTAACTTCGAACATCGTAGAGCATATCGCAGCCGATTTGCGTGACGACGGCCAGGTCAGCCGAGGCTGGCTGGGTGTTTCGATCCAAAATGTCAGCCCGCAACTTGCGGCGGCCCTTGGTATAGATGCCTCCTCTGGCGCGCTGGTATCTGACGTTGTTGCCGACAGCCCGGCAGATGGTGTTCTGAAGCAGGGCGATGTGATCCTGTCCTTCAATGACGAAGCCGTCGATTCCAGCGGTGATCTGCCCATTCTTGTCGGCACGACCAAAGTTGGCACTGACAGTACTTTGACCGTTCTGCGTGACGGCAAAGAGGAATCGGTCACTTTGACCATCGGCCAACATCAGGCAGCGTCTGCTCAGGCCGATACGCCGATCGAAGCTGAGGTTGCTGGCACAACGTTGGGCGTCACAGTCGCCCCGCTGACCGAAACGGTGCGCGCCGAGACCGGTGTCGCCGAGACCGTCGAAGGTGTTTTGGTTACGAACCTGAAACCCGACAGCCCCGCCGCAAAAGCCGGTCTGCAACGTGGTGACGTGATCGTCAAACTGGGCAACCAGGACACGTTCACCCCCGACGCGTTGAAGGCAGCGCTGGACAGCGAAAAAACCGATCCGGCCCTGGTGCTGATCAATCGCGCTGGCAGCCAGATATTCGTCGCAGTCGAACTGGCCTGATCTTGAACACGGGCGCGCTGCTTGATGGGAATTTTCGGCGCGCCTCACCCGGCGGACAGAATTGTCCACTGTCTGCCGGGCTTGCCGGGTGCGCGCCCAGCACCCGGCAAGGTCCCCGAATTCAATGTGCATCACCTGAAAATTGTGTTTAAATCCCGATAGAAAGGAGCCCGACCATGAGCCGCCGTCTGTTGATCGTTGAAGATGACGCTGACACCAGGGACTTCATCGCCAAAGGGTTCGGCGAAGAAGGCTATGTGGTCGAAACCGCCGCAGATGGGCGCGAAGGGTTGTATCACGCAACAGATGGGGGGTTCGATGCCGTTGTGCTGGACCGGATGCTGCCGGGCTTGGACGGGTTGTCCCTGATCAAGTCTCTGCGGGCGGCCGGATTGAAGACACCGGTTCTGATGCTGACTGCCATGAGCGCGGTGGACGAACGGGTCAAGGGCCTGCGCTCGGGCGCTGACGATTACTTGGTCAAACCGTTTTCCTTTCAGGAACTGCACGCCCGTATCGAGGCTCTGTTGCGCCGTCCGCAGGAAGCTGAGGAAACGCCAACGCTCACGTGCAAAGACCTGGAGATGGATCTGTTGACCCGCAAAGTCACCCGCGACGGGCATGAGATCACCCTCACCCCACGTGAATTCCAAATCCTCGAGTATTTCCTGCGTCGCAAGAACCGCGTGGTGTCGCGCACCATGCTGCTTGAGGGCGTATGGGATTATCACTTCGATCCAAACACCAACGTTGTCGACGTCCACATCTCGAAACTGCGGCGGCAGCTGGATGAAGGTGGCGATGCCCCCCTGATTGAAACCGTTCGCGGTGCGGGTTACATGATGTCTGATGGATAACCTACGGCTTTCTTTAAACAATTCCCGCACACGGCTGGTCGCAACCAGCATGTTTCTCAGCACCTTCCTGACGGCGTCGGTGTTGGTTTTGGTTTACGTCACGGCAAACCGAAGCATTGAATCCGAGACACGTTCGGTTGTCTCTGCTGAGTTGACAGGGTTGGCAGATGAATATGAACGGCGTGGTCTGCTTGGGTTGATCACAGCAATTGAGCGCCGCCTGCCAAGTGCTTCTGAACGAGACGCGCTTTACCTTTTGACGGATCGGCTTGGGGTCAAACTGGTGGGCAATCTGAAATCCTGGCCCGTCAATGTTGCAGCGGGCAGCGGTTGGGTCGATCTGGAGCTGCGCCGCGCCGACAATGACCAGCTTGTCCCAGTGTCTGCCGCCTCGATCCGCCTGCCCGGTGGAGAGCGTTTGCTGGTCGGGCGCGATGCCGCTACGCGGCAGCAGTTTGATCGAGTCTTGTTCCGATCAGTCGCATTGGCGCTGGGGATCGCCTTTGTGCTGAGCGTGATCACCGGCTGGCTGTTCACGCGTTTGGTTTTTGCGCGCCTTTCGGACATTGCCAGCACGGCAGAAAACATTGTGTCGGGTGATTTGTCCAAAAGGATGCCCCTGCGCGGAACCGGGGACGAATTCGACCAGGTCTCGGGCACTTTGAACAACATGCTGGACCGGATCGAGGAGTTGATCAGCAACCTGCGCACCACTTCAAATTCGATTGCGCATGACCTGCGGTCTCCGCTGTCGCGTCTGCGTCAGCGCGTCGAGGCCCTGTCAGAGCCGGGAAAAACCGATTTGGACCGCGAAGTGGATATAGCCCGCGCAACGGCTGAAATAGATCACGTGCTGCGAGTTCTGGCACAGTTAACCGAGATTTCGCGCGCCGAAGCCGGGCTTGGACGCGAACAGTTTGAAACCATCAACTTGCAGCAACTGGTTGGCGATGTTGTCGAACTATACGACCCTGTTGCTGCGGATCAGGGTATTACACTAGACGTCACTGGCTCTGCCCCCCCTATCGAAGGGCACCGCCCGCTTCTGTCGCAGGCCCTGTCCAACCTGCTTGAAAACGCGATGCGATATGCCCCAGCGGATTCGACCATCACGATTTCGCTGGATACCGAGAACGGCTTTGCCTGCCTGCACGTACGCGATCAGGGGCCGGGCGTCCCGCACGAAGAACTGGATCGCCTGCAACTGCCTTTCGTCACACTTGATCCGGCGCGGACGGAACGCAACGCCGGTTTGGGGCTGGCATTGGTTGCAGCGATTTCACGTATGCATGGCGGGAAATTTGCAGCCCGGAATTGTAATCCCGGACTGGAGACGACGATCTATCTGGCGCAAAAGCCCTAAACCGGGATACCTTTTGTCGCCATCGTCTTGTTTTTATAGCGTTTATCTTCCGTCACATCCGTCCCGAACCACTTCGGTGGCACAAATGCTTCGGCATCTTGTTCCGAGTCGAATTCAACCTCAACCAGACGCAATGGCGCCAGATCGCCCGAAAAGATATCCAGCTCAAACATGAGCCCATCCGGCAATTGTCCGGTATATCGCTCTTTTTCGACACGACGGCCTTCGGTTTCGGGCCAGAAGGTTTCGAACTGCTCTGCCGTAATCTGTGCCTCACGCTCAACTCGGACCAGACCACCGCCCCCTTTCAGGGTCAGGAAGAACGCATCGTTCTTCTGCCTCAGCCGCAACTCAGTCGAGTCGTCGAGCGCCGTCAAATAACCCTGCCGCACAACCGCTCTCTGCGTATTGCTCAGGTCCGGCACAGCCACCACCAAGAACTTGCGTTCGATTTCTTTGCTCATAGGGTTGAAACCACTCCGTTTTCCAGTTCGTCAAACAGCGCCCGGTACGCGGCACAAGCCACACTGCGTTCAGCATAGGTACTGACCGGGGCACGATGCTGACCCATCTTTTCAATGTCCGCCGCGAAGGGAACCGTCGTTTGCAAAAACCGTTTAGGATATAGCTTGCGCATCGATTCCATCGTTTCCTGATGCAAAATCTTCCGTTTTTGCACCATAGAAAAGAACGCTCGCAGCTTTTTCTTGCGTAGTTTGTGTTCTTCAAAAAAGTTCACCAACTGATCAAACGTCCGCTCGGACAGGGTCGTCGGAATGACCGGGACCACGATTTCATCCGCTGCCTTGAAGATGTTTTCGGACAGGGTCGAAAAGTTAGGTGGGCAATCCAGAATGATCACGTCATAGTCGCTGCCAGCGGACACCAGCGCCTTTTTCAAGCGCGAGCGTTTGTTGCGCATCCGGGACAGGAACACATCGAAGTCGCGGAAGGTCAGGTTTGCGGGCAACACGTCCAGCCCTTCGAAGTCGCTGGCCCGGATCGCTTTGGTAAAGCGTTCCACATCCTCAAAAAACCGCGCATCTGTCAGCTTTTTCGATGGCTTCACCCGAAAATAGAACCCCGACGCACCCTGAGGATCGAGATCACACAGCAAAACCTGTTTCCCCGCTTGCGCATAGGCATAGGCCAAGTTCACCGAGGTCGCGGTTTTACCGACACCGCCCTTGTTGCTGTAGCAGGCAATGATCTTCATCCCTCACTCCTTTTTGTGGTGAAACAAGCTGCGGAACAGAGTCCGGGTTTCGGGACTGTCAAAGTGTTGGAAGCTGGTGATAACGCGGTTGCGCTCGGATTTTTGACGTTGATCCAGCACCGCTATCAATCCGCCCACTGCCAGACCGATCTGTGTATCCACACGACCCTGTGCGTTGCTTTGCTGAAAGGCAAAGGCCAGCAATGCCTCTTGCTGGACAGAGTAGTCGTTGAACAGGCCCAGATTGTCTTGCAGCTTTTTCAATGGCTTGAGAATTGTCTTGAACCCTTTTGCGTCAAAGAGCGGGGCAAAGAACTCCATCAGATAGCGCAGCTTCTTACAGTCGATGCGCAGGTCATGGACCGTTTCGTCCGGGGTGTCATCGGTGATGCTGCGCGCGATTTTGCATACCTTGCGGTAGCGTTTCCAGATCAGCGTGCAGGCATAGTCGTAAGCACCCCGATCCGCGTTTGGTCCGGCTTTTAAACGACCAATGCCGTCGAACATTTCGATCAGCCGATCCATAGAGGCGCCATAGTCAATGCTGCGCAACCTTCGAGACAAGCGCGACAGTTCCTGCCCGCGCTCTTTCTGGAAGCGGTCAAACATCTCTTGCAGTCCTGGATGAAGGTTGTGCGGGATGAGGTTGAAATACATATCTTTTTCCAAAAGATACACATCCAGATCACGCATCCGCCCGGTCGGGGCCATAATATCTGAAAATACCCGCTTCAAATCGGCGGTCTGATCTTCGGAAAAGACCCCTTTGAACAGGCTGACCACAGACCTGATTTTGCGCAGAGAGACACGGTAGTCATGCAGAAACTCTGTATCGATGTCAGCGATCACGCCATCTTCGTTTTGCCGGGCAACCTTCAGATACGTATGAATGATATCTGCTGCGACTTCGATGGATGGTTCTGTTTTGCCCAACTTGATTTCAGGCTTGGCCTGATAGGCGGCCATATCTGGATACAGTCCGACATAGAGCGCCTGGATACCCTGTTCGCCAACAGACATGTCGGCAATTGCTGCCCTGACCTTTTGATAAGCTCGCTCGTACCCTCGCAGTTGTTGAAGCTGAACAATTGTCACTTGCCCTGTTGGCGAGGACATACACCAGATCGTTCCCTTAACTTGTGTTTTTTGTAGTTCATCCAACACGGTGAGCGATTTCACCTCAATCTCTCCGGTTCCGATCTGCATAAGGGCGCGCAGTTCGGGAAATCCATTCAAAGCTGCCTGCACCGGGCCCCGAGGCAGGTCCTGAACAAACCGTCCCTTGCCTGCGCAGTTCTGGGACAAATGCCGCTGCGCCTTTTGCAGCAGTTGCAACGCACCACCACTTTCGATCAGCACCCGACCCTTGGCCCGTAAGGATTGGTCATGGCAATCCAGCAGCGCAAAAGGCCTGGCCACGCCTACCTGTTCAACGACAACGGAAAACCCCGGCAAGGCAGCTTCGACAGCGGACGTGCCCATCAACGAGGGCAGAAAAAACACCTCTTCAGACGACCCGGCCATCCCCCTTGCGGTTGATCCACCTCTGGTCTTTTTGTGTTCTTGCACCCGACCCTCCGCGACAGCATGGTCTTATGCAATCTCAAGCTTGGAAAAACATCAAGACATTCCGCTTTGACCATGCGTAATCCCCGGGTGACAGGGGTCAGGTATGGACGTAAAACAAGCCTATGAGCAACCCTGTTTCATCTATCCGCAACCTTGGTCCGGCCTTTGAACAAGCCTGTGCACGTGCAGGTATACACTCGGCTGAAGAGCTGAGAGAACTGGGGCCGGATGAAGCCTATGCTCGCCTCTTGCGCGCAGGCAGCCGGGCCCATTTCATCGGCTATTATGTGTTGGTGATGGGGCTGCAGGGCCGTCCGTGGAATGACTGCAAGGGCGAAGAGAAGAAAGCCCTGCGACAACGGTTCGACGCGATCAAAGCCGGTAACAGCGCGGCGCCGGAAAACCAGATGGTTGCGGATCTGGATGCCATTGGTGTTCGCATCGCAATCAAAGACCTAAAGCAAGTCTGAACAAAAAAGGCCGCCCCAATCGGAGCGGCCCCATACTTCAGCAAAGGCGGCGGCTTAGCCAACCAGTTCGATGCCCGAGAAGAAGTAGGCGATCTCAACCGCTGCGGTTTCCGGAGCGTCCGAACCGTGAACCGAGTTTTCGCCAACCGATTCAGCGAACTCGGCACGGATGGTGCCGGGGGCTGCGTCTGCAGGGTTGGTTGCGCCCATGACTTCACGGTTCTTGGCAATGGCGCCTTCGCCTTCCAGAACCTGAACAACGACCGGCTCAGACGACATGAATTCGCACAGTTCGTCATAAAACGGACGCTCGGCATGAACGTCATAGAACTTGCCAGCCTGAGCTTTGGTCATGTGAATGCGCTTTTGCGCAACGATGCGCAGGCCGGCCTCTTCGAACTTGGCGTTGATCTTGCCAGTCAGGTTGCGGCGGGTTGCATCGGGTTTGATGATCGAGAATGTGCGTTCCAGTGCCATGTCGGCCTCTCCTTACAATGTGGCGCGGGACCCGCGCCGAAATCCATCGCGCGCCGCGTATCACGGTCTTTCGCTCAAGAAAAGTGTAATGATGGTCTGCCCGCTGCATTGGGGTTCAGAATGTGTCGGGCAGCGGATCGATCCGGTCCAAACGACGAACATACAGCACCGCAAGCAACCCGGCAAAGCTGCACGCCCACATCATGCCCAGAACCAGAAACGGCCCGTTTTCTGGGCTGACAAATGCGCCTGTCATTGACGTCAGGATCGCACCGAGTGCAACCACCATCGCCCCCGATAACCCTGCCGCGCTGCCTGCCAGCCTGGGGCGCACCGACATGACCCCTGCCGAGGCATTTGCATTTGTCAGGCCATTGCCGAACCCGACACAAATGGCCGAGCCGAAGAACACCCAGACCGACCCCAATTCAGCGAGAAACAACAGCAATCCGAGGAATGGCCCGGTTGAAGCCACAACCCGACCGATCAGGATCATCGTGGTCAGACGTGTCCGCGCTGCTATCCGGCCGGTGACGAAGTTACCGACCATGAACCCTCCGGTGATGATTCCAATCCCAAGACCCAACATTGCTGGGCTCAGATCGAACCACGCGGCCGCGACCAATGGCGCGCCGGTGATAAAGCTGTAGAACCCGCCAATCGAAAACGCCGCACAGAGGGCATAGCCCCAGAATCGACGGGCGCGGAACAGATGCGGATATTCCCGCAATTGGGCCGCGAAAGTTGAAGAGCGATTCATGTTTGTCTCGCCCATATCAAACCACAGCAGCCCCAACAGCCCTGCCCCGAGCAATGTGTAAAGCACAAATCCCGAGCGCCAGCCGAAGAGCATATCCAGCGCCCCGCCCAGCATCGGACCAAGCATCGGCGCCAAAGCCATGGCCATCGCGACATAGCCGAGTTTGCTGGCTGCTTCATTTGGCGGATACCGATCTCTGATCGACGCACTGGACAGAACTGACCCGGCAACAACCGAAGCCTGCAAAAGACGGAACCCCAGAAAAACCCAAATCGATTCAGCCAGTGTGCATCCGATTGAGGCGATGACGAAGATGGTCATGCAGATCAACAAGATCGGCCTGCGCCCGAAACGATCGGACAAGGGACCCATAATCAATTGTAAAACCGCTGAAACCGCCAGATACCCGGCAACCGACAGGTTCACCAGACCGTAATCCACGCCGAAATCGTCACTCATATGCGCCAGCGATGGCAGGAACATGTTCAGCGACAGCACCGACAGTGCCGTGGCAAGGATTAGCGTGATCAGAGATGGTGGCGTTTGGGCCGCGCGCATGTGAAAACCGTTCAGAAAAGCAAACGAAACAGCGCTAACACATTGCTTGAAGCTTGAACATGCTAAGCCGCTGGCGGCGGCATCACAGCTCTGCTAAGAGCGCCCCATGCTACGGATCGAAGATATCACCTACGCCGTTGAAGGTCGCCCGCTTTTTGATGGGGCGTGCGCGACTATTCCCGATGGCCACAAGGTCGGCCTTGTCGGCCGGAACGGCACCGGGAAAACCACCCTGTTTCGCCTGATCCGGGGGGAGCTGGCGCTGGAATCCGGCAACATCTCAGTCCCGAAACGCGCGCGGATTGGCGGTGTGGCGCAAGAAGTGCCTTCGTCAGAAGTGTCGCTAATAAACACCGTCCTCGCCGCTGACACTGAGCGCAGCGCATTGATGGCCGAAGCCGATAGCGCCGAAGACCCTGCGCGGATCGCCGAGATCCATACCCGGCTGGCCGACATCGATGCCTGGTCGGCAGAGGCGCGGGCAGCCTCGATCCTCAAGGGGTTGGGCTTTGACGACGAAGATCAACTGCGCCCCTGCTCGGATTTCTCGGGCGGTTGGCGGATGCGTGTCGCTTTGGCGGCGGTGCTGTTTTCGCAACCCGATCTTCTGCTGCTGGACGAACCGACCAACTATCTGGACCTTGAAGGCGCGTTGTGGCTGGAAAGCTATCTGGCCAAGTATCCGCACACGGTGATCATCATCAGCCACGACCGAGGGCTGCTGAACCGCGCGGTGGGGTCGATCCTGCACCTGGAAGACCGCAAGCTGACCTATTACGCGGTGCCATACGACAAGTTTGCCGAGCGTCGCGCCGAACGTTTGGCCCAGGCGGAATCCGAGAACGCCAAGTCCAAGGCCCGCATCGCACATCTGCAAAGCTTCGTGGATAGGTTCCGTTACAAGGCGTCCAAGGCCGTTCAGGCCCAATCCCGCCTGAAGATGATCGAACGCATTCAACTGGTCTCGACCCCGCAAGAGGCTGCCTTGCGCGCGTTTTCCTTCCCTGAGCCCGAGGAACTGTCGCCGCCGATCATCCAGATCGAAGGCGGCGTCACCGGCTATGGTGAAACTGAAGTGCTGCGTCGCCTGAACCTGCGCGTCGATCAGGATGACAGGATCGCCCTGCTGGGCAAGAACGGTCAGGGCAAATCGACGCTGTCCAAGCTTCTGTCCGACCGCCTGCCGCTGATGGCGGGCAAGATGACCCTCAGTAACAAGCTGCGCATCGGCTATTTCGCACAGCATCAGGTGGATGAACTTTACGTAGACGAAACGCCACTGGACCACCTGCGCCGTCTGCGACCGGATGAAGCGCCGGGCAAGTGGCGATCCCGTCTGGCCGGATTTGGATTGAACGCGGATCAGGCAGAAACCAAAGTCGGTCGCTTGTCGGGTGGTCAGAAAGCACGCCTGTCGCTGTTGATCGCCACCATCGATGCGCCGCATATGCTGATCCTCGATGAACCGACCAACCACCTCGATATCGAAAGCCGCGAGGCTCTGGTCGAAGCGCTGACTGCTTATTCCGGTGCGGTCGTGTTGGTCAGCCACGACATGCACCTTCTGAGCCTTGTTGCTGATCGGCTCTGGCTGGTCTCAGAAGGAACTGTCAAACTGTTTGACGGCGACCTGGAAGCGTATCGTGCCATGCTGTTGTCGCGAGACAAGCCGGTGAAAGAAAAGCCGCAAGTCAGCAAACCTAAACGCCCCTCGCGCGAGGCGATGCTGACCCTGCGCGCCGATCTGCGCAAATGCGAGGACAGGATCGAAAAACTGACGGACATGCACGACAAACTCTCGGCCAAGCTGTCCGACCCGGCTTTGTATGAAGACGACAAGGTCAACGATCTTGAAACCTGGAACCGGAAATTTGCTGAAGTCACTGAGGCCATGCAAAAAGCCGAGGCCCTGTGGGTCGCAGCCGCCGAACGGCTTGAACAGGCAGAAACAGCATGACCACGCCCATCAAGGATACTAACGCCATGATTGCCGGTATGCGCCCTGTTTTACAGTCCGGTGAGTTTGCCTTTGTTTCCTGGCATCAAGACAAACCTTGGCCAGACGGTACGCGTGCCAGCTGTGTCGAGGCTGAGGGGTTATCTCTCATCGTACCAATCAACCATACAACGCAGGATGCCGTCGCAATGCGTTGCATCACGTTGCAGGTTCATTCTTCGCTGGAAGGTGTCGGTTTGACCGCAGCCGTTTCCGGCGCATTGGCTCAGGCAGGTATTCCCGCGAACATGGTCGCAGGGTATCACCACGATCACGTTTACGTCCCTTCAGATTCAGCACAAAACGCCCTGAATATCCTGCAGGACCTGCAAAGGAGCAGCAAATAGCAATGGACAGCGCATTCCTGATAACCGCGTTCACGACGCTATTTGTGGTCCTTGATCCGCCCGCGCAAACACCGATCTTTGTGGCACTGACTCAGGGCATGGACTGGAACACGCGCCGTTCCATCGCGGTTCGGGCGTGCCTGACCGCGGGCTTCATTCTGACCCTGTTCGCCGCGTTCGGTGAAGCTCTTTTGGGGTTTGTCGGCATCTCGATGGAGGCGTTTCGCGTTGCAGGGGGCGTTCTGCTGTTCCTGACCGCGCTCGACATGCTGTTCGAACGCCGCACCAAACGGCGCGAAAGCAGCGCCGAGGAAGAGGAACATCCGGACCCGTCCGTATTTCCCTTGGGCATCCCGCTGATCGCCGGTCCCGGCTCGATTGCAACGATGATTCTGCTTGCGGGTCAGCAGCCCGGCATTCAGGGTCTTGCCGTTGTCATTGGCGTCATGCTTGTCGTTCTGGCGATGGTATTCGTGATGTATCTGACATCCGGCGCTGTGGCGCGTGTTCTGGGCAAGACCGGGCTGAATGTTCTGACCCGTTTGTTGGGTATGTTGCTGGCAGCGCTTTCGGTACAGTTCATTCTGGATGGTCTCAAAGCCTTTGGTTTTGCCGCATAAACCCCCATATAGCGTAGTACTGGCTGAAGTGGGGATACGCGAATGGAAGGCGTAAATTTCGGACAACTGGTCTATCTGGTCGTACTTGGCCTGGCGGTTGCGTTTTGGTTCGTTTCGCAAAACCGCCAGTCCCTGAACAAGACGTTGCAACAGGTGATGGCCTGGGTGTTCATCTTTGTTGGCGTCATCGCTGTTATCGGCCTGTGGGAAGACATCCAGTCTTCGGTTGGCCCCGCCCCGCAGATGACCGTTTCGGGCGAAACGATCGAGGTGCCCCGCGCCTATGATGGCCATTATTACCTTCCGGTTCTGGTGAATGGTGAGCCAATCAACTTTCTTGTCGACACCGGCGCCAGCCAGATCGTGCTGAGCGCACAGGATGCCGAACGCGCAGGCATCGACCCCAATCAACTGAACTATTTCGGACGCGCCCTGACCGCCAATGGCGAGGTGCGCACCGCTCCGGTCCGGCTTGAAACCCTGACTGTTGGCCCCATCACGGATCAAAACGTTTCAGCCTGGGTCAATGAGGGCGAGTTGCACAAGTCCCTGCTGGGGATGGATTACCTGCATCGGTTTTCGAATATCCAGTTTGCAGACGGGCGCATGATCCTGTCGCGCTGACCTCTTTGGAATCGCTTTCGATTATTGAGAACAAAATAGGAACATGCTAAACTGTCCGCATGTCTGCCCATCTTCTCGATCAAAGACCCGCGCGCGCTGCTCCCGGGTTGAGCCTACATAATCAGATCACTCTGCAACTGGGCCGCGTGCACGAGGCATGTGGCCCAGCCCGGCGTAGTTTTGCCATGTGGCTGGCTGGTCAGGCGCAGGGCCCGGTCTTGTGGATTTCCCCCGCGTGGGAACCCGGCCAGCTAAACCCCGATGGGATGATGGCCTTTGCCGATCCGGCCCGGTTCATCTTTGTTCATCCCACCCGTGCCGAGGATCTTCTGTGGTGCATGGAAGAGGCACTGCGCAGCGGGGCGATCCCACTGATCATCGGCGACCTGCCGGGCGCGCCGGGGCTGACACCGGTGCGTCGGATGCATCTGGCCGCAGAACAGGGCGGCACGATGGGGCGGGCTCCGCTTGGCCTGCTGCTGACCCCTGGTGACGGTGGCGCGCAAGGGGTCGAGACGCGCTGGCACATGGCTGCGGCCCATCAGGGCGAGGCCCGGCGCTGGACCCTGACCCGCCGCCGCGCACGCGCCCTGCCCCCGATCACATGGCAGGCCAGCATGACCGCCGCCCGCGCAGGGCTGGAGTTGATCCGGCCCCAGACCGATGATGCTTTGGGGTAACACGGCAAATCGCTCACCCAAGATGTGATTGGCTAAACGCAGGGCACCGCCCTAGCGTTTATGCACACGCAAAAGATGCACCTGGCCACCAGTGACCGCCATCTCTGCAAACAAGATCTGAATAAAAGGGACCACCCGCGCGTTAACCAAGAGTTACCCCCTGCGCTCTAACGTCAAGGCACAGGCGCGCACAACAGGTTCGAACACACCCGAAACACCAGCACAGGCAAGAGGAACCTTCATGACCAGAATGACCAGACGGGCCGTGATAGCCGGGTTGGTGGCATGGCCGGCACTTACCTCTGCGCAGACCGCATTGATCCCTTACGCTCTGGCGTCCAAAGGCACATCGGTTGGATTCACCTTCGATCTGTCCGGGGTTTCGCAATCCGGCACGATGCCGATCCAATCGGCTGCAATAAAACTGGATACAAAGCGTCTGCAAAACAGCAAGGTCGACGTGATCCTGAACGTTGCCAATGCGCGAACCAGATTACCGTTTGCGCGCGGCCCCATGCTGGGGGAAAGCGTACTGAACGCCGATGCACATCCGACCATTCGCTTCACCTCGACCGAAATCCAGCTCGGTCCGAGTGGACGCATTTCGGACGGGGCCACCATTACAGGAGACCTCACCGTGCGTGGCATAACCCGCCCGGTGATCCTCGACGCCGCGCTGTACCGCCCGCCAGGCAGCGCAGCGGATGACCTCAACGCCCTTTCGATCCGCCTGACAGGAACACTGGACCGCCACGCTTTTGGGGCCTCTGGCTATCCCGAACTGGTCGATGACACGGTCGGGCTGAACATCCGCGCCGAGATCACGCGCCAGAACTAAACAGCGAAACTGCAAAAAACGACACACGAGGGTCGATTAGACACGCGCAACCGGTCTGAGTGCGTTATGCCTGACCTCACTATGCGCACGATCATTTCATTTGCCGCCCTGTTTCTTTCGGTCATTCTGCTGCAGCTCTCTACGGGCGGCGTGGGTCCACTCGATGCCATTTCGGGCATCACGCTGAATTTCACGACAGAACAGATCGGTCTGTTGGGCTCGTCCCATTTTATCGGCTTTTTCGTCGGGTGCTGGTGGGCCCCGCGCCTGATGGGCAGTATCGGGCATTCACGCGCTTTTGCCGTATGCACCGCATTGGGCTCAATGGGGCTTATTGGACACACTCTGACGGACGACCCTTACATCTGGGCCGCATTACGGATCGCATCGGGGACCTGTGTTGCGGGCAGCTATACGGTGATCGAAGCCTGGCTGAACGCCAAGGTCAACAACGAGACACGCGGGCGCGCCATGGGAACCTATCGGATTGTCGATATGGGCGCGTCTCTTGGTGCGCAATTGATCATCGCGGTACTGCCGCCTGCGTCTTACGTTTCGTACAACCTACTGGCTATTTTGTGCTGTGCCGCGCTGCTGCCACTGACATTGACCAAAGCCAGCCAACCCAAAACACCCGACGCGCCGCGATTGCGTCCGAAACTGGCCTGGCGCAGCTCTCCTCTGGCGGTGGCAGGCGTGATTGTCGCCGCGCTCAGTTCGGCCTCTTTCCGCATGGTCGGCCCGGTTTACGGGCAAGAGGTCGGCCTGGGTGTCGATCAGATCGCCTTCTTCCTGGCCTCGTTCGTGTTGGGTGGTGCGCTGGCACAATACCCCGTGGGCTGGCTGGCCGACAAATATGATCGGCGCTGGGTGCTGATCTGGCTATCTGCAGCTGCGGTGCTCAGTTGTGGAGTAACAATGATGGCAAGTGGCAGCGGGACCATTGGTGTGATGTCGGCGGCAGTATTCTTTGGCCTGACAACCTTTCCGATCTTCTCGGTCTCTTCCGCCCACGCAAATGACTTTGCCACGACCGAGGAACGTGTTGAACTATCAGCCGCGCTGATGTTCTGGTTTGCGCTGGGGGCCATCGCGTCGCCCTATATCTCGTCGACCTTGATCCAAAAGTTCGGCCCCGAAGCCCTGTTTGCTTTCGTCGCATTTGGACATGCCTTCCTGATCATCTTTGGTCTGGCCCGGATGCGGTCGCGGCCTACACCAGATGAGCGTACGAACTACGTCTACGCTCCGCGGACCTCGTTCACGATAGGTCGGCTATTGAAACGGTCGCGGGAAAAGTAAAAAAGGCCGGGAAGCACCCGGCCCTTTCAACCACTTCAGGGGGCAGTTGCGTCAGTGCTCGGTACGCGATTCTTCTGCTGGTTCTTCAGCTTCTGCGGGCTCAACAGTCTGCTCCAGAGCACCGTTCACAACGCCGCCAACACCGTTTTCTATCGACAGGCCCAATTCTTCGCCCAGTTTCTTGAGCGCGGGCATCTGGACGGCCATGCCCATGATTGAATCCAGTGCCTGATTAACCACGGGCTTGTCGGCGTTGGCCGAACCACCACCCGAGGCGCCTGCACCAATGCCACCAACCTGATGGATCTTGATCGAGTCGATCTTTTCGGCTGGTTTGACCATTTCCGAGATGATCGAGGGCATGGCTTCGATCCGCGCCAGATCGACCTTCATGCGGATTTGCGCAGCGGACAGAGCGTTGTCGGCCTCGACAATCGCACGTTTACCTTCCGCTTCGGCCAGCATGTCGTTCTTCTTGGCTTCGGCACGAATGTTGAGCGCGTCGGCATCGGCCTGAGCTTCCTCGCGCCGGGCTTCGGCACGGTCGGCGGCGGCCTCTTTCTCGGCCTGTGCAGCGAGGCGGATCGCGGTTGCCTGACGTTCCGCTTCGCGGGCAGCTTCGATCAGAACGATCTGCTTCTGACGTTCGGCCTCGGCCACTTCACGGGCGGTCACAACAGATTCGGTCGCTTTGGTCGCCTCAGCACGGGCCAGATCCGCCGACGCACGCGCGCGGCTTTCCTCTTCGGATTTCTGCGCGATGATGATCTGGCGCTCTTGCTCGGCCACTTCGATTTCGCGCTCTTTGGAGATTTCCGCATCGCGGATCTTGCGCTCACGCTCGATCTCGGCTGCACGGATGGCTTCCTCACGGGCGATCCGGGCGCGTTCTGTTTCACGTACCGAGTCTTCGGTCCGCGCTGCGATCTCGGCCTCTTGGGCCACGCGCAGGGTTTCCACCATTTGCGTCTGTTCAATACGCGCCTGTTCTTCGTCTTTTTCGATCAGCAGCTTCTGACGCTGTGCTTCCATCGCCGCACGACGCACCTCAACCTCGGCATCCGCATCAATCTGCGCGCGCTCTTTCTTTGAAGTCGCGATAACCTCGGCCAGCTTGCGCATACCCACGGCGTTAAACGCGTTGTTCTCATCCAAAGCTTCGAACGGGGTCTGGTCCAGCGCGGTCAGCGAGACGGATTCCAGCGACAGGCCGTTTTTCAGCAGATCCTCGGACACCGCATTCTGCACTTCCTGCACAAAGTCGGCGCGGTTTTCGTGCAGACCGTCCATGGTCATCTGAGCCGCCACGGCGCGCAGGCCATCAATCAGCTTGCCTTCGATCATCTCGCGCAATTGCTCGACATCAAAGGTGCGATCACCCAGCGTTTGAGCCGCGCGGGCGATCCCTTCTTCGGTCGCCATGACCGAGACGTAGAACTCGACACCCACGTCCACGCGCATCCGGTCTTTGGTGATCAGTGCAGCCTCACCGCTGCGCTGCACCTCAAGGCGCAGGGTTTTCATGTTTACGGGGCTGGCTTCATGCAACAGAGGCACGATCACGACACCACCGTCCATAATGACTTTTTTGCCGCCTGCCCCGGTTTTCACCAGGCTCACTTCGCGGGTTGCGCGTTTGTATAGACGGCCAAGCACAAGGCCGATGAACAGCAGAACGGCCAGAATGGTGACGACCGTAATGGCCAGGAAAGAAACTTCCATGCAAAATCCTCCGATTTTAGGGTTTGAAATTTGATTAGTCTGACAATCCAACCAGAACGAACCGGTCGCGCCGTCTGTCGCGCAGCACCAAAACCTCGGTGCCTTGCTCAAGGATGTCTTTGTCCTGCAGCGGCTCGGCCCGCAGGTGATGCGTGTTGCCGAACCGGTCCATCACCCGCACCTCTGCCGCGCGCCCGCGTGAAGCAGTCCCTTGCGAGATCACGCCCCGGCGGCGGGCCAGCATCCGTTCCGACATTGCCTCGGTCTCGGTCTTGGGCAACAGCCGGGCAAAGACTGTGCCAAAGCCACGCGCAAACCACAGGCCAAACGCACCGGCAGGAATGGCCGCCATCCAACTGGGCAGGTCAAATCCCAGCAGATCGCGCAGCGCCAGTTGCAGGCCGATGCCCGACAGGCCGAAACCTGCCAACAGTACCACCAGCCAGATCATGAACGGCACTTTGCCGATCCCCAGCCAGGCCATCGGGCCTGCTGCGTCTGCCTGAGGTACCTCCGTCTCAATCTCGGCCAGTTCGAATTCGCTCAGATCGAAATCCGCATCGATATCAAGATCGAAATCCGCGGCATCCAGATCCAGGGCATCCACCACATCCACATCGACCTCGCCCTCACCCGCCAGCAAACTTCCACCCAACACCAAAGCAATCAGCTCCAGTGCCAGCAGGCCGAACAACAGCGCAAGTGCCATAGTGAATGGTACAAATGCACCTTCGAGCAGGAAGTCGAACATCAATGTATGGCCCTCGTAATTGTATACCTTTGTATACACTGAATATGGGTAGTCATAACGATATTTCAAGAGGTTGTGATTCTGGAATTCAACCTAAGGGTGGTGTCACCCCCCGCCCGTATACAATCCGAAATCCGGTGTCAGGTGTTTTTTTATTGCCGATCATTGCTTTTCAGGGCGCAAGTGCGTAACCCGGCCTTTTGCTGACGGACGACATAAGGTAGACGGGCGCGCAGACAGATATGCGGAAGCGGAACATGGCTCGGATTCTCATCACCTCAGCGATCCCCTACATCAACGGGATCAAGCACCTCGGCAACCTGATCGGCTCGCAACTGCCAGCCGATCTGTATGCGCGTTACCAGCGTGCCCGGGGGAATGAGGTCATGTTCCTGTGCGCCACGGATGAACACGGCACGCCGGCCGAACTGGCTGCCGCCAAGGCAGGCAAGCCGGTGGCCGAGTACTGCGCCGACATGTATACGGTTCAGGCCGATATAGCCAAACGGTTTGGCCTCAGCTTCGATCACTTCGGTCGTTCGTCCAGCGATCAGAACAAGCGTCTGACCCAGCATTTTGCAGGTAAGTTGGATGACGCGGGCCTGATCCGCGAAGTCAGCGAGAAACAGGTCTATTCCAACGCCGACGGTCGTTTTTTGCCCGACCGCTATATCGAAGGCACCTGCCCCAATTGCGGCTATGAGCGCGCGCGCGGTGACCAGTGCGAAAACTGCACCAAACAGCTGGACCCGACAGACCTGATTGAGCCACGTTCGGCCATTTCCGGCTCGACCGATCTGGAAGTGCGCGAGACCAAGCATCTGTATCTTCGCCAATCGGCGATGAAGGATCAGTTGGATGCGTGGATCGACAGCAAGGCGGACTGGCCTATCCTGACCACCTCAATTGCCAAGAAGTGGCTGCATGACGGCGACGGCCTGCAAGACCGGGGCATCACCCGCGATCTGGACTGGGGCGTGCCGGTCAAAAAAGGCGATCAGGATTGGCCAGGGATGGAAGGCAAGGTCTTCTATGTGTGGTTCGACGCGCCGATCGAATACATTGCCTGCGCCAAGGAATGGGCCGATGCCATTGGCAAGACCGACGCCGATTGGGAGCGCTGGTGGCGCACCGACAAAGGCGCAGACGACGTGCGTTATGTCCAGTTCATGGGCAAGGACAACGTGCCTTTCCATACGCTGTCTTTCCCGGCGACCATTCTGGGCACCAACACGCATAATGAAGTGAGCGGATCATCCGAGCAATGGAAGCTGGTCGATTATATCAAGTCGTTCAACTACCTGAACTATGATGGCGGCCAGTTCTCGACCTCGCAAGGTCGCGGCGTGTTCATGGACCAGGCGCTGGAAATCCTGTCCGCCGACTACTGGCGCTGGTGGCTGCTCAGCCATGCCCCTGAAAGCAGCGACAGTGAATTCACCTGGGAAAACTTCCAGCAATCGGTGAATAAGGACCTCGCCGACGTTCTGGGTAACTTTGTCAGCCGGATTACCAAGTTCTGCCGCTCGAAGTTCGGTGAAGCCGTGCCGGAAGGCGGCAACTATGGCGATCGTGAAAACGCTCTGATCAACGAACTCACCAAACGTGTTCGCGCTTATGAAGGGCATATGGAGGCGATGGAGGTCCGCAAATCGGCGCAGGAGTTGCGGGCGATTTGGGTTGCTGGCAACGAATATCTTCAGGCCGCGGCCCCATGGTCAACCTTTAAGGAAGACCCCGAGCAGGCTGCCGCTCAGGTGCGCCTGGGTCTGAACCTGATCCGTCTGTACGCCGTGCTGAGCGCGCCGTTCATTCCTGACACTTCGGCCCGCATGTTGAGCGCGATGAACACGCTCGACACTGCCTGGCCGGAAGACGTGGCCGCGGCGCTCAGCGCCCTGCCCGCGGGTCACGACTTTACCGTGCCCGACGTTCTGTTCGCCAAAGTCACGGATGAACAGCGCGAGGAGTGGCAGGAGAAATTCGCAGGCACACGCAGCTGAACACGGCGTGATCCAAACGACAAGCGGGGGCTTTATCAGCCCCTGTATTGCGGGCTTGCATGAAACAGCTGAATATCTAAACCATCCAAAGCGCTGAAATTTTTGGCATCGCCTCTCATTGGCCCTAGATTTATCGCGCTTGAGAATTCACCGCAAAAAAGTCATCCTGACACCAAGTACTTCCGACTCGGGTCGCCATGCCGGCGGACTCGGCATCAATTGTTTCTGTCACGTACGAGGCGTTACATGTTCCCAGCACATATTCCTTCCACCCGGACCGGCAGGCCTCTGGCCACTGCACTTTTGCTGTTGTCCCTGGGACTGGCGCACGCCGCAGTCGCGCAAGAGGAAGGCGCGCCGCCAAAAGTGTCGATTTCGGCGGCCTATACCGAAGAAATCACCGACGAGGCCACATTCATCGGGCGTGCTCAGGCAATCAACAAGGTCGACATCGTGGCCCGCGTGAACGGGTTTCTCAACAGCCGCGAGGTCGAGGATGGCGCAACTGTCAAGGAAGGGGATCTGCTGTTCACCATCGAACCCGACCTTTACGAAGCGACACTTGAGGCCCGCAAAGCTGATCTGAACCGAGCGCAGGCAAATCTCGAACTCGCAAAAGTCGATCTTGCCCGTAAAGAAGAACTGTACAAACGCGACGCCACGCCGGAATCGGAACGCGACATTGCCCGCGCCAACGAGTTGGTTGCAGAGGCAGAGGTGAAGGCAGCGAATGCCGCGATCCAACAAGCCGAGCTTGACCTGAGTTATACGCAGATCCACGCGCCGTTTGACGGGCGTATCGGCAGCATCACCACCAGCGTTGGCGACGTGGTCGGTCCAAACAACCCTCCACTGGTCAATATCGTCAGCGAAATGCCAATTTACGTGAATTTTTCTCTTAACGAAAAATTATTCACGACCGTTTTGGAAACCTATGGCGAAAACTCGGCCTCTTTGGCGGAAAGCCCGCAAAGCCCTAATGTTCACGTGATCCTGCCAAATGGAAGCGAGTTGGATGAAACCGGCAGAATCGTCTTCGTCGATAACCGCATTGATCCCTTGACCGGCGCGATCACGGTCCGCGCCCAGTTCGACAACTCAAACCGGCTGATCCTGGATGGTGCATTTGTAAACGTACAGATCGAAGCGCTGGAGCCGACCTTGCAGGTTCTTGTGCCGCAAGCCGCCTTGCAGCGCGATCAGCGGGGTGAGTTTGTTCTGGTGGTCAATGACAAACAGATGGTGGAACAGCGCTACATCACCACTGGCGACACATACGGCACCGCGATCATCGTGACGGACGGTCTGCGCGAAGGTGAAAGTGTGATTGTTGAGGGCCTGCAGAGGGTCCGCCCCGGCGTGGCTGTTGACGCGGTCGTTGCCTCTGAACAGCCGGGAGAATAACTGATGTTCTCAGCCCTGTTCATCAGCCGGCCCAAGCTGGCGCTTGTCATTTCGCTGGTGCTGACCATCATGGGCGGCATCGGTTATCTGGTGCTGCCGGTGGCACAGTTTCCGGATATCACGCCACCTGTTGTCAGCGTTACAACCACTTATACCGGCGCGAATGCGGAAACGGTGGAGAATACTGTCGCCGCCCCGATTGAAGCGCAGGTCAACGGCGTGGATGACATGATATACATGACGTCCACCTCATCCGATAACGGCTCGTATTCTCTGAATATCACCTTCGAGGTGGGCACGGATCCAGACATCGCATCTGTCAACGTGCAGAACCGGGTGGCGCAGGCCATGTCATCGCTGCCGAGCGAAGTGACATCTTCGGGAGTGGTCACACAAAAGGCTTCGACCAACATGCTGTTGCTGGTGACGTTGACCTCACCGAATGGCACCTATGACAGCGTGTTTTTGTCGAACTATGCCTCGATCAACCTGCGCGACGCGCTGGCACGCGTGCAGGGCGTTGGTAAAGCCGATGTTCTGACCAACCTGGAATACGCAATGCGGATCTGGATGGATCCCGACAAGATGGCAGCGCTGTCCATCACTCCGGGCGACGTGATAAACGCAATCCGTGAACAGAATATCGAAGTGTCCGCCGGTTCGATTGGCGCGCCTCCGGTGCCTGAAGGGCAGACGTTTCAGTACACGATCAAATCCAAGGGTCGTCTGACTTCGGCAGATGAATTTGGCGACATCGTGATCCGCACCGGTGCCGATGGTGCGATTGTCCGGGTCAAAGACATCGCACGTACAGAACTAGGCGCACAGTTTTATTCGGCTTCGGGCTATTTCCAAGCGGTCCCGGCCACAGTGATAGGCATCTATCAAGCCCCTGGCGCCAACGCTCTGGCGGTCTCGGACCGCGTACAGGCTGAACTGGACCGCCTGTCCCGCGCGTTTCCCACCGATATCGAATATGATGTGCCTTTCAACACAACTGACTTCGTCGAGTCTTCTCTGAACGACGTGGTTTCGACCCTGATCCTGACCTTCATCCTCGTGATCTCGGTGGTTTTCGTGTTCCTGGGAAGCTGGCGTGCCACAATCATTCCCGCTGTGGCCATCCCGGTTTCTTTGATAGGTACCTTTGCCTTCTTGCTAGCCTTCGGCATGTCGTTGAACACGATCTCTCTGTTTGCGCTGGTCCTTGCCATCGGGATTGTGGTGGATGACGCCATCGTCGTGGTTGAAAACGTTGAACGCATCATCGCCGACGAAGGGCTGCCTCCTGCTGAGGCGACCCGAAAAGCGATGGGCCAGATCACTGGCCCGGTTATCGCAACCACGCTGGTTCTGTTGGCGGTTTTTGTGCCGGTCACCTTTATGCCCGGCATCTCGGGGCGGCTCTATTCTCAGTTCGCGGTCACGATCTCAACCGCTGTTGTGATTTCGTCCATCAACGCGCTGACCCTATCGCCCGCGCTGTGTGGGTTGGTCCTTCGGGCACGATCTGGCCCGCCCAAAGGGCTGCTTGCCGTGTTCGAAAGCTTTATCGGCACCGTGCGCAGTGGTTATGTCGCCATTGTACGAAAACTGTTGGTTTTTCCGGCCATTGCACTGGCCATCGTGGTTGGGCTTGGCATGGGAACGGGAACGATCATGTCGAACACCTCAGCCGGGTTTATCCCGCTTGAGGACAACGGCTATCTGTTCGTCGACGTGCAATTGCCCGATGCGGCGACGTTGGAACGGACCGAGGCTGTGACCGCCCGCCTTGACGATCAGCTGCGCGAAATCCCTGGCGTGGCCAGCACGGTTCTGGTCAACGGCTTTTCGCTGCTGAACGGTACGATCACCAACGGTGCCGCGATCTTTGTGAACCTCGACAACTGGAGCGAGCGGCAGGAAGACGACCTGAGTGCTGATGCCATCCTCGCCAAAGTACTGGCGATATCCAACAGCGAGTCAGCTGCCTCAATCGTTGCCTTCAACCCGCCGCCCATCCAGGGTCTCGGTATGTCTGCCGGGGTTGAAATGGAGGTGCAGCAAACCGGTGGAGGCACGCCTCAGGATCTGGCCTCAGCCGTGGGTTCGTTCGTTTATTCGGCCAATCAAAGGGCCGAGATCGGGCAAGCCTATACAACCTTCCGCGCCAACGTTCCGCAGCTTTTCGTGGATCTGGATCGTGAAAAAGCCAAGACGCTCAACGTCTCGGTGGCCGAAGTTTTTCAGACCATGCAGGCGCAATTGGGGTCTTACTATGTAAATGACTTCAACCTGTTTGGCCGCGTCTATCGCGTCATGATCCAGGCCGATGGCACCTATCGCGACAATGTCGATGATATCGCCAATCTCTACGTCCGTTCGCAGAATGGCGACATGGTGCCTTTGGGCACACTGATCGACGTGGAAAACGTATTGGGGCCGGTCCTGCTGAAACGGCACAACCTGTTCCGGTCGGCCACGGTGACAGCTGTACCCGCGCCCGGCCTGTCCAGTGGTGACGCCATCACGGTAATGACAGAGGAATCCCAAACCGCCCTGCCCCCCGGATATGCGTTCGAATGGACCGGCACGGCTCAGCAACAGCTGGCCTCGGGCAGTCTGGTGGTCATCATTCTGGGGCTTGCGATCCTGTTCGGATACCTGTTCCTGGTTGGTCAGTATGAAAGCTGGACCTTGCCCGTCTCGATCCTGCTGTCCGTGGTCGTGGCCCTGTTCGGGGCGGTGGCGGCGGTCGCCATCGTCGGCAGTGACATCAATCTTTATACGCAGATCGGGATGATCATGCTGGTGGGGTTGGCGTCGAAAAACGGCATTCTGATCGTTGAATTTGCGATGGAGCAACGCGCCAAGGGTCTGTCGATCAAAGAAGCCGCAGCCGAGGCCGCGCATCAACGGTTCCGCGCTGTGATGATGACCGCCCTGTCCTTCCTGCTGGGGGTTGTTCCGCTGCTGGCCGCCAATGGTGCTGGCGCTGCCAGCCAGAAGGCGATTGGTGTGGCTGTGTTCGGCGGCATGTTGGCCGCGACGCTGGTTGGTGTGATCGTGGTTCCGGTGCTCTACGCCCTCATGCAAAGCATGAGAGAGTGGCTGAAAGGCAGCAAAAAAGATCCCGACCCGTCCGAGTCCGCGGCCTGATCCTGTAATTAACCCCGCCTCAACGGCGGGGTTTTTTCTTAGTGTGATCTTGCGCGGCGCCGTTTGGCAATCTCGTGGATCACCTGTTTTGCGTCGACCGGCGGTTCCTGCTCGATCCTGCGATACTCTGATCCATCCCTGCGCCGCGTCAGCAACCCGCAAGAAATCATCGTGCGCCGCAACGTGGCAGGGTCATCGAAACAATGCTCGGCATTGAGACAGGCGTTGACCTCGGCCTCATTTACGGCCCTACCCGATGGCACTGCAGCCCAAAGAGCCCAAAGTGACAGGTTTTGCACCGAACGTTTCGAAGGCCATTGCCGCAACCTGCCCTGCGTGTCGAACAGGTATAACGAGCGTTCAACCACACGCGCATTGGCCGCTGGCGGGTCCGAGCGCGCCTGCAATCGGCGACTGGCGGCGCTGTCGGCCCGCATATGTTGTACATTCTGATAACCTGCCGCGCGCGCGACCATGTTCATCAGAGTCAAGTGCGAGGGGCTGGCCTCTCCCAACTGGGTGGCCAAGGTTCGAACAAAGGGGGTCAGATCATCCACATGCAAAGGGACTGGTATCTTGCTCATCACACATCCAAATCGGGCGTTCTGTGCATTCGTTGGCCGCTGACCTGACGAAGCAACGCCCTGAGTGTTGCGATGTCAATCATCTGTTAAAGGCAGGTTTAGCACTCTGAGAAAGAGCAGCGGCGCCTCGGTGTCTGCCGACCGTACCCAAGGGCTAGCATAACAGGGGTCCACCGCCAAGGGGCCTGCAAACCCTGTCACGCGCTGCGCCGCTCGGCCATCCAGCTATCGATCCGCGCGATTTGCTCGTCACTGAGCCGAAGCCCCAGCTTGTTGCGTCGCCAGACGACATCTTCGGCAGTGCGGGCATATTCCTTGTCCATCAACCAAGCGACCTCTTGCGCGGTCAGGGTTGCGCCAAAATCCTCACTCAGGTCAGACACCTGTTTTGCACCACCTATTACCTCGCGCGCCTCGGTCCCGTAGGCGCGGATCAAGCGGGCCGCCCATGCTGGGTCGAGGAACGGGTATTTCGCCAGAAGCTCGCTTTGAAGGGTGTCGACGGAATCCACCGGAAAGTCTCCACCGGGCAGAGCAACTCCGGCAGTCCAGGGTTTGGGCAGGTCCGGAAAGAAATCGGCCACTTTTTCCAACGCGCTTTCTGCAAGCCTGCGATAGGTGGTGATTTTGCCACCAAACACGTTCAAGACAGGCGCCCCACCCTGCGCATCGACTTTCAGCGTATAGTCTCGCGTCGCCGCTGTGGCGCTGCTGGCCCCATCGTCATACAGCGGGCGCACACCGGAATACGTCCAGACAATATCATCGCGGGTCACGGCGCGTTGGAAGTATTTTGACGCGAACGCACACAAATACTCCTGCTCGGCCTCGGTACATACCGGCGCGGTGGACGGATCCGGATGATCCTGATCGGTTGTGCCAATCAGGGTAAAGTCCTGCTCGTAGGGAATGGCAAAGATGATGCGGCCATCTTCGCCCTGAAAGAAATAACACTTGTCGTGATCGTACAATCTAGGTGTCACAATATGACTGCCGCGCACCAGCCGAACGCCCTCGCGCGAGTTCACGCGGATCTTGGTTTGGATGATGTCGCCGACCCACGGACCACCTGCGTTGATCAACATTCTGGCCTGGATCACACGGGTCTGGTTACTGTCCCGATCCCGCACCGTCACCTCCCACAGATCACCCACCCGCTCGGCCGAGATCACTTTGGTCCGTACCATGATTTGCGCACCTCGCGCCTCAGCATCACGCGCATTCAGGACCACCAGACGGGAATCCTCGATCCAACAGTCGGAGTACTCATAGGCCGTTTCGAACCTGTCTTGCAAAGGGGCCCCTTCCGGTGCCGTGCGCAGGTTCAGCGACTTGGTACCGGGCAGGATTTTGCGCCCGCCAAGATTGTCATACAGGAACAACCCCAAACGGATCAGCCAGGCCGGACGCCGCCCACGCATCCATGGCATCACCGTGCTGAGCAAGCGAGAGGTCGGCGTTTCCGAGTCAAACCGCATGTCCTTGTGGTAAGGCAACACAAAGCGCATCGGCCAGCTGATATGTGGCATCGCCCGCAGCAGGGTTTCACGTTCGATCAATGCCTCGCGGACCAGCCGAATTTCAAAAAACTCCAGGTATCGCAACCCGCCATGAAACAGCTTGGTCGATGCCGAAGACGTAGCCGATGCCAGATCGTTCATTTCCGCCAGTGTCACCGACAAGCCCCGCCCGGCGGCGTCCCGTGCGATACCACAGCCATTGATGCCGCCGCCAATGATGAAAAGGTCTGTGATCTGATCGTCAGTCGACTGCATATCTTTTGATTCCTCGCGAGGCATTGTCTGGCGCATTAGCCCGAAAGTCATTCGCTTGGTCAATGTTTATGTTCGTTTATTTTCTTTTTGCAACGCTGATATGAAAAATTCGCAGCCCTTCTTGCCAAACTTACCCAAAAGAACAAAAACGAAGGAACGCGTTTTTGAGTGGACCCGCCCCATGTCTCTGTCTTTTCGCCAATCCGACATTCTGGACATCGCCAGTACCGAAGGGCGCGTCACGGTTGACGGGCTGGCTGAACGTTTTGGCGTCACCGTTCAGACGATCCGGCGCGATCTGACGGAACTGGCTGACGCCGGTAAACTTGACCGGGTCCATGGCGGCGCGGTTCTACGCTCAGGCGTGTCCAATATCGGCTATGACGACAGACGTGCGCTGAACGCAGATGCCAAAACGCGCATCGCACAAGCCTGCGCTGCGGAAATTCCGGATGGCGCGTCAATCTTCATGAATATTGGCACCTCGACCGAGGCCGTGGCGCGGCAAATGCTGAGCCATAAGAACCTGATGGTCGTGACGAACAACATGAACGTCGCCAACATCCTTATTGAAAACCCAGATTGCGAAGTTGTCATGGCTGGCGGTGTTCTGCGGCGCTCGGATGGCGGGTTGATCGGCACCCTGACTGTTTCAACCATCCAACAGTTTAAGTTTGATCTGGCCGTCATCGGATGCTCGGCGCTGGATCGAGACGGAGATCTGTTGGATTTCGATTTTCAAGAAGTTCAGGTCAGCCAAACCATCATCGCACAAGCACGGCGCACCTTTCTGGTGGCAGATCATTCAAAGTTTCAGCGTTCGGCCCCTGCACGGATCACCTCGATGTCCGAAATCAATACGATTTACACAGACGTTCATCTGCCGGGTGATCTACCGCAACACTGTCGGGAGTGGCGAACAGAAGTCGTTCTCTGCGCGTAGTAACTTTCGCACTTCAACGTTTGGGTGAATTGCGCAGCTTGTCAGATGCCGTTCAGCCTGACACTATCCACTACATGTTACAATGCGCACGGGAGGGGAAGACCGGGCCATGATTGCTTTATTATTTCTGCTGTTTACCGTCACAATGGGGCTCAACTATTTCAACTTGACTAAGGTCGGCAACGTGCTGTTTTTCGCCACGTTGGCTCTCAGCATCTATTGGTTGAAATTCCACGCCACCAGCCAACTGACAATTCAACTTTGAGGGGACCGGCATGACACCTGAACTGTCCCGCACGCTCAACGCGCTGGGTATGCTTGCCGTCTGCCTTGTCTTGGCTTTGGCGTTTTTCTATCAGCTTGTTCTTTACGAACTGCCTTGCCCACTTTGCTTATTGCAACGTGTTGGGCTTGTGGCGGTTGGTGTGGGGCTTGGCTTGAACCTGCTCTATGGAGCTAGACCACAACATTATGCCATTGTGCTGATCGCAGCACTGTACGGCGGCAGTGTTTCGATCCGCCAAATCCTGCTGCATATCGTACCCGGAACAGGCCACTACGGATCACCGGTTCTGGGGCTCCACTATTACACATGGGCCGGGATCGCCTTTTTCCTCATTTTGCTGGGCACGGCGATCATGCTGTTGTTTGAGCGTCAGTACGACAACGACGCGTCCGCAGAGCCGAAATTTGGGGGAAACAAACTGGCCAAAACAGCCTTTTTCATCATGCTGGCGCTGGCTGTGGTGAATGCCGGGTCAACCCTGCTGGAATGCGGTCCCGGCATCTGCGCTGACCCGCCGACAAGCTACAAATTGATTGACGAACTGGACGCGGACGACGGAGGATAAGACAACCTTCGCCCGAAAAGGAGGCACGAGCTTGGGACTATTGGGGCAGCCGCTAGGCTATTACGACTATCTGACTTTCGTGGCGTTGATCCTGCTGCTTGCGGCGGTGATGGCGTTGTTTCTCTTCCTCATGGGGCTTCCGGGGCGGATCGCAATTAAACGCAATCACCCTCATGCCGAAGCCGTCAAGATCATGGGATGGATGGGATTTCTGGCCGTGGTCCCATGGGTCCACGCCTTTATGTGGGCGTTCCATGATGGAATCACCGTCGACATGCGCCGGGGCCCAGACGAAGAGAAAGATGCCATTCGCGACGAAATCAAACGTCTGGGCGGCAAGATCAGGCCCGAGTATCAGGATCGTCTGGACACAGACGATACGCAGAAAAGCTAAGGCCAAAGGAAACCAACAAACATGTTCGTCGCCCTTGGCATCACTCTTTTTTACATCATTTTTGTCTGGCTCATCTTCTTCAAGCTGGAACTTCTGAAATTCAACATCGCCTGGGGCATCGTCTCGTTCTGGGTGGGCGCGCATCTGCTGCTGATCTTTCTGGTGGCGCTGCGGTTCTTTCAGCCCTTCTCGGCAGACAGTCATGTGGTGCGTTCGACCATACAGATCGTGCCCAAACTGACGCAGCCAACGATATTGACCGAGGTACTGGTCGAGCCCAATACTCAGGTTACAAAAGGCGATCCGCTTTATCGCTTTGATGACACCGTGTTTTCGCTGGCGGTGGACAATTCAAAGGCCCAACTGGTCGCGGCCGAGCAGAATGCCAAAATTCTGGAACAGGATGTGATCGCGTCGACCGAAGCAGTGGAACGGGCAAATGCGCAGCTGGCTTATGCGCAGACCCAACAAGCCCGCTATGAAAACCTCGTGCCCGCTGGTGGAGCACGGCAGGACGATTTGGATCGCTGGAACGAGCAGGTGACCGAAGATCTGGCCGCCGTCAAACAGGCTCAGGCAAATCTGGAAAAGGCACAACTGGCTGTGGAATCGCAGATAGACGGCGTGAACACGGGTATTCTTCAAGCTCAGGCCCAATTGGCCGAAGCCGAGTATTTTCTGGAAAACACAACAATCTATGCACCTGAAAACGGTATGATCGTTTCTCAACAGGCACGTCCCGGTCTGGTTGTCGGCGACGTTCGCCTGGGCGCAATTGCCAGTTTCGTGACCGAGGACAGCCCTTATATCCTCGCCACGTTCCGTCAACAGAACCTCAAATTTGTCGAACCTGGGCAAGAGGTTGAGGTGGCGCTGGATCTCTATCCCGGTGAAATCCTGAATGGAAAGGTCGAGGCAATCTGGTGGGCAACTCGGCAAGGGCAATACCTTCCTTCGGGACGCCTGCCCGGTTTTGAACTGCCCAAACTGCCCGGTCGAATTGCAGTGCAGATCACCGTGGATCTGCCAGAAGGCCACACATTCCCCGCAGGTGGCCACGCGGCGGTGGCAATCTATACGGGCATGGGCAAAAGCTTTGAGTTCCTGAGACGCATCAACATCCGTCTCTATTCCTTCGCCAACTTCATCCGACCACTGGATATTTGAGGATGCGCACAATGACACTCCGCCAGCTGCTTGGCACCGCTCTTTGCGCCGCAACCCTCGCAGCCTGCGCGCCGGTGGGACCGGATTTCGTGCGTCCGAACTCTCCGGTCGTGAAGCAATGGATCGAGGTGAACAACCCCGGCACCGGCCAAAGCGGCCTGACATCGCGCAGCGCACCTGTGGTGAAGTGGTGGGAGACGTTCAATGATCCGACCCTCAACAGGCTTATTGCAGAAGCTTATGCGCAAAACCTGACCCTTCAGGTTGCGGGTGCGCGCGTGTTACAGGCTCGGGCACAGTTGGGCATCGCATTTGGCGAGCTTTATCCGCAATCCCAGGCCATTGGAGGATCACTACAGCGGCGACAAATCAGTGACAATCTTGGACCCATCGCCGATATCAATCGCATCATTCCGCTGGATACCGAATTCTCAACCTCGCAAGTCGGGTTCGATGCCCAGTGGGAGCTGGATGTCTGGGGCGCGCAGCGACGCGGCGTTCAGGCCGCGCGGTCCAATCTGGCGCTTCAGGTGGCCAATTACGACGACGCGCTGGTGACGCTGACCGGGGATGTGGCTGCTCTGTACGTCAATATCCGTGCGTTGCAGGAGTCGCTGGCAGTTGCGCGCGAAAACATCAAGTTGCAGCAAGCATCTGCTGATCTGACCCAATTACGTTTCAACAATGGTGTCACGACCGAGCTGGACGTGCAGGAATCCACCGCCCTGCTCAACAACACCAAAGCCTTGGTGCCAGACCTGGAAAGTGACCTGCAACAGACCAAGAATGCCTTGGCGGTGCTGCTGGGTGTCACGCCGTCTCGGATGACAAACCTGTTGGGGAATTCCGGCCGCATCCCGTCTGCGCGGACAAATGTGGCTGTGGGTGTACCCGCTGAACTTCTGCGCCGACGCCCGGATGTGCGGGCTGCGGAATTGGCTGCTGCGACGCAATCGGCGCAGGTGGGCATTGCGATGGCGGATCTGTATCCGCAGTTTGTCCTGTCAGGCGCGATTGGTCTGCAGGCGTCAGGCGGACGTGATCTGTTCAGCGGCAACAGCGCAACCGGTCTGGCCAGTGCCGGCGTCGTCTGGAACGTGTTGAATTATGGGCGCATCAAGAACAATGTCCGCGCACAGGACGCCGCTTATCAGGCGCTGATCGCCAATTACCAGAACACCGTGCTGACCGCCTATTCCGAGGTGGAAAGCGCGATGGTCGCTTATGCGCAGGCACGCAAACAGGTTGGGTTCTATCAGCAAAGCGTGGACGCCTCGCGCAAGGCGGCTGAGATCGCGGTCAGCCAGTACACGGACGGCATTGCCAGCTATTCACGTATCCTGAACACGCAAACGGCCCTGCTGCGCTCGCAAGCCAATCTGATTGAAGCACGGCAGCAAGTTTCCAGTAATCTGGTTGCGGTTTACAAGGGGTTGGGCGGCGGCTGGCAGATCCGTCAAAACCAGGAATTTCTACCCGAAACCGTATTGGCCGAAATGGCCTATCGCACCGACTGGGGCGATCTGCTGCAGAAAACCCCAACCGGTGCCAGTCTGAACTAAGCCCTACTTGGTCAGTCCGCGCAGCCCACCTGAGATCAGGATATTGACCTCATACAAAATGCGCGGCGCAGCCAGCCCGCCGGGGCTGGCCAGATAATTCGGGCTCCATTCCGGGTCGAACTTTTGCTTGAAGCTGCGCAAGCCTTCAAAATGATAAAACTGCTCGCCATGCTCGTAGACGAACCCTCCGATCCGGTTCCAGAGCGAGGCATGTTGCCGATTTTCTATACCCGAGAACGGCGCGGCCCCCAGCGAGAACCAGTGAAAGCCCTGATCCGAGCCCCAAACCATCATCTCGGCAAACAGCGCGTCCATCACAAAGCTTGGGCTGTCTGGCTCATACCGCATCAGATCCAATGACAGCTCGGATTTGTCGCCGCCTTGGAACAGGTTGGCGAACGCCTTGATCTTGCCTGTGTTTCCATCGCGCAATACTGCATGATCGAAATACGACAGGTACTGATCGTCAAAGCCCCCTAGTGCAAATCCCTTTTCAGCCCCGGCCTTTTGCTCCAGCCAATGATCAGAAATTTCGCGCAACTCAGGCAGAACGGGTGCCAGCTTTTCCTTCGGGATGATCTCGAACACATAGCCTTCGCGTTCGGCCCTGTTCTTGGCTTGCCGGAACCGTTTGCGCGACTTTCCATCCAGCGAGAAGTCTTGCAGCGGCACCCGAGCAACCTCGCCTATTTTCAGGATCGACAGGCCAAGATCCAGAAAAGTCGGCAAGTATTTGGTCGAAACACTGTAGAACGCACACAGCTTTCCTTCACGGTCCGCCTTTTCCCGAAGCTGCCAGATCAATTGTCGGCCTGCCACCTCATCCCCCACCGGTTCCCCTTTTGAGATCACAGCGTTGCCGGTATCAGCATAGGCTATAAAGGCCGTTTCATCCGGCGAGATCAGAAATTGCTTGTCGCCGGTCAGGGATATCTGGGATTCGGTGTCCTCACTTTCCATCACCAGCCGTTCGACCACCTCGGGGATTTCAGTGCGTTGCGGTGTTGGAATCTCGCGTCCAAACAAAGAGTTTACGGCCACCACGCCGACGATTACAGCCACAACGAGGCTCGATCGCAAAAAGCGCGAGGCGTCGCCATTCCATGCAAACTCCCACCACAAAGCGTTTTGGTATTCGACGTGGGAATAAGCAAACATCCCAATCCAGAAGATGACGGCCAGCAACACCACAACGCTGATCAGCCAAGGAATGTTCAGGCGAAAGATCGATGCGCCGCTGACCCGGTAAAACGCACCACGGAACAGGGCTAAAACGCCTATCGTTCCCAACATCGACACCGCTTCGTGCGTGTCCAGGCCCTTGGCGAGCGAGGCAAAGAACCCCGCAACCATCAGCAGCATCGCCACCACCCATGCGCGGTAGAGCTTGCGGAACAAGCCGCGCGACACCAGCAACAGCAGAACACCAATGGCACTGCCCACAAGGTGCGAGGCCTCGACAAAGGACAGCGGCAGAACATCCTTCAAAACGCCAAGGTTCTGTGAACCCGCAGGCAGTGCCCCTGATACCAAAAGGATCACCCCGGCCACCGCCGCAACGCCCGCTGCAACAATGGGGACCATGGGACGGATGACCCTATACACCCAGGTTGCAGCACCGCCGATCCGGTGCCGTTGCGTCAGCGCCGATGCCACAGCAATCGACAGGCTGGCGACGGCAAACGGCAAAAAAGTATAAACCACCCGGTATAACAGCAATGCTGCTATGACATCTGACCGCCCCGACGCCCCAAGCCCCGCAATCAGCGTCGCTTCGAACACACCGATTCCGCCCGGTGCGTGGCTAAGGATACCTACGGCAATGGCGGCAACATAGATCGTGAAGAAATACGGATAGCCAACGCCCAGATCGTCGGGCATCAGGACATAAAGCACCATGGACGCGCCGAACAGATCACCGATCGCGGCCAGCGTCAGTAGGCTGGCCAGTTTCCCGCCCGGCAAATCAAAACCAACACCTGCCAATGAAAGCCGCCTGCCCCCGCTGGACAGCCAGACGAACAGGACGACCAACGCCCCCAGCAAAGAAAGCCCAATGGCGGTTTCCACCGTTGTGCTGACCGGCACCACCTTGGATATGCCGTCGGGATGCAGGGTCAATAGCAGGCCAAGGATCAAGATCAGACCCATCCAGAACGCGACCCATGAGGTCGCGATCACCCCGGCCACACGCCCCAGGTCCAGGCCAAGTGACGCATAGATCCGATACCGGATTGCGGTCCCGGTGATGTAGGAAAAGCCAAGACAATTTGATACGGCATAGCCACTGGCCCCCGCCATCCCGGCCACATGCAATGGCACTTTGCCTTCAGCTACGCTCTGCACGGCGAACACATCGTAAAGTGACAAAGAAAAGAAACTGAACCCCGTCCAGCAGAGCGCAATGAACATCAATTTCCATGACGTCGCCGCAATATCAGTCTGCACTTCTGACCATCTCACATGCGCCGACAGATCGTGCAGAACCGTCAAGGCGATGCCGGTAATGACAATGGGTATCGCGATGCGCAGCCAAGGCTTTTCCAGCAACGCCGCAATCCGTTCCGCCCAGCGCACGGCCAGAGGTTCGTCAGTTTTCTGCGAAGTGGTCATGCTGAACGTCCCTGCCTGTTTGTGAAGCCAGTCAGTCTGCTGATTACCCTGACATCATCTGCCCGGAAACTGTGGCACAAATTGTTTTCATCTCAAAGCACTAGAGCCGCCCCTTGCGCGTGGACAGCAGCAAATTCGTCTCGGACCGTGTGATGCCGTCAAAGCGGCGGATCTGGAACAGAACCTCATCCAGTTCGGCCAGGGTCTCGGTGCTGATCTCTGCGATCAGATCCCAGCTGCCGTTGGTCGAATGCACTGCCGTCACCTGCCGCAGGGCCGCTATCCGCGCCATGACACGCTCTGTCCCGCGCCCTTCAATCTCTAGCATCATCAGTCCACGCACAGGGCTTTGCGCCAGATCCCTGCGTGTCAGGATGGTGAAGCCGACGATCTCACCGGATTGTTTCAGGCGCTGCAACCTGCTGCGCACAGTGGTGCGCGTCACGCCCAGCGTTTCCGAAAGCTCGGACAGGCTGGCGCGTGCATCGCGTTGCAACGCATTGAGCAATCGGTTATCCAAATCGTCCATGCTTTCTTCCCATAAAGAACTATCAGGAACCATTTTGAGCAAATTGCAGTCTTCACGCAAGGCACTCTGACATCGTAAATGGACACATGGACATGAAAAAAATCATACTGATCGGCGCACCAATGGACGCCGGAAAGCGTCGTCAGGGATGCCGGATGGGCCCCGACGCCTATCGTGTGGCCGGGTTGCAAGAGGCTTTGACCGATCTTGGCCATTCCGTGCAGGATCAGGGCGACGTGCGCCCCGAAGAGACCGGTCTGCTCGAACATCCGCATCTGTTTGCCTTGCCAGAGTGTGTCGGCTGGACTCAGGCCCTTAGTAAAGCGGCGCAGGCAGCCGCCGGTCAGGGCGTGCCCATTTTCATGGGCGGGGACCATGCGTTGTCCATGGGCACCGTCAACGGAATGGCCGCACATGCAGCAAGGATGGATCGACCGTTGTTCGTGCTGTGGTTGGACGCCCACAGCGACTTTCACACACCAGACAGCACGGGCAGCGGCAACCTGCATGGAACGCCTGTGGCCTATTTTACCGGAAGACCCGGTTTTGACGCTTTCCCGCCCTTGCCTGTTGTGGTCCCGACGGATCGCGTCGGCATGATCGGCTTGCGCTCTGTCGACCCGGCAGAGCGTATGGCGTTGGAACAGGACCGCGCCATGCTGGCCGACATGCGCAGCATCGACGAGAATGGGATCAAAGCCCCTCTGCTGGCCTTTCTGGACCGTGTACGCGCCGAAAACGCGCTGCTTCATGTGTCGCTGGATGTTGATTTCCTCGACCCTGCCATCGCCCCGGCCGTCGGCACCACGGTCCCCGGTGGAGCGACCGAGCGCGAAGCCCATCTGGTAATGGAGCTTCTGCATGAAAGCGGGCTGGTCAGCTCACTGGATCTTGTTGAGTTGAACCCGTTTCTGGATGAAAGGGGCCGCACGGCCAAACTGATTGTCGATCTTGCTGCATCACTGATGGGCCGCCGCATATTCGACCGCCCCACCCGCAGTTTCTGATGCCGTGCTTATTGCCAGGCGAGTGAGGGAGACCCCTGTTGCTGCTGGGTGGTATCGCGCGAATGATCCCAAAGACGGGCAGCAACTTTAGACGGCTGAGAAGCGCTCTGGCCGTATTGCGCGAGGCATAGCCTCGCGCCCTTGCTACCCTGCAAGAGACGGCAGGTAGAGTACAATTCCCGGGAACGCCACGAGCATTGCGATCGTCATGGCATCAGCGATGAAGAACGGCGTCACTCCCTTGAACACGTCCTGAACGCTCAGGTCCGGGCGCACCCCGGCCACGACAAAGCAGTTCAGCCCGATAGGTGGTGTAATCAGGCAGAACTCGGCCATTTTAACCACAAGGATACCGAACCAGATGGCGCACATCGGGCCCGACATCCCAAACGCGCTGTCGGCTGCACTGACGGTCTCACCTCCGTTCAGGGCCATCACCGCAGGGTAGACAACGGGCAAGGTCAACAGCAACATCCCAATTGCATCCATGAACATGCCCAGCACAGCATAAGCCAGAAGGATACAGATCAGGATCATCATCGGTGACATCTCAAGCCCGGTAATCCAGTCGGAAAACGCTCCGGGAAGATCTGCGAAGCCAAGAAACCGCACATAGATCAGAACACCCCAGATGATTGAGAAGATCATGGCGGTCAGCTTGGCGGTTTCCAAAAGCGCGGATTTGAATTCCTTCCAACGCATTCCATGGAACAGGGCGAAACAGAACACGATGAAGGCCCCGATTGCGCCACCTTCTGTAGGGGTGCCCCACGCCTTGTCTCCGAACGGGTTGTAGACAAAGCAAATGATGATCAGGATCACGGCCACAATCGGAATGGCACCGGGCAAGGCAGCAAAGCGCTCTTTCCAGGTAAAACCCGTGACAGGCGGTCCGACGGTTTTGAAGACCACGGCAATCCCGACAATCAGCAAGCCATAAACGATTGCAGAAAACGCACCCGGTATGAATCCGGCCAGCAACAGCTTGCCGACATCCTGCTCAACGATGATGGCGTAGATCACCAGAATGGCCGAAGGCGGGATGAGCGAAGCCAGCGTTCCACCCGCAGCAACGACACCAGCCGCAAAGCGTTTGTTATACCCCACCTTCAGCATCTCTGGGATCGCTATTCGGGCAAAAACGGCTGATGTGGCAACCGATGCCCCGGATACAGCGGCAAAACCTGCGGTGGCGAAAACTGTGGACACGGCAAGCCCACCCGGAACCCAGGCCACCCAGCGTTTGGCAGCTTCGAACAAAGCGAGCGTCAGGCCAGCGTAGTAGGCCAGATAGCCAATCAGGATGAAGGTCGGGATCAGGCTAAGCGTATGAGCCGCAACCTTTGAATGTGGTACCTGCCCTGCAGTCTTGACCGCAACCGTCAAAGCTTTGCCAAACTGGTCCGGATCATATCCAAACTTGGCCCAGAAAATCCAGATGAGCCCAACCAAACCCGTCAGTCCCGCCGCAAAAGCCACGCGCATTCCGACGACGACCAGAACCAGCAGACCACCCGTGACCCAGAGGCCAATTTCAATCGTGCCCATGCTTCTAGTCCTGCCCTTCGAACTGCTCGGCCTCTGCCGCCGCTTGGGCCGCTGCATCCTGAAGAAGCGGCACCGCCACAGGGGTCTCAAGCCCCAACACAAACGCACGCCCATAGCCCCAAACCTGAAGCATCAACCGTACACACAGCACCGAAAAGGCAACGGGCGCCAACAGCTTGGCAGGCCACAAGGGAATACTGATGTCGATGGAACTGTCCCTGCTCCAGAGCGGCGCGCCAAGATCGAAGGACCGATCGAAATGGGACCAACTGCCCCACACCAGTGCCACCATCAGAACGAGGATCAGAATGACCGAGATCAGCTCGAACAGCCACAAGGCCCGACCGTGAAGCCGTGAGATGACGATGTCCATGCGAATATGCCCACCGTCGCGCTGCACAAAAGAGATACCCAGAAATGCAATCAGCGGCATCGCCTGTTCGATCCAGTCGACGTAACCGGGCAACGGCGCGTTCAGCGCGTTGCGCCCGCTGACGGAAACCACGGCCAAAACCATCAGTCCAAAAACCGCGAAACCGCTGATCAATGCAAGAAAGCGTTCAAGCTTCAACAACTGCCGGTCCAGCTGGCTCAGACGGCTTCCGTCTTCCAGCACCGTGGCTTGTCCTGCCATCCCGTGGTTCCTTGTTCTTGAAAGTGAACCGGGCACCCGGCAGGGCACCCGGTCAAATGGATCAGTTACCGCCGCGCTGCTGCTTCAGCGTGGTTTGAACCAGATCATACAGGTCTTGTGCCGGCAGCCCCTGCTCTGACATATCCGCAATCCATTTCTCGCGGATTGGATCTGCAGCTGTGGTGCGGAACTCCTCGATCACGGCATCGTCGATCATGACCTTCTGCACGCCCTTTTCCTCAAGGACGCTGTCCCACTGTTCAAGCAGGCCGCCGTAGTTTGCCAGATAGTGATCAATCGCCTCATCAATCGAGCTGTTCAACGCTTCGCGATGCTCGGCAGGTAGTGCTTCATAGGCGTCGATATTCACAACCACAGGACAGTTCACTGTGCCGGGGTTCAGGTTGGCCGTCCACCAATCGGCCTCATTGATCGTGCCAAAGGACAGGTGCGCATGCTGGGCAAAGGCAACGGTATCCACAACACCAGATTCCATTGCATTAAAGGCTTCGGTCGCAGGCACCGAAGTCGGTACACCACCCACAGCCTCAAAGGCTTGTCCCAATCCGCCGGTTGCACGAACGCGCATTCCATCAAATTCCGCCAACTGGTCACGGGGTTCGCCTGTGCCCACGATATTATACTGGGGCATGGGCGAGGTCATGATGATCCGGGCATTCCACTGCGCCATCTCATCCTTGACGGCTGGGTGGTCATACACCGCGTGACTGACGGCGACCTCTTCCTCAAGGTTGTTCACACCCAGGAACGGCAATTCCAGCACAGTGATCGCCCGATTTTTGTCGCGGTGGTAGCCAGCGCAGAACTGAGCCATCTCGAACGCCCCGATTTCGATACCATCCAGGTTTTCGCGTGGCTTGGACAAGCCTCCATAGCTGACATTGATGGTGAACTCTCCTCCGGTCTTTTCACTGACCAGTTCAGCGAGCTTTTCGACATGCTCGGTGAATGCGCGGCGTTTGCCCCAAACGGATGCATTCCACTCGGTCGCAGCAGCCTCACTTACAAACGCAAAGCTCAAGGCGGCAACAGCGGCACCGCTCAACATCTTATTCATGATTTTGTCTCCCTTTGGTGCGCCTCTTTCCGAAACGCTTGAAAAAGAAGCTAGCGCCAACATTCTGATGTGCCAACCCTCTGGATCACGCATGTGAACCCATCTGACACCAAGAAGAAGATATGGCCGGAGAGGACGCCGCTGCATCGGCGCGAAACAACGAACAGTAGACATTACAATTAAATATCTGTTTCTGAACCGTTTTTACAAATTTTTGCCTTGAAGTTTACAAAAATTGAGGCTGGGTTAAAATTTCTTTACAAACAAACCCAAAGATTACGGCAATTTATTTATTTATTTTCTGAACCCGGTAATACTCTGATCGGGGAGGAACGGGATCGACTTTGCCAAACAATCAGGCAAAAACGACCTAACGTAATCCAGTCCAGAGGGAGGAGCCTCAAAGATGACCACCGCTGCCCAGGCAGATGCCAAGACATATCCGCCATCCGCAGAAACCGTCGCCCGTGCGCATGTCGATGCCGCGAAATATTCCGACATGTATGCCGCCTCAACCTCTGACCCGGACACGTTCTGGGGCGAGCAAGGCAAGCGCGTCGACTGGATCAAACCGTTCTCGAAGGTAAAGGACGTCAATTACGACTTCGGTTCGGTCAAGATCAACTGGTATGCCGATGGCACGTTGAATGTCTCGGCCAACTGTCTGGATCGTCACCTGAAAACCCGTGGCGACCAAACTGCGATCATCTGGGAACCCGATGATCCAAACGACCCGGCCCAACATATCTCTTACGCCGAACTGCACCGCCGCACGTGCCGGATGGCCAATATCCTGGAATCGCTGGGTGTGCGGAAGGGCGACCGCGTTGTCATCTATCTGCCAATGATCCCCGAGGCCGCCTATGCCATGCTGGCCTGCGCGCGGATCGGCGCAATTCATTCCATCGTTTTCGCAGGCTTCTCGCCCGACGCTCTGGCGGCGCGCGTCAACGGTTGCGACGCCAAGGTGGTGATCACGGCAGACGAAGCGCCTCGTGGCGGTCGCAAAACTCCGCTGAAATCCAACGCCGATGCCGCCCTGCTGCATTGCAAAGACTCGGTGAAGTGTCTTGTCGTCAAGCGCACCGGTGGTCAAACCACATGGATCGACGGGCGCGATTACGACTATAATGAAATGGCGCTTGAGGCGGATGACTATTGCGCACCCGCCGAGATGAACGCGGAAGATCCCCTGTTCATTCTTTATACCTCTGGCTCGACTGGTCAGCCGAAGGGCGTTGTACATACCACTGGCGGTTATCTGGTCTATGCCGCACTGACGCATGAGATCGTTTTCGATTATCACGAAGGCGACGTGTATTGGTGCACGGCGGATGTGGGCTGGGTCACCGGCCACAGCTATATCGTCTATGGCCCTCTGGCCAATGGCGCGACGACCCTGATGTTCGAGGGCGTACCGACCTACCCTGATGCAAGCCGCTTCTGGCAGGTGTGCGAAAAGCACAAGGTGAACCAATTCTATACCGCCCCAACCGCTTTGCGCGCCCTGATGGGGCAAGGCAACGAGTGGGTTGAGAAATGCGATCTGAGCGATCTCAAGGTGCTGGGCACCGTGGGTGAGCCGATCAACCCCGAGGCCTGGAACTGGTACAACGAAGTTGTCGGTGGCGGGCGCTGTCCTATCGTTGATACCTGGTGGCAGACGGAAACCGGCGGTCACCTGATGACGCCCCTGCCCGGTGCCCATGCGATGAAACCCGGATCGGCCATGAAGCCATTCTTCGGCATTGAACCAGTGGTTCTGGACCCGCAGTCCGGTGTAGAAATCGAAGGCAACGGCGTCGAAGGCGTTCTTTGCATCAAGGACAGTTGGCCCGGCCAGATGCGCACCGTTTGGGGCGATCATGAGCGGTTCGAGAAAACCTATTTCTCGGATTATAAAGGCTACTACTTCACAGGTGACGGCTGCCGTCGCGATGAAGGTGGCGACTATTGGATTACGGGTCGCGTCGATGACGTGATCAATGTGTCCGGCCACCGTATGGGTACGGCCGAGGTGGAAAGCGCTCTGGTGGCTCATGCCGCCGTCGCTGAGGCCGCTGTTGTGGGCTATCCTCATGAAATCAAAGGGCAAGGCATCTACTGCTATGTCACTTTGATGAATGATCGTGAGCCTTCGGACGAGCTGCTGAAAGAGCTGCGCACATGGGTCCGGACAGAAATCGGCCCGATTGCCTCGCCGGATGTAATCCAGTGGGCCCCTGGCCTGCCCAAGACACGCTCGGGCAAGATCATGCGCCGGATCCTGCGCAAGATTGCCGAGAATGACTTTGGCAGCTTGGGTGACACTTCGACACTGGCGGATCCGTCGGTTGTCGAAGACCTGATCAAAAACCGTGCGAGCAAGTGAGGATGTGATGGACGCTGCCACGATCACCACACCCGCCGTTCTCATCCTTCTCGGCCCTCCGGGCGCCGGGAAGGGTACACAGGCCCGTATGCTGGAAGAGAAGTTCGGGCTGATTCAGCTGAGCACCGGCGACCTGCTGCGCGAGGCTGTCGCGGCAGGGACAGAAGCAGGTCTTGCCGCCAAAGCCGTCATGGAAGCGGGCGACCTGGTTAGTGACGACATCGTCATCGCCATTCTGCGTGACCGCATGGCTCAGACTGACTGTGCAAAAGGTGTCATTCTTGATGGCTTTCCCCGCACAACTGTCCAGGCCGAGGCGCTGGACGATCTTCTGGAGTCGAACAATCAGAAGATCAACGCCGCGATTAGCCTTGAAGTTGAAGACGCCGAAATGGTTGTCCGCATCTCGGGCCGCTACACCTGCGCCGGGTGTGGTGAAGGGTATCACGATACGTTCAAAAAGCCCGCCGAAGATGGCAAATGCGACAAGTGTGGCCACACCGAATTCAAGCGCCGCGCGGATGACAATGCCGAAACCGTAGCATCGCGGCTGGCGGCCTATCACGCGCAGACCGCGCCGCTGATCACCTATTACGAAGGCCATGGCGTGCTGCAGCGCACCAACGCCATGGGCAAGATTGAAGACATCGCGCGCGATCTGGAGGAAATCGTCGGTCGCGTAATGAACTAAGGGGAGGAGATAAGCCGTAAGGCTTTGATCCAAAAAAGAATTCTTCAATGAACCGCCGTGGCGGAACAGAGAAGTATTGCCGGGCGTCACGGGGCGTTTGGTACAATCGAGAAGCGGTCCGCGTCACTGGAGGAATTGGGCTCGGGCCGCCCAACGAGGAAGCGAAGGAGGAACCCGCAATGGCGGATCATTCAACAAACTCCGCGCAGACTGCCGAGTCCGATAAGGGCTATTGGCAGGCCAACCTGCGCCTTATCTACATCAGCCTCGTCATCTGGGCGCTGGTGTCGTTTGGATTCGGCATTCTGCTGCGTCCGTTGCTGTCGGGTATCGCCGTCGGCGGAACCGATCTGGGCTTTTGGTTCGCACAACAGGGATCGATCCTGGTCTTTTTGGTGCTGATCTTCAACTACGCCTGGCGCATGAACAAGCTGGACGCCGAATTCGGCGTAGACGAAGAATAAGGGAGAGCGGGGATTATGGATCAGTTTACCATCAACCTGCTGTTTGTTGGCGCGTCTTTCGCGTTATACATCGGCATCGCGATCTGGGCCCGAGCGGGTTCCACATCTGAATTCTACGCCGCCGGTCGCGGCATTCACCCGGTCACCAACGGCATGGCAACAGCGGCGGACTGGATGTCTGCGGCCTCGTTCATCTCGATGGCCGGCCTCATCGCCTTTACTGGCTATGACAACTCGACCTTCCTGATGGGTTGGACCGGTGGCTACGTGCTGCTGGCGCTGCTACTTGCGCCCTACCTGCGCAAGTTCGGGAAATACACCGTGTCGGAATTCATCGGCGACCGCTTCTACAGCCAAACCGCACGTATCGTTGCGGTGATCTGTCTGATTGTTGCCTCGGTAACCTACGTGATCGGTCAGATGACCGGTGTGGGCGTGGCCTTTGGCCGCTTCCTCGAGGTTTCGAACACATCCGGTCTGCTGATCGGTGCGGGCGTCGTGTTTGCCTACGCGGTGTTCGGCGGAATGAAGGGCGTGACCTATACTCAGGTCGCTCAGTACTGCGTGCTGATCACCGCCTATACCATCCCGGCGATCTTCATCTCGCTGCAGCTGACTGGCACTCCCGTTCCGGCGCTGGGTCTGTTTGGTGACACCGCCAGCGGTGAGCCCCTGCTGACCAAGCTGGACGCGATCGTGACCGAGCTGGGCTTCAACGAATACACAGCCCACCACTCGAACACGCTGAACATGGTGCTGTTCACCCTGTCGCTGATGATCGGTACTGCGGGCCTGCCCCACGTGATCATGCGCTTCTTCACCGTTCCCAAAGTATCTGACGCACGTTGGTCGGCTGGCTGGGCGCTGGTCTTCATCGCGCTGCTGTATCTGACCGCCCCTGCGGTTGGTGCCATGGCGCGTCTGAACATCAGTGACATGATGTGGCCCAACGGTGGCATCGAAGGTGGCGCTGTTTCGGTCGAAGAGATCGACAACGATCCGCGTTACGACTGGATGGCCACGTGGCAGAAAACCGGTCTGCTCGACTGGGAAGACAAGAACGGCGACGGCAAGATCCAGTACTACAACGACAAGTCCGAAGCCATGACTGCTATCGCGGAAGAAAAAGGCTGGGTCGGTAACGAGTTGACCAAATTCAACCGTGACATCCTGGTTCTGGCCAACCCCGAGATTGCCAACCTTCCGGGTTGGGTGATCGGTCTGGTCGCTGCTGGTGGTCTTGCGGCTGCTCTGTCAACCGCTGCGGGCCTGTTGCTGGCGATCTCGTCGGCAGTGTCCCACGACCTTGTCAAAGGTGCGATCAACCCGCAAATCTCTGAAAAGGGTGAACTGCTGGCCGCTCGTATCGCAATGGCCGTTGCCATCGTTGTTGCAACCTATCTGGGTCTGAACCCACCGGGCTTTGCGGCGCAAACCGTGGCACTTGCCTTTGGTCTGGCGGCAGCCTCGATCTTCCCGGCGCTGATGATGGGGATCTTCTCGACCCGCATCAACAACACCGGTGCGGTTGCTGGTATGCTGGCTGGTCTGACGGTCACTCTGGTCTACATCTTCCTGCACAAGGGCTGGCTGTTCATTCCGGGCACCAACTCGTTCACCGATGCTGACCCACTGCTGGGCCCGATCAAGTCGACCTCGTTCGGTGCAATCGGTGCGATGATCAACTTTGGTGTGGCCTACGTTGTCGCGGGCATGACCAAAGAGACCCCGCAGGAGATCAAGGATCTGGTCGAAAGCGTACGCATTCCCCGTGGTGCGGGCGCAGCTCAGAATAAGTGAGCTTGATGCGGTCGTTGGTTCTTGCCTTCGATCGCGTCTTTCGATCCACTGTTCCCGCCCGGCACACCACTGGGCGGGATTTTTTCACCAGAACACCGGAGACAACACATGCCCCTGTCCCATGATGAAATTGCCCGGTTTCTGAAATCCGTTCACCCTTATGACGCGTTGCCTTTCGACGCCCTCGATCAGATTGTCAAACAGATCGAAGTCTGGGAGGTCGAGGAAGATGCCTCGGTCTATGAGCTGGGCCATAAGTTGCCCGGGGTGTTCGTAATCTATGAAGGACAGGTTGAGATTACCGATGAGAACGGTGCCATCGTCTCTCATCTGGGTCTGCGCAATTCCTTTGGCGAAAGGGGCCTGCTGAAAGACGGCAAGGCCGCCACAAAGGCCCGTGCGCACACACCTTCGGTCCTGATGGTTCTGCCGCCGGATCTGGTGCGGAGTTTGATCGATGACCACGATGTGGTGGCAAAGTTCTTTGACCGCACACGTGGCGACCGCAGCGGCCCGCAAAGCCTGGCTACCAGCTCGATCGACGTACTGATGGCGCATAATCCGGCCACCTGCCCCGCTGACACGTCGGTTCAGGACGCCGCAAGGATTATGCGTGACAAACATATCTCGTCGCTCTGCATCACCGACGAAGATCGCTTGCAGGGCATTGCGACCTTGCGGGATATTTCGGGCAAATACGTTGCAGACGGCTTGCCAGCCACCACGCCGATCTCTGAGATCATGACCGCAAACCCTGTGACCCTGTCACCCAGCGATATCGGGTCGGATGTGCTGCATATCATGATGGAGCGCGGCATAGGCCATATCCCGATCTCCGAAGGCGGTCGGCTGGTCGGGATCGTCACCCAGACCGATCTGACCCATTATCAGGCCGTGAACTCGGCCGAGCTGGTGCGTCGAATTGCGCAAGCCAACACAGCCCAAGAGATGGCGCGCGTCACCGAAGAGATCCCGCAGCTTCTTGTGCAGCTGGTTGCAGGCGGAAACCGGCATGAAATTGTTACCCGTCTGATCACCGATATCGCGGATACGGTCACACGCCGCCTTCTTGCCCTGGCTGAAGCTGAACTGGGCTCGCCCCCGGTTCCGTATCTGTGGTTGGCGTGCGGCTCGCAAGGGCGGCAGGAACAAACAGGCGTATCTGATCAGGACAATTGCCTGATGTTGGATGACAGCGTGACTGACGCAGACACGGCCTATTTCACCAAGTTGGCCAAATTCGTCTCGGATGGGCTCGACATTTGCGGATATTTCTACTGCCCCGGCGACATGATGGCGACCAATCCGCGCTGGTGTCAGCCGGTGCGCGTCTGGCGCGACTATTTCAAGGGCTGGATCGCCAAGCCAAACCCCGAGGCGCAGATGCTGGCCTCTGTCATGTTCGACCTGCGCCCCATCGGTGGCGCGTTTGAGTTGTTTGCCGACCTGCAAGCCGACACTCTGGCGGCGGCTCAAGCAAATTCGATCTTCGTGGCGCACATGATTTCCAACTCGTTAAAACACACGCCCCCGCTGGGGCTGCTGCGCGGTTTCGCCACGATCCGCTCGGGTGAACATCGCAACACGCTGGACCTGAAACACAACGGTGTTGTGCCTGTTGTCGATCTGGCGCGCATCTACGCATTGCAAGGCGAACTGACCAAGGCCAACACCCGCGCCCGCCTGAAAGCAGCCGAGGCCAGCGGTGTCCTCAGTCCGTCCGGCGCCCGGGATCTGCTGGACGCTTACGACCTGATCGCCGAAACCCGGCTGGAACATCAGGTTCGGCTGGTCAAATCCGGTGAAAAACCAGACAACTACCTGCCGCCGTCCGAACTCTCGGACTTTGAGCGAAGTCATCTGCGCGATGCATTTGTTGTGGTAAAAACGATGCAGTCGGCGGTTGGCCACGGCAAGGGTATGCTGGGCTAAATGCCCCCAAGAACGGAGAGACCACATGTTTCTGGAATTGATCGGCACTATCTTTGCGGGCTTTGCGTTTGCGGGCGTCGTGCTTGTGCTGAACAAGCTGACCGGTGGGCGCTTGCCAAAATGGACCACTCCGGTTGCGGCAGGTCTGGGCATGATCGGCATGACCATCGCCAGCGAATACTCCTGGTATGACCGCACAGTAGGTACTCTTCCCGAAAGTATGGAAATTGTTCAAGAAGTTAAAAACAAGTCCTACTTCCGACCCTGGACATATGCTGTGCCCTTTGTCGACCGTTTCTCAGCCATCGATACACAATCGGTCCGAACCAATGATCAGGTTCCCGATCAACGGCTGGTCGATCTGTATCTGTTTGGGCGTTGGGCACCTGTCACGCATTTGCCAGTGGCCGTCAACTGTGCGGAAAACAGTCGCGCCAACCTTGTAGACGGAGCCGAATTTGCCGACGACGGTCGCCTGATCAACGCAAGCTGGTACCGCACTGAGGGCAAAGACTCCATCATCGAGACCACTTGCGGGGTCTGATCATGCTCACTGGATTAAGTCTGAGACTCAGGATTTTTCTGTTCTTCTGCCTGCTGGCATTGGGGGGAGTTGCGATCAGCGCAGTCGCCCTTTGGATCACCTATGCCCGCGCGGAGAACCCCGAACTACTGGACGCTTTCATTTTTGCCGAAATCCTGATCGGGTTTGGCTTGCTAGCCCTGATCGCCGGTGTCTGGCTTCTGTTTGACGACAATGTTGCAAAACCGATCGAGCGCCTCTCGGCCCAATTGCGCGCGCGTGCGCATGCCGGGGTCAGCACGGATCTGGACATGCAAGCGGCGCGCTATCTGGGGGATCTCGCCCCGGCCGCAGCTGGACTGGCGGAACAAGTGGCTTCAAACGCGATGCGAACTGCCGAGGCCGTAGCTACGGAAACCGCTCATCTCGCGGCCGAGAAACAGCGTCTCACCGCGCTGCTGACGGAAATCCCGGTCGCCATGCTGCTGGCCAGCCCCAAGCATCAGATCGTGCTGTACGACGGGCAGGCAGCCGAGGTTTTGGCCCAGATCGCGCATCCCCGCCTGAATGCCTCGCTTTTTGAGTATATAGAGGCAACCGGCCTGACCGACGCCTACGCAAAACTGAGTAAAACCGGCAAGGACGTCTATTGCACCCTGTCCAGTATCGACGGCAAGCAGACCTATTCCGCCCGAATGAAACCGCTGGGGGGCGCGCCAGGATATATGCTGGTCTTTGATGACAGCGCTGCGCAGATTTCCCCTGATGAGGCACGCCCGCTGGTTTACGATTTTGAGTTGCTCGACACGCCGGGCGATGACGCGTTCGAGAACCGCACCCTGTCTGATCTGTGTTTCGTGGTCTTCGATACCGAAACAACCGGGCTGCTGCCGCACAAGGATGAAATCGTTCAGATCGGCGCGGTGCGCGTCCTCAATGGCAGGATCGTTCAGGGCGAACATCTGGACATGCTGGTGAATCCGGGCATTCCAATTCCCCCAGCCTCTACCAGGGTGCACAAGGTCAGCGACCATATGGTTCAGGGCGCGCCGGATATCACCCAGGCCGGACGCGTGTTTCACCAATTTGCACGCGATGCGGTGATGGTGGCGCATAACGCGCCCTTCGACATGGCGTTCCTGCGCCGTCACGGGCCGAGGATGGAGGTCGAATGGGACCATCCGATCCTGGACACGGTTCTTCTGTCTGCCGTCCTGTTCGGGGCCAGCGACACGCATACGCTGGACGCCCTTTGCGAAAGGTTGGACATCACCATCCCCGAGGCGCTGCGCCACACTGCACTTGGCGATGCTGTTGCCACGGCTGAAGCGTTGGTCAAGATGCTGCCGATCCTGCAGGCGCGAGGCTTTACAACATTTGGTGAGGTCATAATGGAAACCCGAAAACACGGGCGTTTGCTGGAAGACCTGAACTGACGGTTTAAATTGCAGGCAACAGTCAGCTTTTCGTGGACAATCCGGGCCGCGCGTGGCACCAGATGCGCGGCCAAGGAAGACGCGCGCAATGACCGAAAAGACCTTTACCCCTACGCCGGATCAAAGCCCCGCCTTTCGCGAGGCGCTGGGGTGCTTTGGCACTGGCGTCACCGTGATCACCACACAAACCGAAGGTGGGCCGCGTGCGATCACTGTGAATTCCTTTGCCTCGGTCTCATTGGACCCGCCGCTGGTGTTGTGGTGTCTGGCCAAGGAATCGTACCGTTTCGATGCCTTCAGCAGCTGTGAACATTATTCGATTCATGTGATGGCACAGGATCAACAGGATCAGGCGCTGCGGTTTGCGCGTGACGGTGCGGATTTCTCACATGCAGATTGGACTGAGGATAAGGCCGGTCGCCCGCAATTGACCCAATGTCTGGCGCGGTTTGATTGCCGCCTGCATGCGCGGCACGACGCCGGGGATCATCTGATTATTGTCGGTCAGGTGGATCAGGTAATGTACCGCACTGGCAAGGGTTTGATCTTCAAGCGCGGTCAGTTCGGTGGGTTTGTCGACCTGATCTAATCGTCCAGCGATCCATGCACGGCAAGCGCCTCAAGCTGGGCGTCCTGCGGCGTGATGACTCGATAGCTTTCGTGCACACCTGCCTCGCTCAACTCACGGGCTACGGTGAGCAAAGTGTTGGCGGCATGGTCTTCGCACAGGTCAGACATGTGATCGATTTCGGATTGTGCGACTCCCATTGCGGCCTCGACCGATGGCGCGCCGTAGAATTGTACAAAATGTTCGGCCAGATTGCGCGTTATCTGATCCTTCTCTGCAGGCTCGATCTGTGTCACGGCGACAAATGTGACGCGGCCAAAGGTCTCCAGACCCAACCAGCCATTTGCAAATGCCTGCCGCGCCTTACCCTCAAGATCGGCATCGCTCCAGTTCGAAAACTCGAACCCGCCGGACACGCACCATTCTCCGGTACGGGCCGGGGAATGAAACACATTCATATCGCTTTCGTCGAAATGGATTGCGCGGGCCAGTTTCATCGTCCGTTCTCCAACACTTCGGTCAGGGGGCGCAAGCGCGTGTCTGCACCGTCGCGGATCAGCATCCCGAACCGCTCATCCGTTCCAAGGAACACACCGCCGTCCGTTAGCGGATCACCAACACCGCGCAAAAGCGCCATCCAGTCGGTATGCAACGGCGCGTTGCCTTCCTCTTGCCATCGATTGAGCCAGGTCAACATGTGACGAGACCAGCTTTCGACCAGTTGCGTCGCGGAAACCTCTGCGCACCCTTCGTCATAGAGCGCGGTAACGTCCGGGTTCGCACCCGGCGCTTCGCTGGTTTGCAACAGCGCCAGTTCCCAACCAACAATCAGCCAATCCGGCTCGTCTTCGGCTGAGGTGTCCGAGGCAGCGACTCGAAACTTCCCACATTTTGCGCCGTTCACGCAGATCAATCCGTCCCAGCCGAGATGCACGGCAACCTCGGGCGGAGCCAGAGCGCCCAGCGCATTCTGAAACCCCACAGCGCAAAGGGGCAGCATCGCCATGGCGTCTCGCAACGGCACCTCGGGCGCAAAGACGATGGCAACGCGCAGGCGGTCGGCCTGAATGTTGTAGACGACCGTTCCCGCGTCACAACCCAGTGCTGCCATAGCCTGCGCGCGGTCGAACGGGTCTTCCCCACCCTGAACAGAGTGGCCCGACAGCAATGGGGGAAAGACCGGCTGGCTCATGCGAAGCCGTTCGAGATCAGGTCGCGTGCGATTTTGCGGAACGACTCGGCCTGTGGGCTGTCGGGTTTGCTGACCACGATGGGCGCCCCCCCGTCGGCAGCGACACGAATATCCAGATGCAGCGGAATCTCACCCAACAACGGTACACCCAGCGTCTCAGCCTCGGAGGCGACACCGCCATGGCCAAACACATGCTCTTCGTGCCCGCAGTTCGAGCAGATGTGGGTCGACATGTTTTCAATCATACCCACGATCGGAGTCTTGAGCTGGTTGAACATGTCGATCCCCTTGCGGGCGTCGATCAGGGCCACATCCTGCGGGGTTGAGACGACGATAGCACCGTCCACCTGGAATTTCTGACTCAGCGTCAATTGCACATCGCCGGTGCCGGGTGGAAGGTCGACGATCAACACGTCCAAAGCGCCCCACTGCACCTGACCCATCATCTGTTGCAGCGCGCCCATCAGCATGGGCCCGCGCCAGACAACGGCCTGACCTTCGTTGGTCATCAGCCCCATGGACATCATGGTCACGCCGTGATTGCGCAACGGCAGGATGGTCTTGCCGTCCGGGCTGGCCGGACGACCGGAAACACCCAGCATCCGGGGCTGCGACGGGCCGTAAACATCAGCGTCCAGCAGACCCACACGCCGCCCTTCGGCAGCCAACGCACAGGCGAGGTTGGCGGACACGGTGGATTTGCCGACGCCACCTTTACCGGATGCGACCGCTATGATCCGATCGACACCCGGAACGGCCTGCGGCCCGGTTTGCGATGGCTTGGGCTTCGGCTTCAAATCCGGCGGGGCCTTTTCGGAATGCGCAGTCATCATGGCCGAGACATTGGCTACACCGTCAACCATCTGCGCGGCTTTCTCGGCCGTTGCCCGTACAGGCTCCATCTGCTCGGCGTGCTTCGGGTCGATCTCAAGCACAAAACGCACGGTTTCACCTTCCACGTTCAGTGCCCGCACAACGCCCGCGCTGACAATATCTTGCCCGGACACCGGATCGGTAATCTTTTTCAGGTTCGCCAGAACCGCTTCACGAACACTCATGCCTCGTTCCCTTTGATGCGCCCTGCCGACAGGGGCGTGCGTATCGATTCGCCACTCATTGCATGTGTCTCCGTCTCTTTCAGTTTATTTGACGCATCGCGCCCCAACCCATTAGGCTGAGCCATGCGCTTTGTCCTCTTGTGCCTGAGCCTGACGCTCTCTGCCACCCCCTCTTGGTCACAAGAGGCTATTGGGCTTGCGGCCCCGGCCGAGGTGAAAAACTCTGGTCTGTTGCAACATATTCTTCCTCGCTTTTCTCTCAAGACCGGTATTCGCGTTATTGCGGATGACACAGGCGTTATGGTCCTGAAACCCGCCCCGCCCGGCGATCCGGTCTTTGCCCGCAATGATATAATCTATCACCTCACCATCGAAGACAATAAGCGGCAGGCCCGGTTTCGCGACTGGCTGCGTTCGGAGATCGGCAAGCGCACCGTTGAGAGTTTTGCGCCCGCGCAGGGGACGCCCTTTACCGCCAGCTTTGATCTGACGGTCACTCAGTCGGACGAAACCGTCGACGGCGATACCGTGCTTGGCGAGGAATTGTCGATGACCCATTGCGGGCGGTGCCATGTGATCGGGCCGAAAAACCGAATGAACGGGCTGGGGTCGACGCCTTCTTTCGCAGTGCTGCGCGCAATGCCCGACTGGTCTGAACGGTTTGAGGCGTTCTTTGCCTTGAACCCCCACCCCGCGTTCACGCAAATAGACGGGCTGACACCGCCTTTTGACCCCGAACGCCCGTCTCCCATTCACCCGGTCGAGATCACGCTGGACGATCTTGACGCGATCCTCGCCTTTGTTTCGCGCATCGACGCGGCAGATCTTGGTGCCCCGTTGCAGTTTCAATGATCCTTTCTGTCCGAATAATAGTCTTCGGTGGTAACGACCCGAGGCTTGGGGTTTGACTGGAACGGATTGTCCTGCTGTTGGAACTGCGTATTCACCCGACAATTGTCACACATCTGGATCATTCGTGCCTGATCCGACGTGGCAAACATCGGGTGCGTGCCCGAAAGCTTCTCCATGATCCGTTCCACAGTAGATTTCACCCCAAACAATGCACCACATTCAACGCAAGCAAAGGGCTCCTCTTCATTGAGCACCTGCTGCGACAGGGCCGCATCACTCAAATCAAGCTGAGGAACCAGCGTGATCGCGTCTTCCGGGCAGATCGTCTTGCACATCCCGCATTGCAGGCAGGCATCCTGTTGAAAGTTCAGCTGCGGCTTGTCCGGGTTGTCGATCAGTGCACCAGACGGGCACAACGACACACAGCTGAGACACAAGGTGCAACTGTCCTTGTTTACCGCCACTGCCCCATAAGGCGCATTTTCGGGCAGCGGCAACGGTGCCTCAGCCTGCGGGTTCAGAGCCTGCGCAGCCAATCGCGCGATCTGTCGGCGATTCCCCAGTGGCAGAACCGGATCAGCCAGGGGCTGCGGCACGTCTTGACCATAGAGCAGATCAGACATGGTATCGGGATCAACCTCATCAATCAGGCCGATCCCGTCTGACCCGGCAATGGCGTGTGCCAGTGCAACCTCGCGATCCAGCGCGTCCCGCTCGGTCGTGGGCGCGAGCAGCACATCCACACGAGCAAATCCGTGCGCCAAGGCGGCAAGCATCTCGGCGTGACCGACGCCCGATATAACATTTAGTTCCAACGGGATAACATCCGAAGGTAAACCTCGACCAAAGCGTGCTGCCAGCCGGATCATCTCGGACCCATGCGCATCATGGATCAGCAGTCGAGGCGCAGAACCTCCTGCACGTCGATAGGTGCGCGCCAGGATATGCATCCGGGACAACAGCGCCGATACACTCGGGTCCTCATAGGTGATCGCGGTTGACGGGCACAGGGCAGCACACGCACCGCATCCGGCGCAGACCATCGGATCGATGCTCACATGCTCTCCCGCTGGTGTAATCGCCCCGGTTGGGCAAATATCCAGACAGTTGGAACAGCCCACCTGTTCGGCCCGCGAATGCGCGCAGAGTGTTTCTTCCAACCGCACGTACAGGGGCTTTTCAAAGGTTCCAACAAGTTGCGCAGCCTCAAACGCCAGACGCTCAACAGCCACCGCGTCTCTTGGATCGGCCCTCAGATATCCCTCGCGCTTGGCTGGGGCCTGTACAAAAGGCGTGCTCCCTGTCAGGTCGAGAATAATGTCACAGACGGAATGTGCACCATCCTTAGGGTCAGTCCAGGTGAAGGCGCCACGCCCACCCGGCACAACCTGCTGCAAAGCGTCTAGACGCAGGGAAAAACCGCCCAGCGCCCCGGACACGGACTTCACCCTTCCGCGCACCACATCGAAAGCGCGCGAGGTCGGCTCTGCCTGATCCGTGGCAAGAACAGTCACGGCCAAGGTTCCCGCCAATTTCTCAGCCAGATCAAATCCCACCGCACCGGGGCCGATGATGAAACAGGTTCCCTCGCTTATGACATCGACGCTGGGCGTGACCGGTTGCGGCAACAACGCCTCAGCCGCCAATGCCGCCATCTTGGGTGCCGCATCTGCGCCCTGTTCGGACCAACCCGCACGGTCGCGCAGGTCGAAAAAGCCGGGCGTGTCGATATTCAGTTCGTCGGCCAGAGACTGGAAAACCTCCTGTTCCTGCAGGCAGGCGATCACGGTTTCCCCATCTTGCATCAGGTCGGCGGCGGATTGCAGTTGGGTCGTGCAAAGGGACGTGTGAACCTTGGAACAGGTCATCCCGCAGGCGCTTTCGATCCTCTCCGGGTCCAGCGCCTGTGTTCCGGTGCAGTCGCATAACAGTATTTTGGTGCCCATGTCCCCTCCCGTGGGAAGCCATCCCGTGCAATTAAGGCTGTATCCTCAGCCCGACAACTTCAACCCCCCTGAAGAGCGCCGGGTGCCAAGCTGCATTGGGGCGCAAAATGGCAGGAAACCAAAGTGTTTTGTGCCCCGCTCACGAAGATGCGACCAAGACGTACGACCAAAGTCTAAGAGCGCAGGCTTGGCACAAAGACAGATTGTGTACCATAGTGTTCATGGAAAGGCACGGGAGAGCCTTACAGGGAGGAACCAGTGGCCAAGGCCGCAAGCCAAATCGAAATGCCGGTTGGCGTCATCGTGCGCAAGACACCCGGGGTCACACGTTGGGCCCGTTGGAGTTGGCGCGCAGTGGCCGCCGTGCCCGGTGCAGGCCCTGCCGATTGGCAGGTTCTGCGTCGCGAAGGCGATGCGGTTGAATACCACGCAGCCACCCTGCCCCTGACCCTTTGGGCAGATGAGACCGAGGCTTACCTGGTTAATCTATCGGACGGTCAGCCATCGCTTTATCTGGTGTTGCGGGATGAATTGCAGGGGGATGTTCCTCTGAACGCGGTACTTGTCACGGCCTCACCTTTTGAGGGGCAGGACTATGCCGATACCGGCGAAGAGATCGTCGAGAAAATCCCCATGACCGAAGGGCTGATTGCCTGGGTGAGGGACTTCACGCTCAAGCATCATGAGCACGAAGTGTTCATCAAGCGCCGCCGGGACAAGAAACGCACCGACTTGGTCGAGGATGGCAAGGGCGACGCTCGTATCCGTCAGGACTCGGACGTCTACCGCGCGCCCAGAAAGGTGCTGCAATGACCCAGTCCCGCGATTTCTGGTCCCGCCGAAAGGCTGCTGTTCAAGCTGAAGCTGAAGCCGAAGTGATTGCGGTCGAAGAACAAGCTGTCGCGGCGCGGCAGGCCGAATTGCAAGAGAAGAGTGATGCCGAGATACTGGCCGAGTTCGATCTGCCCGACCCGGATACGCTGCAACCAGGCGATGATGTGTCGGGCTTTATGGCAAAGGCCGTACCTGATCGCCTGCGTCGACGTGCATTGCGGCAGTTGTGGCGCCTGAACCCGGTTCTGGCCAACGTGGATGGGCTGGTTGACTACGGCGAAGACTATACCGACGCAGCCTGTGTGATCGAGAACCTCCAGACGGCGTATCAGGTTGGCAAGGGCATGCTGGCCCATGTCGAAGCGTTGGCGGCGGCGGAGGCCCCCCAAGAGGATGAGAGCGACTTCGAAGTTGAGCCCTCGCTTGAACTGGAGACGGAGCCAGAGCCTCAGATTGACTCACCCCCTGCCTCAGAGGTGCCTCTGGCAGAGGCAGAAATCGAGGTCGAAGACGAGATGGAAATGACCCCGGCGCCACGCCGCATGAAATTTGAATTTGAAGGATAACGGATGACCGCAAGCAACGCGCAAAATATGGACATCTCGGCCGAGGATCGGCTGCGCGCGGATTTCTATAATTTTCTGGGTTTGCTTTTGGCGGGCCCACCCGATCAGTTGCTTCTGGGACAGATCGCGGGGCTGAGCGGAGACGACACCGATCTGGGTCAAGCCATTCAGGCAATGGCGCGTGTGGCCAAGGTCACCAAGCCCGCCGCCGCCGAGCGTGAGTTCAACGCACTGTTCATTGGGCTGGGTCGTGGCGAGTTGCTGCCTTATGCCAGTTTTTATCTGACGGGGTTCCTGAACGAAAAACCTCTGGCGCAATTGCGCAATGACATGGCCGTCCGGGGGATCACCCGTGCGCAGAATGTGTTCGAGCCCGAAGACAACATCGCCTCGCTGATGGAAATGATGGCGGGCCTGATCGTCGGACGTTTTGGCGCCACTGCATCGCTCGAGGACCAAAAGGCGTTCTGGAACAAGCATATCGGCCCCTGGGCCGCGCATTTTTACTCTGATTTGGAAGCTGCCGAAACCTCGGTTCTTTATGCATCCGTCGGCACAGCCGGGCGCGTGTTCATGGAGATCGAGAGGGAAGCCTTCCGAATGACGACAGCGTGATGCGCTGTCATTCGCCAGCGCTCAAACGGGCGTTACACTGCAATTGGGAAAGGAGGTTCCCATGAGCAAGACCAAGGAACAAGGCGCCTCGCGCCGTGACTTCCTGAAACTGGCCGGAACCGCAGCGCCTGCTGCTGTTGCCGCCGCAAGCCTGACCGGGGAAGCCGAGGCAGCTGAGCTGCCGACCGACGAAACCCGCATTCAGGACACCGCGCATACACGCGCGTACATCGAAAGCACCCGGTTCTAGGATCGGACGCCTTCACATCCGACAGACGGTTGCGATTGGCCCTGACGTCGGCTTCAGCAGTACTAAGCCAGCCGTGGCGTACACGGCGCGCAAGGGAGGAAACAAATGCTTAGGAAAAAGACCAACGGGGTTGCGAGACGCTCCCAGCGGACAAGTATCCTGTCCCAGGTCGGCGAAAAAACCGTCGATCGCCGCGCATTCCTGCGTGGCTCGGGCCTGACGATCGGCGGTCTTGCCGCGATCAGCGCCACGGGTGGAACCGTGACGCCAGCCAGTGCCCAGACAGCGGCCAATCAGGCCGTCGAGAATATCAAATCCATCTGCACCCATTGCTCGGTCGGATGTACGGTTATCGCCGAAGTGCAGAACGGTGTCTGGATCGGGCAGGAACCCGGTTGGGACAGCCCCTTCAACCTGGGCGCACACTGCGCCAAGGGCGCTGCCGTTCGAGAGCACGCGCATGGTGAACGCCGCCTCAAGTACCCGATGAAAAAAGAAGGCGGCGAGTGGAAGCGCATCAGCTGGGAAGAAGCGATCAACGAGATCGGCGACGGCATGATGAGCATCCGCGAAGAATCCGGGCCGGACAGCGTATACTGGCTGGGTTCAGCCAAACATAACAACGAACAGGCCTACCTGTTCCGCAAGTTTGCTGCCTATTGGGGCACGAACAACGTGGACCATCAGGCCCGTATCTGCCACTCAACCACTGTTGCGGGGGTTGCGAATACATGGGGCTACGGCGCCATGACCAATTCGTATAACGACATCCACAACTCTCGGGCTATCTTCATTATCGGCGGTAACCCGGCCGAGGCGCACCCGGTCTCGCTGCTGCACGTTTTGCGCGCGAAAGAGCAGAACAACGCCCCGCTGATCGTCTGCGATCCGCGCTTTACGCGCACCGCGGCGCATGCGGATGAATATGTCCGCTTCCGCCCCGGTACCGACGTCGCTTTGGTCTGGGGTATTCTGTGGCACATCTTCGACAACGGATGGGAGGACAAAGAGTTCATCCGCACCCGTGTCTGGGGGATGGACCAGATCCGTGAAGAGGTCGCCAAGTGGAACCCGGATGAGGTCGAACGCGTCACCGGTACGCCGGGATCGCAGCTGAAGCGTGTTGCGCGCACCATGGCCAACAACCGTCCTGGAACGGTGATCTGGTGTATGGGTGGCACGCAGCATACCAACGGCAACAACAACACCCGCGCTTACTGCGTGCTACAGCTTGCGCTTGGCAACATGGGCACCTCGGGTGGTGGCACCAACATCTTCCGCGGCCATGACAACGTGCAGGGTGCGACGGACCTCGGTGTTCTGTCCCATACCCTGCCCGGCTACTATGGTCTGTCCAAGGGAGCATGGGGGCATTGGGCCCGTGTCTGGGGTGAAGAACCGGAATGGCTAGCTGGCCAGTTCGCCTCGATCAAAGACAAGGAAGGCAAGGACAAGCCGCTGCAGAACGAACGCGGCATACCTGTTTCCCGTTGGATCGATGGTGTTCTGGAAGACCCGGCAAACATGGATCAGGACAACAATGTCCGCGCTATGGTTCTGTGGGGCCACGCGCCCAACTCGCAGACCCGGATGACGGAAATGAAGACGGCGATGGAGAAGCTGGACATGCTGGTCGTGATCGACCCGTATCCCACCGTCTCGGCCGTTCTGCATGACCGTACCGATGGCGTTTACCTGTTGCCCGCCTGTACGCAGTTCGAAACTCGTGGCTCGGTCACGGCATCGAACCGGTCGCTGCAGTGGCGCGACAAGGTTGTGGAACCACTGTTCGAAAGTCTGCCGGACGAGGTCATCATGGCCAAGTTCGCAAACAAGTTCGGATGGGCAGACCGGCTCTTCCGCAATATCGAAATGGATGACCCGGAAACCCCGAATGTTGAAAGCATCACACGTGAGTTCAACTCGGGCCTCTGGACCATCGGTTACACCGGTCAATCGCCGGAACGGCTGAAAAGCCATATGGCCAACCAGCATACGTTCGACAGAACCACGCTGCAGGCAATCGGCGGACCAAACGACGGCGAGTACTATGGTCTGCCCTGGCCGTGCTGGGGAACCGCCGAGATGGGTCATACGGGGACACCAAACCTTTATGACATGTCCAAACCGGTGGCCGAAGGCGGCCTGACATTCCGCGCCCGTTTTGGCGTGGAACGTGATGGCGACAACCTGCTGGCCGAAGGGGTCTATAGCGCTGGCTCGGAAATTCAGGATGGTTATCCCGAATTCACGATGCAGATGCTGATGGACCTTGGCTGGGACGGTGATCTGACTGCCGAAGAACGCGCGGCGATCGATGCCGTAGCAGGTCCAGAGACCAACTGGAAAACCGACCTTTCCGGTGGTATCCAGCGGGTCGCGATTGAGCATGGCTGTGCGCCCTTCGGGAACGCCAAAGCCCGCGCGGTCGTCTGGACCTTCCCGGATCCGATTCCAATCCATCGCGAGCCGCTTTATACGCCACGTCGCGATCTGGTGGAAGACTATCCGACCTACGAGGACCGTCAGGCCTATCGCCTGCCTACCCTTTATGCTTCGATCCAAAAGAACGACTTTTCAAAGGATTACCCGATAATCCTGACGTCTGGTCGTCTGGTCGAATATGAAGGCGGCGGCGATGAGACACGGTCGAACCCGTGGCTGGCTGAGCTGCAGCAGGACATGTTCGTCGAGATCAATCCGCGCGATGCCAACAACCTTGGTATTCGCGACGGATCACAGGTCTGGGTCGAAGGTCCCGAGGGCGGCAAGGTCAAGGTGATGGCGATGCTGACCAATAGGGTCGGTGCCGGCGTGGCCTTCATGCCGTTCCACTTTGGCGGCCATTTCCAGGGCGAAGACCAGCGGCACAAGTACCCCGCCGGAGCAGACCCCTATGTGCTGGGTGAAAGTACCAACACCGCCCAGACCTATGGCTATGATTCAGTGACCCAGATGCAGGAGACCAAGTGTACTCTCTGCAAAATCTGGGCAGCGTAAGGAGGACGATAATGGCTAGAGCAAAGTTTCTCTGCGACGCTGAACGCTGCATCGAGTGCAACGCCTGCGTAACCGCGTGTAAGAACGAGCACGAAGTGCCGTGGGGCATCAACCGCCGCAGGGTGGTGACGATCAATGACGGCAACCCGGGTGAACGCTCGATCTCGGTCGCCTGCATGCATTGCTCGGATGCGCCCTGTATGGCGGTGTGCCCGGTCGACTGCTTCTATCAGAACGAAGAAGGGGTCGTCCTGCATTCCAAGGACCTGTGTATTGGTTGCGGCTATTGCTTCTACGCGTGCCCCTTTGGCGCACCGCAATATCCGCAGGCGGGCAACTTCGGATCGCGTGGCAAGATGGACAAATGTACCTTCTGTGCCGGCGGCCCCGAGGAAACGCACTCGACCGCAGAGTTCGCCAAATATGGTCGCAACCGGATCGCTGAGGGCAAACTGCCCATCTGCGCCGAGATGTGTTCCACCAAGGCCCTGCTTGCCGGTGACGGCGACGTAGTATCCGCAGTCTACCGCGAACGCGTCGTGGCGCGCGGGTTTGGCTCGGGCGCGTGGGGTTGGGGCACAGCCTACGACCAGAAAGACGGTTAAGACCGCTTTTTCGTGAACCAAACAGGCGACCCGCATCCGTGGGTCGCCTGATCAGGGGTTTTGACCGAGGTTCAGATGTTCCGCTTACTCATCGCATTGCTGTTCACTTTCGGATTGGCACAGGCCACCGTTGGACAAACCGCCGAGACCGAGACCCCGCCCGCCTCGGACGAGCGCGCCACGACCGGAGGCGCAACAACGCTTGAGGATATCCTCGCGCGACAGCGGGGCGAAAAAGTGGATAACACCTATCGCTCGGAAAACACCGGCCAGGGCAATGTCGAAGGTCTTCTGGGCCAGTTTGGACCCAGAGGTGTGTCTTCGGACAGCGATGTCTACCGCGCGCTGCGCTTTGGGTCGGCGGATGTCACAGTGTCATCGCATGGCCCCGCTGACAGCGTTCTGATCCAGGATGGCGGCATGTGGTGGTGGGCCTTCCGCACTGGCCCCCTGCGCGAATACGGCACCTATATAATCGCCGGAATGCTGAGCATCATTGTTCTGTTCTTCCTAATCCGCGGCAAAATCCGCATCGACGGAGAGAAAACTGGCCGAACCGTCACCCGCTTTGACGGATTTGAACGCTTTGGCCACTGGCTGTTTGCAGGGTCGTTCCTGATCCTTGGCATCACCGGTCTGCTGACGCTTTATGGCCGCGACTTCCTGATCCCGATCTTCGGAAAAGAAGGCTTTGCTAGCATCGCTCAAAGTTGCAAGTGGCTGCACAACAATCTGGCTTGGGCTTTCATGCTGGGGTTGATCATCGTGACCGTGAATTGGATCGCGCACAACATCCCCAACCGTACTGACCTGAAATGGCTGGCCGCCGGTGGGGGGCTGTTTACCAAAGGCAGCCATCCGCCCGCCAAGAAATTCAACGCAGGCCAAAAGGTGATCTTCTGGGCCTGTATCCTGCTGGGCGTTTCGATCAGCGTGTCCGGGCTGTCACTGCTGTTCCCGTTCGAGCTGCCGATGTTCGCCAAGACGTTCACTGTTGCCAATGCCACCGGCATTCCACAGTTGCTGGGCCTGAACCTGCCCGTGCAGATGTCGCCGCAAGAAGAAATGCAATACGCGCAGATATGGCACGTCATGATCGCCTATGTCTTCATCGCCATCATCATTGCGCATATCTACCTCGGGTCCGTCGGGATGGAAGGCGCGTTTGATGCCATGGGTACTGGCGAGGTTGAAGAACAATGGGCCCGCGAGCATCACTCGCTGTGGTTGGAAGAGGTGCAGGAAAAAGAGGCTGGCAAGGCAGCGGCCTCACCTGCCGAATAGATGCGCTGGCTGATCTTTGCCTTTGCGGTGATCCCCCTGCCCGCGTGGTCAGAGTTCTTCACGCTCAAAGGCCATGGCGGGCCGATCATGGGGATCGCCACGGCACCAGACGGCCGGATCGCTACAGCCAGTTTCGACAACTCTGTCGGGCTATGGTCGAACCAGACGCCCGAATGGCTGGAAGGTCACGAAGCCGCCGTCAACGCGGTCGTCTTCAATGGCACAGCGATCTATTCCGCCGGAGATGATTTCACTTTGCGTCGCTGGCCGGGCGGAGAGATCGTTGGTCAGCACAAAGGCAAGATCGTTTCTGTGGCTGCTTCCAAAACTCATGTAGCAACGGCCAGTTGGGACGGCACCATCGGCTTATGGCCTGTCGATGGCACCGCCCCCACCCTATTCGGTCCTACGGGCAGTGGCGTGAACGCGGTCGTCTTTTCCCCGGATGGATCACAACTTTATTCCGCAGGTGTAGATGGCTCGTTGCGCCTGTGGGATGTTGATACCGGTGCGGAAACAGATCGTCTGGTTGAACACGGCTTTGGCATCAACGAATTGATTTTGAATGCGCAGGACAACTGGATCGCCTATGGCGCAGTGGACGGGGTGACGCGCATCCTCGATTTGACCACGGGCGAGGAACGCGACTTCACACTGGACCGCCGCCCGATCCTGGCCTTGGCGCTCAGCCCGGACCGAAGCCTTTTGGCTGTTGGCGACGGCGAAGGCTATATCATGACGATCGACACGACCGAATGGCGCATCACGCAGGATTTCCGTGCAACACTGCGCGGACCGGTCTGGGCGCTGTCATTCTCAGGTGATGGTCAGAACATTCACGCAGGCGGCATAGATGCAGCCATGTACAGCTGGCCTGTGGGCGAGCTGTCGGATCAACAGCAAATGGCCTCGACCGCGCCCAGTTTTCTGAAAGATCCCGAAGAGATGGAGAACGGAGAACGTCAGTTCGCCCGCAAATGCTCGATCTGCCATAGCCTGACACCCGACAGCGAACGCCGGGCGGGGCCCACACTGCATGGTATCTTTGGGCGGCCCGCAGGATCGCTGCCCGGATATTTATACTCGGATACGCTGCAAGACTCTGATATTGTTTGGAATGAACAGACAATAAATACCCTTTTCGATGAAGGGCCGGATCATTACATTCCGGGGTCGAAGATGCCGATGCAACGGATTGCAGAACAGCAGGACCGGGACGACCTGATCACCTTCCTGCGCCGTGCAACGGACGACCAGAACTGAACCGGAGGAGACTATGAAAGCCTTTTTTGCCGCGGTTGTCGCGATGGTCGTGATTACGGTCGCAGCCCCCTCTACGCTGGACCGGATCGGGTTCAGCGCTGCGGACACCACGTCTGGTTCAGCGGTGCGCCTGGACTGAATGTCTCAATATCTGACCACCCGCGAACTGGCCGATCTGCTGCGCATTGGCGAGCGGAAAGCCTATGATCTTGCCTCTTCGGGCGAGGTGCCGTGCGTGCGCGCCATGGGCAAGCTGTTGTTCCCCAGAGCCGAGATCATTGCCTGGCTCAACGCCTCGCGATCCGGCCCGCAGGTTGCCGAACCTCCCCTGCCTCCGATTGTTGCGGGCAGCCATGATCCTTTGCTGGACTGGGCATTGCGCGAAAGCGGATCGGGTCTGGCGACCTATTATGATGGCTCCTTCGACGGATTGACTCGGCTGAGCGACCGCAGCGCCCAGGCGGCAGTGTTGCACATCCACGAAGAGGGCGGATTCAACACCAAATCCCTGCGCGACGCGTTGGGCGAAGCCCCGGTGATCCTCTATGAAGTCGCCCGGCGCGAGCGCGGGCTGCTGCTTGCCCCAGGCGTTTCGGACATCAAATCCTTCGAAGATCTCAAATCGCGCCGCGTCATCCTGCGTCAGAACAGTGCAGCCAGCCAACACCTGTTTGATGCCCAACTTTCAGCCCACGACATGAGCCGAGATGATCTGGATATCCGCCCTGGCTGTGCGCGCACCGAAGAGGAACTGGCCATCGCCCTACACGATCAAAAGGCCGAGGCTGGCTTTGGTCTGGGTGCTTTGGCCGGGCTTTACGACCTGGGCTTTGTCCCCACCCATTCCGAAAGGCTGGACCTGGCGATCTGGCGGCGGTCTTTTTTCGATCCACCAATACAAAAGCTGATGACGCTCTTGCATTCAGATCAGTTCGCACAGCGCGCCCAGGAATTTGGTGGCTATGATCTGTCGGGAACCGGCACCATTCACCACAATGGTGCCAGTGAGTGATCCCCTCACCACTTCATCTTTTCAAAAATACTCACCCTAAAAGGGTTGGCCGCAGTCCGACCTATTGGGCATTAGGGAAAAACACCTGCTGTCCCTCAAGCCGGAAGGATGCAATCGCCTCCTGCCCATCCGGCCCGGTCAGCCAGTCAATAAAACGCTGACCGGAAGCCGCCCTCACGTGATGGTGCTTGTCAGGGTTCACAAGGATCACACCGTATTGATTGAACAGGCGCGGATCGTCCTCGACCAATACCTCAAGATTGCCCCGGTTGCCAAAGGACAGCCACGTGGCCCGGTCTGTCAGCGTATAGGCGTCCATTCCGCTGGCCACGTTCAGGGTTGCGCCCATGCCCGATCCGGTTTCACGATACCACGCACCCGAGGCACCCATTGGATCAAGCCCCGCAGCCGACCAATGGCTCAGCTCGGCCTTATGCGTCCCACTGTCATCGCCACGTGATGCAAAGGGGGCTTCAGCCTCTGCAATGGCAGTCAAAGCAGCCAGAATGTCGGTTCCTCCACGAATTTCGGCCGGATCCGATTTTGGGCCGACCAGAACAAAATCGTTGTACATCAGGTCTTTGCGTTCAACGCCCCAGCCGTCTGCGACAAATTTCTCCTCGGCGGGCTTGGCATGGACCAGCAGTACATCGCCGTCCCCATTGATCGCATTGCGAATGGCCTGACCTGTTCCCACCGCAACAACCCGCACGTCTATGCCGGACTCGGCTTCGAACCACGGCAGAATATACTCCAATAACCCAGAGTTCTGCGTCGATGTCGTGGATTGGACGACGATGAACGGCGTTTCCGCCGAAACCGCCCCTGCCGTTAAGCCAAGTGCCACTGCTGCTGCCCGAATAGCTGCCCGGAACATCATATTCTCCGTCTTTTCTTTTTAAGTAACCAGCCCACCCGCCAGATAGCGACGCGATGCCTCGCTTTCGGGGGCATCCAATACCTGTTTCGCAGACCCATGTTCGACCACATGTCCGCCCTGCATCATGACTATGTCAGCGGCCAACCGCCGTGCCTGCCCGATGTCGTGCGTCACCATCACGATCCGCACCCCACGTGACGAGGCGCGCTGGATCATCCGTTCGATCATCTGAGTGGCGCTTGGGTCCAGGGCGCTGGTGGGTTCATCCAGAAACAGGGTTTCAGGGCCTGTCGCCAAGGCGCGCAGAATCGCCAGCCGCTGCGCCTCGCCCCCGGACAGAGATCGTGCAGATTGTCGGGCTTTGTCCTCCAGCCCGCCCTCGGCCAGCAATTCGGCAATCCGGGTTTTGCGCGCGTCACGTGCCATCTTCTGTCGTCTTAGGACAAAGTCCAGATTGGCCGAAACCGAACGCCGCAGAAGAACCGGTTGCTGAAACACCATGGCCTGTCGTGCCGTGTGAACGGGACCCAAGGGTGCACCATCCTGAATGACCCGCCCCTGATCCGGGCTGATCAACCCGTGCAAACACCGCAACAACAGACTTTTACCCGCGCCATTTGGTCCCAGCAACAGCGTTGGTCCCGGCCCATCCAGCGTCAGATCAGCAACATCCAGCAAAGCCCTGCCGTTGCGGCGGATCTGAAGGCCGCGCACCTGCAGACACTTCGTCATGTCGCAAAGCAAATCACGCATGGCGCAAGCCCTCCTGTTCGGCCCGCAGACTGGCGGCGCTGACCATGGCGTTTACCACCACCGCAATCCCGATCAGGATTGCCCCCAAGGCCAGTGCCAGCGCGAGATTGCCTTTCGACGTCTCAAGAGCAATCGTTGTCGTCATAACACGCGTAACATGGTTGATATTGCCGCCCACGATGATGACCGCACCCACCTCGGCAATTGCACGTCCAAACCCGGCCAACAAGGCCGTGACCAAAGCCAGGCGTGCGTCCCACAGCAGCACAGGAACCGATGCAAGGCGCGACACGCCCAGGGATCGCAACTGTTCGGAATACTCCTCGGCCAGCATTTCGATCACTTGCCGGGTCAGCGCGGCAACGATCGGCGCGACCAGAACCACCTGCGCGATGATCATGGCCGTCGGGGTATACAAAAGCTCAAGCACTCCCAAGGGGCCGGAACGGGACAACATCAGATAGACCAGCAGTCCAACGACGACGGGCGGGAACCCCATTAGCGCATTCATCAGCACGATCAACGAGCGCCGTCCAGGGAACCGGGCGACAGCCAAAGCCGCACCGACAGGCATCCCGATCAGGGCAGAAATCAGCACCGCAAACACGGATACTTTCAGGGACAAAAGCACAATCGCCCAAAGCTCTGAGTCTCCTTCGAAGATCAAAGCAATCGACAAGCTGAATTCTGATGCAAATCCCTGCATTTTCTACCGCATGATCTGCATTTCGTACGAAATGCGTTAATTTACAAGCAAATACTACTCTGATTTTCAATCGAGTACAGACACAAATCCGGCATCCAAAATGAAAAACGCGGCCCCGATCGGGGCCGCGCCAAAATCGTTCGAATTATCGGATTGCGTTAGTTCAACGCCGCATCCGTGATCTGGTGCGTCCAGGCGCCGTCTGGCTCTTTGGTGATCGCCGGGTTCTCTGCGGAAACAGCTGACAGCAGTGTTTTTACGGTCTGGTCATAATCGGCAGGATCCAATGCACCGTCCGATCCTTCGATCAGCTTTGCAACTTCACCCATCATATAGACCTGATGGTCCAATTCCTGCGCGCCGGTCTCATCGAATTCCAGCACGATTTCGGCGGCCTCTTCCTGGTTTTCAGCCGCGTATTTCCAGCCTTTCATCGAGGCCCGAACAAAACGCTCCATCTTGTCGACGAAGGCGGGGTCGCTCAGGTTCTCTTCCATGACATAAAGGCCATCTTCAAGCATCCCGAAACCCATCTGAAGATAGTTGAACGTCACCAGCTCTTCAGGAGTGATACCGGCCTGAAGGATCTGGCGGTACTCGTTGTAAGTCATGGTGGAAATGCAATCCGCCTGCCCCTGGATCAGAGGATCTGCAGAAAACGCCTGTTTCAAAACAGTGACGCCGTTATCATCTGCGCCGTCCGTTTCGATGCCCAAGGACGCCATCCAGGCGTAGAACGGATATTCATTGCCAAAGAACCAAACACCCATGGTGCGGCCGGGGAAATCCTCGGGCGTTTCGACGCCGGTGGATTTCAGGCAGTTGACCTGAAGACCGCCCGTTTTAAACGGTTGTGCGATATTCACCAGCGGAACGCCGCGCTCGCGCGCAGCCAAACCAGCAGCCATCCATGTGGTGATGACATCTGCACCGCCACCGGCAATGACCTGTTCCGGTGCGATGTCCGGGCCACCCGGTTTGATTGTGACATCAAGCCCTTCTTCGTCGTAGAAACCTTTCGCTTCCGCCACGAAGTAGCCGGCAAATTGCGCCTGCCCGACCCATTTCAACTGCAACGTCACTTCGTCCGCCGCTAGCGCCGTGCTGGCTGCCAAACTGAAGGCGGCAACCGCCCCGCTAAGTAGCTTGTTCATCTTCATATCTCCTAGTTGCTTATGGTTGCCTCGTTTTCGAGGTCTGTTGAGTTATTCCTTTTCCTATCCACGTTGTGACGGGTGCCAGAACGTCACGACCTTCTCGATGCCTGCGACAAGGCCGTAAAAGGCGGTACCGGCAAGCGCAGCCACCACGATCTCGGCCCAGACCATATCAAGCGACAGCTGACCGACGCTGGTCGAAATCCGAAAGCCCATCCCCACGATTGGCGAGCCAAAGAATTCTGCCACAATGGCACCAATCAAAGCCAAAGTTGTCGAAATCTTCAACCCATTGAAAATGAAAGGCATCGCCGCAGGCAAACGAAGTTTCAGAAAACTCTGCCAGTAGGTTGCAGCATAAGTCTCCATCAAGTCGCGCTGCATCGCGGTGGCTTCACGCAGCCCGGCCACGGTGTTGACCAGCATCGGAAAGAACACCATCACAACAACCACCGCCGCTTTGGAATGCCAATCAAACCCGAACCACATGACCAGGATAGGTGCCGTGCCGACGATGGGAAGTGCCGCCACGAAGTTCCCGACAGGCAAAAGGCCGAGGCGCAGGAAGTCCCACCGATCCACAGCAATGGCCATAAGGAATGCTGCTCCGCACCCGATGACATAACCGCTGAGCGCACCCTTCAGGATTGTCTGAACAAAATCCGCCCAAAGAATGCCCAGGCTATCGGCAAAGCGCAGCGCGATGGCAGAGGGCGCAGGCAGGATAACCAACGGTACCTCAAGTCCGCGGACCAACAACTCCCACGCGCCGACAACGGTCAGCCCGAAAATCACCGGTGCCAGAAAGCGAACGAACTGGCTGTTTGCCTGAGGACCACTGGCCAGCCGGGTGTTCAGCCACCAGCCAAAAGCCCACAACAACAGAGCAAAGATAACCAATATCATTGTGCCATCCCCATCCGCTTCAGGACCATCCGTTCAATCACTCCGAGCAGTCCGACCAGACAGGCCGCCAGAATGGCCGCTGCAAACAGGGCCGACCAGATCTGAACCGTTTGGCCATAGTAGCTACCAGCCAGCAGACGCGCGCCCAGCCCGGCAACGGCCCCCGTCGGCAGCTCACCCACGATTGCACCTACCAGAGACGCCGCGATACCGATTTTCAATGACGTAAACAGGTAAGGCATCGACGCAGGCAGGCGCAGTTTCCAGAAACCCTGCGACCGGCTGGCACTATAGGTCCGCAACAGATCCAGCTGCATCGCATCGGGGCTGCGCAATCCTTTGACCATACCAACGACAACCGGGAAGAAGCTAAGATAGGCCGAGATGATCGCCTTGGGGATGATCCCCTGAACGCCAACCGAATACAGGACAACAATGATCATAGGGGCCAGCGCAATAATGGGGATCGTCTGGCTTACAATGGCCCATGGCATGACAGACAAATCCATCACGCGGCTATGAACGATCCCGACAGCCAGAAGGATGCCCAGGCCCGTACCGATCACAAAGCCAAGCATCGTCGCGCTGAGTGTCACCCAACCATGATAGATCAGCGACCGTTTCGAGGTGATCTTCTTCTCGACAGTCGTTTCCCACAGTTCAATCACGACCTGATGGGGTGATGGCAAACGGGGTTTTTTTTGCTCCCACGCGGCGGGGATCGCAAACGTGTTGTTTGCAACCAGCCCGAATTCCCCCAAGTCGCGGCGCGCGCTTGCAGTGGGCGGCTGAACCTCGGTCCCGCCCCGTTCAAGTTCACTCAGAACACCCTTGATGTTCATCGGAACACAGGCCGCGTACCAGATCAGGGCGATTACAGCGACAACAGTGAGAACGGCAAAGACCTGCTTCATGCGCGCCACTCCATGCGATAGACGGGCACAGTGTCCGGAGGTACAGGCGGTTCTTCTGCGGTCACTTCAAACCCTTCGCGGCGATAAAAGCGCTGCGCTGCCGTATTGGGTCTGTGTGTTGTCAGCCAGAGAAACTCTCTCCCCTCTTTAGCGATTTCGACAAACCGCTTGCCGATGCCTTGCCCAGTGCGGCTACAATACAGCGCGCCGATCTTCTGCTGCTCGGGATCAACAGACATATAGCAATCGACCGGATCACCGGCGACCCAGATTTCACGTCTGTCGAATGCATCGCCGATCAGGTTCGCCAGTTCTTCCACCGGCAGTTCCTCGGGCATCCAGTCTGTTTGCCTTGCCCAGTCATGAATGACCCTTGCGCAGGAAGTCACGTCACCTGGCACGGCGCGTCTGATCTTATCTGCGTTCAGTTCAGCCGTCATAGGAATGCCCCGCCCGCAGTCCATCCCTCACGCGATGCGCGACCTCGATGAATTCCGGTGTGTCACGAATGTCCAATGGCCGTTCTTTGGGCAGAGGGCTATCGATTACGTCCGTTATCCGCCCCGGTCTCGGGCTCATGACCACGATTTTGGTGCTCAGATACACGGCTTCGGGGATCGAATGCGTCACGAACCCAATCGTCTTTTCGGTCCGCGCCCAGAGCGCCAGAAGCTGCTCGTTCAGGTGATCGCGCACAATCTCATCCAACGCGCCAAACGGTTCGTCCATCAGCAGGATGTCGGCATCGAAGGCCAGCGCCCGCGCGATACTGGCCCGCTGCTGCATCCCACCAGACAACTGCCAGGGGAACTTGCCTCCAAACCCAGCAAGATCAACAAGTTCCAAGACCTTGCTCACTCGTTCTTCCTGCTCGGCAGCAGAGTACCCCATAATCTCAAGAGGCAGCTTGATGTTCTTGGCGATTGTGCGCCATGGGTAAAGCCCAGCTGCCTGAAAGACGTACCCATATGCCCGGTTTCGACGCGCTTCATCGGGGGTCATGCCATTCACGGTCAGCGCCCCGCCCGTGGGCGTTTCCAGCGCAGCGATACACCGCAGAAACGTGGTTTTGCCGCATCCGGACGGCCCGATGAAGCTGACAAATTCGCCCTTGTCGATCGTCAGGTTCACGTCCTTGAGCGCGTGGATCGGGCCGTCGTTGGTTTGGAAGGTGAGGTCCAGCTGCCTTGCCTCGATGACGGGCTGGGTCGTGCTTTCAGTGTTCATTTTATTGCCTTGAAAAGAGTGTTGTCAGGGCCGCCTGCAAAGCGGCCCAAACGGATCAAACACCGGTCGCCGGAATGCCCGTCCGCTCAACGGGTCTTGGGGCTGTCAGCTCTTTCCACGTGCTCAAAGCCTTGTTGACGGTCGTGTTCGCCTCGCGCGCCACAAAGTCACCGTGACCTTCCTGCGTCCGGATCTCGCCATCGTGCACCGCCACGTGGCCTCGTGTCAGCGTAAAGCGTGGCAGACCTTTGACCTCTTTGCCTTCGAACACGTTGTAGTCGATCGAAGATTGTTGCACATCGGCGCGGATCGTCTTGGTTTTTTCAGGGTCCCAAACCACCAGATCCGCATCCGCACCAACAAGAACCGCCCCCTTTTTCGGATAGCAATTCAATATCTTGGCGATGTTAGTTGAAGTGACAGCTACAAACTCATTCGGTGTCAGACGCCCTGTATTCACCCCGTGGGTCCATAGCATTGGCATCCGGTCTTCAAGTCCTCCGGTCCCGTTCGGAATCTTGGTAAAATCGCCCACACCATAGCGCTTTTGCTCGGTGGTAAAAGCACAATGGTCTGTGGCCACGACACTCAGAGACCCAGACTGAAGACCGTTCCAAAGGCTGTCCTGATGCTGCTTGTTCCGGAATGGGGGGCTCATGACCCGGCGCGCTGCGTGATCCCAATCCTTATTGAAATATTCGCTCTCATCCAGTGTGAGATGCTGGATCAGAGGTTCCCCCCACACCCGTTTGCCCTGCATCTTGGCGCGCCGAATGGCCTCATGTGCTTCTTCGCAGGACGTATGCACTACATAAAGCGGAACCCCCGCCATATCGGCAATCATGATGGCCCGGTTCGTGGCCTCGCCTTCAACCTGCGGTGGGCGCGAATATGCGTGTGCCTCTGGTCCGGTATTGCCTTCGGCCAGCAGCTTGGCGCTTAGCTCGGCCACCACATCACCATTCTCGGCATGCACCATAGCAGTTCCACCTAGCTCGGCCAGGCGTTTAAAAGATGCAAACAGCTCATCATCATTCACCATCAACGCGCCCTTGTAGGCCATGAAATGCTTGAACGTGTTGATGCCACGCGTCTCGATCACTGTCTTGATGTCGTCGAAGACCTGTTCGCCCCACCATGTAACCGCCATGTGGAACGAATAATCACAATTCGCCCGTGTCGATTTGTTGTCCCAGCGCTTCAACGCATCCAGCAGGCTTTCGCCGGGGTTGGGCAACGCAAAATCCACGACCATCGTCGTGCCACCGGCCAAAGCCGCGCGTGTGCCGCTTTCGAAATCGTCACTGGAATAGGTGCCCATAAAAGGCATCTCCAAGTGGGTATGCGGATCGATCCCGCCCGGCATCACATAACAGCCGGTTGCATCCAGTTCCTTGTCCCCCCTCAGATCCATCCCGATCTCGGTGATCACATCCCCTTCGACCAGGACATCCGCTTTGTACGACAAATCCGCAGTGACGACTGTTCCGTTCTTGATAACTGTGCTCATTATAATCTCCCTGATGCGGTCTGCGCCGCTTGCTTCATCTGGCTAAAAATATCCCGGGGGAGTCGCCCGTCAGGCGACGGAGGCAGAGCCCCCTATTCCACGATCTCAGCCGTCTCGACGACTGCGTGCAACAGAACATCCGCCCCAGCTGAAGCCCACTCCTTGCTGATCTCTTCCGCCTCGTTATGGCTCAACCCGTCCACGCATGGGCACATGATCATCGCCGTCGGTGCCACCCGGTTGATCCAGCAGGCGTCATGCCCCGCGCCCGAGATGATATCTGTATGCGAATAGCCCAGCCGCTCGGCCGCGTCGCGCACGGCAGACACGCAATCGTCGTCGAATTTCACCGGATCGAACCCGCCGACCTTTTCGAACTCGATCTGTAAGCCCATGTCTTCCACGATATCTTCAGCTGCCACCCGCAGACGGTTCTCCATATCGGTGATGACGTCCAACTCGGGCGAGCGGAAATCGACCGTGAACACTGCCTTTCCGGGGATCACATTGCGCGAGTTCGGATACACATCGATATGACCTGCCGCCCCGACTGCGTGTGGCGCATGTGACCAGGCAATCTCGTCCACTTTCTCCAGAATACGCGCCATTGCCAGCCCGGCGTTCTTACGCATCGGCATCGGTGTTGAACCGGTATGGGCATCATTGCCGGTCACGGTGATCTGGGTCCAGCTCAACCCCTGCCCGTGTGTAACAACGCCAATATCCTTACCTTCGGCCTCCAGAATCGGGCCCTGTTCGATGTGCAGTTCAAAAAAAGCGTGCATCTTCCGCGCGCCGACTTCCTCATCACCGCGCCAGCCGATGCGATTGAGCTCATCACCGAATTTCTTGCCCTCGGCATCCTCGCGCTCATACGCCCAGTCCTGCGTGTGCATTCCGGCGAACACCCCCGAAGACAGCATGGCGGGCGCATAGCGCGTGCCTTCTTCATTGGTCCAATTGGTCGCCACGATGGGATGCTTCGTCTTGATCCCAAGATCGTTGAGGGTCCGGATGATTTCCAGCCCCCCTAAAACGCCCAGAACACCATCATACTTCCCGCCCGTCGGCTGCGTATCCAGATGCGATCCGACATAGACCGGCAGTGCATCCGGATCTGTCCCCTCGCGGTGTGCAAACATGTTACCCATCTGGTCCAAGCCCATGGAACAGCCTGCTTCCTCGCACCATTTCTGGAACAGGGCGCGGCCCGCGGCGTCCTCGTCGGTCAGGGTTTGACGGTTGTTGCCGCCGGCCACACCGGGGCCGATCTTGGCCATCTCCATCAAGCTGTCCCACAACCTGTCGCCATTGATCCTGAGATTCTGCGCCGGAGCTGCCATGTTCATCTTCCCTGCTTGCTTGCGATTTGGCTCGCTTTTGGTGTCTTGATTTGACCATCTGGTCAAACTCACGCTATCACGGGTTCGATATCAGTCAAGAAATTGCGCGGCACAGCTTGAATTTTCACTGAATTCCGCGCCTTTCGACAAAAAAAGAGACACGCCGAAAACATGCCGAAAGACCGCGCACCGACTCGCATTCAGAAAAAGAACCGCGCCGCGATCCTCGAGGCCGCCCTGAACGTGTTTTCAGCACACGGGTTTCGCGGATCGACCGTGGATCAAATCGCTATTGAGGCGGGGCTGAGCAAGCCAAATCTACTGTATTATTTCCCGTCGAAAGAGGCCATCCATACGGAGCTTTTGTCGAGCCTGCTTGAGACCTGGCTGGCCCCTCTGCACGACCTCGACGAAAATGGCGATCCGATGGAAGAAATCCTGTCCTACATCCAGCGAAAGCTGCAGATGAGTCAGGAACTGCCACGCGAAAGCCGCCTTTTTGCCAACGAACTGGTTCAAGGCGCGCCGCGTATCCACGAGGCTTTGTCCAATGACCTCAAAGAACTGGTCGATGAAAAAACCGTGATCCTAACGCGCTGGATGGATCAGGGAAAGATCGCGCGGCTGCACCCCTATCACCTGATGTTTTCGATCTGGGCGCTGACGCAGCATTACGCTGATTTCGAGGTTCAGGTGCGTGCGATTTTGGGCGAAGAGGATCCGTTTGAAGGTGCCGGTCCCTTTGTCGATACATTGTATCGAAAACTTCTGACCCCCTGAAAAAAGGGGCCGCAAAACCGGCCCCTTGGTAATCTGTTGCGATCCCTTTACTCAGCCGCCTTGGCCATCGGGTTGTTCGGATGCGTGGTCCAGTTTGCATAAGATGGCTGAACCTCTTTGCCTGTGCGCGGATCGACCTCGCCTGCTGCCATCTGCACCATCGAGATGCAATCTTCGACCGGGCAGACATCAACACAGAGGTTACAGGCGACGCATTCCTCGTCGATCACCTCGAACACCCGGTCCTCCGACATCGAAATCGCCTGGTGGCTGGTGTCTTCGCAGGCCGCATAGCAACGGCCACATTTGATGCACTGGTCCTGATCGATCTTCGCTTTGGCGATATAGTTCAGGTTCAGATACTTCCAGTCGGTGACATTGGGCACCGCACGACCGATCACCTCGTCAATGCTGGAATAACCTTTTTCATCCATCCATTCAGACAGACCCGCCGTCAACTCGTCGATGATCTTGAAGCCATAGGTCATCGCGGCAGTACAAACTTGAACATTGCCGCAACCCAGCGAAATGAATTCAGCCGCGTCGCGCCATGTGGTGACGCCGCCAATGCCCGAGATCGGCATGCCATGCGTGGCCTCAGCCCGCGCGATTTCGGATACCATGGACAGAGCAATCGGCTTCACCGCAGGGCCGCAATAGCCACCGTGGCTGCCTTTGCCGTCGATCGACGGCTCTGGGCTGAACGTGTCCAGATTGACGCTGGTGATCGAGTTGATCGTGTTGATCAGCGACACAGCATCCGCACCACCATTTCTGGCTGCCGCAGCTGGTTTGCGGACATCCGTGATATTCGGCGTTAGCTTCACGATGACAGGGCGATCATAGTATTTCTTGCACCAGCGCGTGACCATTTCGATGTATTCCGGCACCTGACCTACGGCTGAACCCATGCCACGCTCACTCATACCGTGGGGACAGCCGAAGTTCAGTTCGATCCCATCGGCGCCGGTTTCTGCGACGCGCGGCAGAATCGCCTTCCATGCCTCTTCCTCACACGGAACCATGATCGAGGCGATCAGCGCGCGATCCGGGTAGTCCGCCTTGACCCGCGCCATTTCCTCGAGGTTCACTTCCAATGGCCGGTCAGTGATCAACTCGATGTTGTTCAGGCCCAGCAACCTGCGGTCAGCCCCATAAATAGCGCCATAGCGTGGGCCGTTCACGTTCACGACCGGCGGACCTTCGGCCCCCAGCGTTTTCCAGACAACACCACCCCATCCGGCCTCGAAGGCACGTCGGACGTTATATTCCTTGTCGGTCGGCGGCGCTGAGGCCAGCCAGTAAGGGTTGGGGCTGGAAATGCCCAGAAAGTTTGTCGTCAGATCGGCCATGGCTTCTCCCTTCCCGGCTCAGCCGGATTTCTTGAATATCATTTCAGTCGGGCGGATGCGCCCGGCCTTTAGGTTTGTGACGTAGTTCTGGAACTTTTCGGGCGCCGTCTCGCCCATCATCAGGTGGATCCCCAGCGGCGCGGGGCCGCTTTCGGCAATTTTGGCAAAGACATCCTCGAAGAACTGTATCGCAAATTCGGTGCGGTCGGATTCGGTCTCAAGTTCAAGTCCCGCCGCTGCCGCTGCGTTTTTGTACACGTCTGGCGCGTGAACGAAGGAAGTCTCTGGCACAGTGGACCAGGGAAGCGGGAAAGCCAGCGGCTCATCCATGTCTCCGCCCATGACATCGAACAGGGCAAAGGTTCCACCCGTGGCGAGCGTCCGCGACACTTCGGCAAAAAGCCCAGTCTTATCCTTGATGTTCATGCCAACATGCATCATGACCGCAAGGTCAAATCCCGCGTCCGGCACCGGCATGTCCAATGCGCTGCCTACGTGAAAACTGGCCTTCTCGGAATGCCCGACCAGGTCGCTCAGCGCTGTAGCCGTTTCAACGAATTCCGGCGTCAGATCGATGCCGGTCACCGTTGAATCATAGCGATCCACGATGTACCTGGAGGTACCACCAATACCGCACCCGACGTCAAGAATGCGTGTTGCATGGGTCGGCGACAGTTGCCCAAACAGGTTGTCCGTCGCCAGAACGCCGCCCGTGTGGAACTCGTCCCCTGCCTTCAGATCGGCAACGGTGGCCGCATCGGGATCGATGCCGCTGGCCTCAAGCGCCGCGCGGACGCGTTCGGTCAGGGCACCGGTGGTATAATGTTGAGCAACAGCTTGTTCGATCTGGGACATGGGAATACCTCAGCAGCGAAAGGAATGGGGTGAGTACCCCACCCTATCACGAAACGAGCGTCGCGTGGATGTCCATCGCCGCGTCCCGACCTTCGGCAACTGCGGTCACAGTCAGGTCTTCCCCCCCCGCAGCGCAATCACCGCCTGCCCAGACCCCGGTCAAGGAGGTGCGACCAGCCCCGCTAACGGCGATCTTGTTGCCGTCCAGAGTCAGCCCTTCTGGCGCGCCTTCTAGCGTTTGACCGATGGCTTTGAGCACTTGATCTGCTGGCAGACGGATCGTCTCGCCAGTACCCGTGAGCTGACCGTTCTGGCTGGACGTATATTCCAGTTCGACCTCGGCTGCAGTTCCGTTGCCGTGTACAGCCACCGGCTGCACATTGGGCAGGATTCGAACGCCGTGCGAGGCCGCCAAATCCTGTTCATACCGGCTTGCGCCCATGGCGTCGCGACCTCGGCGGTACGCGATGGTAACGTGTTCAGCACCCAGCAGTTTGGACTTCACAGCCGCATCCACCGCTGTCATGCCCCCGCCAATGACAACAACATTTCGACCTACCGGCAGATTGGCGAGGTCGCTGGCCTGCCGCACGTCCGAGATGAAATCGACTGCCGCGCGCACGCCACCCTTGTCGACACCGCCTGCACGCAGGGCGTTTACGCCGACGAGACCGATGGACAGAAAAACCGCATCGTAGTTTTCGACAAGACCCTCCAGCGAGATGCTTTCACCCAGAACCGATCCGGTTTCAATCGCGATGCCACCTATTTTCAGCAGCCAGTCTACCTCGGCCTGCGCAAAGTCATTGGTCGATTTATAGGCAGCGATGCCATATTCGTTCAGCCCACCGGGCTTGGGTTTGCTTTCATGGATCACGACGTCATGGCCCAGCATCGCCAGCCGATGCGCACAGGCCAAACCTGCGGGCCCTGCCCCGACAACAGCCACTGTCTTGCCGGTCGAGGCCGCACGGTCGAACGGATGCGCACCCGAGGTCATGATGTCATCGGTCGCAAAGCGCTGCAGGCGACCGATCTCAACCGGTTTACCCTCGGCGGTTTCGCGAACACAGGCCTCTTCACATAGTGTTTCCGTCGGGCAGACACGGGCGCACATCCCGCCCAGAATGTTCTGTTCAAGAATAGTCCGCCCCGCCGATTGTGGCTGCCCGGCCTGAATCTGGCGGATGAACAGCGGAATATCGATATCCGTTGGACACGCGGTTACGCATGGTGCGTCATAGCAGAAATAACAGCGATCTGCGGCAACGGCGGCCTCGTGCGGGGCCAGCGGCGGATGCAGATCGGTGAAATTCGAGGTCAGCTCATCGCTTGAAAGCCGCCCGGAGACGATCCCGGGTGCCATCTGGCCCTGTGCCATCACTCTACTCCCTGTAGATATGTTTGTTATGCTCTCAGCTTGCCACAAAAAAAAATTTTATCAATTGGTAAAATTTATCAAAGGGTCAAAAATTTAAAAAACCGGGCCAAATGACCCGGATTACGTTTGGTTTTGTGTAATTTTGAGGCGGACGAGACCTCAGATCATGGTACCGAGGTGACCGGACTTGGTCCAAACCCGCGCGCCGAGCTGTCCTGCAATGGCCTGCGTTCGCGTACCCGGCGGCAAGCGCAGCCAGTCCCATTTCGCGAATTGCTCGCCCTTTTCGGCAAAGCCCCCGTCAATGACAAAGACCTCCATGCCTTGGTCGGCGTTCAACTCAATTGTGTCCCCTGCAGCCCAGCTTTGCACGTGAACATCTTCATGGTCGTCTTGGAACAGCTGCATATCATCTGCACCGTTGACAGACTTTCGCACCTCTGTCCGATCTTGAAGGTTGAACTGGTGGAGCTTGACCAGAATGGTCGCCCCTTCGGCTGCCGATGGCGTATGAGACGAAGTGGGCGGATTGCGCACGTAACTTCCGACAGGGAAATCCCCGGTTTCATCCTGAAAAACACCATCGAGAACCAGGTATTCCTCTCCACCATCATGCGTATGTGCTGAAAATGCACTTCCGGGGGCAAAGCGGACGATTGTCGTGGCACGGGCAACCTCGTCGCCGATGCGATCCAGCATTTTGCGCTCAACCCCTGCGGCTGGGGACGCCACCCATTCGGTTTCGTCAAAATGAACCGCAACCCGCTTGGTGAAATCTGCGTTGATCCGCATGTTCGCCCCTTTCATTTAGTGATCCTGATAGAAATGGGAACTTGCGATGAAGTTGCAAACTTTCGGCTTTTGACGGCTTGGGTTTGGTGTTGTACTCCGGGACGAAGGGTGCTGGGTCACGCACCCATCGGGAACGGGCGCAGATGCAAGCAAATCCACAGAAATTTAACATCGCCGTTGTCGGGCAAAACAATCGCCTGCAATACGAGGCCCTGTTATTTGCCGCATCGTTGCGCCACAGCTCACCCCAATTTGAAGGCAGGCTGTTTGTCGCCACGCCCAATCCCGGACCACGTTGGAGCCAGAACCCCAGCATTCAAGGCGAAGATGTTCTGAAGGCGCTGAACCAATTGGATGCCGAAATTTTGCCCTTCGACTCGCATGTCTTTGGCGAAAGTTATCCTTACGGCAACAAGATCGAGGCCCTGTTGGCCCTGCCAGAAGATGAGCCCTTTGTGTTCTTTGACACCGACACGCTGATCACCGGTGACATCTCAACCGTGCCCTTTGATTTCGACCATCCCGGCGCGTCGTTGAAGGTTGAGGGGACATGGCCAAAGCCAACGCTCTACGGCCCCGGATTCGACGGTATATGGCGGGCGCTGTATCAGCGGTTCGGGCTGGATTTCGAAGACTCGCTGGATACCAGCCAACCCCATGATTACTGGCGGCGGTATCTGTATTTCAACGCGGGCTATTTCTTCTACAAGTGCCCAAGAGTTTTTGGCGAGCGCTATCTGGACTATGCCAAAGCGATCCGAGATGAACATATTCCGGAACTGACGGGTCAAAATCTTGACCCGTGGCTGGATCAGGCCGCCCTTCCCCTTGTCATCCATTCGTTCGGCGGTGGTCGGGATGCGCTGCCCGACGGTCTGCTCGACGGCTCTGTCAGCTGTCACTACCGCCTATTCCCCATGCTCTACGCCCGTGAAAGTGATCACGTTATCGAGGTATTGGAAACCATTGTGGCACCGAACAAGGTCAAGAAGGTGCTCAAGCAATATGATCCGCTGAAAAAGCTGGTTCTGCAGGGGAAAGGCGCAAGAATCCGGGCCCTGTTTGATCAGGACAACCTGCCGCGACGCGAACAGGCCATCCGCAACACGATCAAAAGCAAAGGGCTTTGGCTGCGCTGACAGGATCGTTGTGCGCAAGCGGGCAATCGCCTACAGATTCAGCAACCCAAATTCCAACAGGAGATTTTCAAGATGTCTGACGGCCCCACTTACGGTTTCGACACGTTGCAGATTCACGCGGGCGCCCGCCCCGACCCGGCGACCGGAGCGCGCCAGACACCGATCTATCAGACCACGGCCTATGTCTTTCGCGATGCGGATCACGCCGCAGCCCTGTTCAACCTGCAAGAGGTGGGCTTTATCTATTCCCGCCTGACCAACCCAACCGTCGCTGTGTTGCAGGAACGCGTGGCGACGCTTGAGGGCGGTGTTGGGGCTGTTTGCTGCTCATCCGGTCACGCGGCGCAAATCATGGCGCTGTTCCCACTGATGGGACCGGGTTGCAACGTCGTCGCCTCGACCCGTTTGTATGGCGGTACAGTCACACAGTTCAGCCAGACCATCAAACGCTTTGGCTGGTCGGCTAAGTTTGTCGACACCGACGATCTTGACGCGGTGAAGGACGCTATCGACGAAAACACCCGTGCGGTGTTCTGCGAATCCATCGCCAACCCCGGAGGTTATGTCACCGATATCCGTGCCTTGGCGGACGTTTCTGATGCGGCTGGCATTCCGCTGATCGTCGACAACACCTCGGCCACGCCATACCTGTGCCGCCCGATCGAACTTGGTGCGACGCTGGTTGTGCATTCGACCACCAAGTACCTAACCGGCAACGGCACTGTTACCGGTGGCTGCATTGTGGATTCGGGCAAGTTCGACTGGTCCGCAAATGACAAGTTCCCCTCGCTCAGCGAACCGGAGCAGGCCTATCACGGTCTGAAATTCCACGAAACGTTCGGGCCCTTGGCCTTCACCTTCCACGGCATCGCCATTGGCCTGCGTGATTTGGGCATGACTATGAACCCCCAAGCCGCGCATTATACGCTGATGGGGATCGAAACCCTGTCGCTGCGGATGGAACGCCACGTCGAGAACGCCAAGAAGATCGCGGCCTGGCTGGAAGCTGATGATCGCGTGGATTACGTCACCTATGCAGGTCTGCCCTCATCGCCCTATCACGACCGGGTCAAGTCGCAATACAAACGTGGCGCTGGTGCCCTGTTCACCTTTGCGGTCAAAGGCGGGTACGACGCCTGTATCAAACTGGTCAACGCATTGGAGATCTTCAGCCACGTGGCCAATCTGGGCGATGCACGGTCGCTGATCATCCACTCGGCCTCGACCACCCACCGTCAGCTGACTCCGGAACAGCAGGAAGCTGCGGGTGCGGGTGCGGGTGTCGTGCGCGTGTCCATCGGGATTGAGGACGCGAACGACCTGATCGCGGATCTGGATCAGGCCTTGGCCAAAGCAAGCGCCTGACGATGGCCGGGCACGACACAAACGACCTTGGCCAACCTATCGGTTTGCCGGTTTCGGGTGACTTTCCGCGCCCGACACCGCCTTATACTCCGATGGAGGGTCGATATTGTTCTGTCGTGCCTTTGGACGTGAACAGACATGCGCCCGGACTGCTCCGGGCGTTTGCAAATGACAGGGATGGACGCAACTGGACCTACCTGCCCTACGGCCCGTTCGACAGCGAGCCGGAATTCGAAGATTGGGCCCGCGCCAACTGTATGGACGCAGATCCGATGTTCCATACTGTTCTGGATGGTGATGACGTGCCTCTGGGCATGGCCTCGTACCTAAGGATCGAGCCTGCAGCCGGAGCGATCGAGGTGGGACATATCCACTTCTCGCCCCTGCTTCAGCGCAAACCGCAATCCACCGAAGTCATGTATCTGATGATGAAGCGGGTGTTCGATGAATTGGGCTATCGCCGCTATGAATGGAAATGCGATGCGCTGAATGCACCATCCTGCAGCGCGGCAGCGCGGCTGGGGTTCACCTTTGAAGGAGTGTTCCGGCAGGCGACCCATTACAAGGGGCGCAACCGGGATACTGCGTGGTATTCGATTATCGATACCGAATGGCCGCGCGTTCGTGATGCTTTCGAAGCCTGGCTGTCGCCGGACAATTTTGACGCCGCGGGCCAGCAACGCACACCGCTGATGGCCCGCGCGAAGGATTAGTCTTAGTCCGAAATCTCGAATTCCATCGAGACGCTGACCGAGACTGAAACTTCCCCGCCCGCAACAGGGACCCCGCCTGCATCGGCCATGCTCATGGCGCGCATCTCTGCCATAGGGCGCACGCCAGCCGATTGTTCAGAGATCGTTTGCACCGGGCCAAGTGTTACACCAGCCGCCTGTGCCAACTGTTCCGCTTTGGCCTTGGCCTCGCCGACGGCTTCGGCACGGGCCTGCGCCTCCAACGGTTTTGAATCCTGCACACCAAAGCTCAGCCCGCCGAAATCATTGGCACCATCCTGAATGACCGCATCCATAATCTTCCCAAGCTGCGTCAGATCACGAACGCGCACAAAAACACGGTTCGAGGCAGTGAACCCTGTGATTTCGGGTTTTTCCCCATTCTGCCCGTGCCGCCCTGACCAGACCGGTGACAGTGACAAATCGCGGGTTTGAACGTCCCGGTCTTCGATTCCCATCTCGGTCAGTCGTGACAGGACCTTGGCAACCGCATCCGAAGTCGCCTGCATGGCTGCCCCGGCCTCTGCGTTTTCGTTGGTCACGCCCAGCGTGATCGTCGCCATATCGGGTGCTGTTTGCACGGTTCCGGTTGCATCCACTGTGATGCGACGTTCTTCCGCATGGGCCGCTCCTGCGGCTGTTGCTGCCATCATCGCAGCCAGAAAAGCGAATGTCTTCAAGGTTATCACTCCAATTTTTTCTACTTTAAGATGGGTTGGCGGACCGTCGCCATACAAGAGCAATCCCAGCCTTTTTCTTTCCCTCGGCGGGTTCCTGCTTTAATGTCGGTCTGCGAACGCAAAGTCGTTTGCATTGACGCTGATAATTATGGTTCTTCCGGAATATGAAACCCGCCTTTGCGTTGTCTTTTTCTGCAACCGGAATTTTTCTGCACCACCAATCCGAGGGCGATTGGTACGTTGTCGGCTCGATTCCGCTGGATGAGCAGGATCTGCCCGAGCAAATTCAGGCATTGCGGGAAAAAGCATTTGCCCTTGAAAACGACCTGAGTTGCAAGATCGTCCTGCCAGCGGATCAGGTTCGCTTTTTGGACGTCGAAACCGGTGACTTATCCGTCGCAGACCGAAAGGCGCGCGTTGAGGCAGCACTGGTCGAGGCGACCCCGTATTCTCTGTCCGACCTCAGCTATGACAGCCAGACCGAAGGTGACACAACTCATGTCGCTGTCGTTGCCAAAAAGACTCTGTCTGAGGCGCGGAACTTTGCCATAGGCCATGGCTTTGTACCAACGGTTTTCACCGCTGAAGAAAGCGCAGGCACCTTCCCACGCGAGCCGGTTTTCCTAGAGCAATCTGAGCAACCACTTGCAACGCAGCCCGCAGAGCCCAGTGAAACGGATTCGCCCGAAGAGGTTGCCCCCCTCGGCCTGCCTGCTCATCCCATCGCCGGTACGGCTGCACCGGATGCGTTTCGAGCGCCAGACAGCTCCCGCGCTGCACATGTTACCTCACAGCCCGCTTCCAAGCGTTACGCCATTCCGGCCTTTGCCGCCGTGATTCTTCTCGGCGGGGTTTTTGGCGCGTGGCTGGCCTCTGGCCCGACCGAGCAATCGGAGCGGACCGAGTTGAGCCCAGCCGCACCGGAAATATCGGCGCCTGAGGCCAAGGCAATCCCTGACCCCACATCCGAAATTGCTGCTGTCGAGCCGCAGCCAAGCACCCTCCCCGAACCAACCGCAGAAACGACCGAGGAACGCTTCGAACAGGCTGAGCCGAACCCAGTTGCACCGGACGTATCGGCACCCGAGCCCGAAGTCACCCCGGTGCCGACGCCTGAGGTTGCAGCTGTTGAACCCCAGCAAAGCACGCCGCCTGAACCACCAGTTGATGAGGCTGAGGAACAGCCCGAGCTGTCACCTACGGATGCGGCGATCCTCGAAGCGCTCAAGGTTGCACCAACAGCGGTCGAGCCGATTGCTCAGGATCCCGATGCTCCAAAAGATATCCTTGCCGTGACAGGGATTGACGTGGCACCCCCCGCTCCTTTGCAAGAGCCGGACGCCGTTGAGCCGGAAGACCTGTATCTGACATCCATCGACAAGTCCGATCTCTCCAATGATGCTGTCGCATTGCCGCCTTCCTCAAGTTTCGACACGGACGTGCCATTCAATCAAGAGGGACTGCCCAGTGTTGCAGGCACGCGGTTCGATCTGGATGATCAGGGGCTTGTTGTCGCCACGCCCGAGGGTGCATTGAGCCCCGACGGGATCACAGTATATCTGGGCCGCCCCTCCAAGGTCCCGCAACAAGCTCCGCTGCGGTTCGAGGAAGAGCCTGTTGTTGAAGAGGTCGATCAAAGGCTGGCTGGCCTCCGCCCCAAACCACGCCCCGACGATCTTGAAGAAACGTTCGAACGTCAGCAACTCGGTGGTCAATCGCGCGAAGAACTGGCTGGCAAGCGCCCCAAACCACGCCCCGAAGGTTTGGAAGCCCCTGAAGAGGTGGAAGTACCTGTCTCTGAGCTGGCCATCATGCGCGTCCCCCGACCCAAGGCGCGACCAGCAGGTCTGGTTGCGGCCAGACCGACCGTTGCAAAGCCGTCCACTCTGGCATCAACAGCGGCGCTGGATCAAAAGCCCGATGATGCAGGATCTTTTCAACCCAAGACGGTGGCACCCAAGATACCTTCGACCGCATCGGTCGCCCGACAGGCTACAATCGACAACGCCATCAACCTGCGTAAACTGAACCTGATTGGTGTTTATGGCACTCCGGCCAACCGTCGTGCCTTGGTGCGTCTGCCCAGTGGTCGGTACAAGAAACTGAAAGTCGGAGATCGCATTGACGGCGGGAAAGTCATCGCTATCAGCGACAGTGAATTGCGCTATCAGAAAAAGGGCCGCAACGTGACATTGGCGATGCCGCGCAGCTGATCGCGCGGTTCGACGTGACAAAAGATGCGCCGGGGCGTTTTAGGTTCCCGGCGCATTGTTCTTGGATCAGGCAGCGGAAATCTCACCGCTTTCGATCTGCTCACGCTCGATGGATTCGAACAGGGCCTGGAAATTACCTTCACCAAACCCGTCATCCCCCTTGCGTTGAATGAACTCAAAAAAGATCGGGCCGATTACGGTCTTTGAGAAGATCTGCAGCAGAATGCGGGTCTCGCCGCCGTCCACAACACCCTCACCGTCGATCAGGATGCCGTGCTTCATCATGCGATCCAGCGGCTCTTCATGATCCGTTACGCGATCTTTCGACATCTCGTAATAGGCGGGGTTCGGTCCAGGCATGAATTTCAAACCGTTCTCGGCAATTGCGTCGGTTGAGGCATAGATATCCTCGCTGCCGACAGCGATATGCTGGATGCCTTCGCCCTTGTACTTCTTGAGGTAGGATACAATCTGCCCGGTCTCACCCCGGTCTTCGTTGATCGGAATCCGGATTCGACCGCAGGGCGACGTCAATGCGCGGCTGAACAGGCCTGTGAACTTACCCTGAATGTCGAAGAAGCGAATTTCGCGGAAATTGAACAGATCACCATAGAACTCGAACCATTTGTCCATGTTGCCCGTGTAGACATTGTGGGTCAGGTGATCGAGGTAATAGAACCCTTCACCGCGCGGCTTGGATTCCTTGATCCACTCGAATTCCTGATTGTAGGGCGATGTATCGTAATACTGGTCGATGAAATAGATCAGTGACCCCCCAATGCCCTTGATCGCAGGAACATCCATCGTTTTATCGTCCGCATCATAGGGTTCGGCCCCTTTCGACACAGCGTGTTCATACGCTTTCTGCGCGTCGACGACGCGCCATCCCATCGCCGGGGCGCACGGGCCATGCTCGGCTACGAATTTGTCCGCAAAGCTGTCCGGGTCGGCATTCAGGACATAGGTGACATCCCCTTGCTGCCAGAGTTCAACCAACGGTTTATCCTTGTGACGGGCCACCAGGTCGAACCCCATCTTTGCGAACAGATCGCGCAGTTCCTGCGGTTCGGGATGGGCAAATTCAACAAACTCAAACCCGTCGGTCCCGGCGGGGTTTTCGTCGCTGATCACAGATTTCGGGGCGTTATGCGGGAATGGACCCATGGCGCGTCTCCTTTGAAGACCGGAAATTTATTGCTGATTCAAAAATATGACTTTTCGAACGCTGTTTCTGCGCATTGTTTTCGTGTAAACTTAAGATTGACGCGCAAAATGCGCGCGAAACACTGAAAAAACGAGATTCCTCCGCACGTGCTGGACACAACCGACAAACGCCTGTTATCTGCCCTGCAAAAGGATGCGCATCTGACTGCGCATCAACTGGGTGAGATGCTGAACCTCTCGCCCAGTCAAGCGGGCAGACGCCGACAACGGCTTGAGGCCGAAGGCTATATTACGGGCTATGCCGCCCGGCTTGATCCGCTTAAGCTTGACTTGCAGGTGCAAGGATTTGTTCAGGTTCATCTGGGTACACATGGCCCCGAACAATCCCAAAGCTTTGCCCGTATGGTCGACACCCGCCCCGAGATAACCAGCGCCTGGACGATGACAGGAGAGGCAGATTACCTGCTGCATGTCTATTGTGATGATCTTTCCGCGCTCAACAGCTTGCTCCATCATGTCATCCTGCCGCATCCTGCTGTTGCCCGTGTGCAAAGCCAGATAGTGATGGACCAACTGAAACGCGACGCCCCCCTGCCCACCTGAACGGGATCACGAGGAGACTAATGGACGATTTTCTATATCAGGCTTCGATCTATCTGGCTGCGGCTGTGATCGCGGTGCCCCTGTCCGCAAGGCTGGGGCTAGGGTCGGTTCTGGGTTATTTGGCCGCCGGGATCATCATTGGGCCTGTACTGGGATTGGTCGGGGCCGAAACGGAAAACCTTCAACATGTTGCCGAGTTTGGCGTTGTGATGATGCTGTTCCTGATCGGACTGGAACTGGAACCCCGCGCCTTGTGGGATATGCGCGACAAGCTGCTGGGTCTGGGGGGGTTGCAGGTTCTGCTCTCAACAGCTGCGATTGCCGCCGTTGCCATCTATGCAAATCACCCCTGGTCCGTCGCGCTGGCAGTGGGTTTGACCTTGTCCTTGTCGTCTACAGCGATCGTCCTTCAGACCTTGTCGGAAAAGGGGTTGATGCAGACGAACGGTGGTCGAGCCACATTTTCGGTGCTGCTGACGCAAGACATCGCAGTCATTCCGATCCTGGCATTGTTGCCGCTGCTGGCCCTTCCAGCGTTACCTCATATCGAAGCAGATGGTTCGATTGACCGCGGTGTTGCCGACCTACACGGAGCAGGCCACCATAGCTTGTCTCTGGTCGAAGGGCTGCCAGGTTGGGCCGTCACTCTCGTCACGATAGGAGCTGTGGCCTTCGTCATTCTGGCGGGTGTCTACCTCACGCGCCCCCTGTTTCGCTTTATCCACGCCACCCGTCTGCGCGAGATGTACACCGCGCTGGCGTTGATGATCGTCGTTGGTATTTCCTTTCTGATGACGCTGGTCGGGCTGTCACCCGCCTTGGGCGCTTTTCTGGCGGGCGTTGTTCTGGCCAGTTCCGAGTTTCGTCACCAAATGGAAAGCGACCTTGAGCCTTTCAAAGGCCTTTTCCTGGGCCTGTTCTTCATCACGGTCGGAGCAGGCATTAACGTTGGCTACTTCTTCGACGATCCGTTTGACCTGATCGGCCTGGCGCTGCTTGTGATCCTGGCAAAAGGGGTCATCCTTTACCTTGTCGGTAAGGCATTCCGCCTGAGCGGGCGGGATCACTGGCTGTTCACACTCGGACTGGCGCAGGCCGGTGAATTTGGGTTTGTACTGCTGGCCTTTTCGACACAACAGAATGTAATACCGCCCGACCTGTCGCAGAAGCTGCTTATGATCATTGCGCTGACGATGCTGATCACCCCGCTTCTGTTCATCATCTATGACCTGCTGTCCCGAAAAATGGGCGACACCTCAAAGGAGCCCGAACCGGATGAGATTGATGAAAAAGGCCCGGTTATCATCGCGGGCATCGGCCGCTTTGGTCAGATCGTGAATCGTCTGGTACGCGCCAGCGGTTTCAAGACCGTTGTGCTGGACCACGATATCGAAACCGTTCAGTTGATGCGCCGGTTTGGCGTAAAAGGCTTCTTGGGCGACCCTACGCGGCCCGAGTTGCTACGTGCCGCAGGGTTGGAAAAAGCATCCGTTCTGGTGGCAGCGATGGATGACCACAAGCAAGTCACAAGACTTGTTGGTTATGCTCGACGGCAGCGCCCCGACCTGCACATCATCGCCCGGGCCCGTGATCGGACCCACGTCTACGAGCTGTATCAAGCCGGAGCCAACGACATCGTGCGTGAAATGTTCGACAGTTCGCTGCGCGCGGGGCGCTACGTGCTGGAGAATATCGGGCTGAGTGAATATGAGGCTTCGCAAGCAGAGCAGACCTTCTATCACCATGATCGGGCTTCTATGCGCGATCTGGCCGAACTGTGGGTTCCCGGAATGCCGACTGCTGAGAACAAGAAATACATCGAACGTTCGCAGAAGCTGGAAAGGGAACTGGAAACCGCGTTGCTCGAATTGGCTGAAGAGCACGCCAAGAAATCTGCCTGACCCAGATCCGTGCCCGGGTCAGGCGACACCTTAACCGTCAGATACGCCTGCCTCGGCAAAGGTTGCCATGCCGGAATGGCAAGCCACTGCGCTTTTGAGAATGTTTATCGCCAGTGCCCCACCGGACCCTTCGCCCAAGCGCAGGCCAAGGCTCAGCAACGGGTCTTTGCCTAGCTTGGACAATACTTCACCATGCGCCGCTTCTGCGCTTTGGTGCCCGGCAACCGCATGGTCCAGCGCACCGGCCGACAATTTCCACAGGCAAGCGGCAGCGGCAGAGCAGATGAATCCGTCCAGAATGACTGGAATGCGCAATACGCGCGCGGCGGCAATCGCTCCGGCCATCGCGGCAATCTCGCGCCCTCCGAGGCAGCGCAGGATCTCCAGGCCGTCCTCTGACGCATGTTTCGCGACACCCTCAGCCACAACACGCGTTTTGTTGGCAAGACCTGCATCATCGACACCGGTGCCACGACCTGTCCAGTCCTCTGCGTCTCCGCCAAACAGCGCGCAGGCGATGGCGGCCGCCGGAGTTGTGTTGCCAATACCCATCTCGCCCACAACCAGCAGATCGGCCTGCGGATCAACGGACTGCCAACCCGTGCGCAAGGCGCTCAGCAGCTCTTCTTCACTCATGGCCGGAGCTTGAGTGAAATCCGCGGTGGGTGTGTCCAAGTCCAGCGCATGCACGTCCATCGTCGCACCCGCTGCCTTGGCCAGCTGATTTATCGCAGCACCGCCATGTTCGAAATTCATCACCATCTGCACGGTGACTTCGGGCGGAAAGGCCGATACGCCCTGCGCAGTGACGCCGTGGTTTCCGGCAAAGACGATGACTTGTGGTGCACTAATCTGCGGACGGGCATCGCCACGCCATCCCCCATACCAGATCGCAAGATCTTCCAACCGCCCAAGTGCGCCCGGGGGCTTGGTCAGTTTTCCGTTTCGGTCAGCCGCAGCATGCACCGCAGTGGCATCCGGCCCCGGTGCCGCCGTAAGAGCAGCGCGGAACGCGTTCAAATCATTCAGTTCAGGCAGCATGAAAGCCTCATTGCATCAGAGTGGTCCTGTGTGTTTAACCGAAGCACTGAATCCAACAAGACCCCGAAAGGCACGGGCGTGCAAAAAAACGACACGAAACCTTTTTCTCTGTGGGATATACCGCTGGCGCTGGTGCTGCTCACCCGCCTGCCCCTGCCGCGTTTGCCGGACCCCGTGTTTTCGAGGCAAGCACAGGCAACCTGGGCCTTTCCGCTTGTGGGTTTGGTCGTTGCGGGACTCGCCTGCCTTGTGGGGTGGAGCGCGCTTGCGTTGGGGCTGCCGGTAATGGCGTCCGCCGGTCTGCTGCTGGCCATGCTGATCGCCACAACCGGTGCCATGCACGAGGATGGCCTGGCCGACACGTTCGACGGCCTCTGGGGCGGGTTCACCCGAGACCGCCGCTTGGAAATCATGAAAGACAGCCATATCGGGACCTACGGCGTGCTTGCCCTGATCATGTCTCAACTGGTTCGTATCTCGGCTATCGCGGCTTTGCTGACCGCTGATGCGGTGGGTGCAATATTAGCCGCATGTATTGTCTCGCGAGCGTTGATGCCTTTGGTGATGGCTGGGCTACCGCATGCCCGGAAGTCGGGCCTGAGCCATTCTGTCGGCAAACCTCAGAAAACATCCGTTATCGCAGCACTGGGTCTGGCGGCGGCGCTTGCCTTCCTGCTCATAGGCATGGGTACAATCGCCGCCATGGGCTTTGCAACAATCAGCGCAGCAGTCTTGGCCATCATCGCCAAATCAAAGATCGGTGGCCAGACGGGTGACATTCTGGGAGCCACACAATTGGTATCCGAGATCGCCTTTCTGCTAACCTGCGTTGCGCTGATTTAAGACGCACCCCCGGTTTCGATCCGCAAAGTAGCGCCGCAATGTTTGCAATGCACCGCGTCCGGATCATGCCGAAACAAACCGCAGCTTGGGCATTTATGGCGTACTTTCTGGGGCATGAAAATTGCCTGTGCCAGCCGGACAAAAAGCGCAACACCCACCACCATGATAAAGACCGAAAACAGCTTGCCGCCCGGTGTGGGCAAGGTGATATCGCCAAATCCAGTGGTCGTCAGAGTTGCCATGGTGAAATAGAGCGCATCAATATAGGGAGTCTGCGAGTCTGCAGGAATGAAGAACACCAGAACGGCGGTCGAGGTCGCAAAGACGAAGACCAGCAGGTTGATTGCGGCAATAACGGCGTCTTCGTGGGTTCGAAAAAAATGGCTGTCGCGCCGTAGATCCCTCAGCAGGTGATAGGAATGGATCAACCGCAAGGCACGCAAGATCCTTAAAAACGCAAGGTTGCCAGCCAGGAACGGATCAAGCACCAGAGACACAATAACAACGATATCCGCCAGCGTGTAAATCTGGCGCAACAATTTCCGACGATCCTTGGCGATCCAAAGCCGTGCCGAGAAATCCAGCAAAATCAGAAAGCCGATCAGCATGCTTGCGGCCGTGACGCCCGGCCCATTTGGAAAATGGGCCGTGGCGACAAAAAACACGATCGACACGATGTCAAACACGATCAAGCCATAGCGAAACCAGACCGAAATCGGATCATGTCCGATATACAGGTATTTCACCGTCTGCTTCATATCCGCCCTGTATCGTGCTGCATATAAAGTGAAATTAACGGCAGTTGCGCAAATCGCCAAGCCACGAATAAGGCCGCCCCAAATGGAGCGGCCTCAAGCAGTTTTTGGTGCGATCAGGCAGCGCGCGAGGTCAGTACTTCGTCAACCTGCTTCGCGGCCGAAACTTCGCCAGCCCCGGACACGGCTGCAACCTCGCGAGTCAGACGTTCCAGAGCAGCTTCATAAAGCTGACGCTCGGAATAGCTCTGCTCGCGCTGGTCATCGGTGCGATGCAAATCGCGGACAACCTCGGCAATCGAGATCAGATCACCCGAGTTGATTTTCTGTTCATATTCCTGGGCGCGACGGGACCACATGGCGCGTTTGACCTTGGCCTTGCCTTTCAGCGTCTTCATCGCCTGGCTGATCACATCCGGCGAGCTCAGCGACCGCAGACCGGATTCGGTGGCCTTGTTGGTCGGCACGCGCAGAGTCATCTTGTCTTTCTCAAATGAGATGACAAACAGCTCGAGCGTGAACCCAGCGACATCCTGTTCTTCGATCGAGATGATCTGGCCTACGCCATGTGCGGGGTAGACAACATAGTCGTTCGGGCGGAATTCGAGCTTTTTCGACTTTGTCATTCAGTTTTATCCTTGCTTGCGGACCGGGACGCAGACAAAAAAAGCACCACATGCGGGGACTGTCTCAGCCCCGTCAGGCGGCGTTTCTGTCATAAATTCAAAACTCCAAAGCGAGCGTACTTTCGGAGCGCATCCCAATCTCGGTCATCATACAGGCTGAGATTATATCACAAAAATACGACGCCCGAAAGTTTACCCTACGGGAATTTTTTGAATTATACGCGCATTCAAACAGTTACTTAGCACACTTCGCGCCAAAAGAAGCAACGCTGTAGCGAATCGCTTAACCGCCTTCGCCAGGTGCTTCTGAGAAATACTTCTCCATCTTGCCTTCTTCACCGTCACGTTCTTCCGCGCCGGGAAGCGGATCTTTCTTGGTGACGATGACCGGCCACTGTTCCGAGAACTTGCGGTTGAACTCGACCCATTGCTCCATCCCCGGCTCGGTATCCGGACGGATTGCGTCGGCCGGGCATTCCGGTTCGCACACGCCGCAATCGATGCATTCGTCGGGGTGAATGACCAATGTGTTCTCACCTTCATAGAAACAGTCCACCGGACATACTTCGACACAGTCGGTGTATTTGCAGGCGATACAGTTTTCGGTGACAACATAGGTCATGATCGGATTCCCGTTTGCGGTTTGAGCGACTAGCTAATTCAGTCTGGCCTACTCTTCAAGATAGGATCAGCGATCTTCTGTGCGAGAAAGATCAAGAGCGCGTCGATCTTTCTTGGTTGGGCGACCCTTTCCTTCAAACCCGGGATTCTTTGGAGGCACGTCCTGCTTTTCGGTCATATCGAGATACAACGTTTGCGCCTCGGGGGCCGGACCACGGCGTTCACCCAGTTTTTCCACGCGTACAACGCGCACGATACGGCCCTGAGGAAAGGTCAGAACGTCGCCGGGTGACACGGTCTGTGCCGGTTTCATCACCCGGTTTCCGTTCAATCTGACATAGCCGCCGCTGACCTGTTTGGCGGCCAGGCTGCGGGTCTTGAAGAACCGCGCCTGCCACAACCATTTGTCGATCCGCAGCTTGGCATCAGCCATATTGCGTCAGTTGCCGTCCTTCAAACCCATCAGCGCAGCGGCGAACGGGTTGTCGGGATCGATGGCCTTTTCCTTTTTCGGAGGCCGTGACGAGAAAGTCTTGGCACCCTGAGGTTTGCCGCCCTTCTTGCCGTGAGGCTTGCCGCGACCGTCCTGAGGCTTACCACGCGGTTTGCCGTTACCTTGCCCTTGCTCACGACGTGGGCCACGGTTGGGTTGCCGCTGACGACCCCAGGTGAAGGTAAAGAAAACCTCAACCTCTGGCTCATCCGATACGGCGTCAGATGCTGGTGCCTCGGCTGCCGCCTCGGGGCTTGACGTAGCTTCGGCTGGCGCCTCGGCGGGTGCCACGACCTCTTCCGAGGTGGCCTCTGCGGCTTGGGTTTCATCTGCGGCGGCCTGATCAGGTGCTTCAGTCGCGGGCATTTCCACAGGGGCCTGTTTGACCTTTTCACGCTCGCCACGCTCGGCTTTGTACCCCAAGCCTTGCATCAGGTCTGCGAACTGTTCCAACGTCATACCGGTGATCGAAAGCATATCCGGCTTGGCTTCGAACCCGCCCCGGCTGTCTTCGGCGCGCAGCATGTCGGCCAGACGTTCCAGCATGTCGATCCGGATCGAACGCTCGCCCGCATCGCGGTAGCCGCACATGGTGTCGTATCCCTGCGGCGCATCCTTGTCGATGGGTACAGTGACCAGACCCGGAGGCGGAGCTTCGGGGAACTCCTGCAAACCGCTGGACAACGCCCACAGCACCAGACGCAGGCGCGTGGGTGCGGGTTTCAGCAGCAGCGGCATGAAGATCGTGAACTGGCCAAACCGGATGCCGTGCTTGCGCAGCGCACCGCGGGAGTCCTGATCCAGATCCTTGACCTCTTGCGCGACCTGCGCGCGGGGCAGTACGCCCAGCGCTTCGACCATGCGGAACGCAAAGCCCTTGGCCAGACCAGTCAGTTCTTCATCGCGCGACAGATTCAGCAGCGGCTCGAACAGCGCGGCGACCTTGCGGTCGATGAAATGCTGCAACCGGCGCTGCACTTTCTGTTCGACATCCGGCCCTGCGGCTTCGTCCACAAAAACTTCGACCATCGGCTTGAGAGACTCTGCCCCGGCAACCAGTTTGCCGACGGCGTATTCGCCCCACATCAGGCCACCCTGATCAGTGAAATCAATTTCGGTATCGGGCGCATTGTAGAAGCGATCGGCGCGCAGATGGAATTGCGGCGCGAGTGCTTGCAAGGACGCCGATTTCAGAGCTTTCGCCTCGGTTCCCTGCGCGCTTTTGTCCGGCGTGAACCGGAACCCTTCCAGACGACCGACGAATTCGCCTTCGACGGTCACTTCACCCTTGTCATTTACTTCGGCCAAAAGGGCCTCCTTCTGTTTGAGCCGGCGCAGCAAAACAGATGTACGCCGGTCCACAAATCTTTGAGTCAGACGCTCATGTAACGCGTCTGACAATCTGTCTTCTACAGTGCGCGTTTCGTCACGCCAATGCGATTCGTCACGGACCCAGCCGTTTCGTTGCGCAACATATGTCCAAGTGCGAATATATGCCAACCTTTTGGACAATGCGTCAATATCGCCATGGGTTTGATCGATCCGGCGAATCTGTCTTGCCATGAAGTCATCAGGAACGCCCCCCCTTTCATGCAAGTGGCCAAAGATCACCTCGAGCAAACTGGCGTGTTCTGCATGGCTGATGCCGCGAAAATCGGGAATCCGGCACACATCCCACAGCAAACGGATGGATTGCGGGTCGCTGGCACGAGCGACGACCTCGGTCACTTGCGACAAGGACTTCAGCGCATTCAGGTCGTCCGCAGGGCGCGCTTTGGTCAGGTGCTCGTCATTTGGGCTGACCTCAAGCGAGGCGATCAGCGCGTCGATTGAGCCGAACCGCAAGGCGGCATTCCGCCAGTTCAGCTTTTTCATCGGCGCAAAGCGGCTGTCCATGATGGCCTGCGCCACGCCTTCGTCCAGTGGCGGAGCCTCGCCCGTCACGCCAAAGGTGCCATCAGACATCCCGCGACCGGCCCGGCCCGCAATCTGCGCCAGTTCGTTCGGGGCCAGCGGTCGCATCCGGCGGCCATCAAATTTGGTCAGGGATGAAAACGCCACGTGGTTCACATCAAGGTTCAACCCCATCCCGATTGCGTCGGTGGCAACAAGATAATCGACCTCGCCATTCTGGTAGAGATCGACTTGTGCGTTGCGCGTGCGCGGGCTGAGTGCGCCCATAACCACGGCTGCACCACCTTTCTGGCGGCGCAGCAATTCAGCGATGGCATACACATTTTCGACCGAGAATCCGACGATGGCACTGCGTGCGGGCATCCGACTGATCTTTTTGGACCCCGAATAGACAAGTTGCGACATTCGTTCGCGCCGCACAAACTGCGCCTCGGGCACCAGGGCGGCAATCGGACCGCGCATGGTGTCAGAGCCAAGGAACAGTGTTTCATTTGTCCCCCGCGCACGCAACAGGCGGTCGGCAAAGACATGGCCGCGTTCGGGATCGGTGCAGAGTTGGATTTCGTCGATCGCGACGAAATCTGCCCCCATGCCATCGGGCATCGCCTCGACCGTGCAGACCCAATATTGGGTGCGCGGCGGCACGATGCGCTCTTCACCCGTGACCAGTGCCACAACAGACGGTCCGCGAATGGCGACGATCTTGTCATAGACCTCGCGCGCCAGCAGCCGCAGCGGCAAACCGATCACACCGGTGCGGTATCCCAGCATCCGTTCGATCGCATAGTGGGTTTTGCCTGTGTTTGTCGGGCCCAATACGGCCACTACTCGGGATGACCCGCTCACCATTGCCCCCTGCCCCGGACCTTACAGCGCTGCGCCTTCGATCTGAGGCTTCAGTCGATTCACCGCATTGGTTACTTCTTCGTGATGGGGATGTATAGCCAAGGCCCGCGAATACGCGTCATAGGCTTTCTGAGGTTCTCCGATAATCTCAAAGATCAAACCCAGCCCGTATATCGCCTCATAGTTGTTGGGGTTGAGGGTCAATGCGTGCTCCAGATCAGCCGCCGCCATTCCGAACCGTTCCATCCCGAAAAATGCCGAGGCGCGTACATGCCAGCCTTCTGCAAATTCGGGTGCGTGATCCGTCAACGCAGTCAGATGGTCCAACGCGGCATCAATATCTCCGCCATCAAGGGCTTCGCGACCGCGTTCCAATAGCAGATCCGCCGAGGCCGAGCCGGACTGCGCCCACAATGCTTGAAGTTGCCGGTCCAGTGCCATTGCCTGTTCGGGCGAGGACTCGGCCAGTTGCTCCAGCAGCGCGCCCTCATCCCGCAAATCCGCCTGTTGCGCGAGGCAACTGGTGGAAAACGTGACTAGGACAACAAGTGCCGCAACGATACCTTTGAGATTGTGTATTGCAATGATCATAACAATAGTCAGTGTAGCGTTGCGACCGGGGATGTCCATTCACGGCGCACTAACAAAATGAGGAAAAGCATGAGCGAGATTCTTGAAAAGGCGGCAGCCGCGCTGAATGAAAAACTGGAAGGCGGCGCGTTCGATGCCTCGGCCAAGTTTGCTATCGCCGATCTGGGCGCAATTGTTTTGGACGCAGACGGCGCGCGGGTCAGCGATGATGATGCTGATGTCACCATGAGCGCAGACGCCGACACGTTCGAGCAAATCCTCAGCGGTGAACTGAACCCCACCGGTGCGTTCATGTCCGGCAAGCTGAGCATTGACGGCGACATGGGCGTTGCCATGAAACTTGCATCGGTGCTGGCCTGATGGAATTGACGCCGGCCCCTTTTTTTGAAGACGTGGCCGGCGGTCCCGCCGGTGGGAGCGCCCACTGGCTAATGACTTCGGACCAGATACGAATCCGGGTCGGCCATTGGCTGCCCGAAGGCGATGTGCGTGGCACCGTTCTGATGTTTCCCGGTCGAACGGAGTATATCGAAAAATACGGAGGCACCGCAGCCGAGTTCATCCAACGCGGCTTTGCCATGCTTGCCGTTGATTGGCGCGGTCAGGGCCTGGCAGATCGCCTGCTGGACAATCCCCGTATCGGCCATGTCGATCAGTTCACGGACTATCAGCACGACGTTCAGGCCACGCTTGATTATGCCCACTTGCTGAACCTGCCAAAGCCCTGGTACGTGATCGGACATTCGATGGGCGGTGCCATTGGTTTGCGGGCCGTAATGGCACAGAAGTGCTTTGCAGCCTGTGCCTTCACCGGGCCGATGTGGGGCATTTTCTTCACTCCGGTTATGAAACCTCTCAGCCGTGTGACGGCCTATTGGGGCACAGCGCTTGGCCTTGGCGAAAAGACACCACCGACCACAACGCTGGAAAGCTATGTCCTGTCGCAACCGTTCGAAGGCAACATGCTGACCCGCGATCCGGCGATGTTTCAGATGATGCAGGATCAGCTAAAGGCCCATCCCGAGCTGGCGCTTGGGGCGCCCTCAAACCTTTGGTTGCGAGAATCGCTGAACGAATGTGCCTGGCTGATGGAACAACCCGCACCTGACACGTCCGGCCTGACCTTTCTTGGCAGCCACGAACAGATCGTAGACCGCAAGGCCATTCGCGCACGTATGGAAAACTGGCCAAACGGCACATTGGTCGAAATCCCGGATGGCGAGCACGAAGTGTTGATGGAGGCACCGGATGTGCGTGGGCCGGTTCTGGATCAGATGGCCGAACATTTTCTGTCTAATCAAACCCGTTCTTCCGAGGGCTGAAAACCTGGACCCTTTCTTCCACCCGGAAGACTGGCCGCTTGTGATCCGTGCGCGCCAGCCCTAGATGTTTGCGAAAGCTATCTACAAAAGGTGATCCATGCGCGACCTTCCCTTTCCCGTCCGTGACGCAAACGCAATGGGCGGTGCCGACAATCTGGGCAATCTTCCGGAATGGGATCTGAGCGATCTCTACACCTCGGAAGAAGCGCCCGAACTTGAGCGCGATCTGGGCTGGCTGGAAGGCGAATGCGCCGCCTTTGCCGCGGATTACGAAGGCAAACTGGCCGATCTGGACGCAAGTGGCCTGCTGGCCTGTGTGTTGCGCAACGAAAAGATCAATTCCATTGCCGGACGCATCATGTCTTTCGCCGGCCTGCGCTATTACCAACTGACCACGGATGCCGAGCGCGCCAAATTCCTGTCCGACATGCAGGAAAAAATCACGATCTTCACCACACCGTTGGTCTTTTTCACACTGGAAATAAACCGGATCGAGGATAGCGCTCTGAAAGCGCGTTTCGACGCCAATGCCGATCTGGCACGGTATGAGCCCGTTTTCCGCCGCATCCGTGCGATGAAGCCCTACCAACTGTCCGATGAGCTGGAAAAGTTCCTGCACGATCTGGGTGTTGTCGGCGACGCATGGGAACGTCTGTTTGATGAAACTATTGCCGGACTGATATTTGACGTTGACGGTGACGAGCTGAACATCGAAGGCACCCTAAACCTGTTGACCGAGCAAGATCGCTCCAAGCGCGAAGTAGCTGCGCGCGAGCTTGCATCGGTGTTTCAGGACAACATCAAAACCTTTGCCCGCGTTCACAACACGCAATCCAAGGAAAAGGAAATCGTCGACCGCTGGCGCAATATGCCCAGCGCTCAGACCGGGCGTCACCTGTCCAACGATGTCGAACCCGAAGTGGTGGAAGCCCTGCGCGAGGCGGTCGTGGCCGCGTATCCCAAGCTCAGCCACAGGTATTACGAACTGAAACGCAAATGGCTTGGTCTGGACGTGATGCAGGTCTGGGACCGCAATGCACCGCTGCCGATGGAAGACACGCGCGTCGTCAATTGGAACGAAGCCGAAAAGACCGTTATGGACGCCTATGACGCCTTCGATCCCCGCATGGGTGAGATCGCAGCCCCGTTCTTTTCGAAAGGATGGATAGACGCTGCGGTGAAACCCGGTAAAGCACCCGGAGCTTTTGCTCATCCGACCGTTACCGATGTCCACCCCTACGTGATGCTCAACTATCTGGGCAAACAGCGCGACGTGATGACCCTGGCGCATGAGCTGGGACATGGTGTGCATCAGGTGCTGGCCGCCGATCAGGGTGAGATGCTGTCCTCAACCCCGCTGACGCTGGCTGAAACCGCCTCGGTCTTTGGCGAAATGCTGACCTTCCGTAAAATGCTGGATCAGGCCGAAACCCCGGAACAGCGCAAAGTGCTGCTGGCCGGCAAGGTCGAGGACATGATCAACACCGTGGTTCGCCAGATCGCCTTCTACGACTTTGAATGCAAGCTGCACGCCGCGCGCCGTGAGGGCGAGTTGACCCCCGACGATATCAACGCCTTGTGGATGAGCGTTCAGGCCGAAAGCCTGGGCCCGGCATTTGAATTCATGGATGGGTACGAGACCTTCTGGGCCTACATCCCGCACTTCGTGCATTCTCCCTTCTATGTCTATGCCTACGCCTTCGGCGACGGCTTGGTGAATGCACTCTATTCGGTTTACGAAAGCGGCGCAGAAGGATTCGAGGACAAGTATTTCGAGATGCTGCGCGCTGGTGGGTCCAAACATCACAAGGAACTGCTGGCGCCGTTTGGTTTGGACGCGAGCAATCCCAAGTTCTGGGACAAGGGCCTGTCGATGATCTCGGGCTTTATCGATGAGCTGGAGGCGATGGAGGCCTAGTTACGTCTGGCCTTTTGTCGTCAAGAACACGGCAGCCACGATCAAAACCGCACCAAGGGCCGCAATCGGAGTGATTGTGGCCCCCAAAAACAGCGCCGAGTTAATAAATGTGAACACAACCGAAGCTGCAAACATCAAAGTTGCGGTCAAGGTAGAGACCCGCGCGGCGGCCTCGTACCACAGGTAATAGGCCAAAGCGGTAGGCAGAACGCCCAGCAAGATCAGAAAGACCAGGTCATTTGCCGTAGGAACCTGCAGCGTAAACGCCGCCAGCGGCAGCAGCAGCACACCTGAGCAAAGGAATATTCCGAACAGGAAGTTCAGGCGTTCCCCCGTCGTTTCCGAATTGCGCATCGCACGGCTGCTGGAAATCAGGAACACCGCCCAACTGAGACCGGCGCCGATTTCCATCAAGTCGCCGAACAAAGGCTCGCCGCCACCTTGGAAGTCTCGGTACACCGTTAGAAATACGCCCAAAATTGCCAATGCGGTGGCAAAAAAATCAGTACGCGTAACTGGCGTGTCTGCAAAGAAATAGAGGAACACCAGAACAAAGAAAGGTGCGGTGTTTTCAAGCACCATCGCATTGGCTGCACCTGTATGTTCCAACCCGATATGAAAAAGGATGTAGTTGACCACTGTTGACAGGACGGCCAGTCGAAAGTTCCAATCACTTAACCGGAGCGAAATCGAAACCCGCATGACCCGAAGCATGACGAAGATGGCAAGCGCAGCGATGAACAACCGCGTGACGGCAATCTGCAATCCACCAAGATCACTGGTCAAATAGCGAACGATGACACTGTGTGTGCCCCACAGAAACGCCGCGAGAAACCCAAGAGCCAAACCGTTTTGCAAAAGGTTGGTCTTGGTCATGCTGCTGCCTCGTTTACTTCAACTGGCTATCTTTTGACCCGCGCCGATTGACGCCGCCACGCGCCATGAACGCGCCATCCCGGTCCTGCTGGCAATCCAGGCACAGCTTGACGCCCGGCAAAGCCAAACGTCGTTTCTCGGGGATTGGCTCTTCACATTCCGCACAATGGGTCAAGCTTTCGCCAACAGGACGCTTTTGCGCCCGCATCCGCGCCAGTTCGTCCGAAATCGACGCTTCGATCTGTTCGCTCACCGCGCCGTCGCGCGCCCAACCTCCGGCCATGGTCGCCTCCTGCAAGAATACCAAGCAAGATAGCCGAGGCAGCGCCATGAGAGCAAGTTACAGCGGCACCGCTCCCTCGAACACACGGTCGATCACCTCTTGCGTGCCGCGCGAAAACTCCAGCGGACAGGGGTACTCCGCCCCGTCCCGAACTGACCGGCAGAAGGCTTCGACCTGAAGCTTGTAATGATCTGCTGCGGGGAACCGGTTGATTTGAACCTCAAGCCCCGGCCGGTGCAGCTCGACCCGCGCTTCACCGAACACACGGGCATTGAAGGGTGTTGCCAGACGGATCAGGCCGCGCTCGCCATGGAACACCATTTCCTGATGAGGGTGCGCCCGAATGGACACGTAAGCAGAATAGGTGAACCCGGGGAACTGGGCCCGAATTTCGGTAAAGACATCGATATCGTCCTGCCAACGGATCGCGGATTGTACCGACACGGGCTCCGCCCCGGTGGCAAAGCGTGCGCCGCCGATCACATAGACGCCGATATCCCGCAGACCGCCACCACCGGTTTCAGCGCGGTTGCGGATGTTCCCGGTATCCGCCCGATTGTCAAAACTGAACGCGCCGGTCACGTGCACCAAATTCCCGATGGCCCCGTCCGCGATCAGATCGCGTGCCATCTGCCATTGGGGGTGATGCACGATCATATAAGCTTCGGCTGCAAGCAAGCCGGTCTGGTCACGCTTGGCAATCAACGTGCCAAACTCATCCGCGCGCAGGGTCATCGGTTTTTCGCACAGCACGTGCTTGCCAGCGTCCAGGGCCTTCAGGCTCCATTCGACGTGCAAATGGTTGGGCAGAGGGATGTAGATCGCGTCTATCCCGGGGTCTGCCAACAGCGCGTCGTAACTGTTGGGCACCTTGAGATCAGGGCAAAACGACAGAAATGGATTCGCCTTCGCTGTATCGGACGTCGCTAGAGCAGCCAACTGTGCGCCGTTGGCGGAATGAATCGCCGGCGCCATATATTCCCGCGCAAATTTTGCGGCTCCTAAAACACCAAACTGAACAGGTTTTGGCATCGCGCCCTCCATCCGTTTCTAAGTGACTTCAGTGCCGCCTTTTGTAGCCAAGAGTCAAATCACGGTGCGATTAAGCCGTGCACCGATCAACGCTACATATCTTTTTCAACGAGGGGAAAAACGAAACCAGCCCGCAAACGCGTGCGGGCTGGTTTTTTGGTCAGCTGACGCTCAGCATCCCTTTTTCGCGAGCCAGATCCCGCATTTTTTTCTGCAACTTCTCAAAGGCACGCACCTCGATCTGGCGAATACGTTCGCGGCTGACATTGTATTGCGTGCTGAGCTCTTCCAGCGTCACAGGCTGATCCATCAAGCGACGCTGAGTCAGGATGTCCTTTTCCCGATCGTTCAGAACATCCAGAGCGGCAGTCAGCAACTCGCGGCGCGCTTCCAATTCGTCGCGCGCCTCATAATCGCCTGCCTGATCCGCATCTTCATCTTCCAGCCAGTCCTGCCACTGCATCGTGCCTTCGCCTTCGGAACCAACCGTGGCGTTCAGCGATGCGTCCCCACCGGACATCCGGCGGTTCATGCTGATCACTTCGTCTTCGGTAACGCCCAGATCCTCGGCGATCCGTTTGACATTTTCCGGGCGCATGTCGCCTTCTTCCAAAGCGCCGATACGGGCCTTGGCCTTGCGCAGGTTGAAGAACAGTTTCTTCTGTGCCGAAGTCGTGCCCAGCTTGACCATCGACCACGACCTCAGGACATACTCCTGAATCGAGGCGCGGATCCACCACATGGCATAGGTCGCCAGACGGAAGCCTTTCTCGGGGTCGAATTTTTTAACCGCCTGCATCAGGCCCACATTGGCCTCGGAAATCACTTCGGCCTGCGGCAGACCATAGCCGCGATAGCCCATGGCGATTTTGGCCGCCAGCCGCAGGTGAGATGTCACCATCTTATGCGCAGCTTCGGTGTCCTGCTCTTCGACCCAGCGCTTGGCCAGCATATATTCTTCTTCCGGCTCCAGCAGAGGAAACTTGCGGATTTCCTGCATATAGCGATTCAGACCGCCCTCGGGCGTCGGTGCGGGGAGATTTGCGTAGTTTGCCATTATGATGTCCCTCCGACAAATGTTTAAGTCTTTAACATAGGATATGGGTAAGGAACCCATCCCATTCAAGAGGTGCTGCTATCAGTCTGAAATTAAACTTCTGTTAAGGAAAGATAAGAAGCTCTTACTCACGAGACTTTGCTTATTATGACAGCGGTATGCGAAGCCCTGCAATCAGGTTTTGCATGTCATCCGGCAATTCGGCCTCGAACCGCAGGGTTTCACCGCTGACAGGGTGTTCAAAACCCAAAACGGCGGCGTGAAGCGCCTGACGGGGGAATTCACGCACAGTGTCGGCGGTCGCAGCAGAAAACGCTTTGGCAGAAAGTTTGCGCTTGCCGCCATAAACCGGATCTCCGACCAGCCCGTGCCCTGCATGGGCCAAATGCACACGTATCTGATGGGTTCGACCGGTTTCCAGCCAGCATTCGATCAGAGCCAACCCCGCAGGCGTTCCGAAGGATTCGACAACACGCGCGCGGGTCACCGCGTGGCGGCCACCGTGGAACAGAACCGCCTGTCTCTGACGGTCGGTTTTGTGCCGCGCTAGCTGCGTTGTCACGCGCATGATGTTGCCGGGCTCGAAATTGATCCCTTTGACACCGCGCAATCGGGGGTCGTTTGCGTCCGGCACACCGTAGCACACTGCGCGATAATACCGTTCTACGCTGTGGGCTGCAAATTGCTCGGCCAGACCGTGATGCGCTGCGTCTGATTTTGCAACCACCAGAAGGCCACTGGTTTCCTTGTCGATCCGATGCACGATGCCCGGACGTTTGACCCCGCCGACACCTGACAGATCGTCACCGCAATGGTGCAGCAACGCGTTCACCAGCGTTCCGCTGGGCGAGCCCGGCGCAGGGTGTACGACCATACCTGCAAGCTTGTTCACGACGATCACGTCCGCATCTTCGAAGACGACTTCAAGCGGGATGTCTTCGGGGCCGATATGGCTGTCTTCGGCCTCGGCCACGACGATGGTAATCTGCGCCCCTTCCGCAACTTTTGCCTTGGGGTCACGTGTCTCACTTCCGTCGATCTGAACCGCGCCCTCTTGGATCAGGCGGGCCAACCGGGTGCGCGACAGGTTTTCACCGTCTGGCACATCCCGGGAAAGCGCCTTATCAAGGCGAGGCGGCGGATCAGCCGCGATCTGAAACTCAATCTGGCGGGTGCCCATGACTGTCCCTTCCGAACCCCAAGAACCGCAGGAAACACCACAGTTGCGATTGCTGCGGCGGATGGTCATGCTGCTGACCGCGGTGATGATTGGCGGGGTTCTAGTGACATTCGCCCTGATTGTCATCCGCCTATCGGACCGCACCCCCACCCTTCCGGATCAGATCGATTTGCCGGGCGGCGCAAAGGCGCAGGCGTTGACCATCGGCTCCAACTGGTATGCAGTTGTCACCGATGACAACCGTGTTCTGATCTTTGACAAAACGACCGGAAAGCTACGTCAGGAGATCGTGGTTGAGTGACCCCCATGCAGCAACTCATCCACATAAGTGATCTGACACGCAGCTTAGCTGTTGCTGGGGAATAAGGCTGTTCCGGTCCATGCCGCGCCCAATTGCTGATCCAGCGCATCTGAACGTATTTTCTGCTTTCCCGCGAGCGGAGACAGAGCAACCTCGCGCAAGCAGATCCTTTCCTCAATCAGGCTGAAATCTACTCTGGCAAGTTCGACATCTATTGCCATGGCTTCCGCGATCCGGATCATATCATCGAACTGCGTGGGCCGTGGCTCTGTGTCAGAACTGGTTGGGAACAACAGCTCATCCACCAAGTATGTGTAGTTGCAGTCGTGCAGCATCTGAATACGTCCGCGCCCCCGGTCACGATCAACCTGCACCAAGTGTACGTGTCCGGCGATCACCCAGAACCGCCATTCGCTGACCGATTGATCACCGGCTGACAGATCTTCTTCGAGGCAATAGATGGGCTGACTGGTGACGCGCCACCAGTCGCCAGTCCAAAACCCTTCCGGCGTTTTGGTCTTGTGCCACGCGGCCAACTGATTGTTTGCCTCATCACGCTCAGCATCTTCCAGAGGAAGCGACACCCCAATCCTGTGCGCCGCGTTGGCTGAGCCTTTCAAGCAATACTCTCCAGGCTCGCCTTCAAGTGCGTCCGGCAACGTCGGAGACTGTGCATGCCACACCCGCTTAGGCACGGTCAGAATATCCGGCACCTTTTCCAACTCTACGTCATTATCCGCGACAAACGCATGAGGGACGGCACCGAACAGCTTCATGATCAACAGCTTTTCCGAAAACGTGCTTGGGTCACAGAGGTCGGGTAGATGGCGGTGGCTTTCGGCATAATTGAACATAGACAACGCAAGCGCGTTCAGCCGCGCCGCGTCGCTGCCGTAGAAATCCCAGCCACGCGAACAGCCCGGAGGCGGCGGATCGTTTACACCATAGAGATTGTCGGTCGTGATCTTATCGAGTTCGGCCTGCGCCGCTTTCAGATAGTCTTCCCTGTCAGACAGCAGGGCCGTGGACATTGCACCGCGCGTGGCCTTTCGGATGTCCTCGGTTGTTGCGCGCAGCGCGGGTAAATTGGCCGGAAACTCGATCGGTTTGGGCCCCTTTCTGCCGTGGCGCGGCAAAGGTGCATCGCTGGCGCGGATGCCTAAATTCCGCAGGCGTCTGTCGAGGAATGAATGCCGTTTGATACCATTTGCGATCCACCACCGCATCCGGCGGCCCCACAAATGCACGGCAAGAGTGTCATCCTTGATATAGGTGCCTCTGAATTCGCGAACGTGAATGTCGTTGGCTTGCCCAGCCTGACGGAACGGCAGCGGATAAAACACGGGGATTGGGCAGGCATGTTTCAGCTCGTCATGTTGGCGCAGATACCAGGTCATGACGCCTGGACCATAAACGCTGTGCTCCTGATCTGACGCGTGCGGCAACTCACCTGCGCGTTTCATGCGCTCCAGCTCTTCCCGTTCCTCTCCTTCGACCCAAGGGCGGATCGGGTAAGGGTCTTCGCTGTACTCCACATAAGCGTTCAGCGCCGGACTGTCGGGCGGCAGCCGCATCACCGCGTTGCAAATCGTGTCTCGGTTGAAATAGCCAAAGATATGATCCGCTTTTGGAATCGGGGCCAGCGCCACAACATCCGTATCGCACCACAGGAAATCCGTCTTCTTCATCAACTGCAATCTGAAGATGTCGGATTGCGGTACAGGTGTATTGAACTGATTGTTCACAATGAACTGTTTCGGCTCATGCACTTCATTGGCCGATACCAGTTCAACACCTGAAGGCACGTTTTCGACCTGCCCGTAGTGAAACAAAACAAGCCTGTGCCCCTGTTCGACAAAGGACAACATGCACATCTGCTCCAGAAAACTCAGGCGGCCTTCCATCCAGAGCATACCAATCGTCGGAAGAGAATGATCCGCAGCCATTAACGTATGTCTCCGAAGGGCGTTTGACTAGGATTCTGGTTGCTGTTCGCCGGTCGTGTGGATCGTCTCAGTCGAAAGCCGTTCCCGCACGATGCGATCTTTTCCGACAAATTCCACGGCCGGCGTGGCCAGTAATTTCTGGTACAGCTCATGATAATCCGGTTGTTTCAGAAGTTCGTTGATCAGCGCCTTGTGCCAACGGAACGATTTTCTGTGCAACCGTTTGAGCCGATCATCTGAACGAAACTCCTCCAGCACCGCATCGACTTCGTCCTTGTAGCGCAGGATTGTTTCATCCGTCGCACCGCCACGGTTCCAGCGATCCCAGTAATCCGTTCCCAGCGTCTGGGACGAATGGTTTGCCCTGCCCCGGCTTCGCTTGGCCAGATAAGCCTGGGTAGAGCGAACGGCGTAATGGTTTATTTGTGCGACTTCGAGGCCAAAGGGCGGTGAGACATGGTTGCCGAAGGGCGCAGGTTCTTTCGCGTGCCCCCCGGGCACAGACCGAAACATCGCCGCCTGAAATTCAGGTTTAGGATGAGGGTTGTGCAAGCCGAAACGCAAATACAGCTCACCCTGCCGGAACAAGGACTTTACGAAACGACGCCCTGCCCCACCGTGTTCATAGTCCAACTCAGCATCAAAGAATTGCTGCGTGACAGGTTTATCCCGCAGCACGTGCCTGCCACTGTTCGAAAAAATCTTCCAAGGGATTGAGATGACGTCAACGCCCGGCGTTTCTTCGATCAGATCATCAACTTTGTGATTGCCAACGTGGATGTTCAGAAACTCATCCGCATCGCCAACGTAAATCCATTTGGCTTCTTTCACGACCGGCAGACGACGCGCTTGTCTGAGGGCGGATCGGTGAATCCCGCCTGTTCCAACGCGGTTTTTATGAAACTCGACATGGCCCATGTCCTGCAAACGGCGAAGTATCTGGTTTGTGCCGTCTGAACAGTCATTGGTGTAGACAATTATCCTGTCGAACCCCAACACCTTGTGATGGGCGACCCATTCCAAGATATAGGGCCCCTCGTTCTTCATCGCAGTGATGAGGATTTTTTCCGGCTTGTCCATCGCTGCCCCTCAATCCCGCGGATTAATTGTCCTGACCTTTGTCGTTGTCCTGCGGGACAATCTTTTCTATCGCGATCTGAGCGCCGGCGATCGCCCGGATGCGCAGCTCTCGGGGGTGCTTGCCTAGAAACTCGTTGACCGCGCGGATCACGCCGTCGCCCCACCAGCCACGGCGATGGTAATCGTCGAACGCCATGATCCCGCCGGGCTTGATCTTGGGAAACAGTGCCGCCAGATCGGCGGTCACGCCCTCATAAGAATGGTCACCATCGACATAGGCAAACGAGATGCTTTCGTCTTCAAACAGCGCGAGCGCGGGAACCGAGAAATCGCGGATGATACCGACCTTGCCCTCTTCGATCTCTTGTTCGAAAGATTTGACCACCTTCTGAAAGATGGCCTCCATCTTTTCATCTTCGGTCCGCCCGACGAAAGCCGTTGTATGGGACTCTTCTCCAATATGCTTCCATGGGTCGATGAGAAACAGCTGACTGGGTTCAATAAGCTTCAGAATGGTCGGAGAGAACGCCCCCTGCCAGACACCGATCTCAACCGCGACGCCACCCTTGGGTAGGCGCGAAAGGAAAGTGCGGCGGATCGCTTCTTTACTGTTCTTCCGCTTGGTCGCCTTGTCAGCCTTTGGTTTTTGCTGGCTGCCGGGTGCAACACCGATAACCTTGGGTTCGTTTGACATCTCGACCTCACTTACAGACGGGCATTCGGTTCGCTCTAACCCGTTTTGTTTATTAAGCCATGGCTATCATGTCATCGTATCAAGAACCAGAAGCTATGTGTCCTTTTTGGGAAGTGGCGGCAACTTGTCGATACCAAGCCACGGTGGCTGCAAGCCGGTTATCCTGTATCTTGCTGCATTGCGCCCCAGAAAACTGTTTATTGCCGCATTCATTCCTGAATAGGACCCGCCTCCATGACGGCGATAGGACGTGAATGCGATACTGCCGCCCGGCGCAAGAACCCGGTCGATGCGACGCAAAAGCTGGCTCATCACCTGCTCTGTGCGCACCCCGCGAATTATGACAACACCGACACTTTCATCTTCAAAAAGCTTAAGCATCAAAGGTGGCAGCGCGCGGTAGACTTTGAGGCGCCCGGCCAGGATCGGCTCGCGGAAATACTCCAGCAACGCATAAAACGTGCGATCAAGCGCCTGTAGATCCGGATCCTGCGAAGCATCCGCGCAAGTGAAGCTGTCCCAAGACAGCCCCCATGGCGCTATGAGCGTCAATTGCGCGACGGCATCCAAGGCAAGTATTTCCTCAACGATTTCCGTTTCGACATGCCCGATCAGCGCCCAATTTTTCTTGCCACTGATGGATTGCAAAAAGCTTTGACGCTGGTCTTTCGTTCTTTCAATCTCAGGAGAAGCAGAGGGCAAGAAAGCCGGATCTTTCGGGTCAAACGGCACCGAAACCTGCTTGGCATCGGTAATCTGCGCGTGTTGCGTCACAGCCTCTTCATGGTCGAACGTCGTACCAAGGGAATCGAGGCGAACGAACCAAGGGAAATTGTTCGGCTTGGAGTTCTCGGCCTTGGACATTTTGCCCAGGCGCGTCCACTTTGCAACCTGAGCAAATGTGATTTCAGGGTCTTTGTAGAGTTCGGTGTTGAAGGACAAATCACCATCTTCCATCACACCAAGTTCCAGTGCCTTGACATAGCGCCCGCTGTGAAACCGTCTGAATTTCGCGACAAATTCCTTCGCCACATCGGTCTCGAGAAGGCTTGCGATACGGTCTTTGTGATACGCAACCGCCTGCTCGTGCAACTGCCTCAGAACTGAATCTGACTGCAGCTTTTCGTAAACCCGGCGCAGGCGGGCAACTTTTGACAGGATCGAGGTTTCTTCGATGTCGTTATAGCAATGCAGTCGCCAGTACGCCTGACCGGTTGCTTCCATCTTGGGATGAAAACTCGAGGTATTCACATCCCCTCGCAACCGTTTCATCAGATAGCTTTCCACTGACCGCACTGCATAGTGGTTCATTCGAAAAAGTCTGCGCCCAAACCCGGCCCCCGTCGAGGAATAAGCCCACCCCCGTCGACGCATCGCAGGAGGCAACGGATCACCATCGCCATCGATCCAAGTAAAACGGTCCGCTTTTTTAGGTACTGGTCCACGCGGTCGATGCGTACTGATTGTCCGATACGATCCGTTGTTTCGGAACAAAGACTTGAACGCCCGCAAGTTGTGCGGACTGACAGCTCCAAGCTCACCCGCACAGGTAAACTGATCAACAATGAACCGGTCTTCGAATTCAACAACCCCGTTGTGCCCAAATAGCTGCCAAATTGCAGTAAACCCATCTGCATATGGCAATGCACGAAACAGATCGTCCAAAGTCCCTTCTCCGATGCGGATGTCGAAAAACTCGTCAACGTCACACACCAATATCCACTCGGCCTCTTTGCACCATGGATGTTTCATCGCGTTCGCGTAAGCCGAAGCCTGAGGCCCGAATTTCCAAGGCCCCGGATTGTCGATATGTGCAAGAAACCCCAGTTCCTGACATCGACTCAGGATCGCGTCGGTGCCGTCCGAGCAATCATTTGAATTGACGATGAAGTGGGTGAAGCCGATCGACTGGTAATAGGCAATCCACTCGAGGATGAAAGGGCCTTCATCTTTCATAGTGGAAATGACAAGTCTCATTCATTCACCCTGCAACCATGGCACACTCTATCTGCATCACAGAGGCGTAGCGCGCATTCCCTTACAGCCGTGTTACGGGCCACCGAATGGCATTGCAAGTGGACAGGCCCAGGCAACAAAGCCGGGCATTGCGGCCGTTTACAAGCGTACCTTCTGCTCACCATCACCGGTTTGCAAACAAAACGATTGTCATTTGAAGGAAGACCAAGGTTGGTTCGGTCGAAGAACACATTTACTGAGGCAACGCGTCGGTTGGTGAGGCAGGGTCATTTACTTTCAACAACTTAACAGCTTTTTCGTTGGTTGGTACTTCAAGCCAACTTCTGTCGTTCTCCTCAGTCGCCTCAGACACTGCGATTTTGTAGGTCAGCGCAAACGCCTGCCGTCGGTAAATCATCCCTTGGTTCGGGTTGTGGGCTGGAAAGATGCTAACAAGCTGGTCAAGGCGTTTTCCGGGATGATGACGCAGCCGTCCAATTGCCGTTTCATCGTGCGCGCCGCCTGTAACAGTCGACCCCGAGAAATGGCAGCTGAGGGCCATTCGCCGAAGGAAATCGCCCATGGTGTCGACCTATCCGTCGATTGGGTGCGCGAGATCCTCTTCGGTAAGTAGCAAGTTTAGTTGCAACTTTTTGGGTGAGCTTTGCGCTACATTACTGTTTCTATCTTCTCATGGGTAGTTCGACGGTGTTTGAAAAAGCTAGGGTCAGGACCCATTGATTTCCAGCTAGCTGCGTGATTCACGGCTCGAAAACCGAGCAGTGAACATGTCTGATCTTTTCTGGCTAAGTGACGCCCAGATGGCGCGTCTGGCACCTTTCTTTCCCAAGTCCCACGGTAAGCCGCGCGTCGATGGCAGGCGCGTATTAAGCGGGATCATTTTCATCAATCGCAATGGCTTACGGTGGCGCGATGCACGCGCTGAATATGGCCTACACAAGACGCTATACAACCGTTGGAAACGCTGGAGCGATAAGGGGATCTTCGCCCGGATGATGGCCGGTTTGGCCGCCGAACACGGTGAGCAGAAAACGGTCATGATCGACGCTACCTATTTGAAGGCACATCGAACAGCGACCAGTTTGGGCGTCAAAAAGGGGGGCTTGGACGCCTGATTGGTCGCACGAAGGGCGGTATGAACACGAAGCTTCATGCCATCTGCGGCAGCCAGGGCCGACCGCTCAACCTGTATATGACCGCCGGTCAGGTCAGCGGTTATATCGGGGCACGGGCGTTGCTGAGCAGCTTGCCGGATGTCGATTGGCTGCTCGGCGACTGCGGCTATGACGCCGATTGGTTCAGAGAAGCGTTGAAAGACAAAGGTATACCCGCTTGCATCCCAGGTCGGAAACAATGGAAGAAGCCGGTGAAGTACGACAAGCGTCGCTACAAACGACGCAACCGGATCGAGATCATGTTTGGCAGGCTCAAGGACTGGCGGCGTGTCGCAATCCGATATGACAGATGCACGAAGGTCTTCCTATCAGCAATCGCGCTGGCCGCTCTCGTCATTTGCTGGCTATGAGTCCTGACCCTAGGCACTCGTTTATAGTGATGCCAAGTGCTGCCAACGAGCTTAGCGCCCTCTATTTTGAGCACATCATCCTGATTTTTTTCCATTGGCAAAACCCCGTTTGTGCAAAGTCTGTGCACAAAATCCAATATCGGACCCTGCCAGAAAGCCTTTTTTTTCAGGGATTTCTTATATATCAGGGGGATACCTTGCACAAGGCTCTGGTGCGGTCGAGAAGCATCTAGAACAATCGAACTAGCGCTTATGACCCCTTATTTTTATGGACAAAGCGCCCTAAGACGTCCTTCAGCTTTCCCCAAATGTGTGCTGTATCCTGTGGTAATGTGTGCTGTTTATACTGTCAACGCGTGTCAATTAATTGGGACGAATGAAAACTGGTCAAACACACCTACTGTGTTCAACTTCATCCAAACTCATGTGAAACCGTCGCTTTTTCTTGATGCCATTTTACGGTGCCGTCAGTTTTCTTCGGGCTGTAGGGTTTCTTCACTGAAACTAGGAGGAGTTGGGATTTCTCCGTCGTCTAACGGATCTTGAGGATGCCATGAACTCAGACCCGTGATCGGGCGCGTACAGTTGATCTTAATATTTCTTACTACAGGACCCAGAACTGTCGATCTGCTTTGTACTGACCAAGCACTTGGTGGCAAACAGGGTAGTGTTCCGCCCTTGCCCCACCTCGGCCCGTTCATTTTTTCAACTCCATCGTTCCCAATTTTCGCGCCACCAATCAACAAGCCCGCGCCTGCGACAGCGACACCCGCTGCAAGTCCCCCGGTAAGCACGGTTGCTGCGGCAAAGAGCCCGGCGACACCTATTCCAGCTACTAGCGTCCCAAAGTTTCTCTCAACTTTGCCACGTTCATTCAGGTCTCGAAGCTGAAACTCACATTTGATCGTCCGAAATGAAACAACGCTGTACAACGTGCTTGACAGCTTCACCCAACAATCCGGAGGTGTTCTGTCTTCCGACAATACCAAAGTCTCCCAGCGGTCTTGGGTCTTGAACTCTCTTCTTATCTCAAACCACTTCACAGAACCGTCTGCGGCGGTGATAACTCCATCGTACTCCAGTTTGCTCCATGTTGGACTTGCCATGACAACGCCTCCAAACTTTCAACACTTCATTGCGAAATGGGGTTGAGGCAAGTTTAGCATCATATCTGCTCGCTGACCAAACTTGCCTTCAGAGACATTGGTTCCAGAGGCCTAAACGGTTTACCGCGCACGCGAATTTTTGGAGGCCCGATTTGGCATTCTATCGTTCGAATTGGGGTACCCCAGCCCTCAGTAGTACAAGGTAAGAACGGTTGAACTCATCGCGGGCAGCGGAACGAACGCGCTCAGCAACTTCGAGGTTTGCTTTGGCTTCAACGTAGTCCAGAGCCGTCACTTTGGCGTCGGCCTCGGAACCATCGAAATCAGCCATTTGGTGGGTCACATTTTCGAGTGCAACGTGGGCATCGGACGCCCTCAGGCCAGCCTCTCGGAGTTCCCTATGGGCTGCCCCTAAGGCGGTGATCATGTCGGTAAATGTCATTTTCTCTTTCTCACTTGGACCCAGAACGCAATGAGGCCCCAAGAACCACCACAGGGGTAAACCGCAGCAGCCACTCAGGGCCTCTTCAGGGGCGAGTTAAGGGTCAGTTGATGGTTGTATTCGGATGGGTCACGTCGCCCCCATCCTCGGGAAACTCAGGCAGTACTCCGAGGGCTTCCTCAAGAGCGTTACTACGGCGCACCTTTTCTTTGGCTTCGGCCTCTTCTGCCTCACGTTTCTTATCCTCGGAATTAAGGAACCTGTGGGCTTCTGCCAGCCAGCTTGCCTTAGGCTCAGAGCGAGAGATGACCTCACCAGAGGCAGGGTCAATCTCAGGGACACCGTAGGTCAAACCGTCGAGGAATTTCTCTCTCAACAGAACCCTGATTTGTTCGATGCCGCCATAGTGTTCTTCACGTTCGCTCATTTGGAACCGTACGCTTTTCCGTGTTCAACTTCGACCGTACGAACACCGCCATCACTGCGGATGGAAGCAGCGGGATTTCGTGGTGTTTCCTGACCAGCGATGTATTCACCGCCAGCCGTCACACCCTTTTCCATCAGGATATGTGTGCTGTCGGGTAGTTCGATCAGGGGGCACCGGGGGGTTCGCGCGGCACCTATATCTATCTCTGTCACTCACAATTTTTCGCCGGTTTTTAGGAACGCTGCGCTAGAAAAGACCATTGATGTCCAGCGGCTTTCCCAGTCCCATCAACACCTTAGGAACGCCCTATGGGACAACCTGTACGGTCAGCCCTTAAGCTCACCTGTAGGTTCCAGCTATCGAGCAGCCTAAGAGGCGCCTGAAGGGCACTCAGAAGGCCAGTTCTGTGGTGTTCTAAAGGTTCCTGCGAGGGTGGGTTGGTCTTCGATCAACAGGTTTTGGAAACGCCGAAAACTTTTGCTGGCTTTTCCAACCGCAAACGGCTGACAGACTGCCCCTAGTCACGCTGGTAAATAGCGAAAATTGCCTACCATTCCCGCACTCTTTAGAAACCACTTACCCTTCACGAGTACGTAGAGCAGGTCCACATTAGCCACCCAATATTCACCACCATTTGATGGTCCTAGATGAACTTCGGCCCCAGCTTCAAAAAAGCCGTCGCCTATTGTCGAACTGGTTACGAATAGTTTTGTAATGTCACCCCGGCGTCTAATTGACCAACCTCTGGCCCCTCCCGCTGACTTGTTGGTCTCATAGAGAGAATGACCTACAAGATCAGTCTTCATGTCTTCCACACCCGGAAGAGCAGGTAATTCGTCGGTCTCGCTTTGAAAGTACCCATCATAACAATCAAGACGCTCTAGTGAACTCTCTATCGAGGCGCATTCTTGCTGCGCAAAAGCAGCCGTGGCGCAAAAGTGCACAACCAATAACTGAACGAACAGTTTAAGCATTCGGTTTTCTCCTACAGTGTTCATCTTCAATTCTTCAAGCAAACGACGGTAGAGCCGCAATAAAATCGTCGCTCCAACCACTAGGCGTGTGCGGCCGGAGTGACCCGGACCAGTGTGCGCTTAAAATGGACATGTCGTCAAAGCCCGCCTTGCTGACAGGTTGGATTAATGGCTGGCCCAGCTTCTAAGCTTTTCCATTGCTTGTAAGTCCTGAGCATAAGGTGCCCCTGATGGTATGCCTGAATAATTCAGGTGCGCTATCAGGTGCTAACCTTAAGGTGCAGACTTACCCGTTCTTGCGAACATGGTGATAAAGTTTGAGCCGGAAGTGATGGCTAACCATCATCAATCCTCAATTGGTCTTTCGGAGCGAATGCGCCCTTGAGTGTCCCCTGATGGGGCCCTTAGGAAGGGACTGAGCCAAAACTTTCATCTAACGGGAACGGGGTCTTAAGTGCCTTATTTTTATGAATAAATGAGACCCTCAGGAGAGTTCATCTCTCCCGCCTTTTTCTGGAAACCAAGTGCGGGAAGCGGGAGTTGTCTGCAAAAGTGAGATCGTCTAATGCCTGCTGAAGATGTTGAGTACTAGTTTTTGTCAACCAAAAACCATTCGAACGAATGCAGCAGTGCTTCCAAATTGATACGCTCTGGGTTAACGACTTAACAAAACTAAAAGAGCAGCAACATGACCACACCCGACGAACTTTTTGAGATCGCAAGCCGTTTAGAGGCAGCGTCAACTTCCAAAGAACTCGCTGCCGCTGAAAATGACCTTTTGAATCTCGAAAGGGTTGCAAAAGAGGCTAAGCGTGCATTTTCCGGGTCATGGATGGGATATCATGCCTATGTGTACACTAATGATTTGCTCCCCCCACCTACAGGGGTCCGTTTCAGTCAGGAATGGGGCTTAATGAGAACCCTTGGGTCCTCAAACCGTAGTAAAGAGCATTGGAAGGAATATGACCCCGAAAAATTGACGAACAGATTACGCAAAAGGGCGGGCGACCCCGATCTGAGCGACGTTGAAGACGCATCGGCATCTGCTACCGAAGCGTTCAACGAAGCGAAAGCCGAAATCAGTTCGATACTTTTGACGGAGAGTGCCGATACTTCTGATACCTTTCTTTCAAAGCTTCTAGACGACTTAAATGAACTAAACGCCTACACAGCATCAGAATTAGCCCAGATATGGCAGCCGCGCGGTCAAGTCATATCGCGTGACACGGCAGCAATTGGTCAGCGTAATAAAGTACCTCCGCATGTCATCGTATTGGCGGACGTTGCTTCTATCCGGCAACCGTTTCTTGTTTGCGCGGAAGCAAGCAAAATTTGCAAGAAAGCTGCCTCACATCTTGAGAGAAAAGCGAAACGCGTGGATCGTGACGCCAGAATTGGTACCAATGTCTTCATTGGGCATGGACGCTCACAAGCTTGGCGCGAACTAAAAGACTTTGTTCAAGACCGCCTTCACCTTCCTTGGGATGAATTCAACAGAGTGCCTGTGGCTGGAATAACCAACCAAGCCAGGTTGTCGGAGATGCTAGACGCGGCATCGGTCGCACTGGTCGTCATGACGGCAGAAGACGAAACATCTGAGGGCAAAATGCAAGCTCGGATGAATGTCATCCACGAAGTAGGTTTATTTCAAGGACGCTTAGGGTTTACAAAGGCGATTGTTGTTCTCGAGGACAGTTGCGAAGAATTCAGTAACATTCAAGGCTTGGGGCAAATCCGGTTTTCAGCCGGGAATATCGCATCCTGTTTCGAAGAAGTGCGGCGTGTGCTCGAACGAGAAGGTCTGGTCAATTCATAGGAGTGGGGATTGCAGATCGACGCATAGGCTTCACATACAGTGCAAGGCTTTAAAGTTACGCACAGAAGGCAAACACGGTATGCGGACACTACTAATAAAAAGGGCTGCACTGAAGCGGCCCCTGAGGTTTCGGTTAGGTGGGGCGTGTTTGGTCTACAGCCCAGCCTTAACGCCCCACCTAGCGAACTCTCTCAGCCGCGCCTCACGTCCACCATAAGTATTCTCAGCAACCGACTGAGCGGAATGCCCTAGATACCCATGACGCACCTCTACAGGTGCCCCTGCATCCCTCAGCTTATCGCTTGCCCTGTGGCGCAGCCCGTGGACCTTCATACGCTTGTCATCAGTGTGCTTTCTAACCGACTTCATCAAAGTCGCAGAGGCAGCCGTAGGGCCTCCGTCACGGCCATATGAAGGGAACAGCGCTTCACTACCCTTGCGCCCCTCTACGCGCTCCCTGAGGGATTTCTTGAGGCTGTCTGAGGTTATGGGAACGTACCTGTCACTATTGCTATTCTTGATGCCGTTAATTTCGTTGGGGGTGATCAAAATGGATGGTGTTTCCCCGGTCAGGTCAACATCGCTTACGCGTAAACCACAGGCTTCACCAAGCCGCATCCCGGTGCCTTTCAGCACCCGCCACATATCAGGAAGGTCTTTGCTTCGACCGCCTTCTAAGGTCTTCTGGACGGCGTCGACAACACTGTCAGGTAGCGGGACGTTCTTGTCCAGCGAACTAACTTGTTCCTTGGGCCACGCCAGACGCTCGAAGGGGTCGCGCCCCGCTGGTATCTCTAGCTCCCTGACTGCATGGCGGTAAGCGGCAGCTACAATAATCATCTCACGCTGGCACGACTTTAGTGCCAGAGGTGTCCCGTTTGCTTTCTTAAGCCCTAATAAATGGTCCTTGAACGCGCGCGCCGTCAGCCGGTCGACACTCTCAATAGTCACCTCATCCAGAGATTTCCTTAAAGCGTCGCTTAGTCGGCCAAAGGTGCGATCAATCCTGACCATCTCTTTCCGGTTATCAGCAAGCCCATTGTCTTTCGCATAAATGTCCCGCATGTCAGCAAGCGTTGGTTTCGGAGGTTCCTGATTAGGGTTAAGGACGGCAGCGACAACTTCGGGGGCTTCTCCACGGGCAGCCAGACTTTGCCCTACTACTCCACGGGTCCAGCTGTCGTCGGGGTCCAAGCCTTGAATACCCTCCATGTATTGCTCTGCTAGGCGCTGGGCGTCGATGAATTTCTGAGTTGCGGACCTGTTATCAACCTCAGGGTGCCGCCTAAGGGTATCCTCAACAATGGCGTCAAAATTTCTCAGGTGAAACTGGTACTCGCGCTGAAAAGCCGCCCCATCACGAGCCTTAATGTGTTTCTGGTAAGCGTCCTCACCAAGAATTTCGCGCACCCTCTTGGGCCACCTTCTGCGAAAACGCCACTGAGTGTCACTGATTTGGTCTACGTATTTGATAGTCAATTCAAAGGCCATTGTGTGCTGTCCGTGTGTGCTGTTTGCGTTATGCGACACACTCGGAAAATGCTGAATGCCTTTGTTTATAAGGCCAAAAACTAACTGATCAAGCTAGTTCTGGTGCGGTCGAGAAGACACACTAAGTGCAGCAGACCATTGCAGGCTGCGGCACAGCCAATTTAATTTCAATAACTTACCTGACGCCCTGTTGCTAGAAGCCGCACACCGATGCAGAAAATTGCAAGTCAAATGTGGGGCCAATTGTGGGGCCGAGGGCAATGAAATGAGCAGAGCAAGACACAAACTAAGTGCGTCAAAAGTAAAGAACACTGAAGTCGGGACGCTGTACGACGGAGGTGGTTTGCAGCTTGAAAAGACTTCTCGAACTTCAGGAAAATGGATCTACCGCTACAGCTACATGAGCAGAAGAAGGGATATGGGTTTGGGACCATACCCCAGCATCAGCTTGGCTAACGCGCGCTTGGCGAGGGACCAATGGGAAAACGTCAAAAACAATGGTCGCGATCCCATTGAAGTTAGGGAAGAAAAACTCGCTCAAAAACAAATCGAACAGAATGCATATGACCCAACTTTCGAAGATGCCGTATCAAGCTGCCTCAAACACAACGCGGCTAAACTAAAGAAAGGTGGGGTTGCTGGCAGATGGCGCTCTCCATTGGACACCCATGTAATTCCGAAACTTGGGAAGCGGCGTGTTTCCTCGTTGAAAACCCACGACATCGTCCGGGTGTTGGAACCAATTTGGACGAACCATAAGCCGACCGCCGACAAGGTAGTTCAAAGAACTAGAATGGTATTGAACTTCTGTTTGGACCAAGATGCCAAGGTAGACCCTCTAATCGTAAAAAAAGCTGTAGGCCGCCTTCCTGTAATCAATCACAAAACCAACAACATTCAAGCCACGCCTTGGCAAGACGTGCCCGCATTGTACCATCGCTTGAATAAGCCAACCTCCAGCAATCTTGCGTTAAGGCTTATCATCCTGACTGTTCAACGCGCAGACAGTGTTTGCGGCGCTTGCTTTGACGAGATTGAAGGTGATGTTTGGACTGTACCCGCAGAGCGCATGAAAAGCACCGAGAGCCATGCCGAAGACTTCCGTGTCCCGTTGGCGCCTGAGGCCCTGCTAATTGTAGAGGAATGTAAGAAGCGAAGAAAAAACGGATTTCTGTTTCCTGGACATGGAGGCAAACCTATTCATGGAAACTCTCTTTTGAAGGCACTAGATGAAATGGGTGAGCCGGGTCGTCCTCATGGATTTCGGAGTAGCTTCAAGGACTGGCAACGTGAGAATCATGCCGGTTTAGAAACAATTTCAGAGACTTGCCTAGCTCATAAAGTTGGGAACAAGACTGAGCGCTCGTATCAAAGGTCAGACTTATTGGAGCCGCGGCGTATGCTCACGTCCAAGTGGTCAAGCTTCGTAATTAACCAGCAAATCTTCGGCGACCAACTGAAATAGGCTGTGAACGTGTCTGCGGTTGAGTAGCCCGGAACTCTAGCTCTTTGAAGCTGTCATTATGCGAAGATGAACAAGGCATCTGGGATCCAGAAGGAGCGAAACGACTACCCGACAAGACATAATTCGTTCGCGCAGCTCTCACCTATTGCAACCAAAAGTATACGTGTATAGGCTCTATGCAAAAAATAGAAGCAGCCATAAGATCATGAAATTTATCGATTTATTCGCAGGACTGGGTGGATTCCATCAAGCGCTGGCACAGCGTGGTGGCGAATGTGTGTTTGCTTCTGAACTGAATCCGCACCTGGCAGCTCTTTATAATCGAAATTTTGGAGTTCTCCCGGCAGGAGATATCCGGGAGGTCGACCTTGGGGCAATTCCCGATCACGATATCCTTTGTGCTGGTTTTCCTTGCCAACCCTTTTCAAAGGCCGGTGATCAAAAGGGACTGGAATGTCCGCAATGGGGAAACCTTTTTGACTATGTGGTCGGCATTCTAAAGTTGAAGAAACCACGCTATTTTATAGTAGAAAATGTTCCAAACCTCATGCGCCACCAAGGCGGAGAAACTTGGAAAATCATCTGCGATCAACTGCGGTCGCTTGGCTACGACATTTCCTTTCAACGCCTGTCTCCGCACATGTTTGGCGTTCCGCAGAAACGCGAACGCGCGTTTATTGTTGGTGATCTTGATGGTTTGGGGGAGTTTTCTTGGCCGATTCCTACCGAAATTTCCTCAACTTCCATTCACACAGTTCTCGATGACGACCCTGACGAAGCACACGCTCTAAACAAAGACCATCTCAAGTACCTTGAAACATGGCAGGACTTTATAGCGGCTTTTCCAGTTGATGAGCACCTGCCATCGTTTCCGATATGGGCTATGGAGTTCGGTGCGAATTACCCATTAGAAGGAAAAACACCAGATGCGATTGGCTACAGTGGCTTGAATTCTTTTAAGGGCGCGTTCGGTGTTTCTTTGGATGGCAAGTCCCCGAATGAAGTCAAAAAACTGCTGCCTTCCTACGCTCGCACATCGCTTGTAGAGTTTCCCAAGTGGAAAATTGATTTCATTGAAAAAAACCGCAATTTCTACTCACGTCACCAAGACATAATTGATCCGTGGATTGATCGTATTAAAGATTTTCCTCCAAGTTTTCAGAAACTTGAGTGGAATTGCAAAGGTGCCGAACGTAACATTTGGAACCACGTTATTCAGTTTCGTGCCAGTGGCATTCGTGTCAAAAAAACTGACACGGCACCATCCCTCATCGCAATGACCACTAGTCAAGTGCCAATTATTGCTTGGAAGAAGAGATACATGACACCAAGAGAATGTAGCCGCCTACAAAGCATGGGCGCTCTAAAATTCTTACCCGAAACAAAAGACGGAGCGTACAAAGCTTTCGGTAACGCGGTCAACGTTGACGTAGTCAGGAATATTTTCGACGCATTGACGGATCGCGAGACAAAGCAGTTCGAAAAAAAGTTGGCGGTGGCAGTTGAGTAATGACCCAACTAAGTTCGGTAAACATTCGACCCGGCGTAAACGTTCTTTCCGTATTACCGCATCTAAATTACAAGGCTTGGTTCGCGCTTGCGGAGTTCGTGGACAACGCCATTCAAAGTAGTATTAGCCAGCAAAACGCACTGAAAAAGGTAGATGGCGGCGGTTACAAACTTATCATCGACATAGACTTTTACCCCCAAGAGAATAGCATAACAATCAGAGATAACGCGGCAGGGATTGCCGAACGAGACTATGCGCGCGCTTTCCGACCAGCTGAGGTTCCACCTAACGCAACCGGTCTGTCAGAGTTCGGCATGGGAATGAAGAGTGCTGCATGCTGGTTTGCGCCTAACTGGAGTGTCACCTCCAGCGCGCTCGGAGAAAACATCGAACGAGCCATTTTCTTTGATATTGATAAGATTGTAGAGGACAGTGTGGAAGAGTTGCGTGTCGTTCCGACTCAAGTTGCAACCGACAAACACTACACGGAAATTCGCCTCGACAATATCCGCCGTTTTCCGCAGGGAAACACGGTAAAGAAGATCAAAAGTCATCTAGCAAGCATTTACCGTGTCTTCATCCGAGAAGGCAGTATGGAACTACGTATTGACGGCGAACCGCTTGAATTCGAAGACCCTGAAATACTGTTAGCGCCGAGTTACCGTGATCCCGATGGGCCCGATATCCAGTGGAAGAAAGACATCAATATTGATCTGGGTGACGGCAAAGCTGCGACGGGCTTTGTGGCTATCCGCAAGACTATTAGCAACCAATTTGCCGGATTGGCCCTTTTTCGACGAAAACGGCTCATCATGGGCAGTTTCGATGAAACCTACCGACCGAAAGACATTTTTGGTGCGTCGAACACCTACGCATATCTTCGTGTTTTTGGAGAGATACACCTACGCGGCTTTCACGTCAGCCACACCAAGGACGGTATCAAATGGGAAGAGAGCGAAGACACGTTTCTTAAGGAACTCCGGAAGATACTGCTATCTGATGAGCTTCCGCTTTTGCAACAAGTGCGTGAGCACCGTAGCAAAAAAGACGCGAAGGCTAAACGGAAGGACGCTACTACCGCGCTAAAGACGATGGCCGAGCGCCTCAAAGGGCAGGATTTATCGCATTCCACACCCGGCGCAGGACGCTCTCCTGATTTGTTCCAACAAGATGAGCCTGAACCATCGCCGGAAACTCCGCTTCCCGATATTCCGCCAAACAAGCAGGAACATGTACAGGTTCGAACGCGCTTTAGGGATGAGCAATGGATCGTCTCCATCGAGCTATCCTACGCAGATGATGCTTCTAAGTGGCTTGATATAAGCAATAGACCGTCCATCGCAGACCCCGAGCCGCGCCAAATCAGCATCCGTATCGCAATGCTACATCCTTTTATGGCGCAGTTTCCGACTCTGGATTCAGAAGGCTTCCTTGCGGTCATGAACATCGCGGCGGCCATGGCTCTCGCGGAAATTGCAGCTGGCGAACGCGCTGATCGAAACCCGTCCGCTGTTCGTCGATACACCAACGAAATTCTCAAAAACCAACTTTCAAAACCAATCGCCAATGACTGACCAACCAAACATAATTACGATCTCTGCCAACAATTCTGTTTCTTCTGGAAAATGGTCCCCAGTTCAGGGGCCCGCGCTCACTGATCTACTGAATTCCAATGACAATCTCTCAGAAACCGAAAAAGAGAGGTTAGTACAGGAAACCGTCTCTATCCTCAGCGAGTGTGCGCCGCCGCAATGCTGTGATCATAACAATACCGGTCTTGTGATTGGTTACGTACAAAGCGGAAAAACGCTGTCATTCACCAGCCTAACGGCGCTGGCCAGAGACAACGGCTATCGACTTGTAATCTTGCTGGCAGGAACAACCAACAACCTTGTCGAACAGTCCTTTGACCGCCTAAAGACCGACCTGGACAAGGCCGGTGCGCGTGAATGGAACCGGTTCACGACGCAGCAAAAGGCTTTTCAAGAAAGTGAAGCCGGACGCGTGAACAAGGAGCTTGATGCATGGCGCCGCAATTCTCCGCGTGCGCGTACCATCATCATCGTATCGATGAAACAGCATCAACATCTCGAAAATCTAGCACGCTTGCTCGGCGAGTCTGATTTTTCTGACATTCCAACGCTCATCATTGATGACGAAGGTGACCAGGCGGGAATGAATACTAAAGCCAAACAGGAGGATGAAAGCAGAACCTACCAGCGCATTAGGGAATTAAGGGAGTTGTTTCCTCATCACAGCTATCTCCTCTACACTGCCACGCCGCAGGCTCCTTTGCTCATAAGCAGGATCGATGCGCTATCCCCAGACTTTGGACGCGTCTTGACGCCAGGCGATCATTACGTCGGCGGTCAAGAATTCTTCATTGAAGGGCAAAACAAGTACGTTGAACTCATTCCGAGCAAAGATGTTCCTGACAAAGACGATTTGCCACTTCAACCGCCGGAGAGCCTTAAATCCGCTCTACGGGATTTTTTTATCGGTGTTGCCATTGGATTCCTAGAAGGGGAATTCCAAAAAGGCCGAAACCGTTCAATGATGATCCATCCAGCGGTCGCAAAAGACGAGCACTTGATGTTCGCGAGATGGGTTCGCCAGATCACAGACCACTGGACAGACATCCTTCAAGACACAACCCATCCGGAGCACGAAAACCTTTTGAAGCAATTCGATGCTTCAGCCAGGGGTTTACTTCAGACCTATGAAACCGACTTTAGCTTCGTTGACATTGCCCCTGTCTTGTTTGAGGCAATGAAAGAAACAACCGTTCAAGAACTCAATACACGGGAAAAAAACCGCATTGCGCCAATCGATTGGGAAGCAGAATATAGCTGGATTCTTGTGGGTGGGATTGGACTCGACCGCGGCTTCACCGTGGAGGGCTTGACCGTATCCTATATGCCGCGTTCAACAGGTGTTGGCAACGCCGACAATATCCAGCAAAGAGCACGCTTCTTCGGCTACAAGAAACGCTATTTGGGTCTATGCCGTATCTACCTGACAGAAGAGAACATAAGTGCTTTCTCTGGGTATGTTCGCCACGAGGAGACTATCCGCGGATCAATCCGTAACCACTTGAAAGGAGGAAAGACACTTAAAGATTGGCGCCGAAGCTACCCTCTGGACAAAAGTCTAAAGCCCACGCGTTCTTCAATCATTTTGTTGGAAATGTACCAATCAAAGGGAAAAGGTGGTTGGATCATTCCTAATCACCCCTTCGACGACGCAGAAGTTGTTTCGGACAATCGTGACACCGTAGACGCAATCTTAGATGCCTTTGCTTTTGAGTCCTACGAGGAAAACGGGTGGAATGATGAACAAGTTGTTCCCAAGTTCAGCAATACACTGCGCTTAGCCGAAATTGTCCCTTTTATTGGCCAGTTTCGTTACAAATGGCCGGACGACACACTTGAACACGGTGCACTAATGCTGGGGCTTGAACGAATGATCGCTGATGAACCAGAAATGAGATGCAGTTTCTATGCTCTATCTGGACCCTGGTCGGGCGTAAGTTCGAAGCGAAGTTTATCAAAGAAGACTCCGCCTAAGATCAAAAACCTATTCCAAGGTTCTAACGCTCGAACAAACTATCCTGGCGCGCGCGCACTGGTGTCCTCGGAGACCGTGACATTTCAACTCCATCGCTATGATATTCAAACGGCCGACAAGAAGCGCTTGCTTAAAGACGTGCCCATTCTCGCAGTTCACATACCCGATCCTTTAATGGAGCGCGTTTGGATAGAAAGGTAACGCACTATGCTGTTCGCGCTTTACAAGAAGCTTTGCGAGAACATCCCACGAGCCGAAGGCTCTCAATATGGACTACCTGTCACAGGCTCGAAAACGCTATGGCTCGCAATTGATCACAAAGCATATCCATCGCTTCTGTTAAATGCCAAGGAGACCGATGTAAGGCCAGATATCATTCTGAAATCCGTGGATGTTGAGTTCTCAAGACACTGCCAAATTCAAACTGCTGGCGGTCAGGTACAATCAGGTTGCTACTCAGTAATCCGGTTGAAAGACGATGAACCTGACATTGTACGCCTCTTCATGAAGATCCTTGAAGAGCGTTTTAACCGCGAAGGTAACGCATTCAAAAACTCCGAAATAGCGGAAAGTATTCAGGAGATTGCCGCGCTTTTTAGCAAAGTCGTTAGCAGCCCTAGGGACCTTATCGGCCTTTGGGGTGAGGTCTTCGCGATAGCTCAATCCGTAGACGTCGATAAAGCCGTTCAATCCTGGAGCTCCCGAAAAAACGCAAAGTACGATTTCATCGCAGAAACTTTTGTTCTTGACGTCAAAACAACGCTCTCGAACACTCCGAAGCACAGATTCTCGATGGAACAACTGCGTCCGGCGGGTGACTATTGTGCATATGTTTTTTCACTCTGCGTCGAAGAAATCCCGGCGGGCAGATCTGTCGGTTGCATGATAGACTTGGTCGCGGAACAAATTACCGATGCAGAACTTCGTAACGCATTCCTGCTTCAATGCTTGACCAAAGGTGGGCGCGATATCTATCGAAGCCCACTTCGACTTCAAGCATATCCCGACAAGAGTGCTTTCAGGATATATGATGCGCGAAACATACCAGTGCCAACCGTAGAAGCAGGTGAACCTATCGAAAATATTCGGTTTGATGTTGAACTGTCTCACGTAGCGCACTTGGACACCCCGCTAGTGATGGAAAAACTCGGGTTTGGATAACGGTGCACTCAAATTAAACACCCAAGACCGCCGGCAGTTACTTTCCGGTCACTTACCAATTGAAGACTGTTACCAACCCAAAGCACCGTCGATCCAGGGGCCATTTGGTCTTGACCGCCCTCACAGTGAAGGCGGAAACCGTTGTTCAATAATGTTGGACAAAATGGCTGATCGAACCATTTAAAATGAAATCAAAGCATCACGTTGGGTCTGAAATTGTCGGCAGGTGATTTCCAAAGTACCCAATACATATTTCACCCTTTTTATAATCGGCCAGGAAATGCATTCGCTTGGAAAGTTTAAAATTTTTCACATGAGACTCAAATAATACCCTCCCAAGATCTGGATGATCAAAGGTGCGTTTCCGAGCGAATTTCTTATGCCCCATAGTCACCGTACTTTCACCGGAAATATCCAATCCAGTACGCTCAATGAGTTCTTCTTGGGAGTTGGAGTTTTTTATCTCGGAATTCAATCTATTCAAAACATTTAGCAACTCCACACTATTCGGACCCGAGATTGCGGGGTTGCGCAACGCCTTCAACGCCTCTTTTCCAAAAATAATATTCTGGAAATCAATATTGTTTCGAGCTTTCAGTTTTGAAAAGTATCCGGCGCTCTCCTGCCTCTCCCTTTCTAAGTCCTTCAAAAAGGGCTCTATTTGAGCCAGAGTTGCGAAATTTCTAACTTTATAGATCTCTTCCTTAAGAAAGCCACCAGCTTCAGTTGTCTCCAGTATCTCTAGACACTCATCTACCCAGCGATCATGTGATGGAAAACTTAGGCTTGGGTAACCAAGTTTTGCAGCATATCCAAGAGCATCAACTGAGACACTGTCATCCTGAGCAAGTGAGAAGATCCTTTCTTTTAGCACTTTCCCTACATCGGCGTTTAGTGGACATGGCACATTACTCATTACCCTTTTGATTGACCGGCGTTCATCCGTGTCAACTTCATTATTCAGCCAATCGCCAAAATTAAATGTTTCAGAATAGTTTAAAGTGCTCCAATTGCCCTCGACGCCATCGGCACGAGCACATCGAATTTTGGCTTCATATGTCTTCTTTAAAATATTGAAAAAGTTTACTAAATCGCTTCCAAAATTCGTGTCGCTTGGGAAAGGAAGTGAGGCATCATTCAAAACCACGCAATCTGACATCCTCAGCCCTCTGACAGAAGTGCATCGAGGTTCTTATCCCACTCATCAAAGAAACCGGTAGGCCAGTGCTCGATTCTGCCACGGTCATCAATTGAAATTTTCTCCACAGCCGCGCAATGAAGGTCATTTTCGGAGTTTCGGGAGAGGAAGTATGTCTGAACACAGTCTCGTTCAATAAATCCAGATTTCACAGAGTTTCGGACCCCATTGAAAAAGTGATCACTATGGGTCTCAATGAAAATTTGCACACCGCTTTGAGCTGCCATCGATGCCAGCTTTGCGATTAATGACTGCCCACCTGGATGTAGATGCGACTCCGGATTTTCAATCATAAGTAAATCTCCGGCTCGCGCAGATAATATCGCCAAAACCACCGGTAGAACATAAGTCAATCCAAACCCTGTGTTCTCGGGTCTAAATTTGTCGGTTAACTCAGATGCCGAAGCAAATTGATAGTGCAAGCTGGCCTGATTTATATCAGGGATAATTTTTGCCACGACCCTTGTTCCCGGTGTGATCTCTGACATCCAAGCGTTAATATTATCAATCAGGGAACTTGTTGGCGATTTTGGATGAACCAGTGAATCAAGGGGTATGTTTTTGCTTCCATTCACTGCCAAAAAATGCGCCGTGTACTCACCTGTAATTCCGAGAGAGCGGCTCTGATTGACAGCATAGTCTGAAACTTCATAAATTGTTTTAGGACTAATTCTATCGGCAGAAAGATACTGGAAATTTGAAGTGAACAATGATTCCCTAAATGGCTCCCCAGAGATCTTGCAGCCTTCTGGGGAAAGCGGCTGCATGTCGGAGGATTCCTTGTAGGAGAATAAAAGGTCTAATTCGGAAGCCTCCCAGATCAAGTGAATGCCGATAACTTCCTTGTCCGCACCCACAAATAACACATCTCGACCAGTTCCGATATTTGTGTAGTCACCCACAAGTGAAACACCAGTATCTGGCAAAATATGCTTTTCAAATGACTGTCTCAAGAGTAGTAGAGATTGAAAAATCGATGATTTACCGGCTCCATTCAAACCGGAAAAAATATTTAAACCTTCAAGATCAAAATACTCTTCCTGTAGGGATTTAAAATTGACCAAAGAGAGCCTTTCGATCATATTTGTGTTCTCCGGATAAAGTCCTGAATGAAATCTTGAATGTAAGAAAATCGTGCGTAAACGTGTGCTGTACTGGCGGTCGACCGGCTTATCGTTTCATTGAATTCTGGGTCATTCAGCAAGTCAGAGAATTCTTCAAGGAATTGCTCTCCATTTAGCAAAAGAGTCTCTTGGTCGTCGTATTCAAGTTCGGCCAAACCCACAGACAGAGCCTCAAACAATGGTTTGTTAACTAGTCTCTTCTGGCCCGCAACGAGGGATTTCCTGAAGGCATCTTCTCCGAAGATTTCATGTGCTATCTCCATCGAGACAAGAAATTTTTGCCCATATGCATGTAGTAATTCATCGTCCATTTCAGATATTTTTATCATTGCGGCATCTAGGAACTTGGGCAAGGATGACCTGTATTCGTCCAATCCAAAAATTGCAAAAGCCAGATGTCTTAGAACCAGTTCCTGTTGTGACATTCTCTTGTTGTTTTTTCCAACAACCGTTTCAAATGCAGGCTCATGAACCAAATAAGTCAGAAACGCTGACGCCTCTCCGTTGTTTACAGATTGGCTCATTGCATGCCGAATTTCCTGTGGCGTGAGCTTCAACCCTCCTGTGTTGATTCTGTGAAACAAGGAATACTTCATTTGCAGAGGTGTCCCTGGTCTGATCAGGTACACCGAAGTTTGAAACTCCTCAATGCGTCGCTGTAGCGGACGAGGTAAGTCGTCGTAACGACAACCTTCAAATTCCTGCAAAAACTCAAGGTTAGTAAGAGCAAGAGTCTTCTCTAAAACGAAGTTTTTGATTGCGGAAAGTCGCTGAAGTCCGTCGACTACCTGCCATTTTTCATCAGAGACTGCATCAAAATAAAATGCAGGTATTGGTAGCCTAATGAGTATTGACTCAATCAACCGGCTTTGAGCCTGTTTGCTCCACAAATCACCTGACCGCTGAAAGTCCGGAAGAAGATCAATTTCTCCGTGTTTCAGTCTAGAGATCAACGCACTCAGATTTGGAGTTGTAATTGTTACATCAACTTTTTTTGGATCGAATGGTCGCTCGGTATCAAAGGATGTTTCTGAGCTCCCATAATCTTCATGCTCAAAACCGTTTTCGTCGTCGAGTTCGATTTGGTCGACCATACCAGTTCCTTCGAATAAGTCACAGATGCTCCGAAATCTCAGATCGGCTTCCCCCCGATCACCTCCAGTTTCACGGGATTCTGTAAGTGACAATTTGGCATGTTGAGCCCAAAACTTGCAATGTTTCAACTACATGTTGCCGCCCTGATATGCAATGTCTACTTGCTGTGGTGGCTTCAACAGATCGCAGCAACCCACTCAGTGGAGAACATCAGTGCTGACAGGTCGTTTCGATTTCTGGACTCAAGCGAGCCCGAAAGCCATGGAAATTAAGCTTGCCTAGTAAACTCTCCTACTAGTGTTTCAGGGGCAAGGTCTCGAACCTTTGTACTTCATCAAGAAGCTTTACAACTAAACGAACGCTGACAGCCTGGCTCCAAACGGGCTTGTGGATGGCGTTCATTACTTGTCCCAGGCAGTATTCAGGTAGCGACCGCCTTCGAACTTCTTTTTCAATGAACGTCGCCAAATGAGCTTCACTCGGCGAATCGACATGAATTGTACGAATGCGAGACCGTAGCAATGCCGGAAGAACACTTGCATCGTTGGCAGTCATCAACCAGTTGATCCGGCTCATATCAACTCCAATCTGGAAATATGGGCAGTGCCAATTGGCACACGACACAGGTTCCAGCAAACCAAGCAGAGCAGAATGCATTGACGTACTGTGACCGCTAGTACCGAAAGCGGTCCCGGCCTTATCGACTTCATCGATAACGACAATCGGATTTGCTACTTTTGAGGACAGCATCGTTTTAAGCGGGCGTCCACATTCAGCACCACCCCACCCTCGACTCAAGCCAGCGACAGGAAATCCCTCGGAACTTGCACCTCCATCAATATGAACCACCGGCAGATGTGAAAGGTCTGCAATTCGACGCACAAGATGCGTTTTCCCGAGGCCTGCGCCGCCCACCAAAAGCGTTGGCCTCAACTTCAGCCCTGCACCATACTCAATGACGTGGTGGCGCATGTCCAACCAGATTTCATTGATAACCTGCTGCATCCAAGGCATCTCATCATACAGCGTTGCTGCGATTTCATCGACTTGATGTTCAGACGATGGGCCACCCACTGAAACTCCGTTCATAACAGGCCGCAACATCTTTCTGTCAGCTCGGGAGAGATGTTGGCCTTGAGAATACTTGCCACGGGCTTCGATGATCTTCTTTGCACGACGACGGATCTTGTCGGTATCCTGCCAAGTCACGCGCCTTGGCTCCTTGGCGTTATCATCTTTGCAACTTGAATACCGAACCTCTTCTAAATGGGCCCTTAAGCGTCGTTCGACGTCCTCATCATCGGTTTCAAACAGTTTCAGATCGGTGAGCAACTGTACATTCTTGGCATATAAACACCCTCATGCAAGCATCGCAGATGGTGATGTCAAGGAAACTACCCTCAGAAACAGACCGCCTGCATTCAATAGACTTCGACCAGCAAAGCTGCTGCTCATATCAAGTGAATGCGGATCCGGTTTCTTTGCATTCGCGTAACATATTGCAGGTTCATCGGAAATTCAATGGACTTTCTAATCGTGATAGGTAGCCGTGCTTGAAGAAAACCTGATTTTCGCAATGGGAAATCTCTTCATGAACCCTGAGATCCAATCGAATGCAAGGGCCACGCTTGCAGGCCAACGCCATCGCATTTTTGCACTACCTTTCTCACCAGTTGTTCTTGGGCGAACTGACTTTTGCCTCTTGAATCGTCGACTTCGTTCATTGTGTATCGCCCGGATCGTTTTCAGTACCATTGGCGACGCGATTACCGTGTAACTCTGTACTTCAGCATCGCGGAGCAAGCGCATTATGTCGTCCGCAATTGGAGCAAGGAATTCTTTCATATCGAACGATCTTCCCGTGTTCGTCTCCCAAGCATGTCGAGCAATCCGATTGACTTCAAACAAACTGCCCTGAACACCACTACCTAAACTTGGCTCGAAAGTTTTTTCACAGAAATCCTGGACGTACCCAAAGGCGACAATGCGACCACCTGATGTCGCGACAGGTCGACCACAACCGCAGTAAACATTTTTAGCCTTGCTCCCTGTCTTTGAACTCAACGAGTCCTGTTTCCTGCCTTGCTTGCGGCCCGCACGTGCAATTGGTTCTGCTTGGTGGGCTCCACGTTTTTCCACCAGGCGGACAGAAAGACGACCTGTATTTTCGCATTGGGAAAACTTCGTGCGTCGCCCTTGCGCCTTTAGTTCCTGCACTGTCGTCTTAAGCAAACCCTCCGTCCTGGTAAGTCGTTGGCCTTTGGAGATCGCCAGATATTCTTTGAATACCTCTTTGTTTTTGGACGAGGCAATCTCATATGCGGTCGTGCTTGGCTTTGTTCCGTATCGAATGGAACGGGCGACATCCTGATGGGTAATGCGCTTTAGATGAATTCCAGCCTTATTTTTCAGCCAAAGCGTGTTCTCCTTGATGAATGCCAATGTTCTTTGACGAGGGAGATCACCAAAGTCCAACGTCAAGAAAACATGAAAATGCAGGTAGAAGGATTCCGTTTCAGGATGGAATGGTGCTTCCAGTTGAACGTACACAAAATCGCCCAGGCTAGATTTTTTGAGCGCAGTTTTGAGCTTGTTCATGCGTTTGAATGCCAACTCCACGCCGGCTTCATAGTCATCAATGAGAATTCTTTTTTCGAGCGCTGGAAATGTTAGCGCCGCCAACTGAGCCCGACCCTTCACTTTGGTTTCATAGTGGTACTGGATATTAGCCGCCGTTTGAGTTGTATCCACCAAAGCGACGGACGGCAGACGTTTGTCGTGTTTGAATGCAGTGTAGCAGATCGCAAGGTATTCACCGTCGGGCAGCCCTAACAAGAACTGTGCAGCTTTCTTCTTGCCGGGCCTGTATAGATCCTGGCCAACTTCAGCCGCCATTTCGGCAACTACGGAAGACATTTTTCGGTATTTTTTGGAGCCTGAACCGAGACGGAACCCACCCTGGTAAGCAACTTTCTTTCCTACTTGGAGCAACGTTTTGGGCGGGAGCACCTCATGCCCATAAAAATACGTTGCCTGCCCGCTATCCAGCTTGGTTTTCTGGTGATCACGTCTTCGTGGCGCACATCTTCTCTGGTCGCGGGTTTTACCCGCGTTGTTCTTGTTCACAACCTTTGTCCCTCGGTTCAATTGCCAAAGGACAAGCGTTGCTTTGAGCTAAATCGACTCCGTGCCTCTGACCGCAATGTCTCGCGAAAGGGGCGTTGTCACTCCAACTTCAGGTATGTGGCCACGACCTCTGCTCGCCAGAAAGCAAATGGCACAAATGCGGTTTAAAACTCTTAAAAAGACTGAGCACCTTTAAGTTCCCGAAAGGATCTCATGCTGCTTCCGAGGCTCTAATCGGACGAATTAGAATGGTTGCCAAAAACAAAAAATTGGGGGCTGTCTGCATTACTCCGTACAAAAGAAAACAATTTCCCTGAGTATGTAAGAAATTTCCACAAGGATTATTGGGTCGGTTTAGCCCTCCTTTTTGAATCTTCCGGCAGCCTTCTCCGCTTCTAGTCCGATACGCACAAGCTCACGGATTGCCGCCGAACGTCCGTAGATCTCATTTTGATGGGTGTATGTCTTGATGTCCGACAGTTCCTCATCGGTCATCAGTATTTGCAGTCTTCGCGGGGGGCATTCACCAAGTTTTTTCATAGGCCCAGGATAATACTATACACACAGTGCGTCAAATGCTTGACACTTCAACTTTCATACCATACACATTATACACACAGTAAGTTAGATACATTTTTCCACCTCGGGGAGATTGGATCATGATCCACTTTTTTCAGCATCAGTTTCATCGCGCACATGAAATCTGCGTAGTTTTCATGTCTGCTATGTTGTGTACGAATTCGCGCACAAAGCGCACGTGATTTAGCGCATTAATTGCCAGGGTAACCGCTTTTTGGGAGTAAAAAAACTGCTCCGCAAACTGCCTACTTGCGGGAGCGCTTTGTCTCTATCGAACTGACGCTGTACAACTACCGCAACCGAATGGTTCTCAGTGCTGTTTTACATGCGATCACTTGTGAGAATTAACATATTGTTATCAATACATTATTTGGAAATCTCGGGACACTTAGCGACATATTTTGGCTTTGTCTGGACGAAGAGAATTTTCGTGATACTACCGCCTCAAGGTTCGCAAACGGCAATGAATTCCCAAAGCGAACGCAAACAACATACCATTGAGGCAGTTCAACATGGCTTATCAAAGCAAATTCGAAGTAGCTCATGGTGTCGATGAGATCGACATCGCATACATTCGCGAGGCCGCCCAGGCGATGCCTGAATTCGCTCCGCTCTACGTACCGCTGATCGAGGCGCCTAAATGGTTCGGTGTATCGAAGGACACGCTTTATAGGGCCAGCAAAAACGGAGACATTAGGATCTACAAAGTAGGTAGCAGATCTGTAGTCAAAGTATCTGAAATCAAATTTTGGATCGAAAGGCCGGAAAGCGGGGATTAACGGATGTGGGGCCAATTGTGGGGCTGAATAAGGTAGCTACGCAAAAATATATTAGCTTCTGTCACTTAGGGGTTGATTTTGGTGCGGTCGAGAAGACTCGAACTTCCACGGGTGTTACCCCACAGCGACCTCAACGCTGCGCGTCTACCAATTCCGCCACGACCGCACTGCCTGTGACTTGGTAGAGCGGCGTATAGACGGTGGCGCGCGCGATGTGAAGAGGCAAAAACGCTCTGGTTTAAATTACTCTGCAGCAGACCTATCTAGCTGAATGATCACCACACATCCGATCTGACAGGAGCCGCAAATGACTTCAACCGAGAACCGTCCTATTGTTCAGATCGACATCGTATCTGACGTGGTTTGCCCCTGGTGCATTGTTGGTTTCAAGCAACTAGACACGGCCTTGCAGCAAATGGGTGTTCTGGCCCGGTTACGCTGGCATCCGTTCGAATTGAACCCGAATATGCCGCCAGAAGGTCAAAACCTGCGCGAGCACATCATGGAAAAATACGGCTCAACGGCAGAGCAGAGCCAGCAGGCGCGGGATCGGCTGACCTCGATGGGTGCTGAGTTGGGGTTTACCTTCAACTTCGACGATGACAGCAGGATGGTGAATACGTTTGCAGCACATCAGCTGCTGGATTGGGCGGAAGGACAAGGCCGTCAACACCCGCTTAAACTGGCGCTGTTCGACGCCTATTTCACCCAGCATAAGGATGTATCTGACACTGAGGTCTTGCTGAACGCGGCTCGATCGGCTGGACTGGATGCGGAAGCCGCGCAACAAGCGCTTGAAAACGGGGAACACAAAGCCGCAGTGCGCGAGAAGCAGCAATTCTGGACCAGCCAAGGCATTTCCGGTGTTCCGTCCATGGTGTTTGGCGGGAAATACCTGCTGACCGGAGCACAGGGGAGCGAAACCTATGCGCAGGTTTTGCAACGATGCCTGTCCGAGGCCGCCTGACCCCTTTCCCTGACGACTGTGGGCGGATATGAGGCCGACATGGAATGGAAAATCACTGATGGTCTGACCAGCTATGACGACGCCGTAGCCTTTATGGAGGCTCGTGTTGCCGATATCGCACGTGGCGACGCCGAGGAATGCGTCTGGCTGCTGGAACATCCGCCCCTGTATACCGCAGGCACGTCAGCCAAGATTGAGGATCTGACCGACCCGGATCGGTTTCCGGTCTACGAAAGCAAACGCGGTGGCGAATACACCTATCACGGGCCGGGTCAGCGCGTGGCCTATGTGATGCTTGATCTCAACAAGCGCGGACGCGATGTGCGTCAGTTTGTAAAACAGTTGGAAACCTGGGTGATCTCGGCCCTGGCAGAATTCAATGTACATGGCGAGATTCGCGATGGGCGCGTAGGTGTTTGGGTCCGGCGGGACGACAAGCCGCTAACGGTGACGGGCAAACCGGCCGAAGACAAGATTGCAGCCATCGGCCTGCGCCTGCGCAAATGGGTCAGCTTTCACGGCATCTCGATCAACGTTGAACCGGATCTGGACCATTTTTCTGGCATCGTGCCCTGTGGAATCAGCGAATTCGGCGTAACCTCTTTGGTCGATTTGGGACTTCCAGTTACCATGGCAGACCTTGATGCCGCGTTAGAGAAGACATTTGAGGATGTCTTCGGTTCGGCGGACGCCTGAAACACCCTGTATCACCGCAAAACGAATCGGTGTTAGCGTGCAAGCCTTAAAACAATGCGCTCATGCGATTGGCTCTGTTTCCGAAGCCTGACGCAATTAACCGTGCTTACACCCGGTTTATCGGATTCTTTAGACATTTTTTAACCCAATTAGATACAAAGGTGTCGTTAACGAGTAGTATGAAACTGCCAATCAAGAGTGAGTGGTATGTTAACCGGTGATCCAGGGCTCGCCCTCGAAATCCGAGAAGTGTTTGGTTACGAGTCTGCCGTTCCGACCCCAAATCGGAACGGCAATTCACTTTCCTCTACCTGATACGCGCATGGACACTGCGCCCATTGATGGGGTGAAGGCCGAATACCCGTCGCAGGTGGGCAATTGAAACCCAGCTTCACAAAGCGGCTTTGATCTTTTCGGCGTGCTGCGCGATCTGGTCGAAATCACCCATGTTTCCCGGCGGCCGCATAGACACGCCTTCGTGACGAGGCAGGACGTGAAAATGCAGGTGGAACACCTCCTGCCCGCCCGCGGCTTCGTTGAACTGTTGGATCGTCACACCGTCCGCATCAAATGCCGATTTCGCGGCCTGCGCCATTTTCTGGACCGTCTTCATCACGGTTGCCAGTTGTTCCGGCGTGGCATCCAGGACATTGCGGCATGGCGTTTTGGGAATCACAAGCAAATGACCATCCGTTCGCGGCATGATATCCATGAAGGCCAACGTCTCATCATCCTCAAACACACGAGTCGAGGGGATCTCGTTGCGCAGGATTTTGGCAAAGATGTTGTCGGGATCGTAGTCAGCCATATCAAGTCTCCGGATTGCGGGTGCTGGCGTAGTTCTGAGACGCCTGCACATGACGGTCAAGGCGGAACTCTGCCGAAGGCCATTTCAGGTTGTCTCCCACGGCTTGAAAACAGAGCGGACATCCCCAGATAAACCCCGTTCGAGGCACAAAAATCGCGCGGCGGCCCCCTGCCCGCGACAATTAATCTTGATCCAGATCAAACTCGGCCATTGAAGGTCGCCCCCTCGCAATCTAAAACCAGCAGGAATCCCGCGCGTTGGAGAGGTCCGACAGCGCGGTGTAGTTGCAACAGGAGGCACCTAATGGCAGACGCAGCCATTCATGGTCACGATCATGAAGACGAGCGCAGCTTTTTCCAGCGCTGGTTCATGTCGACCAACCACAAGGACATCGGGATTCTGTACCTGATCGTCTCGGCCCTTGCCGGTCTGATCTCGGTTCTGATGACCGTCTATATGCGGCTCGAACTGATGCACCCCGGTGTTCAGTACATGTGCCTCGAAGGTTTCATGGCCGACCCATGTACCCCCAACGGACATCTGTGGAACGTTATGATCACCTATCACGGTGTTCTGATGATGTTCTTCGTGGTCATCCCGGCGCTTTTCGGCGGATTTGGCAACTATTTCATGCCGTTGCAGATTGGCGCGCCGGATATGGCGTTCCCGCGGATGAACAACCTGTCCTTCTGGCTGTACGTCGCCGGCACCTCGCTGGGCGTGGCCTCGCTGCTCAGCCCCGGTGGTAACGACCAGCTCGGTTCGGGCGTTGGCTGGGTTCTGTATCCACCGCTGTCGACGACCGAGGGCGGCATGTCCATGGACCTTGCGATCTTCGCCGTGCACGTATCGGGCGCCTCCTCGATCCTCGGCGCGATCAATATGATCACCACCTTCCTGAACATGCGTGCCCCGGGCATGACCCTGTTCAAGGTACCGCTGTTCAGCTGGTCGATCTTCGTCACTGCATGGCTGATTCTGCTGTCACTGCCGGTTCTGGCAGGCGCGATCACCATGTTGCTGATGGACCGGAACTTTGGCTTCACCTTCTTTGATCCGGCCGGTGGCGGCGATCCGATCCTGTATCAGCACATCCTGTGGTTCTTTGGCCACCCGGAAGTGTATATCGTGATCCTGCCCGGTTTCGGCATCATCAGCCACGTGATCGCCACTTTCTCGCGCAAGCCGATCTTCGGCTACCTGCCGATGGTCTGGGCGATCATCGCGATTGGTGTTCTGGGCTTTGTCGTGTGGGCGCACCACATGTACACCGTTGGCCTGTCGTTGCGTCAGCAGGCGTATTTCATGCTGGCCACAATGGTCATCGCGGTTCCGACAGGCGTTAAGGTCTTCTCATGGATCGCAACCATGTGGGGCGGCTCGATCGAGTTCAAAACTCCGATGCTGTTTGCCTTCGGCTTCCTGTTCCTGTTCACCGTTGGCGGTGTGACTGGTGTGGTTCTGTCGCAGGCTGGTGTCGACCGTGCCTATCACGACACCTATTACGTGGTTGCGCACTTCCACTATGTGATGTCGCTTGGTGCCGTCTTCGCGATCTTCGCAGGTGTCTACTTCTATTTCTCGAAGATGACAGGTCGTCAGTATTCAGAGTTCTGGGGCAAGGTTCACTTCTGGCTGTTCTTCATTGGCGCCAACCTGACCTTCTTCCCGCAGCACTTCCTGGGCCGTCAGGGCATGCCGCGCCGCTACATCGACTACCCCGAAGCTTTCGCGCAGTGGAACTTCGTATCGTCGATTGGTGCGTTCATCTCCTTCGCCTCGTTCCTGCTGTTCTTTGGCATCGTAATCTACGCTTTGCTGCGTGGCGCTAAAGAGACACGTCCAAACCCTTGGAACGAATACGCGGACACGCTGGAATGGACCCTGCCCTCGCCGCCGCCGGAACACACGTTCGAGCAGCTGCCCAAGCAGGAAGACTGGGACAAAGGCCACGCGCACTGATCGCGTCCTGATCCAAAGAAACCCCGCCCAAGTGGCGGGGTTTTTCTTTGCAGGGGCCTTACGTTCGCCAATCGCTACAATATCGGGTATCATATGCAAGCAAGGTAGCCGGAGGGTCGTCTATGCCTGAGATCGATTTTTGGTATTCTATCGGCAGCACCTACAGCTTCCTTACCGTGATGCGTCTGGACGAGTGGTGCGCCGAACACGACACGACTGTGAACTGGCGTCCTTTCAATGTGCGCACGGTCATGTCGTCGCAACAGAACATTCCCTTCGCGGGAAAGCCGGTGAAAGCAGCTTATATGTGGCGCGATATCGAACGCCGCAGCGCCAAGTACCACATCCATGCCAACCTGCCCGCACCTTACCCGATTTCCGATCTGGCTCTGGCCAATCAGGTCGCTGTGCTGGGCATGGCAGATGGATGGGGTAAATCATTCACCCAAGCCCTGTACCGCATCTGGTTCGAGGAAGGTGTCGAAGCCGGAAGTGAAAGCGCCCTGTCCGAGGCTCTGCTTCGGTGCCAGCAAGACCCCCGGTTGGCGTTGGGACGGGCCCGCAGCGCTGAAGTCTCGGCAACGCTGGAATCGGAGACGGAAACAGCCATTAAACTGGGCGTATTCGGCGCACCGAGCTTTGTTGTCCGGCAAGAAGTGTTCTGGGGAGATGACCGATTGGACGACGCCCTATCCTGGGCTCGTGTCGGGCATGTCGTCTAAGCAAAACCCATCGACACAAGACGGTCCTGCGCTATTTTCGCGATATGCCATACACATGGAATCAGACATCCGAAACGGAACATGAACTGCGTCTTTGGCCGCATAACTCATTGCCACCGCGCGGAGCGATGATCACCATACTTTCGGTGTTCCTATTTGGCCTGATCCCGTTGCTGGCCATGCTGGGGTCAGTTGTTCTGTGGGGGCTATTGCCATTTCTCCTGATCACAGTGTTTGGCCTTTGGCTGGCCATCCAGACGAACTACCGCGCTCGAAGCGTTTTCGAGGTTTTGACACTGTCTGACACCCAGGCCCATCTGGTGCATCACACACCGGGCAAGGACCAACAGAAGTGGTCCTGCAACAGATATTGGGCGCGACCTGAAATGCACGAGAAAGGCGGCCCTGTGCCTCACTACGTCACCCTCGTCGGTGATGGGCGTGAGGTAGAGATCGGATCGTTTTTATCGGAAGATGAGCGGATATCGCTCTATGACGAACTGGTCAAAAGACTGCGCGACCCGGCCGCGCAGTAGCCATTCGTTTTAGCGTATGCTTCAGCAGTTGCCGTTCGACGTGGCACAAAGATGATCCTTGACCATCGGCCCAACCTTGCCGAAATCCATCTGCCCGGTATAACGGGATTTCAACTCGCCCATGACCTTGCCCATGTCACGAATAGACCCGGCCCCGGTGGCGGTGATCGCAGTCTGAATCGCCTTCGAAACTTCATCTTCATCCAGTTGCTTGGGCAGAAACTCCTCGATAACGACAACTTCCTGCATCTCGCGTTCGGCCAGATCCAAACGACCGCCTTCTTCATAGGCGCGGGCACTTTCTTTTCGTTGCTTGGTCATTTTACCAAGGATTTCAAGCACCTCAGCATCGCCGCAGCCTTTGGCCTCTTCATTGTCCGAGGCGCGCGCGGCGATATCACGGTCCTTGATGGCCGCATTGATCAACCGCAACGTCGACAGACGCTCGGCTGCTTTGTCTTTCATTGCTTGCTTCAGGGCGGTGTTCACCCGTGATCGCATGTCCATTTGGTTTGTCCATCCCCATGACAACGGAACCCCGAACATATCTAAACAAAAAGCCTGATACAACAGGAAGCGAATACAGGTAAGTCTTTGAAAAACAACAATAGCCGAAAAATTGAACAGGCTTGACCCAAGCGCCCAACCCCCTTAGGTATGCGCCGGTTTACCTTGCAGGAGAGTCGCGCCATGGCCCAGAACGCCCCGTCCAAGCCCACCGCATGTCTGGCATTGGCCGATGGTACACTGTTTTACGGCATAGGCTTTGGAGCCACTGGACAGACAGTGGCCGAGCTGTGCTTTAACACCGCCATGACCGGCTACCAAGAGATCATGACAGATCCGTCCTACGCTGGTCAGATCGTGACGTTCACCTTTCCTCATATCGGCAATGTCGGCGTGAACCCCGAAGATGATGAAACCAACGATCCGGTTGCTGCGGGTATGGTTGTCAAATGGGACCCAACCGAGCCTTCGAACTGGCGTTCGGCCGAAGAGCTCAAAGGCTGGCTGGCCCGACGCGGACGTATCGCGATCGGCGGCGTCGACACCCGTCGCCTGACACGTGCCATCCGCCAGCAAGGCGCACCGCATGTCGCGCTGGCCCATGACCCCGAAGGCAATTTCGACATCGAAGCGCTGGTTGCAGCCGCCCGTGGATTTGCCGGGCTGGAAGGCATGGATCTGGCCAAGGACGTGACCTGTGCTCAAAGCTATCGCTGGGACGAAATGCGTTGGGCCTGGCCCGAGGGGTATAAGCGACAGGAAGCCCCGGCGCACAAGGTCGTTGCCGTCGATTACGGTGCGAAACGCAACATCCTGCGCTGCCTTGCGTCAGTTGGATGTGATGTAACTGTTCTGCCCGCAACAGCCACCGCCGCCGAAGTTCTGGCCCACCAGCCCGACGGTGTGTTCCTGTCGAACGGCCCCGGCGATCCGGCAGCGACCGGAGAATACGCCGTACCGATGATCAAAGAGATTCTGGACACCACCGATCTGCCTGTTTTCGGCATCTGCCTTGGCCACCAAATGCTGGCGCTGGCCCTGGGCGGTCAGACAGTCAAGATGAACCACGGTCACCACGGCGCAAACCACCCGGTCAAGGATCTGGACACCGGCAAGGTCGAGATCACATCGATGAACCACGGTTTTGCGGTTGATGGTCAGTCTCTGCCAGAAGGCGTTGTGGAAACCCATCTGTCTTTGTTTGACGGTTCGAACTGCGGAATCCGCATGACCGATCGGCCTGTCTATTCGGTGCAATACCACCCGGAAGCATCCCCCGGACCTCAGGACAGTTTCTATCTGTTCGAGCGTTTCACCGATGCCATGGAAAAGAAAAAACAGAGCGCATAACGCTCAAACTGTGCAGTGTTAACGGCGCGTTAACCTTGATCAAACAACCCTGAGCGCAGGTAACTGTGCCAGGGTTCTTTTTATGGTTGAGCTTAACCTTCAAGATTTCACCACCGCTTCTCCTATCCCTGCCCCAGGAGAAAGAAAACCGCTGGGCAACTGTCTGGTAGAATCCGGAACTCTGACACAGTCGCAACTGGACCACGCCTTGCGACTGCAATCCCGACAGAACGCGCCTTTGGGCGAAATTCTGGTGGGTGAAGGATTTGCCACTCGGCGCGATGTCCTAAACGCCCTGTCCACCCAATCCGGTTGGCAGATTGCGGACCTGGAGCAAATCCCGCCCATGCCGGGAGTATGCGATCTCAAACCAGTTGACTTCTGGCTGGAACACAACGTCATTCCGTGGATGCGAATTGGTCCTCTTCTGTTGGTTGCCACAGCGCGGCCGGATCGGTTTTCAGTTGTCACGACCGAAATGCAGGACTGCGACTATACGATCATTCCAGTGCTGGCCGCCTCTGATCAGATCGATCGCACCATTGCCCGGCAGTTTTCGCGCCCTTTGGCCGAGGCTGCTGAAACACGGGTCGATGTTGAACAGAGTTGCCGAAACTGGACGATCGGGTCGCGCATCGTGCCCTGTGTATCAGCGCTTGGAATTATTGCCTTGTTTGCCACTTTCCCGTGGTTTGGGTTGGCGACTCTGCTCACCGCGGCCGTGGGAACCTTGATTCTGTTCACCGTTCTGCGCGTCGTCGGGACTTTGGCCTATCTGCGTCATAGGCTTCAAAAGAAGCGTGAAGTTACTGACGCGGCAATCCCTTTGCGGCAGCCCTGCGTCTCTATCATGGTTCCCCTATACAAAGAGCGCGAGATTGCGGACGCGCTGGTTCAACGGCTGAAACGCCTGACCTACCCCAAAGCACTGTTGGACGTCATCTTGGTGCTGGAAGAAAAAGACGAGGTTACGCGTGCAACTCTGGCGCAAGTTGATCTGCCCGGTTGGATGCGGATTGTAGAGGTGCCCGAATTGCACGGGCTGACCACCAAGCCGCGCGCCATGAACTATGCGTTGGATTTTTGCCGCGGCGACTATGTTGGCGTCTGGGACGCCGAAGACGCGCCGCAGCCGGATCAGATCGAACGGGTGGTCGCACATTTCACCCAGGCTCCGCCCGAAGTGGTGTGTCTTCAAGGCCGCCTGGATTATTATAATCCGCGCACAAACTGGCGCTCACGCTGCTTCACCATCGAATATAACAGCTGGTTTCGCATCATCCTTCCAGGCATTGCACGCTTGGGGCTTGTCGTCCCGCTGGGTGGGACAACGTTTTTCTTCCGTCGAGACAAGCTGTTGGAGTTGGGTGGCTGGGATGCCCATAATGTGACCGAAGATGCTGATCTTGGCGTGCGACTGTGTCGGGCCGGATACCGGACAGAACTGGTGGACACCACGACTTATGAAGAGGCGAACTTTCGCGCCTGGCCCTGGGTGAAACAGCGCTCGCGCTGGCTTAAGGGTTTCATGGTGACGTATCTTGTGCACATGCGGTCACCGCAAAAACTGCTGCGCGATCTGGGTGTTGCGCAGTTTTTTGGGTTTCAGGCGTTCTTTCTGGGCACGCTGGGGCAGTTTCTGCTGGCCCCTGTTCTTTGGATATTCTGGCTTTCAACGTTGGGGCTGGCAAATCCGCTGGCGCCCCTATTGCCGCACCAACTCACCACGGCGCTGGTGCTTTTGTTTTTGGCGACCGAGGCGCTGAATTTCTGCATTGGATGTCTAGCAGTCTCTGGTCGCGAGCGGCGTTTTTTGTTGCCCTGGGTTCCAACAATGGCCCTGTACTACCCGCTTGGCGTGGTTGCGGCCTACAAAGCCCTGTGGGAATTGGCTGCGAATCCATTCTTCTGGGACAAAACCCAACATGGGCAGGCCAGCGAAGATCAGCCGCTGACCTGACACTTATTTGTCACGTAGGCTTGCATCCTGTTTCAGGCGGGTCATGAACGCGATCGAGATATGATCCTTCAACGCCCGCGCCGCGGCTTCTTCGTCCTTTGCGGCAATGGCTTCGACAATGCCCTTATGCTCACTTTGGGCAATTTCACTACGCCCATGCACGGCCAGCGAGGTGGTCGCCATCAGGGCCATTGTCCGGTGCACAAGACCAAGTTGCTGCACCAGGTAACGATTATGAGACGCCAGATGGATCTGCTCGTGAAAGCGCCGGTTTGCGCGCGACAGGGCCGACGGATCATCAATCAGCTTGTCATCTTCGACGACCATTTCTTGCAGAACCTTGACCTCTTCTTCAGTCGCATGTTTGGCCGCAAGGCTCGCGGCCAACCCCTCCAGTTCCCGACGCACGATATATAGCTCGGCCATCTGATTGTGATCCAAAGACGCCACGATCAGCGACCGCCCGTCCCGTTCCAGCAGTGACTGTGTCTCAAGCCGCTGCAACGCTTCGCGGATCGGCGTGCGCGACACCCCGAAGCGTTCAGCCAGTTCGCTTTCCACCAGGCGATCACCGGGCTTGTAGATACCCACGTCGATGGCTTCGAGTATCAGGTTATACGCATCCTTGGTTGGGGATCGGGTCTGGCTCATGGGGTTCATTGTCTCCTCGTTCGGACCTGTCTATCCGTCTGAAGGGGTCACGATCAAGTAGAGCATTGAAAACACCGCGCCCGCGCCCTACACCCTGCTTATGGTCAAACCGGCTTTTTCTCATGTCACCCAATGGGTGTTCGATCTGGACAACACCCTGTACCCGCCGCACATGCGCCTGTTCGATCAGATCGAGGTGCTCATGACCGATTATGTCATGCGGGCCATTGGTGTGGATCAGGCAGAAGCGGACCGTTTGCGGACGCATTACTGGCGCGAATACGGCACCACGCTTGCCGGTTTGATGGCCGAACATGATCTGGACCCGGACCCGTATCTGTACGCAGTCCATCAGGTGGACATGAGCCATATGGACCCGGATGCAGATCTGGCTGATCACATACGCGCCCTACCGGGGCGGCGTATTGTCTACACCAACGGCAGTGCCCCTTACGCCGAACGGGTACTGGAAGCGCGCGGCCTTTCGGGATTGTTCGATGCAATCTATGGCGTGGAACATGCAGGCTATCGGCCAAAACCCGAAAAAGCAGCCTTTGAGGCCATTTTTGAAAAGGATGGGATTCAGGCTGAAAAAGCCGCCATGTTCGAGGATGACCCGCGCAATCTGGAGGCTCCGCACGAGATGGGAATGCGCACCGTGCACGTAGCACCTGACCCTCATGATGCGGATCACATCCATCATCACACGGACGATCTGACGGCGTTTCTGGCCCGCCTGCGATAGCCTGTCACACTGCGACGATCGCGCTCATTCTGCACCTGCATCCGCATCCCTATATGCGCTGCAGCGACGAACAGATGGAGACCCCAATGAGCGCGATCGAAATGCCGATGCGCCTGCCGATATGGCAGCGCCTTTTCTTTGCAATTCCGGTTTTCGGCTGGCTGGCCCGAGACGCGGCCAACGCCAAGGCAGAAGACCTGTTTTATACCATCGGTGCGGTTTTCAGCATGTGGGGCTGTGCCATCATGTTGTTTGGTCTTCCGGGACTCTACATCCCTGCCCTGATGATGGTGCCGGTGATGTTTCTGATCCTCATCCTGATTTCAAGGGGCTGAGAAACGGGACAGGATGTCACTTGGCGCTTGGGGTGGAACCGAACTAGGTTCTGCCCAAATCGATGAGAGGCGCCATGACTGACAGCTGTGACATCCTGATTTCCGGCGGCGGAATTGCCGGTCTGACCGCAGCAGCGGTGTTCGGAACAGCCGGGTTTGACGTGATCTGCGTCGATCCGACCCCTCCGATTACCGAGCGGGATGTGGATGGATCAGACCTGCGCACCACCGCTTTCCTACAGCCCGCTCGTGGTTTGTTGGAGCAATGCGGGCTTTGGACGCGTCTGGGCGCCCACGCTGCACCATTGCAAATCATGCGCATCGTTGACGCCGGTGGCGACGTGCCCGAACCGCGCGTTGTGCGCGATTTCAATGCCGCCGACATTTCCGATCAACCATTTGGCTGGAACCTGCCCAACTGGCTGTTGCGCCGGGAAATGGTGGCGCGATTGGCCGAGCTTCCCAATGTCGATTTCCGCCCCGGCACCGGGACGACCAGCCTGTTCACCCGAACCGCCGAAGCGCGTGTGGGGCTAAGTGACGGCAGCCGCGTCCGGTGTAAACTGGTGCTGGCCGCCGATGGCCGCTCGTCCCCCATGCGCGAGGCCGCCGGCATATCGGTTCACACAACGCGGTATGGTCAGAAAGCGCTGGCATTTGCGGTCACCCACCCCATTCCGCATGAAAACGTCTCGACCGAGATTCACAGATCGGGCGGGCCCTTCACGCTGGTCCCCTTGCCGGATTGGCAAGGGCAGCCTTCGTCAGCCATTGTCTGGATGGAGCGTGGCCCGAAGGCCATCGACCTTCTGAACCTCGAGCCTGAAGCCTTTGAAGCCGCAATGACCGAGCGGTCCTGCGGATTGTTCGGCCCCTTGAAGCTGGCGTCGCGCCGGACGATCTGGCCTATCATCAGCCAGTCTGCCGAGCGGCTGGCCGGTGAACGAATTGCTTTGATGGCTGAAGCCGCACATGTCGTGCCGCCGATTGGCGCTCAGGGGCTGAACATGTCTTTGGGCGATTTGCGCTGTCTGCTGGATTTGGCGCAGACCCGCCCCGATGGTCTGGGTGACGCCCAGATGCTGGACGCCTATCACAAAGCCCGCCACACCGAGGTTGAGATGCGGGTCAAGGGCATCGACCTGTTGAACCGCGCCTCGATGATCGAGGCGCGTCCGCTGCGCGACGTGCGGGCCATGGGGTTGAGCGCGCTTTATTCCCTTCCGCCTGTTCGTAAAACGCTGATGCAGATGGGCCTCGGCGTCCGCTAAGGCCCGGTCAGTTTACAGAACCTGGTCCAATACACGTTTGAGACGCGCAATAGTGCCATCCACATCATAAAGCTTGTCGAGCCCGAACAGACCCAAACGGAAGGTGCAGAACCCGTCGGGCTCATCACATTGAAGGGGCACACCGGCAGCAATCTGCATCCCCAGCGCGGCAAATTTCTTGCCGTTCTGGATTTCGGGATCCGACGTATAGCTGACGACAACGCCAGGTGCTCCGAAACCATCCGCTGCGACCGAAACGATACCTTTGTCCTTCAGCATTGCCCGCACACCGTCACCCAACGCCCATTGCGCTGTACGCAGTTTTTCAAACCCGTAGTCCCGCGTCTCTGTCATGGTATCGCGGAAGGCCAGCAACGCGTCGGTCGGCATGGTTGCGTGATAGGCATGACCGCCATTTTCATAAGCCTGCATGATCTGACGCCACTTTTTCAGATCAACGGCAAAGCTGTCTGACTCAGTCTCTTGCAACCGGGCCTCGCCCCGTTCGGACAGCATCACCAGACCAGCACATGGTGACGCGCTCCACCCCTTCTGCGGGGCAGAAATCAAGACATCGACGCCCGTTGCCTTCATATCCACCCAAGCGCAGCCGGATGCGATGCAATCCAGCACCATCAGCGCACCGACCTCATGCGCGGCTTCTGCCAGTGCAGTAACATAATCATCCGGCAGAATAACACCCGCCGCGGTTTCGACATGAGGCGCAAAAACGACCCCCGGTTTCTGCTCACGAATCGCGTCGACAACCTCTTCAATCGGAGCAGGCGCAAAAGGTGATGGGCTGGCATTGCCTGTCTCCCGCGCTTTCATGACGGTCACCGAATTTGTCAGAGCACCGCTTTCGATAATCTGGCTCCAGCGATACGAGAACCACCCGTTTCGAACCACCAGCACATCTGCTCCACGCGCAAACTGCCGGGCCACCGCTTCCATGGCATAGGTTCCGCCCCCGGGAATGACAGCGACGCCGTCAGCCTTGTACACGTTCTTTAACATGTCCGAGATGTCGCGCATCACGTGCTGAAACTTCTGCGACATGTGATTCAGCGAACGATCGGTGAAGACGACCGAAAATTCTTCAAGCCCGTTCGGGTCCACGGCTTCCAACAAGGCTGGCATTACATTTCCTCTCAATAACATCCTCAGAAGTTTGGTCTCATTAGCGTTGCGCGTAAAGTGCTAACGTCGCAAAAATTGACGTTAGGGAAATTAGGCTATCTCTGTGAAAAATATGCCATATTACAAAAAATGACGCCAACCAGTGTCACCTTCCCCTTTACACTTCTGCTTGCTTCTGAACAGATGCATACACTTTATACTTGAAGGGATAATTCTACCCGTGACTATACAAAAGCGGATCAGCTTCCAGTCCGTTCGAGACGAAGTTAAACGACGTATTGAAAGTCGTGTCTGGCCACAAGGATCGCTTTTGCCAACCGAAACGCAGCTGGCAGAAGAATTCGATTGCGCACGTGCCACGGTCAACCGGGCCCTGAGGGAGTTGGCGGAACAAGGCTTTGTCGAACGCAAACGCAAGAGCGGCACACGTGTCAAGAAAGAGCCGAGCAAACATGCCAAGCTAGAATTTTCGCTGGCCCGGCAAGTGGTCGAAAGCCAGAACGCAAACTATCGCTACGCGCTGGTCGAACGGAACGTGGCGGAAAGCCCCGGCTGGTTGTCGTCACAGCTGGATTTGCCCCCTGATGGGCGCGTATTGCATGTCACTTGTATGCACTACGCAGACAACAGACCATTTCAGCTGGAAGAACGCTGGATCAATATCGACGCGGTTCCGGATGTGGAAAACGCGGACCTCAGCCAACATGGGCCACATGAATGGCTACTAAACGCAGCCCCTTTCACCAAGGCCGAGATCGCGTTTTGCGCCATTTCCGCGGACGGTAAACTGGCTGAATACATGGGCACCACGACGGGCACATCGATGATTCAGATGGAACGTACCACGTGGAAAGAAGACAAACCGCTGACATTCGCCCGCATGACGCACCATCCCGGGTTCTGTATCCGCACCAAATACTGAGTTTTCTTCAACCCAAAGGTCCAGGCAAACGTTCTTCGCTCAGCAAAACGTTTGCCTCAACATCGCCTGCACCGGGCAAAGTCATGATCCGTCGTCGCAACACGCGTTCGAAATCGGACAAGTCCCGCGCCACGACACGCAGGCGATAGTCATACAATCCCAGAACATGTTCCACAGTCTGCACCTCGGGAATGGCGCTTACGGCGCGCTCGAAATCCTCAAGACTGATCTGCCCCTTGCGTCCGAGTTTTACCCCCAAAAAAACCGTCACGCCAAACCCAAGCGCCTCTGCGTTCAAACGCAGCCGCCGTCCCGTGATGATCCCTGCCTCTTCCAGCCGCCGAATCCGCCGCCAAGTGGCAGGTTGGGACAATCCAAACCTGCGTCCCAGGGCACCTGCACTTTGGGTTGCGTCCTGCTGAAGGGCACGTAGCAGACGGCGGTCAATTTCGTCCAACTCAATCATACCGGCAACACCTCATCCCGTTTGACCCGCGCGATGTGCATCAGCGCTTCGATATCGGCGATATGGGGCAAGGTTAGAATACGGTCGCGATACAGCTGCTGGTAATGGTTCATATCCTTGGCAATCACAGAAAGGCGTACATCCACGCGCCCCAGAAAGGTCTGGATCTCGACCACCTCGGCCACGCTACGCGCCGCTTCGGTGAAATCGTCAAAGGCCCGCGCCTGTGTCTTGTCCAGCGTGACCCGAAGCGAGACTTCGACCGCATAGCCCATGGCGGTCCAGTCAATCACGGCCTCTTGTCCTTCGATGATCCCGGCCGCCTGCATTTTTTCGATCCGCCGCCAACAGACCCCAGCGCTGATCCGGCACAGATCGGCCAGTTCCGCAGTGGTCAGGCTTGGGGCTGCCTGAAAATGGCGCAGGATGCGACGGTCAATGTCATCAAGCATCAATTTTTCACATTTGTCGGTTTTGAAGAATTATTCTTCACCTTTTTTACAAATACTCAAGCCCAACCCTATCGCCAACACGCGATTGAGCGGGTAAAACCGCCGCAATCTAACCAGAAAGGACCGGCGAAATGCGCGTCTATTACGATCGCGATTGCGACATCAACCTGATCAAAGACAAAAAAGTGGCTATCCTGGGCTATGGCTCGCAAGGTCACGCTCATGCGCTGAACCTGCGCGACTCGGGTGCCAAAAACCTGGTCGTCGCGCTGCGCGAAGGGTCTGCATCGGCCAAGAAAGCCGAAGCCGAGGGTCTGAAAGTCATGGACATCGCGGAAGCCGCCGCATGGTGTGACCTGATCATGTTCACCATGCCCGACGAATTGCAGGCCGAGACCTATAAAAAATACGTCCATGACAACATCAAGCCGGGCTCAGCAATTGCGTTTGCCCACGGCCTGAACGTCCATTTCGGCCTGATTGAGCCGAAAGAAGGCGTCGACGTTATCATGATGGCCCCCAAAGGCCCCGGCCACACCGTGCGCGGCGAATACACTAAAGGCGGCGGCGTACCCTGCCTCGTGGCCGTGGACAGCGACGCAACCGGCAAAGCGCTGGAAATTGGCTTGTCCTACTGCTCGGCCATCGGTGGCGGCCGCTCGGGTATCATCGAAACCAACTTCCGTGAAGAGTGCGAAACCGACCTGTTCGGCGAACAGGCTGTCCTGTGTGGCGGTCTGGTCGAACTGATCCGCTGTGGTTTTGAGACACTGGTCGAGGCCGGCTACGCGCCGGAAATGGCCTATTTCGAGTGTCTTCACGAAGTGAAGCTGATCGTTGACCTGATCTACGAAGGCGGCATCGCCAACATGGATTACTCGATCTCGAACACCGCAGAATACGGCCAGTACGTCACCGGCCCGCGTATCCTGAAATACGACGAAACCAAAGCACGCATGAAAGCGGTACTGGACGATATCCAGCAGGGTAAGTTCGTTCGCGACTTCATGCTGGAAAACGCCGTAGGCCAGCCGACCATCAAAGCGTCGCGCCGTGCCAATGACGAGCACATGATCGAAGAAACCGGCGCCAAACTGCGAGGCATGATGCCGTGGATTTCGGCCGGCAAAATGGTCGACAAAGAAAAGAACTAAGTCTGACCTCTGTCAGCATAAGGGCGGCCTCAGTGGCCGCCCTTTTTCGTTTGCACAATAAAGCAGTGCGGAACATAAACACTCGGTCAGATTTATCTTTTTCGCGCATTCCCGTGGCCCCGACAGGAAAACCAATGGTGCATCAGCCAACGAAACAGGATTGGAGCGGCGTCTTCACGCTGGGCTTGATCTGGGGCGCGACCTTCATGGTCGTCGCCATGGCGCTTGAAGGCTACGGCCCGATTACGGTTGCGACCTCACGGACGACGCTGGGCGCTGTGACCTTGCTTCTGATGATGTGGGCAACCGGTCGCAAGCTGCCGGTTCTGACGCCTGCGCTCAGTATTTCGATTGTCCTCATCGGCGTGTTGTCTACCGCCGTGCCTTTCATGCTGCTGAGTTGGGGTCAGCAATTTGTGCCCTCGGCCTTCGCGGGGCTGTCTATGGCGGCGATCCCGCTGATGGTTTTGCCGCTTGCCCATTTCTTCTCGGACGAGCCCCTGAACCTGCGCCGTTTTCTAGGAGTTTGCCTGGGGTTTTCGGGCGCTCTGGTATTGATCGGCCCGGGCCTTGCACAATTGGGCCAAGGGACAGAACCCATCGCGCAACTGGCCTGCATCACAGCAGCCCTATGTTACGCAAGCTCATCTGTGCTGACGCGACGCTGCCCACCGGTTGACCCATTGGTGTTGGCCGCCCTGACACTGGTTGTGGGGGCCGTTCTTTTGCTGCCCATAATGCTGGTCACCGAAGGTCTGCCAACATGGCAAGGGCCACGCCCGACGATCGCTCTGATTGTGTTGGGATTGCTTCCAACCGCTTTCGCCACCCTCTTGCGTGTTTCGATCACCCGCAGCGCCGGTTCGGTTTTCTTGACACTGGTGAACTACCAAGTGCCGATCTGGTCGATGGTGTTTGGCGCTTGGATCCTGTCCGAGGCCCTGCCCCTACGCTTTTACATCGCACTGACCCTGATCCTGACCGGCATGGCCATCAGCCAGTGGTTCAGCCTGCGCAAGGTTCTGTTCGGGCACTAGCCCGCTGCAGCTTCGACCTCGGCCACGATACTGTCGACAACCTGGGTCAGCAGCCCATCGTCTTCACATTCAGCCATCACTCGGATCAACGGCTCGGTCCCGGATTTGCGGATCAGCAACCGGCCCTGCCCGTTCAGCCGCGCTTCGGCATCCGCGATGGCAGCCTGAACGCTCTGAACCTCCAACGGGGTTTGCCCACTGGTATAACGCACGTTCTTGAGAAGCTGAGGCACCGTTTCGAACTGTTTCGACAGATCCGACGCCTTGCGCCCCGAAAGAACCATTTCCGCCAGAAAGTGCAGGCCCGCCATCAATCCGTCACCGGTGGTGGCATAATCGCTCATCACGATATGGCCGGATTGTTCGCCGCCAAGGTTGAACCCGCCTTCGCGCATCCGTTCGACCACATAGCGGTCCCCGACCGAGGTGCGCTCCAGACGCAATCCCTGCCGTGTCAGGTGACGTTCGAGGCCCAGATTGGACATCACCGTCGCCACCAGGGCGTCGCCTTTCAGCTGATCCGATTTTTTCCATGCCGTCGCCAGCAGAGCCATAAGCTGATCGCCATCGGCCACCTGACCGGTTTCGTCGACCACAACAACCCGGTCTGCATCACCATCCAGACAAATGCCGACATCTGCCCCATGGGCCACAACCGTTTCTGCGGCCAGTTGCGGATTTGTCGATCCGCAATTGAGGTTGATGTTCTTGCCGTTGGGCGCAACGCCAACCGGAATGACATCAGCGCCCAGTTCCCACAAAACCTCGGGTGCAGTGCGGTGGGCCGCGCCGTTTGCGCAATCGATGACCACTTTCAGACCATCCAAACTCACGTCACGGGGCAACGATGATTTCACACGTTCACCATAGCGAAACCGTGCATCATCGACACGACGCGCCCGACCGATATTTTGGGCTTGAGCGGGCCGGACGCCTTCGTCGATCAGTTTTTCGATCTCGATCTCGGCCTGATCAGACAGTTTGTAGCCATCCGGCCCGAAAAATTTGATCCCGTTGTCTTCCGCCGGGTTGTGGCTGGCCGAGATCATGACCCCAAGATCAGCGCGCATAGATCGCGTCATAAGACCAACCGCCGGTGTCGGCACGGGGCCTAGCAGCAATACGTTCATACCCGTCGAGGTCAGACCGGCCGTCAGCGCATTTTCGAGCATGTAACCGGACAGACGTGTATCCTTGCCAATGACAACCCGGTGCACACCTGTCGTGTCACGGCGAAAGTAACGCCCGACCGCAGCGCCGATGCGCAACGCCATTTCTGCCGTCATCGGATGCGTGTTGGCGGTGCCCCGCACCCCGTCGGTTCCGAACAGCTTGCGCATACGTGTCACTCCGTGATTTGTCGTGAGACCGGATTACCGGACAGCAGCCCATAGGCGCAAGGCCTGAGAGGTCTCGGCCACGTCATGAACACGGATGATTTGCACGCCCTGAGACAATCCTGCCAGTGCAACAGCAATTGATCCCGGCGCACGCGCTGTCTTGCGAGGCTCTTGCCCGATGGAACCGATGAATCCTTTGCGCGACGCGCCCAGCAGGATCGGGCAGCCCAAACCGTGGAACAGGCTGAGATTTCGCAGCAAAGTCAGATTGTGATCCTCAGTCTTGCCGAACCCGATTCCCGGATCAACGATGATCAGATCCCGACTGAGGCCCGACCTCTCTAGCAGTGCAATCTGGTTGTCCAGAAAGTCATACACATCCAGCAAGACATTGTCGTAATGCGGATTGTCCTGCATCGTGGCGGGATCGCCCTGCATGTGCATGACACAAACAGGTGCGCCCTGCGCCGCGCAGAACGGTGCCAGATCAGGGTCATAGGTAAAACCCGAGACATCGTTCACAAGCCCCGCTCCGGCCTCATACGCGGCGCGGGCGACGCTGGCTTTGCGCGTGTCGATCGAGATCAGAGCGTCCGTTTCCGCCCGGATCGCTTCGATCACCGGTCGCGTGCGGGCGATTTCTTTGTCTGCAGGTACAAAATCCGCACCCGGACGGGTCGATTCGCCACCGATATCCAGAATGCCGGCCCCCTGCACCACCATATCAACCGCCGCCGCGCGGGCAGTCTCAGCCGAGCTATGGACGCCGCCGTCCGAGAAACTGTCCGGCGTGGCATTCAGAATACCCATGATATGCGGCACTTGCATATCCAGACCCGCGATGTCAGCCCGCGCTTGGGTCAAACGGCTCAGATGGTCCGACGGAACGTCCGAAGCCGCTACGATCACGGGTTCAGCCCCACGCCGCAGAGCTTCAACATGGGTGAACCAAAGCGGTTGACCCGCCAGCGGCTGGGCACCGGAAGGCCGGGTCGAGCCATGTTGAACCAGTGGCTTGAAATAAACGCTCACAGCTGGGCTTGATCCACGGCCACTGCGCGCAGCGGCGTTTTGGGCTCTTTCGGCAATGCGCCGCCGATCACCATCATTTCGCTGGCTTCAAAGGTCGCCGCGAACCAAGCAGCGAGGGCCACAGCATTCGATGGTGCGGCAGATGGACCGTCCACCGCATCCAACACGATCTTGGACGGGGCCCAGACGCAGATTTGGCCGTTCTTCATGGCCCAATCCAGTTCCGTCCGGGTCGAGACCACGACACAACGGTGATCCCGTGCCGCCAGAACCCAAGCATTCTGTTCAATGGTCAGTAGATCAATCCGTCTCTGCGTCATCGCGTGGCCGGTCTGCGGAGCGGCGAGGTCCGCCGCCCCAACACACAGGATCAACGGGCGTTGACGGTTTTCCAACTGGTCGATCCACCCCGTCAGATTGTCCGAGGCAATCGCTTCGTTCGACAGGTAAACCAGGCGCGGATGTGGACGTTCTTCCTCGACCATTTCATGATGAATCGAGTCCTTTCCACGTACAATTTCAACACCTAGCGCGCCCGGACCACGGTCCAGTTTTTCAATGCGAACAAAGACCCTTACGGCTTGATGCTCAAGTAAGATACGCTCGGCGACACGGTCGGCCAGCGTCTCAAGCAGATTCAGACGTTCCGCCGCCAGCTCAAAGGCAATCGCTTCGGTGACGCGATCATAGGACAGGATACGATCCACGTCGTCGTCAATATCAGCGGTCAGCGGGCGCACCTCGACGACGATGTTAAAGCAAATACGTTGGGTCGTTCCCCGCTCGGCCTGGAAGGCACCGATCTCGACTTCGACAATGTGATCGCGCAGCGAAATGCGATCCAGCGGACCTCGTGGTGAGGTTGCCTCGGATCTTTCGGACGGGTGTGCGAATGCCAGGCGGACTTCAGAACTCATGGGACAGGCCTTTTTGGGCTCGTTGCATAGATTGCCTACTATAGGCTTTGCCGGGGCCTATAGCACTCATACAAGCGCCATTCCAACCGCCGATTGCGGCGTTAGGCGACCCGAAACCAGCTCATCATCCCAGATGCGGCATGTCCCAGCATATGGCAATGCAACAGCCAGTCGCCCGGATTGTCCGCGATCAACGCAATCTGGCGGGTCTGGCCCCGCCCAACCAGAACAGTGTCGCGCCACGGGCCTAGGGACCCATCGCCCAAAATCAGTCGGAAATGATGGCCATGCAAATGCATTGCATGTGGAAAGGCTGTTTCATTCACGAACTCTACCCTGTGCAGACTGCCGATTTCGGCTTTCAGGAACGGATCATCGGGGCGTTCGGCATAACCGTTCAGCGCCCAGAACCGACCCAACTGTGCCAACTCGCGGCCCGACAATTCGGTTTCTCCTATCCGAGCGCTTTCCAGCCAACGCATCGCGCCGCCCTGCAGAACCATCTTATGCAAAGGCGTGCTTTCAAGATTCTTGATTTCTGGCAGAGGATTAGGTGGCAATGCAGACACATTCTGCCTTTGCACCTTGGCGGCATTGCCTGCGACGTCGAAACGCGTCAGGCCAAAGGCCCCGTCTCTTTCGATACTAACCAGGCTTGCCGTGTCGCCTTCGGTGATGACGTCGACAATCAGGTCCGCGCGCTGTGCAGGTGCCAGCGGAAACGACCCAGACAACTCCAACGGAGTTTCCAGCGGCATCCCATCCAAGGCAACGATCCATCCCGACAGGCCGTCGAGTTTCAGATCATAAATCCGCGCGTTGGAGGCATTGATCAATCGCAGTCGAAGGCGATCATGTCTTTGCACAGAAAACGCAGGATCAAACGATCCGTTAACAGTGACGAGGTTTCCAAGCCGGCCAGCGTGGCTCAGGTCATGGCCATTGTCGAAATCGTCTGTAATCTCTGCGGTTTCTGGATCGAGCCGCCAATCATCCAACATCAAAATCAGGTCCTGATCGATATCTGGCGCTCGGGCCTCTTCAACGATCAGCGGCCCGTAAAGGCCGCGCGCAACCTGCTCCATTGACCGGTTATGCGCATGATACCAATACGTGCCTGCATCACGAGCAACAAAGTCGTAATCAAACGAGCTCCCCGTTTCGACTGCGTCTTGTGTGAGTCCGGGTACGCCATCCATGGCATTGTCTATTCGGATTCCGTGCCAATGGACCGAGGTCGGCTGAGGGACTTGATTCACAAGCCTGCGCTGAACACGCGCACCTTGCCCGACCCTTATGGTCGCTCCAGGGACAGAGCCATTGAAACTCCAAACCGTCGTTTCAGGAAACCCATCGGGCGCTACAAGTTGCTTGGTCTCGCGCGCTTCGAGCAACGGATACGCGGCCCGGGCCGCAAGCGGCAGCAACGAAGCTGCGGCAGCAGTTTTCAGAACGTGTCTTCGGGTGAAAAGCATTACGGGCCTCCTGGCCCGTAATATAGACTGCAACTTGTTTCGCGCCATCAAGCTTCCAGCGCGGGTGCGTCAATCAGTTGCTCGCTGTCCGATAGTTGTGGCGATAGAAGATGTGCACACCAATCCGCGCAGTCTGCTTGTAAACTCGCGACCAGGATGGGCGCACTGCGGTGGTGTGATAATGGGTCGCCCCCTCGGTCAGCTCTTTCGCCGCACCGTCCATAGCAGCACGGGCCACTTTCGACACGCGCTCATAGGCTTTCTTCTCATGGATGACTTCCTTGCGGCCATCGCATGTGTATGTGAACTGGCACTGGTATTTTTTGCCGGTGCCTTGACGGATTACACCGCACAGTGAGTCCGGAAAACGACCGCTATTGACCCGGTTCAAGATGACCTCGGCCACAGCGAACTGTCCACGCACGCTTTCACCACGCGCCTCAAAATACAGCGCCTCGGAAAGGCACTTCCAGTTTTCGTCACCGGTTGCTTTTGGCTGCTGGTCAAGCCAGTCTTTGGAATAGGTGACTACGACCGGCTCCGCGGATTTGCGTGGCTGGAACAGCTTAAAGTAGTCACGGAAGCTCTGCCCCGGCAATTCATTCCGGGCCACAAGCTCGTTCTTGGCAGTTTCGGTTGCTTCCCTCTCGGCGAAGGACGCACTTGGCAGCATGGTTGCCGCCAATGTGGCAACAGCCATTATATAACGTAGCATCAGATAACCTCGCACAGGCACTTTACGCGCCATACCCTCCCCCGGCGGGCGCGACGAGGCATCTAACGCAACCAGACGCAAACGTCCAGCCTTTTGAAAAAAGCAAGTGGAAAATCGCCCGTCGTGAAGAATTACTTCACCTACGAGTGGCCAGATACCCCACTAATCCTTGGGATACAGGCCCCTGTCAACCCCCAAGTCTGGACGAAATCGCCAGTTGAGCGGCAGCCAGCCGAGCGACCGGAACCCGGAACGGAGAGCAGGATACATAGTCAAACCCCAAATCCCGGCAAATCGCGATTGATTCGGGGTTACCGCCATGTTCGCCGCATACCGACAGGGTCACGTCAGGTTTTGCAGAACGCCCACGTTCGGCACCCAGTTTCAGCAATTCGCCCACACCGTCCGGATCAAGGACGTGAAATGGATCTTCGCTAAAGACACCCTGCCGAACATAGTCTGACATGAAACGACCCGCATCATCGCGCGACAAGCCATAGGTCATCTGGGTCAGGTCGTTTGTTCCGAAACTCATAAACGCCGTCTGCGGGGCAATCTCTTCGGCGCGCAAACAAGCACGCGGGGTCTCAACCATAACACCCAGTCGGTAGTCGAATTCCTGCCCCTGCTCGGACGCAACCGCAGCGGCTACCGTGTCGATGCGGGATTTGACCAGCTCGACTTCGCGCTTTGCCGAAACCAGAGGGATCATCACCTCGGGCACGACCGCAGCACCGTTTTGCCGGGCCTCCAGCGTGGCTTCGAAAATCGCGCGCGCCTGCATGTCATAGATTTCCGGAACGGTCACTCCCAGACGCACCCCGCGCAGACCCAGCATCGGGTTGTATTCGCTCATGGCAGCGACACGGCGTTCAACATCTGAAACAGGCAGGTCAAGCGCTTCGGCCAGTTCGCGTTGGCCAGTTCTGGTGGTGGGCAGAAACTCGTGCAGAGGCGGGTCGAAGAGGCGAATGCAGACCGGCTTGCCCTCCATGATCCGGAAAAGTTGCACAAAGTCTTCTCGTTGCATCGGCAGCAGACGTTCCAGCACCGCCGCCCTACCAGATGACGTTTGCGCAAAGATCATTTCGCGCATCACGATCAAACGACCGGGATCAAAGAACATATGTTCGGTCCGGCACAGACCGATCCCCTGTGCCTCGAAATTCCGGGCTGTCTGCGCATCGGCAGGCGTATCGGCATTGGCCCGGATATCAATGTCGCGCTCGGAATCCGCCCAGGCCATCAGCGTCTGAAAACAATCGTCCAGCGCAGCCTCGAGCATTGCAGGTTGCCCCGCCAGCACCTGGCCCGAGCTGCCATCGATGGTCAGAACATCACCAGTTTTAAAGACACGCCCATCCGGAGCCGTCAGCATCTTTTTCTTTGTTTGAAACCGAATGCCGGACGCGCCAACGATACAGGGCAACCCAAGCCCGCGCCCGATAACTGCCGCATGGCTGGTCATCCCGCCTTTTTCGGTCAAAACCGCAACAGCCGCGTGCATCCCGCGAACATCTTCGGGCGAAGTTTCGCGGCGCACAAGAACACAGGCTTCCCCCCGCGCAGCGCTCGCTTGAGCCTCAGCCGAAGTGAATACGATCCTACCGGTCGAGGCACCCGGGCTGGCCCCGATAGCCGTAGTTAAAACGTCACGCCGCGCATCTGGATGCACCTGACGGTGCAAAAGCTCGTTCAGCGCATGCGGGTCCACGCGCATTACCGCCTCTTGCTGGGGTATGGTCCCGTCTTCGGCCAAACGAACCGCGATCCGCATGGCCGCACGAGCGCTGCGCTGCACCCGCACGCCGTCCAAGATATGCACATTTCCGTTTTGAATGACGAATTCGACCTGCATCTCTTCACGCAGTTTTTCACGCATCAAGGCGGCTTGTTCCTTGAGTTCGGCAAAGGCTTTAGGCGCCACTTCCTCAAGCGATGGACCGCGCGGGTCCTTTTCAAGAAACAGCGCGGCAACATCTTCGCCCAGCGCATCCCGGCCCTGGCTCTGGCTCAGGTAACGACCGGTGATCTGCTGCATTCCGGTTGTGGAATCGACCAGTTGCAGGACACCAGAACCACATTCCCCCTGCCCGACACCGGGGATCATTTCTTGAATGACCAACCCAAGTCCGGCATCCGCCGGAGCACCCTTGGCCTGCCGCAACAGGCGTGCGGATGTTCCATCCCAGGCACGGGCCATCGAACGTAGAACGCCGATCAACTGCTCGCCCCTATCTTGGGGAAAGGCCTCGTCCGTTTCATCTTCATAGGCGCGCAGCGAATGGCCCAGCCCCTCGCTGCCATCCATATCGATATCATCGAAGACATCCGCGTCCAGCCGCGCTACGTGGATGGCATAGCTTTGAACGAATCTCAGGTACAACGCCGCGGCAGCCTCTGCGCCCATCGTATCGGACAGGTCCACGTAACGCGCATCATTCATCCCGATATTCAGAACTGCGCCAGGCCCTCCCCAGTCAGGGTCCTCAGAGCTTGGTCGGACGCAAAGCAATGAGGCGGGGTCAAATTGTTCAAGGATCGCCTCCAGGTTCGGAACTTCGCCTTCCGCAATTTGATGGACGGCATCAAACGACAGCGCCACTGTCCGGGGTACCGGCAGGTCCAGACGAACAAGCCGTTGCAGGCACTTGGCCCGCCCACCATGGGTATTGGCCGTAACCGGCGCGTCGGTCGTTATGAGCGTGGTATGCGGATTATTCTGCACTGCAGCACCTTTTGGTTTGCGTGCAGCATAAGCGCTTGCGCCCTTCGCGCAAGGGCGTTCTGGGCGCGCAATGGCCGCGCGCCCAGAGATTTACCCTTCGATAAGGGTCAGATCGGCGACACTGGAACAGACCGTCCGGATCTGGCTGAGCAGGTTCAAGCGGTTGCGGCGTAGAATGTCATTGTCGGTATTGACCTGCACATCCTCAAAGAACGCGTCCACTGGCCCGCGCACGGCGGCCATGGCGACCATGGCGGTCGGGAAATCTTCGGCCTTGAGCGCCGGATCGATCTGCGCCTGCGCCTGATCCAAAGCTGCAAACAGCGCCTTTTCGCTGTCCGTCTCGGCAAATTTCACATCCGCGCCATAGGAGTACTCAACCCCGTCCTTCTCCTCGGCCTGAGTCAGGATGTTGTTGGCACGCTTGAATCCCTGCACGAGGTTTTCGCCATCCTCGGTCGCGATCACCTCATTCAGAGCACGGGCGCGTTTGACCAGCAGGTTAAGGTCGTCATTGCCATCCATCGCGATACAGGCGTCGATGATGTCGTGACGGATACCCTCGTCGCGGAGGAAGACCTTCAGGCGATCGTGGAAGAAGGAGAGGAGGTCATCGGATGCGTCAGGAACCTTTTTCTCTAACTCAAGAAATGCCGCCGCAGGCAATCCGCCAATTCTTTCTTTGACAGCCTGAAAAGCCCCGCCAAATACACCGTGATCCGCAATCTCCTCCAGAAGGTCGCGGACATTTGCGTCCGGCAGCGCCTCACTGATGGCGCTCTCTGCCCGCACTAACTGGCTATCAAAAAAGCGGTCCAAACTGACACGCAGATTGTTATCCAAAACCAGCCGAATAATCCCCAACGCCGCACGGCGCAGCGCAAACGGGTCTTTCGAGCCGGTCGGTTTCTCATCGATTGCCCAGAACCCGGTCAGCGTGTCCAGCTTGTCGGCCAGCGCCACGGTCACCGACAGCGGTGCGGTCGGCACATCATCCGACGGCCCCAACGGCGAGTAATGCTCCTGCGCCACGGCGGCCACGGCGGTGTCCTCGCCTGCGGCCTCGATGTAATACCGACCCATAAGCCCCTGAAGTTCGGGGAATTCATAAACCATCTCGGAGTTCAGATCAGCCTTGGCCAGACGCGCGGCTTTGTCTGCCTGATCCGCATCTGCCCCGACCACCGGGGCCAGTTCGCGGGCCAGCGCGGCGATGCGATCAATGCGCTCGGCCTGTGTGCCCAGTTTGTTGTGGAAGGTCACGTTCTCCAACGCTCGGGTCCATTGAGCGATGTCCGACTTGGCGACACGCAGGTCGTTCTCCCAGAAGAATTTCGCATCCGCCAAACGGGCCGAAAGAACCTTTTGGTTCCCCGCCAGAATGGTTACGCCATTGTCGGCGGTTTCGCGGTTGGCCACGGTGATGAAGCGTTCGATCCGGCCTGTTTTAGGGTTCTTCACGGAAAAGAACTTCTGGTGTTCCTTCATCGAGGTTTGCAGCACCTCGGGCGGCAGATCGAGGAATTCGTCGTCGATCTTTCCCATCAGCACCACGGGCCATTCCACCAACCCGGCGACTTCGGCCAGCAGGCCCCTGTCTTCGACCACGTCCAGACCGGCGGCAAAGGCCATGTTCTGTGCGTCGTTCCAAATATGCTCGGCCCGTTCCTCGGGCGACAGCACGACGAACGCAGTTTTCAGCTTGGCGGCATAATCTTCAAACGATGTAACGGCAAAACGGTTGGGTGCCATGAAACGGTGCCCTTCCGTGGTATCGCCGGATGTGATGCCTTCAACCTCGACCGGTACGACCTGAGACCCGGCTTCATCACTCAGGATACACAGGATCGAATGCAGCGGACGGACCCACCGTAAAGTCCCACTGCCCCAGCGCATGGACTTTGGCCAGGGGAAGTTGTGGATGGTGGCTTCCAACACTTCCGCCACAATGTCAGCCGCAGGACGCCCTGCTTTTTCGATGGTTGCAAAGTAAATTGCGCCTTTGGGTGTGTCGCGTTCTTCCAGTTGATCGCGGGTCAGGCCAGCGCCTCGCAGAAACCCCTCGACGGCTTTGTCCGGCGCGCCAACCTTGGGGCCTTTGCGTTCTTCTCGAATGGTGGGGCTTTCTGCCAGCAGCCCTTCGACCGCCAGCGTCAAACGACGCGGCGTGGTCAGGGCGGCGGCCCCGGCATAGGTCAAACCGGCCTCGACCAAACCGTCGGTAATCCGCTTTTTCAGGTCCTCACCGGCGCGGGTCTGCATACGCGCGGGAATCTCCTCGGAAAACAGTTCGATCAGCAGGTCAGGCATTGTCGGTCCTTAGAAATTGACGATCGTCTGGATGACGATGGCATTTGCGATATCCACAAAGAAGGCGGATACAAGGGGGAGCACAATAAAGGCAATAGGCGATGGGCCATATCGCTTGGTCACGGCGGTCATATTTGCAATAGCGGTGGGTGTGGCCCCCAATGCAAAGCCCCCGAAACCCGCTGCCAGAACCGCCCCGCGGTAGCTTGAACCCATGAGCGGAAACAGCACCCAGATCACAAAGGCAACAGTAAACAGCGTCTGCGCCGACATGATCACCGCAATCGCCATCCCCAATTCGGCAATTGTCCAAAGCTGAAGGCTCATAAGGGACATAGCCAGAAACGCGCCCAGTGCAAACTCCGAGATCAGGGCCAGCGAGGGCGTGCGCGCAACAGGTGGGGCGGACGGCACCAAAGCCGTTCGCAGATTGGAAATCACGATACCCATCAGAAGGCACGGCACGAACAACGGCAATTTCAGTCCAGCAGCGGAAATCGCCTCGCCCAGTATATAGCCGAAGATGATCGCAAGGTTCAGATGCAGCAGGACTCGCATGATTGACATATGGTCTATGCCCGAGGCCCCAGGCTCGTCGTCGGGCAGCCCCACAGTATGTTCCTCATCGGGTCGATCAGGGGTCAGGTTGCGGGATTCGACCAACAGGCGCGCGATTGGGCCACCGACCAAAGCTGCCAGAACCAGGCCCAGCGTGGCCACCGCAACGCCAAGTTCGGTTGCGCCGTCCAATCCGGTCGCGCGCGCAACTTCGGGTGCCCAGGCAATTGCCGTTCCATGTCCGCCGATCAGTGCGGCGGATCCGAACAAAACCCCGGCTTGCGCCGGATAGCCAAACAAAGACGCCCCCGCCGCCCCGATCACGTTCTGCGCGATGATCGTCAAAAGCGTCAAAACCAGAAGAATTAGCAAAGGCTTACCCCCTGCTATCAAATCAGAAAACCGGGCATTCAGACCGATCCCGGCAAAAAACAGAACCAGAAGAGAATCTCGGGTGTTCAGTTCGAAGGACAGTTCGAGGTTGAACAAAAGATATAGGGCCAGAACGACAAGTGATGCCAAAAGCCCACCGGTGACGGGCTCGGGAATATTGAACTGTCGCAGCACCACGACCTTGCTGTTGATCCGCGCGCCCAGCAGATAGACTGCAAAGCCCAGAGTTGCGGTGATGAAATCCGGGATTGTTACAGCGTCGGCCAAGGCGATCTCCTCAGTATTCAGGGCGCGGGGGGCACTCCTCTCCGACGACCGTACCGTCATAAGCCTTTTCACCGCAATTGTTCAGAACGTGCCAGATAAAGCCCCGGCCGTCTTCGGTAACCGCCACGATGCGATCAACACCGTAATGCACGTTTTTTTGGCCGATGAATGCCTGCGCCTTATCGGATTTCAGGTTCTCGGCCAGGGCCGCGGCATCGTAGCAGTCAAACCAGCCGGGTGCGGTCAGTGGCGTTGTCTCGTCTGCTTGAAGGTAGGTGGCCTGCAGTTCTTCCAGCGCGACATCGGTTTCAAAACACGCGCGGAACCGGATCGGAGAGCTGTCTGCGTCAATGGCCTGAAACGAAGAATAGGAAATGGCCACCGGCGCCTGAGTTGCGTCAACGGACAGAACTACATCCCTGCCTGGAGTGGGCTCAACATCATAGTAATAGCCGTAGACCTGCAGATAATACATGCCAGCGCCTGCAATAGCTGCAGACATGAGCAGGATGAGTGCCAGAATTTTTCCAGTCATCTTTCGATGCTTCCCTTTATGCAGGTACTTCCAAGTGCTTCAGAAATAGGCCACGTTTCACCGCAGAACAGAACGACCCGAGGTGAACAGTATGGATACCACTCTTGCCGTTGGATTTTTCGGCGCGCTTTTTGCCATTATGAACCCGGTGACGAACCTGCCCGTTTTTCTGAGCGTGACGCAGAGTCTTTCGGCAACCGACCAACGCAAGGTTGCGATCAAGACGTCCCTCTACTGTCTTATCCTTGGCGGAGCGTTTGCAGCCGTCGGCAGTCAGGCGCTTGGCTTGTTTGGCATAACCGTCGATCACCTGAGAGTTGCCGGCGGTCTGGTCGTCCTGATGATCGGCTTGAACATGCTGAACGGCAACGAAAGCAGTTCGCACCACGGAACGGATGACGAGAAAGAAGAATACCTCGCGGCTGAGACAGTTGCCTTTTATCCTCTGGCCTTTCCCATACTTGTCGGCCCCGGAACTATCACGACCTTGATCCTGTATGCGCATCACGTGAAAAATCCCATTGAAGCAGTTGTTTTCGCGGGTGTTTTCTTGTCGGTCGTTGTCCTTTTGTTGATCACGTTCTGGAATGCGGCATGGCTGGCCGAGCGCCTTTCGGGCAACGCGCGCGTGATTATGAGCCGCTTTATGGGCATGATCTTGTCGGCCATCGCGATCGGCATGATCGCGGACGGCCTGAAAACACTGTTGCCGGGGCTGGCCTGATTGGCCCATCAGGCTTGGAACCCGGCCGCCTCGGTCTGAACAAACGCATCCGCGCATTGCTTTGCTAGCGCCCGCACGCGGCCGATATAAGCCTGTCGCTCGGTCACCGAGATCACCCCTCGCGCGTCCAGCAAGTTGAAGATGTGGCTGGCCTTGATGCACTGATCATAAGCCGGGTGAGCCATGATAATGCGCTTGCCGGTTTTTGGATCGTCGTGCTCTTGTGCCAGAATGGCGGCGCATTCGTCCTCGGCCTCTTCGAAATGACGCAGCAGAACTTCGGTGTTGGCAACATCAAAGTTCCAGCGGGCGTATTCCTCTTCGGTTTGTTTGAAGATGTCACCGTATTTCAACGGGCTGGGCGATTGCGGGTCGTTGAACGGCATGTCCATAACGTGATCGACGCCCAGCACATACATGGCCAGACGCTCCAGACCATAGGTCAGCTCACCCGAGACGGGTGCACAATCATGGCCACCCACCTGTTGGAAATAGGTGAACTGGCTGACTTCCATACCGTCACACCAGACTTCCCAGCCCAGACCCCAGGCGCCCAGCGTGGGGCTTTCCCAGTCATCCTCGACAAACCGGATATCATGCAGTTCCATGTCGATGCCGATAGCCTCAAGGCTGCCCAGGTACAGTTCCTGCAGATCGGGCGGGCTTGGTTTGATCAGCACCTGATACTGATAGTAATGTTGCAACCGGTTTGGATTCTCGCCATAACGACCATCCGTCGGACGGCGCGAGGGCTGAACATAGGCTGCGGCCCAAGCCTTGGATCCCAGCGCACGCAGAGTGGTCGCGGGATGAAACGTCCCTGCCCCGACTTCCATGTCATAAGGTTGCAGAATCGCGCAACCTTTCGAGGCCCAATAGGTCTGAAGCCGCAGGATAATCTCCTGGAATGAACGCGGTGCGCTGTTCGGTTCGGTCATTGCATTCCCTCTGGGCATCCTTGCGCCCGGTTCCGGTCGGTTTGGCCCTTCCTATGCAAGGGGCCAAGGGGCGTCAACGGGGCTTTGGCCCACGGCTGTATCTGCGCGGCCACACCGCAAATTCCCCGTATTCGCGGCATGGCAATTGACACCTGAAATCGCGTACTCTGCGCCAAAGCACAAACACTGCAAATAAACGGGCAGATTATGAAACGCGTATTCACAGCAATTCTATTGTTTCTATTGGTCGGGCTGCGCGCCGCGTCCGCTCAACAAGATCAGGGCGTCTGGGTGCAGGTCGAGGCGCAACCGTCCTTGCGCGAAGCACAGGATCGCGCGCAAGCCTACGCCGGTGCTCTGCCCGACGTGAACGGCTTTCGCCTGAACAGCGGCTGGTACGCAATCGTTATCGGCCCCTATGCGCGCCAGGACGCCGAACAGGTGCTGCGGGTGTATCGATCCGAAGGTCAGATTCCCCGTGACAGCTTCATCGCCTTTTCCGGCGGGCTCGGGCAACAGTTCTGGCCTATCGGTGCAAATGTGCTGAACCGTGGCTCTGTCGCGGCACCCGTTGCGCCGGTTGCTGAGGCCGAAGACACTCTGACAATCGCGCCCACTCAGGACGTGGATGAAACCCGCGCACAGGCCCTGCAATCCGAACGCCAGCTGACCGCGCAGGACCGCAAGGATCTGCAAACGGCGTTGCAGGCGGCCGGGTTTTACAACTCTACCATCGACGGGGCCTTTGGTCAGGGAACGCGCCGTTCAATGGGTGATTGGCAACGTTTTAACGGGTTCGAGGCAACCGGCGTGCTAACCACGTCGCAGCGCAAAGCCTTGATGGACGACTATAACGCGCCGCTGACCAGCGTTGGGATGGCCCGATATTCCGATGACGCTGCAGGGATCACGATGGACTTGCCTTTGGATGCTGTCCGCTTTGATCGCTATGAAGCTCCGTTTGCCCACTTCAACAGCGCATCCGAGCTGAACGCCAAAGCCCTCTTGATCAGCCAGGACGGTGACAAGCGCACCCTGCGCGCCCTGTATGAGGTCATGCAGTCGCTGGAAATCGTTCCGCTGAACGGCCCGCGTGAGCTGCGAGGAGACCGCTTCACCCTTGAAGGGCGTGGAAATGGCGTGGTGTCCTTTACACGGGCACGCCTGACAGACGGCAAAATCAAAGGGTATTCACTGGTCTGGCCCGAAGGCGACGAGGCACGCCGTGTGCGAGTTCTTTCGGCTATGGCCTCCAGTTTTACCACCACCGACGCGGTGCTCGATGCCGCCGCAGGTGCAGATGCCGCGCAAAACATCGATCTGGTGTCCGGCTTGCAAATCCGCAAACCGCGCCTGTCCCGCTCTGGTTTCTTTGCCGATGAGAAGGGAACCGTTTTGACAGTTTCGGAAGCCGTCGAGAACTGCACCCGGATCACTCTGGACGGGGATCAGGAGGTGCAGCTTGCCATGGCCGATGACGAAGTAGGAGTCGCGGTTCTGCGCCCATCCAATGCACTGGCCCCCATGAGCGTGGCCGCTTTCAGCCCGGCTCTGCCGAGTCTTCAATCTGACGTTGCGGTCTCAGGTTTTTCTTATCAGGGTGCCCTGGGTGCCCCGACACTGACATACGGACAAGTTGCCGATGTGCGTGGCCTGAATGGCGAGACAGGTGTTAAACGCCTGGCCCTGAACGCGCAGCCCGGCGATGCGGGCGGCCCGGTTTTCAATGACAGCGGCAACGTTGTCGGGATGCTGTTGCCCACACCGTCTGAAGGGCGCAGCCTGCCTGCTTCGGTCAGTTTGGCGGCCACTGGTGAGCGGTTGACGGAAATCCTAGCGAAGGCTGGCGTGTCCGGTCAGTCAAGCGAAGAAACCACGCAAATCTCACCCAACGAACTGAACCGCCGCGCGACAGGCATGACGGTTCTGGTGCACTGCTGGGATTGACTCGTTCCTGCTTGAAAAGCCCAAGGCGCCGCGCAACCACGCGGCGCTTTTTGTTACAGAATATCCGGCGTCACGTGGATCAGAGTTGGGCCCGGCGCGTCAAAAGCCGCACGAGCTGCGCCCTGCATCTCATCCAATGTCTCAGGTGCCACGGAACGCGCACCAAAGGCCTCGGCGAGTTTACAGAAATCCGGGTTTCGAGCCACCACGGCATTAGGCGCGATCTGGCTGCGCACCATGCTGTCTTCAATCTCTTTCAGCTTGCCGTTGTCCCACAAGATGATTGGCAGAGACAGACCCAGCTCAACCGCGACACCCAATTCCTGCATCGTGTAGTGAAACCCATAATCCCCGGCGATAACTGCCGTTGGTTTTCCACGCCGTGCAACTGCCCCGCCTATTCCGGCAGGCAACCCGTAACCAAGTGTGCCAAACCCCGTTGGATGATGCCAATGATGAGGATAGGCCACATCCCAGACCTCTTTCGCGACATAGGCGAACTGGGTCATATCAGAATAAATCATGGTGTCAGCCGGCATCGCTTCACGCAATGCGTCTGCGATCGGCACGATTCCGGGTCGTTCCGCGTCCACCTCGGCGCGCCAGCGTGCGCGCGCCTCGGCCACTTCGTCGGGCGACCAGCCTGTCGCTGGCTTCATGTTCTCGGTCGCCTGCCACAAGGCGCGGGCAAAGCTCTGACTGTCGGTCTGAAGCTTGATTGCGGCACGATGGCGGTCAGACAGAACCTCAGGGTCCAGATCCACACGGATCAGCGTCGCCTTGTGCCCCAACTCATGCCGCCACAAATCGACCTCTCCAAGCTCTGCGCCCACGGCAATTACAAGATCTGCCGAGGCAATTACTTCGGCGCTTCCGGGGCGCGGCAGCATGGGCCCGAAATCCAGCGGATAGTTCACACCCGTCAACCCACGCCCGGCATAGGTAGTAAAGCAGGCAGCCCCCAGCTGCGTCAAAATCTGTCGCCAGTCGTTGGATTTGCACCCTCCACCCAAGATGAACAAGGGCTTGCGTGACAGGTTCAGCATCGAGACAACCGAAGACACGTCAAGCGGCAACGCCTTGGTGCGCAGCGCAGGCTGGTTGGGGAATGGCGCCGGTTCAGCATCAGCCTCTAACTGTGCAATCGGCACCTGAATGTGTTTGGGCCGCGGTCGCGACAACTCGAATTCTTCAAAGGCGCGTTCTACCAGACTGTATGCTGCTGCGGCAGTGTCCGCCTGCACCGACCAATCTGCAACCGTCCCGGCCGCAGCGCGCTGATCTTTCATCTGGTGCAGTTGACCGCGCATAGCTTGCTTTTCGTCAAGACACGAAGACAACACCAACATCGGGACGGAATCGCTATAGGCCTGACCGATCGGTGTCATGATGTTGCACAGGCCAGGGCCTGTGATGACATAGGCGACACCGGGCTTGCCGGTTGCCCGCGCGTAGCCATCGGCCATGAACCCGGCCCCTTGCTCGTGTCGAGCCAGAACATGGGTAATTCCGGCCTCTTCGATGCCACGATACATTTCCTGATTATGGACGCCGGGAATGCCGAAAATCACATCCACGCCACGATCCTTGAGCATATGCGACAACTGTGCGCCAAGGGGTCTTTGCATCAGTTTCTCCAGAATTGAGTTGTGAAGATTGCGTAAACGGCCAGAAGTTCAAGCCGCCCAACCAGCATTCCGATTGTCAGCAGCCATTTGGCCGTATCGTTGAGGCCTGCGAAATTACCTGCCGGTCCGATCTGGCTGCCCAGGCCGGGACCGACATTGGCCAAAGCGGTCGCTGCCCCGGACACGGACGTGATGAAATCAAGGCCAGTCAGTGCCAAAGCCCAGGACAAAACGCCCATCGACAGAACGAAGAACATGAAAAAGCTCATCACCGAGGTCAGAACATCGCGCCCCACGGGCCGTCCGTCATAAAGCGGCACAAAAACCCCATGCGGGGACCTGATCCGCTTGATCTGAGTTTTGATCGACGCCAGCAACAGTTGGTAACGGAAGATCTTGATCGAACATGCCGTGGATCCGGCGCAGCCGCCAATCAACCCGATCAGGAAAAACAACATGACTGGAAAACTGCCCCACCCCATATAGTCGACACTGGCATATCCGGTCCCCGAGATGATCGAGGTTATGTTGAACAAGGATTCGCGAAACGCCTGTTCCCAGTGCCGCGGGAAAACCGATGTCAGAAAGACGGTCATGATCAAGACCAGCACCAGAACAGTCGCCAGAAAGACGCGGATCTGGCTGTCCTCCCACAAAGAACTGGTGTGGCCATTGGCAAGCTGAACATATCGCACGAAGGGCAGTGCCGCCAAAACCATGAACACCGCGGCCGCATATTCCACTGGCCCCGAGAAGGTTGCGAATGACGCGTCGTAGTTGGCAAACCCACCTGTCGCGATGGTGGTCATCGAATGGACGGTGGCATCAAAAAAGCCCATCCCGAGCCCGGCGTAGACCAACGCGCACACAACGGTCAGGAACACGTAAATCAGGGATATCTGACCGGCGATCTCTTGCGCGCGTGGAAGGATTTTCCCCATGGTTTCAAATCCTTCCGAGCGGAAGATTTGCATGCCACCCACCCGCAATTCTGGCAGGAACACCATCGCAACCACGATTATGCCAATGCCCCCCAACCATTGCAGAATACCGCGCCACAACAAAAGCCCCCGTGGCAGCGAGTCGAGCCCGGTTATGACGGTCGAGCCGGTTGTTGTAAGCCCCGACATCGCCTCGAAATAGGCATCGACAAAGCGCAGTTCGGTTTCACCAAACAGGAATGGGATTGCACCAAATACCGGCAGCGCGACCCATACGCCGGTTGTCAGCAAAAAGGTCTGCCGGATGGTCAGCCCCTCGCCCACGCCGTTGGAGCAGCTCATTGCCAGAACTGACCCGGTCAGCATCGTGATGATTGCGCTTTCCAGGAACACATGCCATTCCCCCCGCCCCTCGATCATGTCGGCGAGCATAGGAAACAGCATGGTCGCCCCAAGAATGGCGACCAGCAAGCCAATCACATATCCGACCGGGCGAAGATCCATCATGACGCGCAGCGTTGGCGCGCCAACCCGACCGTGTCAAGCAGATGATCCGAGTTACGCGTCGGATTTCGTACCTGCCCCGGGCATCGCGGGGGGGTTAGACGGCGCACGGGTTCTACGCGTCTGCGGATTGGGCTGCTCGACCGCCGGTGCCGGTTTTGACTGAGCGACAGAAGGCGCAGGTTTCGACGGTGCGGCCTTGCGCGTGCGGGGCGCTGGTTTCGCCCGGGTCGACACCGCTTTTTCTACAGGTGTAACGGTTTTGGGCTGAGCTTCGAGCGCCTTGGCAGCGGGCTCAACGGGCTGGGCCGGGGTTTGTTTGGACGGGGCCGCCTTGACGGTGGAAGCCGCGCGGGGGGCGGGCTTTCGTGCAACCTTTTTTGCGGGTGTTGCAACGGTTGCAGCTGATTTTGCGACCGGCTTGGGCTGAGCGGCCGGTTTTGGCGCGGGTGCAGGTTTGGTTTTCACAGCAGGCTCGGCCTTTGCCGAGGCCGTAGCACGCGGCTTGGCAGAAAACTCTACCGGTTTGGGTTCGGGTGTAGTTGCAACAGTCTTCTTTACAGGTTTTTTCGCAGCCACAGCCTTTTTTGCCACCGGTTTTTGCACACGCGGCGCAACTGGTTTTGCCTTGACCGTCGGTTTCTTGACCGGCTTCTCAGCAACGGATGCCGGAGCAGACGCGGCCAGGTGCAGCGCATGAACAGGGGCCATCGGCAGCTCGATTGCGGACCGGGCCACGATCTGCATGATCTTCATCTGGTTGGCCATCGCGTAGCCTGCCACTCGGAACGCCGCAGCCTGAAGCTCCAGCGAATGGGTAATCGGATTCATTACATGTTTCTCCTGTAAAAACGATGCAGCCCGAATTTTTGGGGTAAGGTACCCCGCCCGCACAGATTCGCCGCGCGGTGGTCGGGGTCTTGCAGTCCAAGGCGTGTCACGTCTCGGTATCCTTTCGGGGACGCACACCTTCCCGAAGGCAGGCGTACGTCTGCTGCATTCTCTTTGAATATACAGGCAAACAATGCGCAAGTGCAGCATTTTTGCTGCATTGCGGCAAAAAAACGCTGGTCGATGCAATCCCTGATTAAATTCTAACCGCTTACGTGGGGGAACTCACCCAACATGAAACAGGGTTGTGAACAATCGAGGGTCCAAGCTAGGCGTTTCAAACGTTGGGCCTTCGGTCAGAATCGACACGGCGTCATGGCTGTGCAAACTCTCTTGGTGGCTGGCAACGACGCGGAAATCGCCCACGTGGTGATCCGCCAACAGCTCGGCACAGAACAGGCGCGCGGCGTCTTCGACGAAAATCGGGTTGGCGGCGTTCAGCTCGGCAAAAGCCTGTTCGTCCTCGCGTTTGACCATGACCTGCGTTTCGGTCGGAACGGCCCGACGACATAGCGCAATCAGGTCTTCAAACCACAGGCAATCAGCATCGCAATCCACCACAACCGAAATACGCGCCACCGAGCGCTGTGAATGCGGCGTTGCAAGTTGCCCGCGCATGGAACGGGCGTGTTCACTTAGTTCCAGCGAGCATGGACAGGTCGAGGAGTACACATAATCCAGATGCATGATCTTCTGACGCACACCGTTTTGTTCGACCAGTTCCAACGCAATGTCGTAGTACTGATAGCCCTCCAGACCCGAGCGCAGGCTCTTTACCTTGTCCGGGTAGGAAAACCGCATCTGAATGCGGGCATCAAAGCTGTCCAGATCGGTCATGTAGTCGTCAAGTGCTGCTTCCATAACCTCGAAGCTGAAGGTGCGTTCCGCATGTTTGTAGAACGATCGCATGATCCGGGACATGTTGATGCCCTTCTTCTCGGCCTCCAGACTGACGGTACCTGTGATCGATGTCTCAAGCGACAGATCATCACCCTCTTTCCGGTGAAAACGGATCGGCAGGCGGAAATTCGAAATGCCCACATGCTGGATTTGCTGCTTGGCCCCGCGGATCAGGCTGGATGGACCATTCTGCAAGTCCGGCAACGACGCCCGATAAGCGGCATCTACTGCGAAATCCTCTGGATACTCGCGCGAGAGCGACGGATAATTCACCGCATCCAACCCCGGCACCAGACGCGCGATCGCCGGGTCCAACTGGCTGATCTCGGACGCGGAAGCCGATTTTGCCCACTGCCGCAGCACTTTCAGGGCCTCGGCAGCCTTTTCGCGGTCAGGTGTCTCATCAATGTCGCGCGGGTGAACGTTCATCGGATGCGGTTCCTCAATTGATCGTCGAACTATATACGACTGAAGTTCCTTTTCCAGTCTATCTCGATACGTTTGCAATAGCAGTCCGGATCGAAAAAAGCGGCGCCAAACCGTCAATTTGAAACGGTTTGCGCCCTTTTTTGGTTCTATCAGCGGGATGCAGCCCAAGAAGCAACCCATCCGGATAGATTTTCAAGCGGCACTCCGATGTCAGGTAACAGCCCGACAAAAAAAGTGCGCGCGCTAATACGGGTTATTTCTGCGAGACTTCCAAAGCCTGCTGAATATCGGCCAAAAGGTCATTGACGTCTTCCAGACCAACAGAAAAACGAACCAGTCCTGGCGCAATGCCCAACTCGTCTTTCTGCCCGTCGCTCAGACGTTGGTGCGTCGTTGTGGCCGGGTGCGTTGCGATGGATTTGGCATCGCCCAGATTGTTGGAAATCACAGGGATTGTCATCGCGTTCAAAAAGGCAAAGGCCGCGTCCTTGCCGCCTTTGATGTCCAGCGACAGAACCGTGCCGCCCTTGCCGCCAAGCTGCGTCTGCACCAGTGCATTCTGCGCATGGGTTTTCAGGCCGGGATACAGGGTACGCTCCAGCGCTGGGTTCCCTTCCAGAGCCTCAGCGATCTTTTGCGCGCTTTCAGCCTGCGCATTTACGCGCAGAGCCATGGTTTCCAGACCTTTCAGCATGACCCAGGCGTTGAACGGGCTAAGCGCACCACCGGTGTGCTTCAGGTACGGCTCGACCGTACCGCGGATGAAATCCCGGGTGCCGATGATCACTCCGCCCAGCGCGCGGCCCTGACCGTCAATGTGTTTGGTCGCCGAATAGATGACGACATCTGCACCCTGTTCGATCGCGCGCGAAAAGACTGGTGTCGAGAAGACGTTGTCTACCACGACAAGGGCGCCAACGGCATGGGCCAGCTTTGCCACCGACGCGATATCGATCACTTCCAGTGTCGGGTTCGACATGGATTCGAAGAACACCGCCTTGGTGTTGGGCCGGATCGCAGCTTTCCATTGCTCAAGATCAGTACCGTCAACAAAGGTCACATCAACGCCAAATCGGGTCAGGATGTTTTCGACAATGTACAGACAGGACCCGAACAACGCTTTGGCGGACACAATATGGTCGCCAGCCTTCAGCATTGAGGTCAACGCACCATTGACAGCCGCCATGCCCGATGCCGTCGCAAAGGCGTCTTCGGCCCCTTCCAGCGCCGCGATGCGCTGTTCGAACATCGACACGGTGGGGTTGCCATAACGGGCATAGATGAACTCATCGGGGCCGCATTCCAGAAACCGGGCCTCGGCCTGTTCAGCATTTTCATAAACAAAGCCCTGCGTCAGGAAAATCGCCTCGCTCACTTCGTTATATTGACTGCGGCGGATGCCGCCATGGACGGCTTGGGTGCGTTTGTTCCAGTTCTCGCTCATCTCTTTCCTTTCAGCCTCCGGCGGAGGCAAACAAAAAACCCCAGACGCGGCCAAGCGAAAGGGGTCTTTCATCCTGACCTTTTAGCGGTGTTGTTTAGCGTGGCCCGCAATCCGGTAACAAATCGCCACGTGTTCTGTGATGTTGCCCTTACGCCGCACTCGCAAATTCGTCAACCCCGGCAGGCGCATCGTCACGGCTCTGTAACCAAGCATTCACCAAAACGTCATAGCGCTATGACAGAGCGGCACCACAACATCTTGTGTGAGGCAGAGCCAATGCCAATTATCAGGATCAATGCTGTAGACGATCAGGCCCATCTGCACGGTAGGTCCCGTCCCGTGATGGAGGTTCAGCGACAAGCCAGCGGTACAGACGGCCCGGTTGTCATCATGACCCACGGCTACAAATACCGACCGGACGATGTGAACGACTGCCCTCACCGGCATATTCTGTCTTGGCAACCCGGGGCCGCGCCCTGGTACAGCCCAAGCGGGCCGCAACAACTGGGCTTTGGGGCCGGGTTCGAAGACGAAGGTCTGGCCATCGCGTTCGGGTGGCACATCGCCGTGCCATTGAGGCCGGGCGCGTACTGGCTGAAACCATAACCGAACTGCACAGCCTGAACCCAAGTCGCCCTATCCATTTCCTAGGCCACTCGATGGGTACTGAACTGGTGCTGGAGGCGTTGCAACACATTCCTCCCAAAGCGCTGATCCGAATCATTTCGATGACCGGTGCTGCGTATCACAGCCGAACCATTCAAGCGCTAGCCACCCCTGCGGGGCAACACGTCGAATTCATCAATGTCATAAACGCGAGAACGACCTGTTCGACGCCTTATACGAGTTGCTGATTCAACCACCCCAAAAAGGGGATCGCAGCATTGGCAATGGTCTTGAAGCGGTAAACGCGGTCACCTTGCAGATCGATTGCCCGGCAACGCTGGATCATCTGTCCAAACTGATCTTTCCGATTACAGTTCCGGTACGCCGCGTATGCCATTGGTCCAGCTATACCCGCCCGGGTATCCTGCAGGTCTACAACGCCTTGTTACGAGATCCGAATGTCCTCAGCCTGACTTCATTGCGCGTTGGAGTCCCCGCCCGATCGCATCGTCGCTGGTCACGGCTTTTTGCTCTTCCTCGGCCTCAAGCCCTCTTGCCGTTTGCCCAGAAAGCCTCATGATCTCTGCAACCTGAGGAGATACCATGATCGACCTGTATTTCTGGCCCACGCCAAACGGCTGGAAAGTTTCCATCGCCCTGGAAGAGATGGAACTGCCTTACACCACTCACCTGATCAATATCGGCAAGGGCGATCAATTCGACCCGGAGTTTCTGAAGATCGCCCCCAACAACCGAATGCCTGCCATCGTCGATCCCGATGGTCCTGATGGTGCGCCCGTTTCCGTGTTCGAAAGCGGTGCGATCCTGATGTATCTGGCCCGCAAGACCGGGCGGTTTTATGGCAAGACCGAACGTGAACGGATTGCGGTCGAGGAATGGCTGATGTGGCAGATGGGCGGCGTCGGCCCCATGGCCGGTCAGGCGCATCACTTTCTTAAATATGCCCCTCAGCTGGACCCGCCACAGGACCTGCCTTATGCCAAGGACCGCTACCGCACCGAGGTCGCCCGTCTATACGGCGTGTTGGATCGCCGATTGGCAGAGAACGAGTACGTCGCGGGCGATTTTTATTCCATCGCCGACATGTCAATCTGGGGCTGGGCCAGCCTGTGGGAAGGGCAGCAGCATGTACTTGAAAACACGCCTCATTTCGCCCGCTGGCTTGAAACCGTCAGCGCCCGCCCCGGCGTCCAGGCTGGCCGTGCATTGCACGCTGACCTGCGTGGGGATCACCGGGACAGGCAATCGCAAGGGGTTTTGTTCAAGCGTTGAATGCGAGTAGAAATCGGCAACGATCCGTGTGAAATGAACGTGCCAACCGCAGGCTTTGATACAGCGTTTCAGGACAGAAGTACTTTTGCAAATTTACGCGCCATCGCGTGATGGGACATCGCCGACACGCACGAAGATATTTACATGGCCTCATGTTCTGAACGCAGGCGCATTCCCCGAAAAGCCATATTGGCCTGCATCGGCCCTGATGCTTTCATAACCACGCCATAGCAGATTTGATCCTGCTCTACAGCAAAGCTTCCCTACCTTAGAACACGATGAAGCCCATTCAAGGCTTTGAGCACGGCGCAGTTTGTCAACGAAACTGGAATTCAGGCTCCGCAGGAAAGCGCATCGGTTTGCCTGTCCAATGCCCGCTGCGCAACTTTGTTATGTTCCTGCCGTCAACACGCATCCCGGTCGTCAAGACAAGTGCTGATTGCTTTGACGTTGTCTTCCGCACCGGGTCGACTGATGTGCTGGTGGTATCGAAGGGGAAACTATCCGGCAGTCTGGAGCGCCTCGAACTGAAATTCGGAACCCCACGCTGTTTCCGGTCCGTGTCCCCTATCGACCGTGAAAATTCCGTGCCCTTCAGATGCTGCAACTCTGAACGGTATTCTTCAGCGACCCCAAGGTGTTTACACTCGAAGACGTATGCGCTTAACGCCTCTTCGATCATTCTGGCGGTGTGTACACACCCCTTTGACCGCGTGAGTTTTACGAGTTCAGCAAGGCGGTTACGGAGGTGGTTTTCCTCAAGATCGGTGGTTTCATCGAGCGATTTATGTTGTGTTACGTTGGTCATCCCGACTGACTCTGAGAAGATGTTGAGTATTGCATGATCAAACCTAATCCCGAACACAGGCCGACGCGCAAAGACGCATTCAGATACCTGCCTTACTTCTGAGAGTCGACCAACGGACGCCAGATTGGCGGAAAAGCGCTTTATGCACTTAGGTGGGTTAAAAATGAGGATTTCTTCCTGCCTGAACGGAAATTTTCGCATGGGTGCAAGCGATTGAAAATCAACTGATCCATCGCCGGTCCCCTTTCAACCTCGAAGGGGATCACCAGCCGCCGAAAACCGACCCGAGTATCACCCAAGAACTCAGAACTATCCATGTTCCGGTGATCAGCCAAAACATCAAAGGTCGAGTCGCGCGGTCAATTGGTTCAACAAAGTCGGCGCGCCCGGATTTTAGCGCCAGACATGTCCAGATCAAAAACAGGACACCCCAGAACACCTGTAAATCCATGATCACGGCCAGCCAGACACAAGCCAATGCGACCAGCGACTTCCAGGCTATTCCATCGGTCGTATTTCTTTCGGTCGCATGCGGGGTTTTACCGACCGCAGCGGCATTCTGACCCGCATTCTGGATCATGAAATGAGCCCCTTGCCGGTCTGACACCAAAACGCGCCCCTCTGGCAAGTCATTGTGATGATGCCCATCCCGTGCCTCGATTTGCCGAAGGGTATCGCCAACCGACCTGACACCAAAACACGGCATCCAATAGCGAAACTTTCCACGGATGGCCTCGGGCACCTCTTCGGCCTGTGCGATAACTGCTCCGTCGGGATGGCGTATTTCATAGCATGGCCATGGGCTTGCTGAGCTTTTCTCAAAGCGCCACCCAAACAGGTCCGCATAAAACGGTGCGATCAGCGTGATGTCAGGAACGTGGTGAAATCGGCTTATAACCTTGCCTATTCCCGGCGCTCCGGTCTGGATGTCCGGCCCTTCATACATCGTAAAGCCTGCGCCAGATGGATCCCGAACCAGCGCGATACGCGCTGCGTCGCCGAAGGGGTGAGGTTCTACCTCGATGATGACGCCCTCATGTGTCCGGGCGCTTTCAACTTTCGCGTCCAGATCATCGACATGGACATAAGACATCCAAAAAGACGGCATGTTTATTTTTGCCAAGCGATCCGGCATCGGGAAAACCGCCGCGACTTCCTGCCCGCCGATGGTGGCAAAGTCATAGGTATCTTCTTTGCCAAATGACCAATCGAATAACTCGGCATAGTCCGCTCTGGCAGCACGCATGTCGTAGGTGGACAGGTCCGTCCACAGAAAATGTCCGTTTGCCATCGCACCCTCTTATCCGCTTCGATACCTGTCCGAGCTATGACCGGCAAAGCGCCCTGTCCAGAGGCCAGACTATACGCAGATTGCTTTAATGCCCCTCACCCCGCACCAGCACATCCAGCATGCCCGAGATATCTTCGATCTCTTCCGCAATCACATGAGTCACCGAATGCGCCCGCTGCATCCGGCCCGTCACCTTCAGCAATCGCCCTGAAATCACCGCGCGGCGGAATTGCTCGTAAATTTTGCGCCACACCACCACATTCACGATCCCGGTCTCATCCTCGAGCGTCAGAAAGATCACCCCCTTGGCCGTCCCCGGCCTCTGCCGCAGGATAACCAGCCCGGCCACGGCCACGCGCGCGCCCTCGGGCGGTGCGGTCAACTGGTTTGACGGCAAACAAGATGGCGGACGTGGCCAGTTCTGGTTGGAAACCACAGGATGAAAAGAGGTAACAAGCATGAGAACAAAAATAGAACAAACGCCAAGAAAGTCCAGACACGGCCTCAGGAGTCGCAAATGAGGCTGGAAAGACCTAAATGCCTTGACTAAGGAAGAATTCGAACATCGCAAAAGGAAGACGCACGCAATGGCAAAGATCACCTATGTCGAGCACGGCGGTACCGAACACACTGTCGAGGTCGCCAACGGACTGACCGTCATGGAAGGGGCCCGTGACAACAACATTCCCGGCATCGAGGCCGATTGCGGCGGCGCCTGCGCCTGCTCGACCTGCCATGTCTATATCCACGCCGACTGGGTCGAGAAGATCCCGGCCAAGGATGACATGGAAGAAGACATGCTGGACTTTGCCTATGAGCCCGACCCGGCCCGCTCTCGCCTGACGTGCCAGATCAAGGTCACCGACGCGCTGGACGGTCTGGTCGTGCAGATGCCGGAAAAACAGATCTGATGATCTCCAAAGCGCCGCGCCTGTCCGCCCGCCTGTGGCGAACCCGGGCACGCGGCGCACTGACAACTCTGTGCCTTTGGGCATCGGCCTTTGGCACAGCAACAGCTGCCGATCAAATTAAAGCGGCCAAATTTACAGAACCAACCACACGCTATGCGCATGGGGTCTTGGGCGACAATGTTGAATATGGTGCATTGGAACTCCGTGTTCAAAATACCGATTCAAACCTAAAGACCGTAACCATTCGCCTATCCGAAGATCGCGTTTTTGAAGATCTCGCACCACGGCTTTTGGACATTGGTGCGGACGGCACGCCCGAGGCGATTGTCGTCGAATCTCAGGACCAACTTGGCGCACAGCTCTCCATCTACGACGCAAGCGGCAAGAAAGTCGCCGCCACGCCCCATATTGGCACCCGTTTCCGCTGGCTCGCCCCAATCGGCGCCGCCGATCTGGATGGCGATGGCCATGTCGAAATCGCCTATATCGACCGTCCGCACCTCGCCAAAACACTGCGCGTCTGGCGCTTCAAAGACGGTGGCCTGACCGAAATCGCTGCTCTGCCCGGTTTGACAAATCACAAGATCGGTGAGGACTTCATTTCCGGCGGGCTACGCATATGCGACGACCATCCCGAACTGATCGTCGCCAGCGCGGACTGGGCACGGATCATTAGTGTTTCCTATAAGGATGGCTGGCACGTGACCGACCTTGGCCCGCTCAAACGTCGGGATAACCTCTCATCAGCCCTGAATTGCTGATCCGCTCTTCATCTAGCCCAAAATATCCTGGGGGTGAGGCCGCAAGGCCGAGGGGGCAGCGCCCTTAGCCCGTTCGTTAGTTGTACTTTCAGTTGTGGTCGAGAAGTTTTCACCTCTGACTGTGATCCCAGGGGCATTGCCCAAGCGCGAACGTCAAAATCGGCCCATAGTGGACATCGGTATAGGCTGCGGCGAAAGTCCGAATCGAGCGCATCCCGGAAGCGATGAAATTGCGCTATACGCGCGCAGCAGATCTTTCGCCATAGCATCAAGAAAAGCCGCCATGCAACACAGCAGAATTTTCGGCCATTCAAGCATATTGCAGAAAGCTTCAAATCGTCAGTAGTGGAACTGCAAACTTTGCGGACCTGTGCAGAAGCATCACAAGCCCACACCCTGTCAGCCCAGTTCGGCATAATTTCGGCCAATAATGCGCGCAGCTGATTGAAGCTGAGCGTGGTGATCTCTTACGACAGCGTCCACCGAACGCTCACTGGCGTTCCATACCAGATTAACGGCGCCGATAGGGTTTTTGTCGGCGAGAATGGGTACAGCGACGGCGCCTGGCAATGCACCGTAATCCACCGCCCGGCCCCAATGCCCTTCCGCTCGGATTGCATATCCTCGTTCTTCAATGCTTTTTAGAATTGTTGCGAGCCTGGGCAATGCTTGGAGGTCTTCACGGGGCAACCGGTCGGCAAGATCTTGTAGCGCCTGCGCTCGATCGGCACCCGAAAGCGCAAACAAGAAGGCTGTGCCTAACGCTGACAGGATAGGCGATGGACGGAAACCTACGCTGTCCGGGTGAACACCATGCATATTGAATACTCGAGTGGTGTCGACGATCTCAATCCGTCCGCCACCGATCCCCGCAGCCAAATCAACGCCCAGCCCCGTTTCACGGCTTAGCTGCACAATCACATCCTTACCGACCGCAACAACGCGGTCGGTAAGGTTCGGTGAGCCGTCGCCCAGCGGAAAGGCCGAGCCAAGCTGGTAATTACCGTCGCTGCTTCGGCGCAACAACCAGCGACGCGCTTCGAGCGTTGCACAAATACGTAACAAAGTCGGTTTGGGCAGGGCTGTCTGAGCTGCGAGAACGGCCAGCGAAACCGTGCCAGACGTATGGACGACCTCAAGCACAGCCAGGCCACGGTTGATTGAGCGGTTTAGTTTTGCCATTACTTCGTTCCACCTGGTGGAACGGTTATTCGACAAGAATGTAGCTGTCCAATACTTTCTCTCCATGCGTCGCGCACCTCGAAGGGAGAGCGGGGAATGCCGGAGTAGACGCAAAAGGGAGGACACCGTGCCAAACCTCAACACGTCCGCGCTCGCGGACTATGTCATCTTGCTATTGTCTCTGATCGTGGTCAGCGTCGTCCTTTACGTTTCGGTATTCGGCGTCTTTTCAGATTCCTTTTTGCGGGTCGGCATGCTGTTGGTCGGCGGTCTGCTTGTAATCCTTTCGAGTTTCGGAAAGTCGGACAGTCCCTGGAATCGCTTTTTTTTGACTCTCACCGCTGTCGCGCTTTCGCTTGGCGTCTATCAGTACTTCCGGGCTGCCGAAGAGATCGAAACCGGGCTGTATTTCCTGACATCCAAGGATATCTGGATGGGTCTTTTTGGTTTGATTGCGGTCGTAGAACTGACACGCAGATCTGTCGGGTTGGTCATGGCACTGGTCGCCGGAGTCGTGCTGTCCTACGGCGCTTTTGGCCATTTGGCACCTGGTTTTCTTAGGCACGCGGGCATTTCTACCGGCGAACTTTTAACTGTATTGTGGTTCTCTTTCGACGGTGTTTTTGGGCGGCCCATGGCCACAGTTGTGTCGACCATTCTGATCTTCATTCTGTTTGGTGCGCTGCTTGAATTTCTGGCCATTGACTTGGTGCTGGTGCGCCTTGCGCTGGCCGCAACCGGGCGACTGCGGTCCGGTCCTGCAGCCGCGGCGACCGTCGCCAGCGGGCTTTTTGGCACGATCTCGGGCTCTGCGGTTGCGAATGTAGTGGGTACTGGCGTCATCACCATTCCGCTCATTAAGAAGCGTGGGTTTTCGCCACGGTTCGCTGCGGCTGTGGAATCAGCCGCCTCAAGCGGGGGGCAGATCACCCCACCGATTATGGGTGCCGTCGCCTTTATCATGGCCGATGTAACAAACGTACCTTACCTGACCATCTGTGCCGCTGCCGCCGTGCCTGCGTTGCTCTATTATGGCGGCCTTTTTGTCGCCATCTCGAGCGCTGCACGCAACATGGATCTGGTCGACGACGAGACCCGCGAGAAAGTCCAGTTCAACTGGCGCGAGCTTGTACAGATGGCGATCTTTGCTATCTCTCTGGCCGGGATCGTGGTGACAATGGTTGGCGGCGCCTCGCCAGCTTATGCCGGTTTTGTCGGTGTCGCGATGGCGGCAGCCATGGGTTTTGCGATCCGACCCGACCTGCTGTTCGACGGTCAGGCCTGGCTTAAGTTCATCCGGTCGGCTGGGTTGATTTCGGCCCAGCTTGTGGTGATCGTAGGCGCAGTGGGGATCGTCATTGGCGTGCTCAACCTCACCGGAGTAGGCCTGCGCTTTGCCTCGCTGTTGTCAAGCCTCGCCGAAGACCAATTGATCCTGTCGCTGATCCTGATGGCCATCGCTTGCCTGCTTCTGGGCATGGGCATGCCCACGGTTCCAGCTTATCTAATCATCGTCCTGGTCATGGGACCTTCCCTGCAAAAGCTGGGTGTGCCGATCGTTCATACACATATGTTTGTGCTCTATTTCGGCGTCCTGTCAGCAATCACGCCACCTGTAGCGCTCGCCGCTTTCGCGGCGGCACCAATCGCGGGGTCCGCCCCCATGAGCACGGCACTGGAAGCGTCGCGGCTGGCGCTGCCGGGTTTCGTGATCCCGTTTGCGTTTATCTACAAACCGGCTTTGCTGCTGGGCACCGGGTTTACAGTTGTGGAATCGGTACAGGCGATCCTGTTCGTTTTGCTCGCCACGATCCTGATTTCTCGCGCCTGTTATCCCCGCCGAGGCAAGGGATACATGACGCCCATTGGGCTTGCCCTCGCAATCGGCCTTATCTTTTTCGGGCCCATCGTTTCGTGGATCGCCGCGGCTTGCGCCATCGGCTTGATGTATTTCGACCGGTTGGGTCTGATGACAAAAAAAAATCAATTTTCATGACGGCAAGGAGGACCAACCCATGAAAGCCACCAAACTGAACCGCCGAGCGGTACTGGCCAACGCAGCGGCGGCAACTACTCTTGCGCTTCTACCCCGCGCAGCAATGGCCAAGGAGCTGTTACGGATGTCGACACTCGGACCGGGCACCAGCCCGAACCTGATTATGACAACTTTTGCAAACATCGTGAACCGCGAATTGCCGGACTACGAAATCCAAATCAACGCCACCGGCGCAGCCACACGCCACGTGCTTGAAGTGGCAATGGGGGAAACCCAGTTCTGTATGACATCTCCAGCACTGCATGCGCTAATGTCCAATCAGAAAGCAATGTTCGCAAAGCTTGACCAGGCCCCCGCGTTGTCCAAGAAACTGCGCGCTGTGCTGAACTTCCCGATGGGTGTCTACCATATCGCGGTCTACGAATCCTCGGGTATCAAATCGCTGGACGAGGTCCGTGGCAAACGGGTCTTCCTCGGCCCTCCGGGAGGTGCGGCTTTCGCCACGATGAAGCGCCTGTTCAAAGCGGTGGCTGATCTGGAAGAAGGCACGGACTACGAAGCTGTGAAGCTCGGCTGGGATGCGGCAGCGGCGTCGTTCCAGGATGGCAATCTCGATGTCTATTGCAACCCGACAAACGCGCCAAGCCCGGTACTGACGCAAATCGCCGTGACCAATCCGATCCGATTCCTGGGCATCCCGAAAGACAAATTGGAAACCGATGGTGTCAAGGCGTTGGCAAACCGTCCCGGCTTTGGCTTGGGCACTCTTCCTGCCGGTGTGTATGGTGACAACCAGCAAAACGAGGGCGACGTGACCACGCTGCGTGTTACCGTCGGAATCGTCACCAACGAAGACGCTGACGAGACGATGGTCTACGAAATGACCAAGTCTTTCTTCGCTGGAGTTGCCGAGATGGGCGAGAGTGCGCCATGGTTAGAGGCCGTCAATCCGGAAGCAGCAGTGGCCGATATCAACATGCCGTTGCACCCAGGTGCGCTGCGCGCGCTTGAGGAGCTGGGCGTGGCGATCCCCGACGCCGCTCGTATGTAACCCCAAAAAACTGTCGGGGCGGAAAGGTCCCGACCTAATAATCAGGTGGTCCGGTATCATGCCCAAGAACGTTCTTTTTATCATGTGCGATCAGCTTCGGTGGGATTACCTCTCCTGCACTGGGCATCCCCATCTGCACACGCCTAATATTGACGGGCTTGCCAAGCGTGGCGTGTTGTTCGACCGCGCTTATGTGCAATCGCCGATTTGCGGCCCATCTCGCATGTCGTTTTACACTGGGCGCTATGCCAGTTCTCACGGGTCGACCTGGAACAACATACCGCTGAAAGTCGGCGAGTTGACCCTGGGTGATCACCTGCGCCCATTGGGTGTTCGCGCCGCACTTTGCGGCAAAACACACATGACCGCCGATGTCGAGGGGATGCGTCGCCTTGGCCTGTCGCCTGACAGCGAGATTGGTGTGCTGGTGTCGGAATGTGGATTTGAACCCTTTGAGCGGGAAGACGGGCTGCATCCGGACGGCCTCCGATATCCGCGCAACACAGCCTATGACACCCACATGAAAGAGCGCGGCTGGCCAGACGAGAATCCTTGGCAGAGCGTCGCCAACAGCGCCGAGGACGCAGAGGGAAATATCCTCAGCGGCTGGTTCCTTGACAACGCCGATAAGCCCGCGCGCGCCGCCGACGAGGACAGCGAAACGCCCTATATAACCGGGCGAGCGATGGATTTCATCCGCGAAGCGGGCGACACCCCGTGGTGCCTGCACCTTAGCTATATCAAACCACATTGGCCCTATATCGTCCCGCCCCCTTACCATGAGATGTACGGTCCAGAGACCCATCGGGACCCGGTGCGCAGCGAGGCCGAAAAGGCCGATCCCCATCCCGTCTACGGCGCATTCATGCAAGAGCGCGTTTCGCGGGCCTTTTGCGACGACACCGCCCGGACTCGGGTTCTGACAGCCTATATGGGCCTGATCAAACAACTGGACGATCAGATCGGCCGACTGATGGAGTTTGTCGAAGAACAGGGGATTGCGGACGATACGATGATCATCTTCACTTCCGACCATGGCGACTATCTGGGTGATCACTGGATGGGCGAGAAAGAGCTGTTTCATGACGCCTCGGCCCGCATCCCACTGATCGTCGTCGATCCCAGCCCTGAGGCCAACACGACCCGCGGTCTAAAATCTTCGGCCTTGATCGAGGCGATCGATGTCGTGCCCACGATCCTCGACTACTTTGGCGGCGCGTCGGTGCCCCATATCATCGAAGGCCGGTCGCTGCTACCGATACTACACGGACAGGCAGACAACGTGCGGGATTTTGCGGTGTCCGAATACGACTACTCGATGCGCGATGTGCGCAGGCGTCTTGGGGTCGAAGTCAAAGATGCCAAGTTAACAATGCTGTTCGACGGACGATGGAAATACATATTTGCGGAAGGGTTCCGACCCATGCTTTTTGACGTCGCTACAGACCCCGACGAATTTACCGATCTGGGCACCGACCCGGCTTTTTCAGAGGAGCGGGCACGGCTGGAGCTACTTTTCTTTGGCTGGGCCCGGAGGACATCCCAGCGCACAACTATGTCAGACGCGCAGATCGCCGGGCGCAATCCTGGTTTGGGCGAAGCCATGGCAGGGATCCTGATTGGCTATCGCAACGAAAACGAGTTGCGCGAGGTCATGGACCAGGCGGAAAACGGGGTAAATCCCGCTCGCAAGACGTCCTGAGGCAATGATCTGAGCAAACTTGATGTGGCGAAGGCTATCGCCGATTCGGCCTTGGTTCCGGTATCAGACCGCCCCTTCGGTCAAGGCCGATATGTTGGCGAGGCTGAGCAATGCAACGGATCGTCTTGCCCAGGGGGTAACCTTTGCGATCTTCGCCAGGATGCCGCCAAAATACGGTTTGTTCGCTGCAACCGTTGTCACAATCATCGCGGCGATCAGAGTCCAGCAGCGCTCAGTGCATAGCGAGTTGGGGACGGGCATTGGGACTTGTGCGGCAAAGGAACGTTTTCCCTCAAAGCAGTCTTCTGTGCATATCGCAGCGAATTTCTGCTTCTCGCCCGTTTCCTCGCCCTCACGCTCAACAGGGGACAACAACGGTTTCGTCTTCAGCGC
>NZ_JBXWQF010000003.1:0-288471 GCF_059612245.1 Ruegeria sp. CDSA079 | reverse complement strand
GCAGAGTACCTTTGAAAAGGCCTTGGCGAGATACGGCAAAGGTTTGCCCTACTTTTGGGACAGCGCACTTTGCGAACCACCGATCAGTCGATCTTGCCCTGGGCGACCGATGCTGACAGGCCGGAATTTCCCTTCCCCGACCTGTTCATTTCTCTGAACCTGAAAGCAGATTATGCCCCCAGGACCGCAGCATGTTCCGATCTCGCCGGTGTAGCGAAACCGGATGCCTATCAAGCCGTTGCGCCCTTGAGACGAATGGCCGTGCCCAGGCTGCCTGCACAGACGCCAACTACAACGGCTATGATCAGTTCCAAAGCCTCCACCTGGGCAAACTGAAATCCAGCAAAAACCAGCGTTTCAAACACGCCGACGGCGCCCCCTAAAACTGCGCCAAGCCACAGCTTGCGGGTCATCATGCCAAGGGCCAGTCCCAAAATGCCTGGCAAGCTCAGGATGGTGCTGCCGATGGTTCCAAGTATTTCTAGCATTGCCGCCCCCTCATCAATTCGAGTTGTTGTTCAGAAAGTCGCGGATATCGTCACCCGAGGCGGTTGCGTGCTCCTGCAGAACCTCGCCCTCAATGGCTTCGGCCACCTTCTCATATTCTTCCAGGTAGTTCGGCGGCAGGCTGTGTGCGATGCCCTGATGGCAATCGATACAGGTCATACCGGTGTCAATGGCGCGCTGGTGTTCCGACGCGGCGCGGGTTTCCTGAATGGTGAAGTCCATGTAGTCGAAATTGTGGCAGTTGCGGCATTCGCGACTGTCGGACGCTTTCATCTTCTTCCACACGGCAGAGGCCATTGCCAGACGGTGATCCTCGTATTTCTCAGACGTGCTGATGGTTCCGGCAAGCTCGTGATAGACGTCTTTCACCGCCATGATCTTGGCTTTGATCTTGTGATTCCATTCATCCGGAACGTGGCAATCGGAACAGATCGCACGCACGCCGGAGTGGTTGTTGTAGTGGATCGTCTCGCGGTATTCGCCCAAGTTCGTCTCCATCGTGTGGCACGAGACACAGAACTCTTCGGTGTTGGTCAATTCCAGGGTCCAGTGAAATCCACCCCAGAACAGGATACCGGCCAGAAAGCCAGCGAGGATCAAAAAGCCCGAGCTGAACATCACCGCAGGTGTCCAGATCGCGTTCCAGAGGCGACCAAGCAAGCCGCGTTTTTCGGGGGAGTCTGCCATGTCGGTGCTCCTTTCAGTCTTGCGTTGGATCAGTTACCGGCGGAGGGCTCGAACACGTTTTCAACCAGCGGCGGCGCGTCTGCCTGCGGAACGTGGCACTGGTTGCAGAAGTACCGGGTTCCGGCAACCTGATCCAACTCGCGGCCTTCGCGATCCAGATAGTGGGTCATCGACAAAGTCGGTGCATTGCGCTCACCCGCCTTGGACCAGTCATGGCAGGACAGGCATTGATTGGTGCGTACATCGATCTGATATTGCTCGACCGAGTGTGGGATCAGCGGCGGCTGCTGGCGATAATTGCGCTGCATCCGTCCTTCAACGTTCTTGTGGATTTGATCCAGCGGGATCGGCTCGTCCACTTCCGCGCCTCGCAGGGTTTCGACCTGTGCAGATTGCGCAAGGGCCCATCCGCTCAGCAATAATACGGGTAGAAGGGCAATTCCGCCTGTAACGATTGTTTTTTTCATCTTGGCACTCCCCTAGATAGGTCTGGCAGCGCGCGGCTCAGGCGCGGCAACTGGATCGGAAGGTTGAACGACGTGGTCGTCGAACCGGTGAGTAAAGTTAAAGACATCGACCGCGCAGACATCGATACAGCGTCCGCAGTTTGTGCAGTCGGGTGACAGGATCAGTGGTGTGCTTCCCGGCTTGCCTTTCAGCGCGGGTGAGATCACCTGATTTTCCGGGCAAACCGCGTAACAATCCATGCAGTCGTCACAGGCGGTCCGTTTGGTGGCGCTGATCCGCAGCAGGCTTTTTGACCCGATCAGGCCATAGAACGCTCCGACCGGGCACAGATGCCCGCACCAGCCATGGCGTGAAACGAACACGTCAAAGACAAAGATGGCAGCGATCATGGCCCAGACAAAGCCCATGCCGAAGATCAGCCCGCGATGTAGCATGGTGATCGGATTGATCAATTCCCACGCGATCACGCCACTCAGCCCCGAGACAAGCAGGACAGTTGCAAGGATCCACAGGCGTGTGCCGCGTTTGGGTTGCCATCCTTTCGGCAGGTCCAGCTTGCGGTGCAACCAGTTCGCCGCATCCGTCACCGGGTTGATCGGACAAACCCAAGAACAATAGACTCTGCCGCCGATCAGAGCGTAGGTCATCAGAACGATGAGCCCGCCAATCAGCGCCGTCACCTCGGGCCAGTGGCCAGAGACGGCGCTCTGCAACAGGATGAAGGGATCGGTCAATGGCAACACGCCCAGCGTCAGCGATCCTGCCAGCGTGCCTTGGACAATCCAGATGCCGAACCATGGGCCCAGCAAAAACAGAACCAGAAAGAACAACTGACTTGTACGCCGCAATAGCAGATAACGATGCGCGCCAAGCCAGCCTTTGCTGGTGACAGCTTCCTGACCGACAGGCATATGTGTGCGGATGCTCATTGTCCGACCGCCGGCAAGTCATATTCCGGGGCAAACCCGCCCGGGGCGACCAAGTTGTCTGTGCCGGGTCCAGGCAAACGGTCGGGCAGATCGATGATCCCCTCGACCACCGGCGCGCCCTTGGCGGCCTTTTCTTCCCAGCCCTTACGGTAATGCTCTGCCGAGCTGCCGCGCGCCAGCCGTGCGGGCAGGACTTTGATGGCAGCTTCGGGCAGAACACAGCTTTTCTCGCACATGCCACAACCGGTACAGTGATCGGCATGGACGGTCGGAATGAACAGCGCGTGATGGCCTGACCGGGTATTATGCGCGGTTTCCAATGTGATCGCGTCGTCAATAACGGGGCAGACGCGGTAACAAACGTCGCACCGCAGGCCAAGGAAGTTCAGGCAGTTCTCCTGATCGACCAGCACCGCGACGCCCATCTCAGCATCGTCGATATTGTCCAGCCCAGGATCTAACGCCCCGGTGGGACATGCGGCGACACAGGGAATGTCGTCGCACATTTCACAGGGAATATCCCGCGCGGTGAAATACGGCGTTCCCGTCGCCACCGCGTCGGAACCAAGTTCGGCCAGTTTTAGGGTATCGTAGGGACAATCCCGCACGCACAAACCGCAACGGATGCAGGCCGACAGAAACTCCTTTTCCGGCAATGCGCCGGGCGGGCGCAAAGCCTCGGCTGGCAGAGCGCGGGCGTCGCGGGCCAGATAGGCCAGCACCGACCCGGCGACCACGCAGCCGCCCGCCGCCCGGGCCGAGTCCTGCAGGAACCGACGCCGCTGCGGCGAAAGGGGTTTGTCGACAAGAGACATGGGAATTAACCGTACAATCCTTGCTGGTTACGCGCGCTCGATCTTACAGGCGCACTTCTTGAAGTCGGTCTCTTTCGACAGCGGGCAGGTCGCGTCCAGCGTCAGCTTGTTGGTCAGCTGGCTTTCGTCAAACCACGGCATGAAGACCAGGCCGCGCGGCACCTTGTTCCGACCCCGGGTTTCGACCCGGCTGGTGACCTCGCCACGGCGGGTGGACAGAACGATCTCCTGACCCCGGCGCAAACCGCGATCCTTGGCGTCCTGCGGGTGCATGTAAACTACGGCGGCAGGATAGGCGCGGTGCAGTTCCGGCACCCGGCGGGTCATCGAACCTGAATGCCAGTGCTCGAGCACGCGACCGGTGCACAGCCACAGATCGAATTCCGCATCGGGCTCTTCTGCGGCAGGTTCATATGGCGCAAAGATAATCTTGGCCTTACCATCTTTGTGACCATAGAACTCAACACCGGCGCCCGCTGATACATATGGGTCATAGCCTTCGCGGAAACGGTAAAGCGTTTCTTTACCGTCCACGACTGGCCAGCGCAGACCACGAGCCTGGTGGTAAACTTCGAACGGTGCCAGATCGTGCGCGTGCCCGCGTCCGAACTCGGCATATTCCTCGAACAGGCCCTTCTGCACGTAGTATCCGAAATGCTCGGATTCGTCGTTGTCGAAACCTTCAGCAGTTTCCGACAGCGGGAATTTATCGATGCTGCCATTGGTGAACAGAACGTCATACATGGTCTTGCCACGGTGTTCCGGCATGGTGGCCAGCAACTCTTCGCCCCAGACCTCTTCGACAGTGAAGCGTTTCGAGAATTCCATCACCTGCCAGACGTCCGACTTGGCCTCGCCCGGTGCCTTGACCTGCTGGCGCCAGAATTGCGTGCGGCGTTCGGCGTTGCCATAGGCGCCTTCCTTCTCGACCCACATGGCGGTGGGCAGGATCAGGTCAGCGGAAACGGCGGTAACTGTTGGATAGGGGTCTGAAACAGTGATAAAGTTTTCCGGGTTGCGATAACCGGGATACCCTTCTTCGTTGATGTTCGGCGCGGCCTGCATGTTGTTGGTGCACTGAACCCAATAGGCGTTCAGATCGCCATCCTTCAGCTTGCGGTGCTGCAGCACGGCGTGGAAGCCGGGCTTGGCCGGAATGGTGCCGGCAGGCACATTCCAGGCAGTCTCGCAGATCTCGCGATGCTTGTCGTTCATCACCACCATGTCAGCGGGCAGACGGTGAGCAAACGTGCCGACTTCGCGCGCGGTACCACAGGCCGACGGTTGACCGGTCAACGAGAAGGGCGAATTGCCGGGTTCCGAAATCTTGCCCACCAGCAGATGAACGTTGTACATCAATGAGTTCACCCAGGACCCGCGGGTGTGCTGGTTGAAGCCCATGGTCCACAGGCTCATGACCTTGCGGTTGGGGTCAGCATATTGCTTGGCCAGACGCTCCAGCTTGTCAGCGGGAACACCGGACAGTTCCGCAGTGTATTCCAGCGTGTATTCCGAAACGGCCTCGGCATATTCTTCGAAGCTGATCGGTTCCATCTTGCCGACATTGGGGTTTTCGGCCGCTTCTTGCAGCGGGTGGTTGTCCCGCAGACCATAGCCGATATCGGTCGCCGTTTTGGTGATGTTGACGTGGTTCTTGACGAACTCTTCGTTCACCGCACCGTTCTGGATGATGTAATTGGCGATATAGTTCAGGATCGCCAGATCGGTTTGCGGTGCAAAGACCATGCCATTGTCGGCCAGCTCGAACGAGCGGTGCTCATAAGTCGACAGAACATGAACTTCCGAGCCGGGCTTGGTCAGGCGCGTGTCGGTCAGGCGCGACCACAGGATCGGGTGCATCTCGGCCATGTTCGACCCCCACAGCACGAAGGTATCTGCGTGCTCAAAGTCGTCATAACACCCCATTGGCTCATCAATGCCGAAAGTGCGCATAAAGCCAACCACGGCTGAGGCCATGCAATGACGCGCGTTCGGGTCGATGTTGTTCGACCGGAAGCCCGCCTTCATCATCTTGGCAGCTGCATAGCCTTCCCAAACGGTCCACTGGCCTGAACCGAACATGCCGACGCTGGTCGGGCCTTTCTTGACCAGGGCTTCTTTCCACTTGGCGGCCATCACGTCAAAAGCTTCATCCCAGCTGACCGGCTCGAATTCACCGTTTTTGTCGTAAACGCCGTTGGTCTTTCGCAGCAGAGGCGTGGTCAGGCGGTCCTTGCCGTACATAATCTTGGACAGAAAATAGCCTTTGATACAGTTCAGGCCCCGGTTCACCGGCGCGTCCGGGTCGCCTTGCGTAGCAACCACACGACCGTCTTTGGTGCCGACCAGAACCGAGCAGCCTGTGCCACAGAACCGGCAGGCGGCCTTATCCCAGCGGATATCGGGCGCGCCGGTTTGAGCGTTGGCCTGACCGGTCGCCATGGGAATGCCGGCAGCCGAGGCGGTTGCGGCAGCGGCGGATGCCTTGAGGAAAGTACGACGGGATTCAGAGATGGTCATTGCATGGGCCTCCTGCTGGTCGGTTGGCTTTGGGCATTGGATTGCGGAGATGCCTCCGCGAGATCTTCGAAATGGTGATAGGTCAGCGACAGTGAGATCACGCCGGGGATCTGGTGCAGATCCATGATGGTGTCCGAGGCCAGCCGATCGGCTGTATCCTCTACAACCACCACAAACCGACCATCCTCGGCTTCGGCATGAAGCTCGACGCCTTGGGTGCCGGTCATCACCGCACGTGCCGCGTCGGTGTGATCGGGGGCGATGTGGACGAGACAGCCACAGATATTCATAAAGTCACCTCCGGGTGTTGTGGGGTGGGGCGGTGCATCGCTATGGCCCCGGCTGGGCACGCGGCGGAACAGCTGCCGCATCCGATGCAGGCTTCGAAATCAAGCGCAGGCTCCGCCCGTCCGCCCAGTTGCAGGCGAAAGCGGATGGCGTCCTGCTCGCAATTGTCCTGGCACACGCGGCAACTCACCCCGTTCATTGACAGGCAGCTTGCGGCCTCAATCTGCGCACGCCACGGCCATTCGGCCACGCGTTCAGGCAACAATGCTGGGGTTGGACAGGCTTCAGCGCAGCCACCACACATTGTGCAGCCGCCGGCGGAAAGGTCCAGAACAGGAAAACCGCTGTCGTCGAATGTGATGATGTCTTCCGGACAGGCCCCGGCGCAGTCTTCGCAACGTGTGCACAGATCGCTGAAGCCAGATGCGACTGCCCCGGGTGGACGAATAGCATCGCGGTCCTCCCGAAGGATGCGCGCGCTCAGAAAAGCGCGTCTGCTCGTCATCTGGCTCATAGCTGGCGACTCGAATTTGGAAAGATAGGTTCGCGTCTCTACTTCCTAGCGGTCTGAAACCGCGCACGATTTGACCTATATCATATTTTTCGAGAATTTTTTTGAACGATCTGAGATTTGTGATCCATTGTCATACATTCAATTCGACACGGGCTTCGGAGAAGCGCCCTGCGATCCCTTGTGCTTTGCCGGCAGGCGCTGCGCAAATCGCCGTGGACAGCCCATCTGCAATTGCTGCTTCCGGGGCGGAAACCGAAACAGTTCTGTCGCGGCTTGCGGGCCCATCGGGGGTAATGATGTGCCCGAATCCCTGGCTAAGCTGAGTCGCCAGCGAAGACGATGTCGCCACTGCCCGGTCGCGCAATTCAATCCGCTTCAGAACCGTCTGATCCGGCGCTGCCAGCCCAACTTTCCAGGGTGTACCATCGCCCCGCGCGCCCAAAGCGGCAACCTCGCCCATATCAACCAGAATGTCGCGTAGACCGAAGCTGCGCAGCAGTGCCGCGATCCGATCCGTGATCGCACCCTGTGCAATGCCGTTCAACGTCAGGGCCGACTGGCCGGGCACGGGAAGACGCACGGCCGAAGCATCGAAAGACACCTGTTCCCAGCCTACCACTTGCTGAATTTCATCCAAGTCTTCAGGACGTGCCCCCGTTGCCAATGCGTACCACAGGGGTTGAATGCTTGGATCAAATGCTCCGTCCGAGGCCTGATGCAGCGCTGCGCACAGGCTCAGCACGTTCAACAATTCAGGAGCCGGCGCTGTCAGAACACCGTCGCGATTCAAGCGGCTGAGCTGCGACTGGGGGCGATACAAGCTGAAGATGTCCTCCAGCCGGGCAACCTCGGTCTCGACGGCGGCAATGACAGGTGCGGCTTCAGCGTCCGTTAGCCCGACCAACCGCAAACTCGCAGCGGCACCCAACGCAGTGCCCTGCCAGCGCGCGTCAGAGGCCGCAGCCGGAGTGGCCGCAGCACAAGCGGCTGAGATGATCAGAAATCGGCGGCGGGACAGGGCGGTCATACAGGGGTCTCCAACATCAGATCAAGATCGACAGGGCCGAGCACTTCGGCATCCGGAATGTCAGGCAGATCCAGTGCGGTTCCGCCGTAGATCTCGATGAATGCGTGAGCATCAGCAGGATTGGCAAAAGGCACCACTTCGCGCGCACCCATGCCGCCTGCCACATCGGCCCCAACAACGAACGTCGCACCATCAGCCGCGATCCAGTTCGAGATGCCCGGCTGTCGCCAACTTGGCGCGATGCCCATATCGCTGACATAGACGGCAGTTATGTCGGCATCACGCTCAGGGCTTTTGAGATATGCCACCATGTCGCGCACCTGTGCAAAGAACAGCGGTGCGGGATACCCCTCCAGATGGATCTGGCCCTTGGGGCCGCCGTGCTCGGCTATGTTCATCTGGCAGAAAAAGCTCAGCGCATCGGCGGTCAGATCGACCGGATCGGGAGCCTCGGCGACATCTTCCTTGCAAGCAACCAACGCGATCAACGCGATCAGGGCGAGGTGTTTCATGGCTCGACCCTCCGGAATGCCAGCCGCGCAAGAGCAAAGCCTATGACCGGCCAGATCAACAAAGAGGCGGGCGCGGCCCATACGGGCAATGCCTGAGCGGCCCCGGTCATGCCTGATGCCATTGCTACGCCCTCAGTCGCAGCAATGTTCCACAAACGGAATGCGTCGGCCGGGTTGGCCACCATCACCCATGGAAAGACGGATTGGGTGAAGGCGCCGCCCTTATCCATGACGACAGCCCCCAACAGGCCCAGATCATAGAGGACGACAAAAACCAGCCAAAGCCCGGCCGACAGACCTGCTGCCGCCGTAGCGCCCCTCGCCAGAGCTGACAGCAGGTATCCCAGCGCCAGAAACACGGCGCCCAACAGAATCGAGGTGAGGATGAGGCGGACCAGAGCCATCAGGCTCTCTTGCCCTGCACCACCAAAGTAAGCGGCCACTGCGCCTGCGGTGCCGAAACCCACGGTCATGGCAAAAGCCAGCGCCGCCAGATGGGCGGTGAATTTGCCCAACAGTATTTCTCCGCGCCCCGCAGGGTAGGACAGGAGCAGCGACAGGCTGCCCCGGTCCACGTCGCCTGCGATGGCGTCGAAAGCGATCATCAAGGCCAGCAGCGGTGCGAGGTAAACCGACAAAGTAGTCATCGATGCGACCGAAACGGTCAGCATGTCGACGCCCAGTGTGCCAGTTGGTGCGCTGCCTGCGAAGGTGAGGGCCAAAGCGAACAGAACCATGATCAGTGTGGCGACCAGCAGCCAGCGATTGCGGCGAAGGATCAGCATCTCGGTGCGGGTGATGGCGAGGAAGCGGGTCATAGCCTCTCCTCCTGTGCGTAATAACGATAGAGATCTTCCAGTTTCGGTGGCGTCATCTCGACGTCAGCCACCGCATCGCCCATGCCAGCGATGCGGCGCAGGGCTTCCATCTTGTCGGACGGGGTACAGAGCAGCTCCACCGATGCGCCATTGATACGGCTGCCACCCAGTTCGGCGGCCAGGGCATCAGCGTTGGCACTGGCGCGCACCTTCAAGCGGATTGGTAGACCTGCCAGCGCCGACAGGTTGTTCAGCGTGTCGTCCGCCACCATCCGGCCCTTGCGCATGATGGCGATGCGGTCGGTGCGGGCCTCGACCTCGGTCAGCGCGTGGGACGCGATCAACACGGCAGTGCCCTGCGCGGCCAACTCGTCGATGATGGCATAGAGATCCTGCCGGGAAATCGGGTCCAGGCCCGAGGTTGGCTCGTCCAGTAGCGCCACTTTCGGCTGGCCCAGCAAAACCTGCGCCAGACCCAGACGTTGCCGCATCCCTTTGGAATAAGCGCCGATCCGGCGGTCCAAAGCATCGCTGAGGCCAACGCGTTCCAGCAGGCCTGGCACATCGGCCTTTGCGCCGGACAACTTGGCGAACAGGGTCAACTGTTCTCGCCCTGTTAACGCCGGATGAAACGACACCGCCTCGGGCAGATAGGCCGTTTCGCGCCGCGCCTGTGCGCTGCCGGGGGTTGCGTCTCCGATCCGAATGGCTCCGCCGTGGATCGGCGTCAGGCCGAGGATGGTTTTGATCAGGGTCGACTTGCCCGCGCCGTTATGGCCCAGCAGCGCCACGCGCTGGCCAGGGGCAAGGGACAGGGTGATATCGTCGAGAACGCGGGTTTTCCCTCGGTCCTTGAGAACATGGTCGATTGACAGGGCCTTATCCGTCATGAGGCACCTTTTTCATAGCTGGGGGTTCAGGGGCTTGCATCAGTGGGTTGCTGTCCATAACACCGCCCGGCAACAGCGCCGGGAAGGCCGATTGCGACCAGCGCACCAGCTGCACGGCAGGGGAGCCGAGCAACAATTTGGCTGCGGGTTGGGTCCACAGCACATGGTCCATAGAGTCATTGGGGCGATAGGGTGCATCGGCGATGCCGTTGCCATCCACATCATAAGCGGCGAAGTCGGACCAGTAATTGCCGCGCCCGTCTTCAGACCACTCGACCCATTTGGTCGAGACATATTTCACCTGCGTCCGGTTGCCGATGAAGGCATTGCCGACAATGCGGTTGCGTTCGCTGCCAGCGGTAAAGTGGATGCCGATGCCGCATCCCTGGAACCAGTTATCGGTGAATTCGTTCTTATTGGAATTATAGAGGAAGGTGCATTTCTCTTTCGCGCCTTTCACCACATTCCCGGTGATGGTGCTCTTGTTGGCGTAGTTCAGCATAACGCCATGTTCACGGTCGCCGATCGAGACATTGTTGGCCACCGTCACATTGGTCGTGAACATTACCGCATAGCCCAGATCGTTGCCGATCGAGACGTTGTCGCTGACGACCGAGTCGTCGGCATACATGTAATGCACGGCAAATCGCAAATCGCGGAACAGATTTCCAGTGAAGGTATTCTTCTTGGACGAGTTCACAAAGATCCCGTCGCGCCCGTAGCGGATGTCGTTACCTTCAACCACCGCACCTGGCGCGTTCCAGACATAGACGCCATTGCCGCGGTCGTTCATCCGCTGGTCCAAACGTCCTTCAATCCGGTTACCACGAACGATGCTGTCCTTGGCACCATGAATGTCGACGCCATAGAGGTTGCCCAGCAGCACGTTATCCTCGACCACCGGCGCAAGGGCCGTCTTGGTCAGTTGAATGCCGCTGTCGATCCCGTCATGGCTGGAACCTGATCCGATCACGGTCAGCCCGCGCACCGTCACGCCCGGCCCGGTCACGGTGATGACGCTGCCGTCGCCCTGACCGTCGATGGTAGCCTGTCCCAGCCCGTCAAGTGTGACGGACCGGTCCAGAACCAGCGTCTCAGAGTAAATGCCGGGGCTCAGGCGAAGGGTGTCTCCATCCGCCGCCTGCGCCAGTATTTCGTTGATGGCCCCCGCCCGGTTGGGCACATCCCAGTCCGCCGCCCAAAGGGGCGAGCCGAGCAGGAGCGGTATGAGCAGGGACCAACGCATGGGTTATGCTCCCTGCGGTTCGACCAGCATCCGGCCGCGCATTTCCATGTGCAGCGCGTGGCAGAACCACTGGCAATAGAACCAGTGTACGCCCGGACGGTCAGCGGTGAAGGTGACCGAGGCGGTTGCCAACGGTGCAACTTCCATTGCGATACCGTAGTTACCCAGGCAGAAACCGTGGGTCACATCGTCCACGTCATCCAGGTTGGTGATGTAAACAGTCACCTCGTCACCCTGTTTGACAGTGAACTTCTCAAGGCTGAAGGTCGGTGCCTGTGAAGTCATGTAGACCCGCACCTTGTTGCCATCCCGGATCGGTGCCTCGGCGCCTTCTTCCAGATCGATGCCATCTGCCTCGGCCTGTTTCCGGGCGTCTTCCCATGTGACATCGTTCCGATCCCATACGTTGACCGGATTAACGATGTCAGCACGAACCATGATCGAGTCATGCGGCTCGGCAAAGGTTGGGCCGTCGTGCACCACTTTCATCTCGTTCGATGAGATATCGATCAACTGCTCGTTCTCAGGCTTGAGCGGACCCGTGTTCAGGAACCGGTCTTTCGAGAACTTGTTCATCGAAATCAGCCACTTGCCATCGGCCTCTTTGGTTTCACCCATGGTGGTCGAGTTGTGGCCCGGTTGATAATGCACATCGACCTTCGAGATAATCGGGTCCACGTCAGCGCCGCCGTAAGCCTCGATTGCCTTGTCGAGATTCCACTTCACGATCTGACTGTCGAGGAACAGTGTGGTGAACGCATTGCCCTGACCGTCATAAGCAGTGTGAAGCGGGCCAAGACCCAGCTGCGGTTCACCCACGATGCACGACCGCGGGTCGGCATCGCTTTCGAACAGCGCGTCCAGCTTGGTCACATCCATGATCGACACGGTCGGCGACAGCTTACCGTTGATGCAGACGTGCTTGCCGTCGGGCGCGGTGTTGATGCCGTGCGGCGAGTTCGGGATCGGGATGTAGCGGGTGTACTTCTTGTTCTGACCCTTGCGGCCGTCCAGAACCTTGACGCCTTTCAGTTCCTGATAGTCGCCGGCTTCGATACCCGCTTCGATTTCCGCGAGGTTGAAGACAACGACGTGGTCCAGCTCGTTCTCAGTCATCTCGGCCAGGTTCATACCCATTTCCGAGTTGTACGAGGTCGAATAGGCGTATTTACCCTGATAGTCACAGTCGGTGTTGTCGAGGTTCCCCGACACGATCACCTGCCACGCGACTTCCATGGTGTCGCCGTCCAGCGCGGTGAAGATGTTCACGTATTGCGACGGATCATCCAGCACGCTGCCGTCATTGACCAGAGGCGTTTCATCTTCACCATTGGCAAAGACATAACCGGTACGCGGGAATTTTTGCGGACGCAGACCGTGGATCGCCTTGGCGTTCGGAATCTCGGTGATCTTGTCGCATTTCATCACGTCGCAACGCACCCGAGCGACGCGGGTGTTGGCCTTGTCATTCATGAACAGGTAACGGCCATCATAGGTGCCGTCGGTGAACGACATATGCGGGTGGTGAAGGTCGCCGTTATCATAGGTTTTCATGCCGCGCTTGGCGAGAAACTCTTTGGTTTCAGGCAGAAGACCGTCGGTCATGATCTTCAGCGACTCGTTGGTCTGACCCCAGCCAGTGGCCGAGCAGCGGTTAAACACAGGCACGCGCATCAGCTCGCGCATGGACGGGAAACCCAGGATGCGCAATTCGCCGGTCTGACCTGAAGACCAGAAGCCATAATATTCGTCCAGTTCACCGGGCTGCAGATTGGCATTGGCGGCAGCGCTGGCCTCTTTCGCGGTCATCAGGGTCGAGCCCAGACCGGTCCCGGCCAATACGGCGCCGGTTGCGGTTGCACCCAGCATCCCACGGCGTGTGACGGTTAGTTTCTTGTCATGTTCCGACATGATCGTTCCTCCTTTAGGAAACGGTTTGCGGTTTGGCGTTTGGATGGTTCGCCGGTGGTTGTCCGAGTGGGGTCTTAAGATCGACCGACCCTGTCTTGGCCCGCCGTTTCAACTGGCGGATAACGACGGGACATTTGTCCTCGGACTGGTAGAGCACCTGACAATGCAGGCAGGTGACGCACTCGTTCGGATTGATCTCACCGGTGGGGTGGATCGCCTGAACGGGGCATTCATTGGCGCAGGTTTGACAGGGCGTGCCGCAATCCTTGTAGCGGCGCAGCCAGTCGAACATGCGCATCCGGGCTGGGATCGCCAGCGCCCCGCCCAGCGGGCAGAGATAGCGGCAATAGAACCGTTCGATGAACAGCCCGATCACCAACAGGAGCAGCGCAAAGACCACGAAAGGCCAGTCGCGCATGAATTTCAGAATGATCGCGGTCTTGAACGGCTCGATCTCGGCATATTTCTCGGCCAGTGGGATCGAGACAAAGCTGAGACCGAAAAGCCCAAGGAAGATCATGTATTTTGCGGGCCAGAGGCGTTCGTTCAGGCCCCAGGGCAGGGTCCATTGCGGCACTTTCAGCGCACGCGCGATCTTGTTGGTCAGTTCCTGCAAGGCGCCAAACGGGCACAGCCAGCCGCAATAGGCCCCACGACCCCAGAACAGCAGGGCAGCTGCTACAGCGAACCACTGGATGAACACCAGCGGGTCCAGCAAGAATGCGTCCCAGCTAAATCCGGTGCGCAGGCTGCCTGCCAACGCCATCAGGTTCACCACACTCAGCTGTGCATTGGCGTACCAGCCGATGAATAACAGGGTCATGCTCAGGTAACCGATGCGGAACCAGTAGAAGAACCGCGCATTCATCGTGGCGTGAAACTGGAAGAAGAACGTCGCACTCAGCACCAGAAGCATGACGCCAAGAACGCCGATCTCAACCGTGCGGTCCTTCCAGATGCGTTGCCACAAGGCAGCTTTGGCCGCTGCTTCGCCGGTTGCGTCGTCCACCACTGCCGGAGCTGCAACGGGCAGCAGGTACTGCTCGGGCAATTTATAGCCCAGATCGAAGGTCAGAAAGGCCTTCTCAACCGCTCCGACAGCCCGTTGAACCAGAAGTTGCAGACGGAAGGGCTCAGCCGGGTCGAACTCGGCGTCGGCGGGGATCTTGAAAATATCCAACTCGGTAAAGCTGGGCGCATCGGACGCGGCAACCTTGCCCAAACGACGCTGCTGCTTGTCGAAGAACCGCACCGAATTGTCGCCCTGGATCAGCTGAATACGGTCGAAAATTCCTCCGCGCACATAGCCTGATCCCTTGAAGCTGTAAGCCCCACGGCCCAGCACCAGAATGGCCTGTTCGCCCTCGTCCAGCCATTCGGTCAGGTTCTGATACTCGGCCTCGCCCAGCAGCGATTTACCGATTGAAGGGACCGAGACCAGCGCCATATGCATGTCGATGAAGGTGTCATCAGGCTCGCCCGGTTCGGGGCGCTTGATCGCGCGCTGATCGCCGGTTGCTTCAAACGCCGCATTGACCTGTCCGATATCCAGCGTCAGCCGCCGCACCGAGCCATCCCCGGACAGGGTGGTCCAGTCATAGACCTCATCCTTCGCCATATCGACTTCGCGTTTCGGCCCGTCAGCCAGCAGCGCAGACAGCCCGCCCAATCCCAGCGCGCGCGCCACTTTGATACCGCCGCGCACGAGGCTGTCATCAATCACCATGATCGTGACCGTCGCGCCCGAGATGATGTCGAGGTCATGCCCCTCACCACCGGTTTCGGCCTCTACCTTCAGGTCCAGGCCTGTATAGCCTTCGGTCAGCTCTACCATGCGGGAATTGGGGATACCGATCAGCACGATGGGTTCAGAGTGCTTGACCAGTTGCACGCCAGTCAGCACAGCATCCTCATCGATGCCGGCGACCACATGGATCGGTTTGCCGGAATAGCCCGTTGTTCCCACAAAGTCAGACGTCAGGAACGCCCAGGCTATGGTCTCGCCACCCTTCAGGACAGGCGCAACCGGAACGTCATCGCGCACCGGACCAAAGGCATCAGCACCGGGGGCCAGATCGGCAGGTTTAATCTCGGGCAGAAAACTGGCCAGACTGTCAGCATGGGCGCTGATCGCCGTCAGGCAGGACAGGGTGAAAGCCAGCAGGAAAAGGATTGCGCGACTTACGACCACGGCGCACCTCCGAATACTTGGGTGGACGCCATGGACGCGCGCGGGGCGCGTTCAGATTCTTCTTGGGTCGCAAACGGGGGGCCTCGGGTTTCGGGCCACAGTCGTTTCGAGTTGTACAAATTGCACAGATGCCCGAAAGCAGGGCGCACAATTTCCACGTTGCAGGCCGTGACCAGCAGCGGAGAGTCTGGCACGGGTCCTGCCGTTGTCACCGCGCAAAGCGCGCAGTCGGCACATTTCGGGCAGGGAACGGTTGGATCGGTGTTTTCCTCCTCAAGGTCCACCTCAACCCAAACCGCCCCTGCCTCCGAGCAGATCTCCACCCACATGCTTTGTCCGGGACTCGCCAGCACCGGACCAAGCATTTGCAACAACAGAAGGAGGACGCCCGCCAATCCACATGCCGCACGCATGGCACGGTCAGGGAGAATGTGGAGAAATTGATAGGCGGACATGGAGAATCCAACTCGGAAATCTTTTCAAAACCGTATGGGAATCTCTCTTTCCGATACTTGACTTTGGTCAGGCAGACAGACTTTTTGCTCAGCCGTCTGCTTCGTCCATCAATCCGCGTACCCAGCGCCCTGCCAGCCATGTCGCAGGAATGCCCAAAGGGATGGACCACAGAAGGGCCGGAACGGGTTCAATCGCCCCAAATCCGACACTGTGCAAAATTAAGCCCAGTAAAAACAAGTTGATGGCCACGGTCAGTGCCGTGGCGGGGTAAAGCAGAATGGCCAGCTTCCAAACCGGCCATTTTTCCTCAGTGGCTGGTGCCTTCCGAGAAGGTGATCTTGTTCCAGACATTGTATTTCCCCGAAGGTTTGCGCATCGGCAAACGCCGGACTTCTTCCAGTGTTTGCGCGTCATAGACGATCACTGCGCCGTCATCTTCCCAGATCGAAACCAGCGCGTGGCTGCCATCCCTGGTAAACTCTACATGGGCGACGGTTTTACCCGGCGCGGGGCGCAGAGTCTTCACGATTTCAAGGCTTTGCTTGTCGATCACATGCATAGCGTCCTTGTTCGGACCAAAAAATACATCAGCCCAGACATAAGGCGAGCTTTCATGGCTGCGCATGAAGAACCCAGGCCCTTCGGTCTTGATCCGTTTGACAGTTTCCCAGCTTTCCATATCGATCACCGACACGGTGCCATCGGTCAGATGCGGTGTGGCCATGACGGTTGTATCGCCATGCTTCCATGTGATGCCCGAGCCAAGATGCGGCATCCCCGGCAGGTCCAGATCGGCCACTTTGTGCCCGATGACCAGATCAATCACCTGACCGCCCTTTCCATCGCGGGATGCACCCATGACGTATTCATAACTCTGGTCGAAAAAGAAGTCGTCCAGATAGTCGAGCGTGGTGATCTTGCGCACAGGGAAAGGGTTTGGGTTCTTGAACTGCCCTTCAATGCGGAAATCGTGCCCGATACCAAATTGAGGTGGGTTGGCCCCATAGAATACTTCCCAGATCTCTGGCACATCTTTCAACGCCAACACAAAGCTTTCCCGTGGCGGTGCCTGATACACGGCAGACACACGGCTGGGCACGCCTTTCTTGCTTTTCACTTCAATGACGGTGGCTACCGACAGGTCCTCGGTCGACAGCAGGGTCAGGCTGTTGGGCAGGTAATTCGCAACGGCGACCCATTTTCCGTCACCTGACATGGCAATGTTGCGGCTGTTGAGGCCCGCGCGCACACGTCCAACCTGTTTTAACGCCCAGATGTCGTATTTCTGGACCCAGCCATCGCGGGACATGATAAAGACGTACCGGCCATCGGGGCTGAATTTCGGCCCGCCATGAACGGCAAAGGGGGTCTCGAACCGGTCCAGAACTTCAAACGTGTCGCCGTCCAGAACGCTGACATGATGGTCGCCAGTCTCAACCACCAGTGTGATGTTCATCGGGTCGCTGTCCCACGCGGGTGCTTCAACTGGGGCGTAATCCTCGTCCAGAGTGCGGCTGGCCATGATGTCAGCTTCGCCCCATTCCGGGTTACTCTCGAGCGGAGATTTCAGCCATCCCGCCAGTTCCTCGATCTGCAAGGCGTCGAGTTCATGTGAAAACGCAGGCATCTGCGTCGCAGTGCGCCCCTCGGCGATCACCGCCGCAACCCGCGGCCCCCGCATCCGCTTCAAAGTCTCGGGGATCAAAGCCGGCCCAACGCCGCCCAAGCGGTTCTCTCCGTGGCACGAAGCGCAGTGTTCAGCGTAATCCGAGGGCGCATCAGCCCAGGCCGCGCCAAAGCTCAGAACTGAACACATCAGCCCGATCTTCATCTTTTTCCAAATACTAACGCCGGAGGCTCCTGCACGCGCCACAGGTGTCACGATTTGACGGAACAGGGACGAGTTATCAAAAGAACTGATGCGCCGGATCATTGCTTTTCCCCCGGAACGGTGTGACCTGCAGGCGCTCTCCTGCGTCATCCACGCCGATTTCTTCGTTTGACAGGTAACAGGCCGGATCTTCGGCCCATGGATCGCCAGTCAGTTGCAAGGCGCGAATACGCGTGTTGCCACCACAGACGTCCTTCAGCTCACATGCACCGCAGCGGCCTTTAAGTGGGCGTGGGCGGGTGCGTAGCATGGCCAGCATCGGGTCATCGCTGGTCCAAAGCTCGGAAAACGGTTTGGTTTTCACATTGCCGACCGTGTAATCGGACCAATATGTGTCGGGATGAACCCGGCCCAGGTTGTCGATATTGGCGACGCCCAAACCGCTGGAATTCCCACCCCAGGCGGACAGGTGCGCACGCACATGGGCGGCCTTCTCGGCATCAAAATGCGTGCGAATCCAATTCAGGAAATACCCTGCGTCGGCGTCATTGTTGCCAGTCACAACGTCCAATGGTCGCCCACCCGACGCGGCCTCCCACGCGCGCTCCAACAGCAGGTCCAATCCCTTGCGGGTGCGCTGATGTTCGGCGTCTTCGCCTCGGTTCTTGTCACCACGTCCGGCATAGACGAGGTGGGACAGGTAAAATTTGTCGACGCCTTCATCATCACACAGTTGCAGCAGGTCCGGCAGGTGATGCTGTGTGCCTTCGGTCAGGCAAAATCGCAGACCAACCTTGATACCACGTTTCTTGCATTCGCGTACGCCGCGCAGGGCGTCGGCAAAGGCACCTTCGACACCGCGGAACCAGTCATTGGTGGCTCCGATCCCATCCAAGGAAATGCCCACATAGTTGAAACCCACATCGGCTATCATGTCGGCGGTTTCATCGTAAATCCGCGTGCCGTTGGTCGACAAGGCCAACATCGGCACCAGGTCGCGGGCGCGCTTTGCAATGTCGAAGAAATCGAACCGGTCCAGCGGCTCCCCACCCGAGAGGATCAAGGCCGGGACGCGAAACTGGCCAAGATCCTCAAGGGTTACCATGGCTTGCTCATGACTGAGCTCACCTGGGAACGCAACATCCGCCGAGACGGTATAGCAATGGCGGCACTTCAGGTTGCAACGCCGCGTCAGGTTCCAGATCACCACAGGTTTCACTGGGCCGGGGCGGCGTTTGCGCACCGGGGTCGGGTTGACGAGTTGGTGCATGTATTCTGTCAGGCGGAACATATCTCAGCCTTTCTTTTTCAGGCGCAGCCCGGTCTTTTTCAGGATGCGCGTGGAATAGAGGAGGTCTTTGGCCCGGCAGGCGTCGCCCAGAATTGCTGCGATCTCGGCGCGTTTTGCTTCCACTTCGGTCGCGTTGGCGCCATGTACCATGGCAAACAGGTTATAGGGCCAGTCGGGCAAGGCGCGGGGCCGTTCATAACAATGGGTCACGAAGGGCAGGGCGCCGATCCGTGCACCCAACTTGGTGATGCTGGCATCGTCCACATCCCAAACGGTCATGCCGTTCGAGGTCATGCCAAGTTTGTAGTGATTGGGTGCCGCGGCAATGCGGCGGATCACACCGCGTGCTTTCAGGGCCGACAGTCGTTCAATCAGATCGGTTTCCTGCAGCCCAAGATCATTGGCAACCTGAGCATACGGGGTCGGGGTCAGGGGCAATCCCCCTTGCAACGTCTCGATAATCTGCCTGTCAATTGCGTCGATCATGCTGCCACCCGGAAGCCGATGAAAAATTCCTGGAGTTTGGGGAAACAGAGAACTTGAATCCCCGTTTCCCGTTCAATGGCATCGGCGGTGGCCTCGATTCCCTCGGGCGTTTCGGTGGCCAGCACGAACCACATGTTCAGCCGGTGCGTACGTTCATAATTATGGGCAACCTCCGGGTGTGCATTGACTTTGGTCAGGACGGTTTCGAAATTCTCGACCGGAACAGCCATAGCGCACAGGCAGAAGGCCCCGCCCATGGCAGCAGCGTCGAAAAACGGGCCAAAGCGCGTGATGACGCGGTCTTCCTTCAGGCGAGTCAGACGGTCCAACAGCTCGGTTTCAGACAGGCCAAGCTCTTCGGCGACAGCCACATAGGGGTGTGAGGTGAGCGGCAGATCGTCCTGCATCCGGTTCAGAATCGCGCGGTCTTTATCGTCCAGAGTCATGCGGCAACCTCTCTCGCTTGAATCAACGCTCCGGTCTGCTTGAAACAGCGGGTCGAAAACAGCACCTTGTTCCGCGCGCGGGCCAGTTCGGGCAGGTCCTTTGCGCCAGCCAGCACATCCAGAGCCTCGTTCCGGGTCCGGGCGTGGATCATGGAGTAGAGGCGATAGGGCCAGACATCTTCGACCGGATTGCGCTCATAGCACAAAGTGATACCGGGATAGGCTGCCAGCGCCGGACCGGCAGTGTCGATTTGTTCCGCGGGCAAATCCCAAACGACCATCGCGTTGGCGGACCAACCCAGTGCGCGGTGTCGCACGATAACGCCGAGCCGTGAAATGATACCGGCGGCGTGCAAGGCGGCGATCCGGGCCATCACGTCATCGACATTCCGGTTCAATGAACGGGCCAGAGCCTCATAGGGTTCCACGACAAGTGAAAGACCCGAACTGAGTGACTGCAGCAAACACCGATCTCCGTCTCGCATGGCCGTTGCGTCAACCCTGCGCGCGCTGGGAACGTTTTTGGCACCGGCGGTCATGCGAAACCCAAGATCCACGTTGAACGGGCGGACCAGACGCAAATCCAGCACTCGCAACCCCGAGGCCCGGCTGATCCTGGCCAGGGTCTCGTTGACATGATCCCGGTCCGGGCCGGTTGCGACAAACCAGAGGTTCCAGGCATCTTCACGCTGGTAATTGTGGTTCACGCCAGGTTCGGCATCGATCAGGGCGGCAACCTCTTCCAGCCGATTTTCCGGGGCGGATACCGCAGCCAGAGTGCTGGCCGTCACCGCGCCGGGTGTGATGGTTGCGCCAACCCGCGTGATGCGGCCAGTGGCACGCATCCGGGTCAGGCGGTCAAGTACTTCGGTTTCGTCCAGTCCCAACGCTTTTCCAAGAACCTGAAACGGGCGCTCTGTAAGCGGGAAATCGCGCTGAAATTCGTCCAGCAGACGGCAATCGATTGGGTCGGTGATATGCTGCATCCGTTAAAGCCCCGTTTTGTGCGCGCGGGCCGTGAAGAAGATGCCCGAAGGGCTGTCGGCATCGATTTCGCGCAGTTTTTCAAAATTCTGCGTGTCGTAGACCATGACCTTGTTGGCATCGCGCACGCTGATCCAGACCTCATGTCCGCGTGGTGTGAATTCCATATGCAGCACGGCGGGGCCGGGCTTGAATTCGTGGATGATTTCTTTGCTGACGCTGTCGATCACCTGAATCGTATCGTTCAGCGGGTGGGCGAAATTGACCCATACCTGTCGCCCATCCGGACGTGCCATTGCAAAGACCGGCTGGCCATGGGTTTGGGTCCGTCCTGTTTCGGTCAGAGTATCCGCGTCGATCCACAGAACCTCGTGATGACCTACCGCAGGTAGCACGAATTCACGCCCCGTCAGCGCCCAGCCTTCCAGATGGGGCATCTTGTAGACCGGCATTTCTTCTTGCCCGCGCCCGTAATCGGGCAGCACACGGATGGGTTCCGGGATGTCAGCCCACAGATCAAGCGCGGTCAGGCCGTCTTCGCCAAACAGGCCGGTTATATAGGTGCGGCCATTGGCGGTGATCAGCGCATCATAAGGGTTTTTACCCATGTCGGGAATTTTGGTGATCACGGGATCGCCCTTGGCGAAATCGGCAATCCATGTCTCGCCCGTGTCCCACATGGTGAAGACGAACCTGCGCCCCGGCGCATCGACAAGACCGATGGTTTTGCTGTCGGTGGGGATGTCCGCGACCATTTCCAACGTGTCCGCATCAAACACGCGCACTCCACCGGGTTCGTAATTCGACACGGCAACAAGTGTACCATCATCCGAGATCGCCCCGCCGATGGCGTTGCCCGCCTGCACGACGCGGTTCACGATCTGGCGGGTGACGATATCAACTTTGGTTAGCCCGCCGTCACGCCCAAAGACATAGGCAAAGCGTTCATCGGGCGAATAGACCAACGAGGCATGGGACAAATCGCCCAGCCCTTCGATACGAGCCAGAGCCGCACGGTCGGATTGATCGACCAACAGGACCGATCCCTTGGCGCGTTCGATCACAAGGCCAAGATCTCCGGTCGCTGTGGGTTCGGCTTGTGCGGTGGTCAACATCAATGAGGCTGCAAGGCCAAGTACGAGGTGTTTCATTGTGCCTCCTGTTCCAGCAGGTAGCGGGCAATCCATTCGGCCTCTTCCTCGCTGATCAGGGGCCGCCATGGGGGCATCGCGGTGTCGGGGATGCCGTCGAGGATGACGCCGGTCAGGACGTCCGCATCATAGTGTTCCAGTGTCTCGCTACGCAGATCGGGGCCGAGGCCACCTTTCAGGGACAGACCGTGGCAAGAGCCGCAGTCCTGATGGACAAGGCGTTTCAGGGCGTTGGGGTCGAGGGTGTCAGCGGCGAAGGCGGATGTCGCAACGAGCACAGCCGTTGTCAGCAACACGGAAGGCATCGAGTGCCGACGCACTACCGGACGCTGTGCGCCGCCGCTTCTTGCCGCGACTGTTCTGCGCCCCAGCTTAGCCATTGGCTTGCTCCAAAAGCTCGGCCACGGGCCGTTCCGCATAAAGCGATACAACCTTGCCAATGATGAAGAGCGTGGGTGCTTTCAACCCGGCTTCGCGCACGTCGGTGGCCAGTTGGTCCAGCCGGGACACCATGCGGCGTTCATCCGTTGTGGTAGCTTTGCCCACCGCAAGAACCGGGGTGGAACCCGGCAGGTTTTCAGTCATCAGGCCCACGGCGATCTGGCCGATATTGGCAACCCCCATATAGACCACAAGCGTCGAGTCCGGATCGGCCAGACGTTTCCAGTCGAGATCCAGGACCTTGTCGGCTTGACGGTGCCCGGTGACATACTGCACCGATGTCGCCAGCCCGCGATGGGTCAGCGGAACACCGGTCGAGGAGGACGCGCCCTGTGCCGCAGTAATGCCCGGCGCATATTCGACAGCGACACCGTGGGCCATCAGATAGGCGGCCTCCTCCGAGCCGCGGCCAAAGATCATTGGATCGCCGCCCTTGAGACGGGCAACCGTATGTCCCGCGCTGGCCTCTTCGAGCAGAATTTCGTTGATGCGGTCTTGTGGAACCGTATGGCATTTGGGGGCCTTGCCAACTGGGATCAGCCGTGCGCCTTCCGTGTGTAGATTCAGGATGTCGGCAGACACCAGCCGGTCATAAACCACCACATCTGCTTCTTGCAGCATCCGCAATGCGCGCAGGGTCATCAGTTCGGGATCGCCAGGGCCTGCGCCAATCAGAAAAACCTTACCGCTCATGTACAAACTCGCCTAGTCTGAATGTCTTCGGAACCCGGCACTGGCTTGCGCAAAAAAGGACGTCGCTGGGCCTGCCGGGCGTGTCATGAGATCAAGGTGGCGTAATCACAAACCAACCTCCTTGACATAAGTTAAGGAGCGCGGGATTTGCGCCCGTGCTCCTGTCTTCTTGCTTGTATTTTATGTGTTTCAGGGTTCGACGGTGATCATTCCGATCATGTTCTGTGTCTCCCAATGTGGGCCGCACAGATAGTCTTGCGGTCCGGGTGCAAGAAACGTCAGATCAACCGATTCCTCAGGGAACAAACGGTCGCTTTCAGGCTCGCTACCGTCTTTCAGTAAAACCGAGTGGCTGGTTCGTTTGTCGACATTCACCCATCGGGCGGTTGTGCCTGCCTTCACGGTCAGCTCGAATGGGCAGAAATTGTACTTGTACATCAACACCACTTCGGCGTCCTTGACCGCGGATGAGGGTTGACCAAAAAGCTCTACATAACGTTCTTCCGCCTCGGCACACAGCTCGGCGGTTTCATCCGCCCAGGCGGGCGCGGCCAGCAGTAGCAGCGCGGGAAGAAGGCGTTGGGGTTTCATAATCCATGTCTCCTTTCCAAATTGGCGGGGGCCGGATGACCCGGCCCCGATCCGTTATTGTTTGACCACGTTGATGAATACGCTGTCATCATCCAGCGCGAGGCTGGTGTTCAGCGTCACATGGTGGAACCGGGCAGCGCTGAAGTCGTCGTGGATCGCAAAGCCAACGGTGTAGGTCTGGCCTGCTTCCAGTGGCACATCACCGGGCGCGCCCGAGTTCAGCGGGCGGGTGAAGACCACCGTCCACATACCGCCGGACAATTCAGCCGACGCGGCGATTTCACCATCATTGACCACACGCTGCTCCAGCAGATACCCGTTGGTGGCGCTGCCGTCGGCATAGACGCGCATCAGGTCAAGATAGGTGCCATCGGCCAGGTACTGCTCGATCTGTTCCGCAGCTTGCAGCTTGTCCCAACCGCCCAGTGCCTTGCCACGACGACCTTTGACTTCGACCTCAGTGCGGCTTTCGCTGATGTATTTGGTCACTGTGTCCTGTGTGCTCAGACGACCGGAAACGTCACCATTGGCGGCAATCGCCTCGGCCCCCGGATCAAACGGCATATACGAGTTGTCCGCATGGCACGAGGCCCAGCAGCCCACTTGCTCGCCCAGCTCGATACCTGTGCCAGCGATCATCATGGCCACCTTGATCTGGTTGTCGGGATCCATCTTGCCGCCGTCGACAAACGGGGCAGGGTTGTGGCCCGCATCCGGCCATTGCAGGCGGATATACAGGTTTTCGTCATCATGCGCCGCCTGAACGGTTGCATCGATCACACCGCGTTTGCCGGGGATCGGAGTTGGTTCAAGATCGCCGCCAGCAACGATCTTGTTGCCGATCGCGTCCAGTTCCTTGGCGTGGCATGTTGTGCATTGATCCCCGCCCTTGGTCAGAGGCCGCGCTCCACCGTGGAACTTGCCGTTCTGCACCCACTCAAACGAAGCCTGACCGGGATAGAACAGTTTCAGATCTGCGCTGGACACTGCTTTCCAGTCGATGTTGGTTGCAACATCGCTGCTGCCTGTTGCCGGGGCCGCGGCTTCTTCACCGGCTGCGTTGGCGCGTTCTTCCGCCACAGCGGCGTCGACGGCTGCAGAAATCTGCGCCTGAACGGATTCTTGCTGAGCTTTTTTAGCGGCTTTTTCAGCTTCAGCTTCAGCAGCTTCCTGGGCTTCAATTTTCTCGAGGCTTGCCAGATACTCGGCAGGGATCTCACGAATGAATGCCGGGTTCGGGGCTTCAAGTTTTTCCAGATACTCCTCGTCGGCCCGGTCGCGAGCGTCCGAATGCGCGATGCCCTTGTGACAATCGATACAGGTTTGACCGGCCGTCATCGCGTTCAGGTGCTGCTGACGTGCGCGGGGTTTCTGAAACTCAGGCATCATCGACTCGAAGTCATGACAGTTGCGACATTCGCGCGAGTCGGTGGCCTTCATCCGCTCCCATTCGTTCATGGCCAGATGCACGCGCTTGGCTTCGAACTTTTCACGTGTGTTGATGGTACCGACCATCTTGCCATACAGCTCTTTGGACGCCTTGATCTTGCGGATCATCTTATGGGTCCAGTCTTTGGGCACGTGGCAATCGGAACAGACAGCCCCCACGCCCGACCGGTTCACGTCATGGATCGTGCCGGTATATTCCTCATAGACGAAATCGCGCATTTCATGGCACGAGATACAGAAATCCTTGGTGTTTGTTGCTTCCATGGCGGTGTTGAACCCACCCCAGAAGATGATGCCGCCGACAAAGGCCGCGGCGATGCCGGCCACTGGCATTCCCCAAAGGAAATACCGGCGCCAGATCGGTTTTTTCTTATCCGGTTCGGAGGTCATATCCGGGCTCCGTTTTGGCTGTATTGTCTGGCCTTAGGTGGCAGGCCGGTGAGTTTGGCTGATGTCTCAAACGAGGAAAGGGCGGGCGAGGGGCCCGCCCTTTCCGGTTTTGGTTGTGAAACCGTCAGGTGACGTGGTTCGAACGGTTGTAGACGTTGAACTTGCCTGTCGGAGCAAACAGCCCGTCGATGCGACCGATTTCTTCCAGCGTCTTGGCGTCGAAAATCACGATCTGTCCGTTGGGCTCCAGCGAGTCTGACAGGTTCCACTTGGAAACCCAGACCTCGGTACCATCCGCGTTGAATTCGAAGTGAACGGCAGCACTGCCTTCGTCTTCGGTGATCTGGATGGTTTTCACGATCTCACCGGTCTCTTTCGAGATGACCTGCACCGATTGCTGCACTTCCGGTTCCGGATGCTTGGTCTGGTCAGCCCAGATGTAATCCGAATTCGGGTGGGTACGGACAAACAGGCCCGGGCCGTCGGTTTCCACTTCGTAGCAGACCTTCCAGGCATCGTCCGGACGGTTTTCGGGGTCGTTACCCCAGACTGTCACGGTGCCAACGCCAAGGTGGGTCGTACCAGCAACCGGGCCACAATTCGGGTCAACCCAGTTGGCACCCGGACCAGGGTGCGGTAACGCGGCTGTGTCGATCATTGCTTCCAGCTTGTGGGTTTCGGTGTCGACAACCACCATTTTGTTCGACGCGTTTGCGGCGATCTGGAAATAGCGGCCTGTCGGGTCAAAGAACCCGTCATGCAGGAACTTGGCCGAGTCGATCTTGTCGATCCGCAAGTTGTCCAGGTCGGTATAGTCTACCTGCCACAGCTGGCCCAGTTCCTTGATTGCAACGATCCAGGTTGGCTCGTTCGGCGTTGTGTAGATTGCAGCCACGCGGGCTTCTTCTACATAGTCGCCGTCCACGTTCACACCGCGAGTCGATACAACCTTCACCGGTTCCATCGTTTGGGCGTCTACGATAGCGAAGTGCGGCGGCCAGTAACCACCACCGATTACGTACTTACCGTCGCCGGAAACGGCCACGTCACGCGCGTCATAGGCAATCTTGACTTCGGAAACCAACATGTTCTCAGGCTTCTGCCAGAGGTCGATCTTGGTCATCTTGCCGTCGCGGCCCATCGTGTACCAGAAGCGGCCAGGGTTTTCCGGTTCGGTAATGCTGTGGTGTTCCGATGCTTTCAGAACGTGGACGGCATAACCGGTCGGGATGTGTGTCAGCACTTCTTTGGTGTCGCCGTCGATAACGGCCACTTTACCTACGTCACGCTCGATGACGACGAAGAAGTTTTCCCAGTTGCGGCCGTGTAGCGGCTCGGTCGGATAGTCGGCTTCTTCGACATAGACCTTGCGCGTCGCCATCATCTGTTCCAGCGACATCTCAGGTGGCTTGGGGGCTTCCATCTGGATATAGGTCGCCATATCCTTGATTTCCTGCTCGGTCATGATGTCCGAGAAGTTGTTCATACCGCCTTCGGTTCCCCAGGCGATAATTTTTTCAAGGCGTTCCTGGCCCAACTGAAGTGTGCCGCCTTCGGTCACAGTGCCGTCGGCTGCGGTTTTCTTCCAGTGGGGCTCAAGGCTTTTGCCTGTGGCGCCTTTGCGCAGAACGCCGTGGCAGCCTGCGCATTGTTCAAAATAGAGCTGCTTTGACGACTCAAAAGCTTCGTCGCTTAATGTTGGCTCTTCGGCAAAGGTTGGTGCAGCGACGCTGCCCAGCAGCATTGCCAAACCGACCCCAAAGGCGCGGCCGGTTTTGTTGTAGCTGATTCCAAGTGACATGATCACTCTCCATATGCGTGGTGAGGCAAGGCAGAGACTGAGCCATCACGGAGATGTCATCCTTGACCAAAGTCAACGGAAGGGGCGCAAAGTGATGGCAGCGGCCAAAAATCAACGGACAAAAGTGCTAATAAAACTTGAGATTTATGCGCATGTTTTAAAACGGGCTTGATTTCGGTTAAGGCCGCAGAATCCCCGGCGCGATAGGGCTTGATTAACGACAAGCGAGGCTATGGAGAGCGGGCATGTCATCAGCATTAACGCGCATTTTCAGCGAAGGATTTCGCGTCTTTTTCCTCTCTGCAGGGATTTACGGAGTGTTCGCAGGGATTGCTTGGGGCGTGTGGCTCGCCTCGCTGGATGGTCTGCTTCCATATGTAGAGCAAAGCTATGAGATGCCGCCGGTCATGTGGCACGCGCATGAGATGATCTTTGGATATGCAACGGCGGCCCTGGGCGGGTTCTTTCTGACCGCGGTGCCGAATTGGACCGGTGCGCCCGAGGCGCGGGCACGTTTTATTACCTTCGTGGCGTTGATCTGGATGGCCGGACGGTTGGCGGTCTGGTTTTCAGCCGCGTTGCCTTCCTTGGCTGTTGCTCTCATTGATCTGAGTTTTGTTCCCATTCTGGCGCTAAAGGTTGCAAGCCAGTTGATCCGCCGACCCAAACCGCAGAACATGGTTTTTCTGTATCTTCTGAGCTTGATCTGGGTCTCAAATCTAATGGTTCATCTGGAATGGGTCGGCGTCACCAGCGATACGCTCAACATCGGGGTTCGGGCAGGTTTGCTGGCATTGTGTTCGATGATCGCGATTTTGGGCGGCCGCATCACACCCGCGTTTACCCGCAATGCGATGAAACGAGCCGGAGAGCCCGAGGCGTCATGGCCGGTGTCTGTACCAAGGTTGGAGAAAGCCGCGATGGTCCTGGCTCTTCTGTTGCCCCTATTGGTGCTGGTGTTGGATATTGGTCCGGTTGCAGGCTTTTGTGCCCTGGTACTGGGTGGCGTTCAACTGTTGCGCATGGCGCATTGGAGGGCCGGTTGGGCCCTGCGCCAGCCGATCCTGATCGCGTTGCATTTGGGTCTTGGAATGCTGGCCCTTGGGCTGGTTCTGTGGGGGCTGTCAGCCCTTGGGCTGGGCAATGAAGTTGGAGCAATACACATCTTGGGAATCGGCTGCGTCGGCGGCATGACTTTGGCTGTCATGAGTCGAGCCGCTCTGGGACACAGCGGACGCCCGCTTGTTGCGTCGTCGCCGATGGTGGTGGCCTATGTGTTGATGGCGGCGGCGGCTCTGGTGCGCTGGCTGGGCTCGGGCCTGACAGGTGGGTATTTGGCGGCCATGCTGACGGCTGATGGCTTCTGGATCGCAGCCACAGCATTGTATCTGTTTGCGATGTGGCCGGCATTGACTGGCCCCCGGGTTGCCAGGGCAAACTGACTCTTCCGGGGCCGGTATGGGCTGTTATTCAGATAAAAGCGGGCGGTCATTCTTGATATGGCGGTGAATGAGCGCACGTGCACGCCGGCCCTGATCCGGAATCTGTCGTGCCGGCTTCGGCTCGTATTCGGGTCGCAAGAGTTCTGGGAACAGATCCAGAATCTCGGCGCGGGCACCCGGGTGCACGCTGGCCAATGCCTGCGCCCCTGTGAACAAACTCTCTGACGGGGCGCTTTCTGCATAGACAATCTCATGCCGGTCGAACAGCATGTGATAATAGACGACATCTTGCGCGCCCTCTTCGACCGTGATGCCAGGAACGCCGACAAGTTTGCAGGCCGGAACCAGGACTTCCTTGCTGTCAAACATGCGCACGGCAATTGGTGAACGAACCATCATGCGATGTTGCGGCGAAACGCGCAGATCGCGTTTTGGCAAGTCACTGCCCAGACTGCCTGCTGCAATCCGAATGGGGCGCAGATTCGGTTTTGCGGTCAGGTCAGACGCATTCAATGCACGCGCTCCGATCCAGCGTATCTCTTGTGGCCCGTTGTCGGCTGTCAGGACCTGATCGCCAACGTTCAGGTGTTCGATGGAAACCGGGCCGTCCGGTGTGGCAATCTGTGTCCCGGCCGCAAAGCAGGGCACATCGACAATTGCGCCTGGATCTGAAGTGTCCGGTGCGTTGGTTGGGGTGACATTTGACCGGACAAAGGAATAGTTCGTTCCGGGCACCAGCGGTTCAGAGGTGATGTATCCGACCAGATTGCCTTCGACTTCGACGCGGAAGACATCGATGGTGCCACCCCCCGGTTTGCTGAGACTGTAAGATTCCTCAAGATAGATAGCGCCCGAATCTATTGTGACTGACCCATCAAGATTGGTTACAACGCCGGATTGGGTCAGATCGTCGCCGAATTCGTTGTTGAAGCGGTCGCCGTTAAAGTCTGTTCCATTGTCCGGGTCGCCGTTGACAAGTGTGCCGCCGGCCGCGTCAACGACATCGAACACACGCCGGTCAGAGCTGGCGTCATACGTTCCGGACAGAGTTATCGTACCAGTGTTAAACCCGGTAAAGCTGAGCGAAATGACCCCGGGGTCGTATCCGATGAATGAATAGTTCGCCATAGTTTAACCTGCCACTTGTTGTTACTGGTTCAAAGCGTCGGATCCGACGCGAGCCAATTCGCACTATACCCCCCTATTTTTAGCAAAGCTTTAAGTCAATTTCGGGGCTATTTGAGGCCACTTGGCGGGAAGTTTAGCGATCTCTTCCCTCGCAAACCTGATGTCTTGACTTTCGTTAAGGCGGATCAGCGCCGCACCCGCCATGTTGACCGCACTAGCTAATCTGCGCAAAGGAGAGCGCGATGCGAGAAGTCATGACAAAGAGCATGGCTCGTAACATATTTTATGGCGGGTCACTGTTCTTCATCCTCATCTTTCTGGCCTTATCGGCCCATTCGCACCTGTATATCGTCAATTCTGAAAACTCTAAAAAACTTGATGACAGTGTGGTGCGAGGTAAACATGTCTGGGAGAAACACGCCTGTATCAATTGTCATACTATCCTTGGTGAGGGCGCGTATTTCGCCCCCGAAGTCGGCAACGTAATGACGCGTTGGGGCGTGCTGGACGACCCGGAATCGGCCTTTGAATCTCTCAAGGGCTGGATGGAAGCACAACCGACCGGCATTCCCGGTCGTCGGCAAATGCCCAATTTCAACCTCAGCGACGAAGAAATCCGTGATCTGACGAACTTCCTGATCTGGACGGACAATATCGACGCTCAGGGCTGGCCGCCCAACGAGGCAGGCTGAGAAAGGGAACGGAGCAATGAAATACGAATCCCAAAAAATCGCCTACGCTTACTTCGCAGTAGCGATGGCCCTGTTCGCGATACAGGTAATCGGCGGCCTTTTGGCTGGTCTGATTTATGTGTTCCCGAACTTCCTGAGTGAGCTTCTGCCATTCAACATCGTGCGGATGCTGCACACCAACTCTCTCATCGTCTGGCTGTTGCTGGGCTTTTTCGGTGCGGCTTACTTTCTGATCCCGGAAGAAACCGAGCGCGAGATCCACTCACCCAAGCTCGCGTATCTGCAGTTGATCATTCTTGTGGTCGGCACATTGGGCGTTGTCGTGACCTATGTCTTCAACCTGTTTGAAGGCAACTGGCTGCTGGGCAAAGAGGGGCGCGAGTTCCTTGAACAACCCAAGTGGGTCAAGGTGGGCATCGTCGTGGCCGCGCTCATGTTCCTGTACAACGTGTCGATGACCGTTCTGAAGGGCAAGAAGACCGCCATCTCCAACATCCTGCTGTTGGGCCTGTGGGGTCTGGCATTGCTGTTCCTGTTTGCCTTCTACAACCCGGGCAACCTGGCGCTCGACAAGCAGTACTGGTGGTATGTGGTCCACCTGTGGGTCGAAGGCGTGTGGGAGCTGATCATGGCCTCGATTCTGGCCTACCTGATGCTGAAGCTGACAGGTGTGGACCGTGAGGTGGTCGAGAAATGGCTCTACGTCATCGTCGCGGCTGCACTGTTCTCGGGTATCCTTGGTACCGGGCACCACTACTACTGGATCGGTACGCCTGCGTACTGGCAGTGGATCGGGTCGATCTTCTCGAGCCTCGAGGTGATCCCGTTCTTCGCGATGATGGCCTTTGCCTTCGTCATGGTCTGGAAAGGCCGTCGCGATCACCCGAACAAGGCCGCGCTGCTGTGGTCGCTGGGCTGTGCAACGCTTGCCTTCTTCGGTGCCGGTGTCTGGGGCTTCCTGCACACGCTGCATGGGGTGAACTACTATACCCACGGCACGCAGATTACCGCCGCGCACGGCCACTTGGCCTTCTACGGTGCCTATGTCTGCCTCAACCTGGCGATCTTCAGCTACGCGATGCCGATCCTGAAAAACCGTGATCCGTACAATCAGGTACTGAATATGGGCTCGTTCTGGCTGATGACCAGCGGCATGGTCTTCATGACCTTCGTGCTGACCTTCGGTGGGACTGTGCAAACACACATGCAACGCGTTGTCGGTGAGTACTTCATGGACGTGCAGGATCAAATCGCGATCTTCTACTGGATGCGTCTTGGCTCTGGTGTCGTCGTGGTCCTTGGTGCGCTGTTGTTTATTTACTCGATCTGGGTGCCCCGGAAAGAGGTTATTGAATCCGGTGCAGCTGAAACCCCTGCGGAGTGATGAATATGGACGGCTCCATGAAACTGAATGAGGGGGCGGCAAACGCCCCCTTCTACCTGCCCCAGGGCGATGAATGCGACGTGTTCTGCGCCGCCTACAACAATGACCTGCCGGTTCTGCTGAAAGGCCCGACAGGTTGCGGCAAAACCCGGTTTGTTGCACATATGGCCGCCCGCCTGGGCCGCCCGCTTTATACCGTGGCCTGTCATGACGATCTGGCGGCTGCTGACTTGATCGGTCGCTACTTGCTGAAAGGCGGAGAAACCATCTGGGTCGATGGCCCCCTGACCCGGGCGGTCCGTGAAGGTGCGATCTGTTACCTTGATGAGGTGGTCGAGGCGCGCAAGGACGTCACCGTCGTACTGCACCCGCTGACTGACGACCGCCGTATCCTACCGATTGACCGCACAGGTGAAGAGCTTGAGGCCGCGCCTGGCTTCATGTTGGTCGCTTCATATAATCCTGGATACCAGAATATCCTGAAAACCCTTAAACCCTCGACCCGTCAGCGTTTTATCTCGCTCGAGTTCGACTTCCCGTCGCCTGAGATGGAAGCGCAAGTTGTCGCGCAAGAAAGTGGTCTGCCGCTGGAGCGGTGCAAACCGCTGGTGCGACTGGCGGGCAAACTGCGAGGGCTCAAGGGTCAGGACCTCGAGGAAGGCGTCTCTACCCGTCTGGTCGTTTATGCTGCGACGCTGATTGCACAGGGCATGTCGACAGACCGCGCTATCCTTGCCGCTATGATCGAACCTCTGACTGATGACGAGGATATCAAACGCGGGCTCCTCGATCTTGTCACGGCTGTCTTTGGGTGAGGCCGGCCAATGGTCAAGATCGATTTTGAGCCATGGGAACCCGAAGAAACGATCGGGAAACTGTGGCACTCCCTAGCCAGTCGCCTCGATGCACCCCAGGTGCATGATGGAGCCGCGGTCGACCTGTCTCAGGTCGCGGGGCGGCTGGCTGTCCTCTTTCGGGGATTAGGGGGTACTCCGGGCGTGGAATTGCGCCCGGTCTCACCCGAGGTATCGCGCCACCGTTTAAGCTGGCGCCGCCGCCTGGCGACTGAAGTCGAACTGATGCCGCGCGCGTCATTCGACGGAGAAGTGCTGCGCCTGCCAGACCGCCTGGCTGTCTTTCCTGCGCGTGAGGCAAATGGTGCGCTTTACGTCTGGCTCGCCGCCGCAGCGGCCCATGCTGGAACTCGCATCGACGAAGACGACCCTTTGCGCGCTGACCTGCGTGCCCTGATCGCTGCCCGACACATGGTCGAGGCAACACTGGATAACGCCCCCGGGTTGCATCCACTTTACACCGAACTCTGCAAGGGTGTTCTGCATCACCGTGACGTCCCAGACCTGCCGCCCGACGAGGCGGCAGTTGAAGAGCTTGTCCGTCATATGCTGGGTGATCCTGCCCCCCTGTCTTCAAAAGCCGAGCAACTACTTTCGCTGGACGATGACGATCTGACTGCTGCGCGCGGGTATCAAAATTTCCGCCCGGTTCCTTTATGGCCCGAATTGCGGGCGGTTGGGTTTTCCGAGCATAACGAGGTGGAAAACCCTGAAACCGAAGGCGAACCTGAAGAATCTGGTGAAAAAACGCACCGCGCCCGCCGCCGCAAATCCGATCAGGCCGAGCGCAGCGACAGCTTCATTTTGCACAAGTTCGAAGCGATCCTCAGCTGGGCCGAGTTCCTGAACATCAATCGCCGCATCGACGACGATGATCCTGACAATGCCAAGAAAGCTGCTGACGATCAGGAAGAGATCGGCTTGGGTCAGATCTCCAAGGCACCACCGACCAAGCTGAAACTGCATCTGGACCTTGCGCCCGAGGATGTGAACCGCGAGCGCTTGTCGGGTCGCATCCTCTATCCCGAATGGGACGTGCGGACAGGGCAATATCTGCCGGATCACGTCAATGTTCTGCTTTCGGACGCCGAAATCCGCGAAGACGCGGCCGAGTTCGGAAAGGACCCTGCCACTGCTCGCCGTATCCGCGCTGTAAAACGCCAGTTCGAGGCTCTACGCCCCGGTAGAGTGATGACACGAGGCCATCTGGACGGAGACCAGCTGGACATCGAAGCTGCGGTGCGGGCCGAGACCGAGCGAATGGCGAGCGGTGAAGGAAACGAACGCATCTGGATGCAGTCGCGCCCCGAAGCCCGCGATCTGGCGGTGTCGATTCTGTTGGACGTCAGCCGCTCAACCGAAAGCGCGGTCACAGGTCGCGCCGTGATTGACATTGAGCGCGAAGCGTTGGCTGCGCTCGCCTGGGGTCTGAACGCCTGTGGTGACGATTTCGCCATCCATGCGTTCAGTTCGCTGAAACGGGAACGTGTCTATGTGCAACGCTGCAAACGGTTTGATGAGCCAATGGGGGCAAAGGTCGAACAACGCATCGCCTCTCTGCGACCCGGTCATTACACCCGGCTAGGTGCGGCGATCCGACATTGCTCCTCCGATCTGGCCAGCCAATCCCGCCAACGCCGGTTGTTGCTGGTCATCACAGATGGCAAGCCCAACGACCTCGACCATTACGAAGGCCGCCATGGTATCGAAGACACCTGTATGGCTGTTCGCGAGGCGCGCCGCGGCGGGCAATCGGTTTTTGGCGTCACCATTGATAAGACCGGCAAAAGTTGGTTCCCACGCATGTTTGGGCAGGGTGGTTTCGCCGTCATCCCCGACCCGCACCGCCTGACTATGGCCCTTCCGCAAATCTACCGCCAACTGGTCGGAGCATGAGCGCTTCGTCTCTGATCGACGAGCTTCCGGGCGAGTTACTGATGTGGGTTCTGATCATCTCGGAACTGCTGGTCTTTGGCGCGGGCCTGATCGCGTTCATGGGCGTGCGATTGACTGATCCGGTGGGGTTTGCCGAGGCCCAATCGCATCTTTATCGTACTGGCGCCGCCTTCAACACTGCGGTGTTGGTCACATCGGGTTACCTAGCCGCGCAGGCTCTGCGCTGGCGCCGCGCCGCAGAACGGTTCAAAGCACGGTTTGCCCTCATGGTTGCGGCCGCGTTGGGGATCGTTTTCCTGATGATCAAGGGTGCGGAATACGTGGGAAAAGCCGGGCAGGGTATCACGTTTGAAACTCATCCCTTCTTTCTGTTCTATTACCTGCTGACCGGTTTCCACGCCGCCCATGTCCTGGCCGGGGTCGGAATCCTTCTCTTGGTGGCCTGGCGCGACGACCCGCATAACATCGAAGCAGGCGCGCAGTTCTGGCACATGGTCGATCTGGTCTGGATCATGCTGTTCCCCGTGATCTACCTGTTGGGGTAATATGATGCCCGCGTCTTCATCTTTTCACAAAAACTCCCGCCTGAGGCTCCCGAACGCACTCACACGCGCATGGTTCACCCTGTTGGCGCTCAGCGTGACTTCGGCGGTGCTGACCCTGTTACCATTTGCGCCCACAATCGTCGGTGCGGGTATCCTGGGTCTTGCGCTTCTCAAGTGCCGCATCATCCTGGCGCAGTATCTTGACCTTACGGCTAGCCTGGCCTGGCTGCGTGGGTTTTCCATTGTGCTGACGGGCTTTGCACTGATCATACTTGCCCTCTATCTGGTCTGAAAAAAACGCCGCCCCGAAGGGCGGCAGTTCTCCATGCAAAGGGGTGCTTGGAATTATTGTGCGGCCATAGGCATCCGCGCAATCTGGCAGCGTTGCCACAGGGCTGACAGCGCACCGACCAGATGGTCGATATCCTCATCCGTATGAACCGGAGACGGCGTGATCCGCAGACGTTCGGTACCTTTGGGGACGGTGGGATAGTTGATGGGCTGGATGTAGATGCCGAATTCTTCCAGCAGTGTGTCCGAGATGAACTTACATTTCACCGGATCGCCCACCATCACCGGGATGATGTGGCTGGGGTTGGGCAAATGCGGAATGCCTTCGGCATCCAGCCGTGCCCGCACCTGCGCCACCCGCTGTTTTTGTAAGTCACGTTCCGTGCTCGATTGTTTCAGATGCTGGATCGAAGCCGCAGCCCCAGCCGCGATCGACGGGGGCAGGGCGGTGGTGAATATGAACCCGCTGGCAAAGCTGCGCACGAAATCGCACAGGGTGGCAGAGGCGGCGATATATCCGCCCACTACACCAAAGGTCTTGCCCAGCGTCCCTTCAATAACGGTCAGGCGATCCATCAGTCCTTCGCGTTCGGCAATACCACCTCCGCGCGGGCCATAGAGACCGACGGCGTGCACTTCGTCCAGATAGGTCATTGCACCATATTTGTCGGCCAGGTCACAAATCCCTTTGATAGGGGCGATGTCGCCATCCATCGAGTAGACCGACTCAAAGGCGATCATCTTGGGCGCGTTGGGGTCAGCGGTGGCCAGCTTTGCGTCCAGATCCTCAAGGTCATTATGGTTCCATATCACCTTCTGAGCCCGTGAGTGGCGGATGCCTTCGATCATCGACGCATGGTTCAACGCATCGGAGAAAACTATCAGCCCCGGAATCTTCGCAGCCAGCGTCCCCAACGCGGCCCAATTGGAAACATAGCCCGAGGTAAACAGCAGCGCGGCTTCCTTGCCGTGCAAGTCAGCCAATTCAGCTTCGAGAAGCACGTGGTCATGGGTGGTCCCCGAGATATTGCGCGTTCCACCCGCCCCGGCGCCGCAGCGGTCCAGTGCATCGTGCATGGCGCTGATCACCGACGGATGCTGGCCCATGCCCAGATAGTCATTCGAGCACCAGATCCGCACATCCCGCTGAACTGGCCCATCGGTCTGCCGGGCGTTTGGAAACGCCCCGCAACGTCGTTGCAAATCGATGAAAACCCGGTAGTTTCCTTCATCTTTCAAAGTGTCGAGGCTCTGGCTGAAATATCGCTCGAAGTCCATCTGACATGCTCCCCGGATAACTGGCTTTGAGCTGAACTTAAGGCAGCGCACCTGGTCGTGACATGACAATTGTCAAGTTTGGATGCAAGAATAGGGGTGGTGCGTCGGAGTGTGCTTTGGCATAGCTTTTTCTAGGGATGATCACTCGGGCGCTGCCCGAAACGGACAAACAGGGGGATGCCTTGATGCCACATGAGGCACAAAAGGCTATCGCACGCCAGTCACTTCTATTGCGCAGCTTGCCCGAGAGGCATGTCGATTCATTGCTGCGTCAGGCCGTTTGGCGGAAATATGATCGGGGTGAGACGATCTTCCTGCAAGAGGAAGAGGCCAAGGCAGTGCATGTTATGCTGGCGGGTTGGGTCAAACTGTTCCGTGTTACGCCGACCGGAGCTGAAGCGGTGGTGAGCGTTTTTACGCGCGGTGACAGCTTTGGCGAAGCCGTGGCACTTCGGGACGTGCCATACCCTGTGTCAGCCGAAGCTGTGTCTCCTTGTGAAGTGATGCATATCCCCAGCCCGGTATTGTTGTCGCTGATGCGGGAAGATCCGGAAATCGGCATTTCGATTCTGGCGGCTACTTTCACGCATCTGCACTCTCTGGTGGCGCAGCTTGAGCAGCTGAAGGCGCAGACCGGTGCTCAGCGTGTTGCGGAATTTCTGCTGGAATTGTGTGACCAGGAAAGTGGCGCGTGCGAGGTGGAACTTCCCTACGACAAGATGCTGATCGCAGGACGCCTGGGGATGAAACCCGAAAGCCTGAGCCGCGCGTTTTCACGGTTGAAAACTGTTGGCGTCAAGATCAACAGAAACCACGCAGATATCGACGATATTGACACTCTGCGCGACTATGCGGATAGCGACCCGAGCGAGAGGTAATACCGCTCGGATCCTGCATCTTGGTCAACCGCGCCCGCGATAGGGGGGAACGCCCTGATCCGGAATCCACACGCTTTCCGGCAGGGGGCCCGTTTGCCAGAATACGTCAATGGGGATGCCGCCGCGCGGGTACCAATAGCCACCGATGCGCAGCCAGCGGGGTTCGAGAAAATCCTGCAGACGGCGCGCGATCGAGACGGTGCAATCTTCGTGAAACGCACCGTGGTTTCGAAACGATCCCAGAAACAGCTTTAGTGATTTGCTTTCCACCAGCCAATCGCCGGGCACATAGTCGATGACCAGATGCGCGAAATCCGGCTGCCCGGTCATCGGGCAGAGCGAGGTGAACTCGGGCGCTGTGAAGCGCACGTTATAGTCCACGTCCGCCTGCGGGTTCCGCACGCGTTCAAGAACCGCCTGTTCCGGCGAGTTGGGCAGGACAGTGTCGCCGCCCAATTGAGTGAGATCGCTGTAAATGTCGCTCATGTCTGTCTCCTTTTGGTCAGACGCCGCGTTTGTTGCCCCAGACCAGCACGTGGAGCTGAGGCAGGATACGGGGGGCGAACCACCCTAAGCCAAGAGTTTTGTCGATCAGCCATTCCAGCCGCTCGGTGGCTTGGGTGAGATCGACGGGCAGATCGGGGTCGGTTTCCGGGTTGCCTGGTTGCAGATAAAGCGGCAGGTCCGGATAGCGGGCCACCACGTCCTTTGCCCATTGGAAATCGGTGTCATTGAAGATGACGATTTTTAGTGCTGTCTGCGCGGGCCGTACTGCAAGGCACGCGTCGAAGGCGTCCCAATCCATAACCTCACCGCTGCTGGGAGGTTTGGGGCTGAGTACCAGCATCGACAGGTCGGCAAACCAGGGTTTGGCAACGGACCCTTGGGTCTCGCAGGCAAAGCGATAGCCTGCCCGCGTTCCGAGCTGGATCAACGGGGCGAAGTCCTGAATGGCTGGGTTGCCGCCGGACAGCGACACGGTCAGGGGTTGCCCGCCAGAAAGTCGCTGTACCTCGGACCAAACGGCCTCGGTCTCCATCGCCTTCCAATCGTGGCGATAGGCGGTGTCGACGGCGTGCAGGCTGTCACACCACGCGCAGCGAAAATCGCATCCGCCTGTACGTACGAAAACGGTGGGCTGGCCGATCAGTGCGCCCTCGCCCTGAATGGTTGGGCCGAAAATTTCAGCGATGCGCAGGGTCATGGCCGGTACTCGGCCCACGTCTTGGGCGTCTCGGACACTTTGACCGCGGCTGTTTCGGGCCAGAGTGCGGCGCACCAGTCATATAAATGGCGCGCCATGTTCTCGGCGGTGGTCGCGCAGTCCAGCACATCGTTCAGATGCTGATGGTCGAACCTGTCGTCGATATAGGTTTTGAGCGGTTTCAATTCGTGATAATCCCGCACAAATCCATCGCTGTTCAGGTGGGCCGAGGCGAGCTCGACCACGACGATATAATTGTGCCCGTGCATCCTTGCGCATTGGTGATCGTTTGGCAGGTGGGTCAACTGGTGCGAGGCCGAAAAGTGGAATTCCTTGGTGATCCGGTACATCAGGCCCGCTCCCTTTCCATTGCCTGACGCCAAAATTCGGGGTCCTCGTACACACTGGGGTCTTCGACACCGGCCAGTTCAAATGCCTCGCGCCGTTCGACACAGGTGCCGCAGCGCCCGCAATGCCGATCACCGCCCTTGTAGCAGGACCATGTTTCAGCAAAGGGCGTGTTCACCCGTGCCCCTTCGGCAACGATTTCGGATTTGGATCGATGGACGAAGGGAACATGCAGCGCGATATCCGCATATCCGTCCAGAGCCGCACGCTGCATGGCGTCAAAGGCGTCAGTGAAGCCGGGGCGACAATCGGGGTAGATAAAGTGATCGCCCCCATGCACGGCGGTGGCCACCGCCGCGTCGCCATTTGCCGCCGCGATGCCATAGGCAATGGTCAGCATGATGGCGTTGCGATTTGGGACGACTGTGACCTTCATGGTCTCTTCTTCATAATGCCCGTCCGGCACGTCCAAATCGTCGGTCAGGGCAGATCCGGTCAGCGACGCACCAACCGAACGCAAATCAATCACATGATGTGGTACGCCCAGCCTTTCGGCACATTGGGCGGCAAAACCCAGTTCCTTGGTGTGGCGTTGGCCATAGTCGAATGAGATCAGTCGAGACAGGTTGCCTTCAGCCGCCAGTACATAGGCCAAAGACACCGAATCCAGCCCGCCGGAGCAGACCAAAGCAGTTTTCATGTTGTCAGTCCTTGTTTTGTTAGCCGGGTAGGCTGCGACCGGCGGGGCGCATCGATAGGTGCGTTTTTTTCAAGTGCAATGCTTTTCGAACCCGAGCGCGGTAAATTAACTGCGACTGTGCGCTGACCCTGTTCTGCGTTCTTTCGCTTGGTTCGCTTCCTGTCTATCGTGCGCCAAAGGACATCTTTCGCTGGTTGTGCACAGACGACAAAACGGATCACAATAATGACGATTGAAGGTATGCTCTCGGGCTTTGCCCGCGCCACATTGATGACGTCCGCGACGCCGACCGAGCGGCTTGATCGGTTGTCGGATCAGTTAGGGCTGGATCTGTGGATCAAACGGGACGACCTGACCGGGCTGAGCTTTGGTGGCAATAAAACCCGCCAGCTGGAGTTCTATTTGGGTGAGGCCCAGCAACAGAAAGCAGATACAATCCTGATCACCGGGGCGGTGCAGTCGAATTTCGTACGCTCGGCTGCCGCGGCGGCTGCAAAACTTGGCATGGACGCCGTCCTTCAGCTGGAAGAGCGCGTACCGGGCATGGGTGCAGATTATTACCGATCGGGAAATGTCTTGCTGGCCGGTCTTCTGGGGGCCGAACATTTACACTACCCCACCGGCGAAGATGAGACCGGCGCAGACAATGCCCTGCATGAAAGGGCCGATCAGCTGAAGGCCGAAGGCCGAAAGCCCTACGTTATTCATCTTGGCATCGATCATCCTCCGCTTGGCGCATTGGGATATGTTGCTGCTGCAGCGGAACTAATGACCCAGATCAGTGATTTTGAAGCGGCTGTGGTGCCATCCGGCAGCGGTTCCACCCATGGCGGATTCTTGGCAGGGCTGCGGCTTGCCGGGCAATCGGCCCCTGTCTATGGTATCTGCGTTCGCCGCGATCAGCACCAGCAACATGTACGGATGCAAAAGGTTCTGGGGCGTCTGGCGGATATGCTGGGCTTCGATCCCTTTTTGGTCATGGATGACATTCAGACATGGGACGGGGCGTTGGCTCCGGGATACGGACAGATCGGTCCTGCCACGCGCAATGCTCTGACCCTGATGGCTCGTTCCGAGGGTATCTTTTTGGACCCGGTCTATTCAGCCAAAACCTTCGCGGGGCTTTTGGGTTTGCTGGAACAAGGTGTTCTGCAGCAGGGGCAGAAAGTGATTCTGCTGCACACTGGGGGTCAACCGGCGCTATTTGGGTACCAGGACGAGTTGCTTTCGCCCTGACGTATTAAAGAAACGACAGTCGGGTTCAACCTATCGACAGTAGCACCTATGGTATGCTCCGGGCCGGCCGTGAAGTCCTACTGCGTCTTCGCTTGATCAACTGCCGCCAAAGCCTCCGCGATATCGCAGTTTTGCGGGCTGCCGGATATTGCGCCCAGAATGCCCCTTATGTCCGGTGACGTCTTTGGCACACAATTGAGGCGTTCGCAGGTCCGCTGATACGCGATGGCGGTACGCAGTTCGAACATTCGAGCCTGCTGTCTGCGCGCGGTTCGAATAGCGCGTTCGAACAAGAGGTCGGCGGGGCGATCTGTGGCCTGCAAAGTGGCCTCGATCCGGTCTGTTTCGGCTTGCGCCCAGCCTTCATTGGTCAGATGCTGCTGAGTTCGCGCCTCGTCCAGAAACTGTTGCGCTGTGCGCGTTTCGTTTGCCTTAAGTGCGACTTCGGCCAGAACTGTCAGGAACAAAGGCTTGTAGTTACCTGCCCCACTGGACCACCAAGCTTGTGCCGCATTGTGCATCGCGTGCATCGTCCGAAGGTTGGGTGTAATCTGAGCATCCGCCCAGCTGCGCCAGACATTGGCCGTCAATGACATGAACGGGAATGCATGTTTGATGGCCAGAGATTCAAGGCGCGAGACCGCGTCACAAACTTGTTCAGGATCGCGCCGCAGAAGGTGAAGCATACATAGATAAGTCAATGACTGCGCCAGACTGTGTGCATGTTTCAAATCCTGAGCTGCTGACACGGCCTGAAGCTGGATATCAAGGGCGCGGTCTGGCTCGCCGCGCAGCCAGGTCGCGACGCTCAGAAAACAAGATGTAATGGCGGCATGATCAGTACCATAAACGTAAGCCAGGCGGCTGTGCTGTTCCGGGTCATACAAGCTCAGCGCCTGTTTCAGGTGATCACAAGCTGGTTCCAGATGCCCGATATGCAGTAAAACTGCGCCCATGGCCCGGTGGGCGATCATGGTGTGATGCGTTTCCTCATCAAGTTTTGCCAGGTCCAGCAATTGTGCCGCCGTGGCTTTGGCCAGATTGTATTCACCCCGCACCAGATGATACGCGTACAGCCCATTCAGAACCGGGAACAGTTGTTCGGTTTCGCCCAGCCGGTTGCACAGGTCGCGAATTCGCGCGTAAGCCGCTCCTGTTTCATCCGCTGCAATGCCTGCGGTCGAGCGAAGAACACCCGCCCGAAGAACTTGAATCCGGGTTTCGTTTCGATCCCGGTCAACGGATTTGTCCACCTTTTCGAGCAAGGTAATGGCCCGGCCCAATTGTGTCACCGCTTCGACCGCCGCCGAACGTTCAGCCGAGCGTTGGCCAGCCAGATACCAGTAATCGATCGCCTGTTCCGGCATGTCCGCCATCGTGTAGTGGTGGGCGAAAATCTCAGGGCCGACCGCCGCATCGTGATGCTCAGTCTCTTCCAATGCCTCGGCCACACGGGCATGCAGCCCCCGCCGTTCGCGTTTCAGAAGGCTGTTATACGCAGTTTCGCGAATGAGGGCGTGACGATAAGTGAAGGTCTCCTCCGGATCTGCGTCCGAGCTGTTCACGATACCTGCATCCACCAGCAATTCCAGCCCCGCCCGCAAGGCCCCTTCGTTCAAACCCGAGACCCGCGCGATCAGAGGGTACGAGAAGTGTGGACCGATAACTGCCCCGATCTGTGCCACTTCCTTGGCCGAACTCAGTCGGTCCAAACGGGCCATCAAGGCGTCATGAAGGGATTTGGGAACGGAAGATGATACCGACGCACTGTCAGCCGAGAAGGTTTCCGCGCCATCAATCAGAAAGTCGGTCTCCAGAAGGTCCTTGGTGACTTCTTCGACGAAAAGAGGAACCCCGTTTGAACGGGCTGTGATCAGATCATAAGCCGCCTTCGGAACGGGTCTGCCATTGGCGACGTCGTCCACGATTTCCTTGATCTGTTCAATGCCCAACTGCTTCAAATCGACATGGGTGAGATTTGAGGTGAATGTCCAGCCCGGATCAAAGCCCGTGCGATAGCTCATCACCATCAGCACCGGCGCATCCCCGATGCGTTTTACAAAGAGATCGAGCAGCGTTTTTGTTGTCGGGTCGATCCAATGTGCATCTTCAAACAGCACCAGCACCGGACTCTTCCCGGCTGTTGCAATCAGATTATCTGCCAACATGTCCAGCGTCTGTTTCATCACCTGTTCAGGCGTCAGATCCAGCGGACCCAACTGATCCTCGAAAGGAACAGACAGAAGCGATGCAGCCAGTTTTAGCGTGATGTCAGACGGCGTGCCCAAAGCGTGCTTTATTTTGTCCAATTTCTGTGCCGCGCTGTCGTCAGCTCTTAACCCTGCTGCGGTTTCAAGCTGGCGAATGACGGGGTATAGTGCACTTGCATCGTGGTAGGGTGAGCATTGAAATCGGACGTGTTGATAGGATGCGTCTGGGATCGTTCGGTGCAGCTCTTCGATCAGGCGGGATTTTCCGATCCCTGCTTCGCCTGACACCAGCGCCACCTGACCATGTCCTTGTTGGGCCAGATCCCATTTGCTGTGCAGCGTTTTGTATTCCAGTGTTCGGCCGACAAGCGAGCTCATCGCGGTGTCATCCGAGGCTATGAACCGGCTGAGGGTTTGGCGCGTGCCAGTGACTTGCCAGGCTTCAACTTCCTTGGCGAAACCTTTCAGCTGAAATGTCCCGCGGCGAATGTATTCAAACGTATCGCCCGCAAGTTCGTGGGTCGTCGGCGCAACGATCAGCGTGCCCGGATCGGCCATGGATTGCAGCCGCGCGGCGAGGTTTGGGGTTTCGCCCATCGCTGTGCCATCCTCGAACATCTTTTCACCCCGCAGGTCGCCAACGACGACCAGGCCGGTTGCAATGCCGATACGCACCTGAAGCTGGGCATGCGTGCGCAAGTTGGGGATATCGCGAATAATCCGAAGACCCGCGTGTATCGCGCGTTGAGGATCATCCTCATGCGCGTGCGGAAACCCAAAGAACACCATGATGCCGTCGCCATAATAACTGGCGATGTGTCCGTCATATGCGGCGACGGCTGCGGCGCAAGTTTCCTTGAACAGCCTCAGAACCTCGGCAAGATCTTCGGGGTCAAGTTGTTGCGACAGCGGAGTAGACCCCACAAGATCAATGAACATCACCGTCAGTTGCCTGCGTTCGGCAACAATATTGGGTTCTGGACCTGAACGCCCCTTTGCACCTTCGCGGATGGCCTTCAGGAAACGCCGTCTGGGTCCCAAAGGCAACCCAATGGTGACAAGGTCATCATCGTTCAGTTCGGCAAGATCACCCAACTCGACTTCATGCTGGGAAAAGGCGTCAGCATATTTGGATAAGCCATGCTTGCTCAGCCAGTCTGCAATATCTGCCATTTGACCCCGCACGTGACATCGGTGTTGTGATGCCATGCTCTCCGCTTTTTGTTTGATCCTCAAGTTCGGCCTTTGCGCCGCCAAGGACGTTTGATCTTATCAAGAACGACAGGGCAGGGTGGGTCAAGAGTGCATTGGGACAAAACAACGTTCCACGTCTATCGCTCGGGTCCTACAAACTCCCTCTGGTCCACTTGATAGAGCATCCCATCGAGGGTGTTTGATCTTGGGGGCCTTGCCCGGTTTCAGCGATCCGAAGCATCGCGTTGACAAGTTCCGGCTCACGCTCGCCGGATTCGCCACGGCGCAGATTGTCCAGGCGTCCACGGTATTGCAGCAACCCGTCTGCATTCAGACCAAAGAAGTCGGGTGTACAGACCGCGTTATATGCCTGCCCAACGGATTGATCCTCGTCGACAAGATAGGGAAAGTTGAACCCGTTCATTCGCGCGAACTCCAAGATTCTGGGCGGTGCATCTTCTGCGTAGTCTCGATAATCGTTCGACATCACCGCCAAGACGCCAATGCCCTTTGACCTCAACAGATCCGTGTCCCGCGCCAGCCGATCTGCAAGGGTTTTGACATACGGGCAATGGTTGCAAATAAAGGCGATCAGCAGCCCGTTTTGCAGATGATCGGACATGGTGAAAGGTTGACCGTTGGGATCCTTCAGTGTGAAGTCCGGGGCCTTCCAGCCAAATTCGCAGATTGGTGTGTCCAGCAGCATGTTCTACCTTGCGTCCGATAAGGGTGGTGATTGGATCAGTCTAGAGGTCAATCGCTTGGAAGTTTAGCGCAAGTTTTCCTCCGCCATGAGGGTGGGTGGTAAGCCCTATGGGATCACCCTCAGATCAGCAGCGTCGACAGGCTGGGGAAATAACTGAGCAGAAGCAGAACCAAAGCCACCGCGACCAGGAAAGGCCAGAGCGATTTGAGGATTGCGCCTGGCGTGGTGCCGCTCATGGATGAGGCGATGTACAGACCGATCCCGACAGGAGGTGTCAGCAGGCCAAGCACAAGGTTCAGGCAGGCTACGATTCCGAATTGATACGGGCTGATGTCGTAGGACCCGGTTGCAATGGGCAGCAGGATGGGTGTGATCAGGATAATCGCTGCAATGCCATCAATTACCATTCCCACGAGCAAGAGCGCCAGGTTCACGATCAGCAGAAACACAAAGGGGTTCGAGGTAACAGATGTGATCAGCCCGGCCAGATGCTGCGGTATCTCTTCGTAGATGATAACCCAGCCAAATACACTGGCTGCCGCGATCATGAACAGGATCATCGAGGCATTTGCAGCGGTGCGTTTGAACATCTCGGCCAGGTTTTGCGGTTTCAGATCGCCATAGACCAGCCAGCCCACAAGAAAGGCGATTAAGGACGCAATCGCGGCGGACTCGGTTGGAGTGGCGATCCCGAACAGGATGCCACCAATGATCGAAAGGGGGATCAACAGGGCAGGAACTGCGCTGATCAGGGACCGAATAGCCTCGGCCCGCGTCATCCAGCGGCCTTTGGGGAACTGCCGCTGCCACCCGATCAGGGTAATGACCAAAGCAAAAGCGCCAGCCAGAAGCAGGCCCGGCAAAATACCGGCAATGAACATGTCGCCGATGGGAATCTGGGCCAGAACCCCAAAGATCACAAACATCATTGAGGGCGGAATAACCGGGGCCAATAAGCCACCAGCGGCGGTGGTCGCGGCGGCGAAGCCTTTGTCATAGCCTTCTTCATCCATCGCCGGGACCATGGCGCGCGACATCACCGCGATTTGCGCAGTCGCAGAGCCGATGATCGCCGCCATGAACATGTTGGCCAGCAGGTTGATATAGGCCAGCCCACCGCGAAACCCGCCAACGAACACGCGCGCCAGCGCGACAAGGCGTCGGGTCATACCGCCTTCATTCATCAACTCTCCGGTCAGCATGAACAAGGGGATTGCCAGAAGCCCGTAGTTTTCCAACCCACCGAACATTTTCTGTGCGTAGCTGTCATAAAGAACCGTGTTGCCGCTTTCCCAGATGTACCAGATGGCTGTGATGGCCAGCACGATTGCCACCGGTACAGACAGAAACAGAGTAGCCAGAAAGACGATAGGACTCATGGCTGCGACCCCTTCGCCGGGGCGCTCAGCAGGTGCATCGTGGAATGCAAAGTTGCACCAAGTGCAAACAACCACATGACAAGCCAGAACAGGTATTTTTGCAGGCCTAGGGTTAGTGTCGGCTCAGCATAGATGAAGTTAAATGTCTTACCCTGAAAGGCCAAAGTGTCAAAACCGCTACGGGCGATTTCCAGCGGCAGGAACCAACGCCAGCAGAACCACAGCATCGCCAGGGAAAAGGCAAACACGAGGGTGTCCACAATCTTGCGGATTAGTCGTTTCGCGCGATCCGGCACATTGTCGGAGAGAATAGAGATCGAAACCGAACTGCGATGATGCAAAGCAGCGGACGCCCCGAGGAAAGTCATCCAGACCATGGCATAAATCGCCAGCTCATCGACCCAGAACAGAGCATTTCCCGCCGTACGCGTCACGACATTCAGCAAAATTAAAGCCGTTATGCAGACCGCCAGAAAGGCGGCGCACCACAATTCGACCCGCGCCAAGCCAGCCGACAGCCGATACAACATCGCTGTTCTCCCGTGAGAAAGGGCGCAGGATCGACCTGCGCCCTTTTCGTCATGCCGTTTTCGTTATTTTGTTTCTGCCGCAGTCTGCCGCAAAGCGTCAAGGGAAGAGGTCTTCTCGGACCAGATCCCGTTCCACTCTTCAATCGCGTCGCCAAAGAACGAGGCATCGACCTTCTTGTAAGCTTTTCCCGTGCCCTCGATCAGTTCCAACCATTTGGCATCGTTTTCAACATACGCGTCGATGGTGCTGTCGACATGCTTGGCCATCAGTTCAGCAATCATCGCCCGGTCTTCTTCCGACAAGCCAGCCCAGACTTTTGCCGAAACCAGCCCGACCATCGGGAACATCATGTGATCCGACTGCACGATTGTGTCGGCGTGCTCGTAATATTTAAGCACCCAGATCAGCTCGGCATCCATATCGATTGCATCAACCTGACCATTAGCCAGCGCATCATAGACCGCAGGCAAGGGCATCGGTGTAGGTGCTGCCCCAACCGCATTGTAGAAATCGAGGATCGGCGTGAAGGGCGTGATCCGAAGCTTCAGGCCAGACAGATCTTCTGCGGATGAAACATCTCCCCGACTGACGATCTGGCGCAACCCGGCCATCCCATAGCCCAGACCCACAATGCCAACTTGCCCTGGTAATGGCTCCAGCATGGATTTGGCGGTGTCAGACCGCAGGATGCGCCCCGCGTGCCCAATGTCATCCGCCAGATAGGGTGCATAAAACGCCCCCAGCTCAGGCGCACGGTTCGACACTTCGGCCACCGTCATGAAGGCCATGTCCAAAGCACCCGTCTGCAATTGCTGCAGCATCTCTGCTTCGTTCCCCAGCTGACGCGCCGGGAAAACCGAAACTAAATGCGCGCCACCACTGGCCTCGTTCAGCTCAGCCCCAAACGACTCGGCGGCTTTGGTCCAGATATGCGGCGGTGGCGTGATCAGGCCTAACCGGAACTCTTCAGCCTGAACTGCCACGGATGACATTGCCAGAACAGCCGCAGAGGCGGCGAATTTTACAAAGTGTTTCATGACTTCCCCTGTTTGATCTTGTTTTACAGTTTAACCCAGCCCTCGGGCGGTTCTTTGCCTGGATGCATCGCCTGACAGTTTGGGCAGGTGCGGTCTTTTTCCGAGGCATAGAACTTCTGATAAACCGGAGGCAGGTCATCAACGATGGACTTTAGCTGCATTTCCGCACGATGCACCAGTGATCCGCATTCGAAACAGTACCATTCGATGGCGTCCAACTCGCCCGTCTGGCGTTTGGGTTCGATCACAAGCCCAATCGAGCCTTCCTGTGGGCGTTGCGGCGAATGGCGGACATGCGGTGGCAGCAGGAACACCTCACCTTCGCGGATTGGAACGTCGTAGAACTCCTCTCCGTCAAAGATTTTCAGCACCATGTCGCCTTCTAGCTGATAGAAAAATTCTTCCACAGGGTCGTCATGATAATCGGTTCGCTTGTTCGGCCCGCCAACAACCGTGACCATCAGATCGGCATCTTCCCAGACCTGACGATTGCCTACTGGCGGCTTGAGCAGATGGCGGTGTTCGTCGATCCAGGCCTTGAAGTTGAATGCTTTCAGTTTTGACATGTCCCACTCCCTACCGCCGAAAGTTTGGCGCGTTTTTCCATAACAGCAAAGAAATTATCAGCATCTAGCTATCAGATTTCTTTATAAAGCTCTACGCGCAGCCATTTCAGACGCGCAGGCCGCATTCGTCGAACGCTTTGTGAATGATCGTTTTTTCGGCTTCAGACAGTTCCAGCATCGGCGGGCGCACATGGCCACCAACCTGACCCAGCAATTCCTGCCAGTACTTTCCAAAGGCCGTAGGCTTACCCGCTGGACGCGCGCGTTTCATGGCATCCCGGACAGGATTGAGGCTGTCAAACACACGTCGCGCCTCATCCGCCTTTCCGGCAAACGCTAGGCGCGTGTATTCGTTCATCCGCTGATCGACCTTGCTTTGCAATTGATATGGTGGAGAGGAGCAAAGATAGAGCTTCCAGTCGAGTTCCAGGATATTATCCAGCCATTCAAACTCGGCCGAGGTTGAGACATGAATCTTGTCGCCTACCATGTGGGTCAGCTTCACATACATCTCGCGTGGGACCGAATATTTGATTGCAACGATATTCGGCAATTCCGCAATGCGCGCGCATTCTTCGGGCTGCATCAGATAGCCGCTGTCAGGATGGCTCCACATGGCGATGCCAATGTCTAGCTCATCGCAGAACCGCTTGTAGTATTGGTATAGAACCTCGCCTCGATCCTGCACGAAGCTAAGAACCGGTGCATGGACCACGATGTAATCCGCACCGCAATTCTGGGCATGATGCGCCAGCTCCAACGCCGTATTCATGTTCTGATCCGAGACCGAGACAATCACCCCGGCCTTGCCCGCGCATTCGTCGACGGCAATTTCGAAATTCCGCTTGCGCTCCTCAATGCTCATCGAAAAGAACTCGCCCTGTTTGCCGGCGACGAACAGGCCCTGAATGCCCAGATCGTCGATCCAATGGCGGATGTTGGCGCGCAGCCCGGTCTTATCCAGCGACAGATCTTCGTTGAACGGATTCAACGCTGCGGCCCAGATCCCCGTCATGTTTTCGCGGGCATAATTTTTTGCGTCGTCTTTTGTGTATTTCATTTTTTGCGCGGTCCCTGTGGCTCTGATCCAATGAAAAGCACATTGAGACGGTCGATCCAGCGCGATTTCAGGGAAATGGCTATCTGAAAAAATTATACCATCAACTTATCAATTCAGGTTTTTTCAACGCTGGTCTAGGGTTCAGGCATGAAAATCGCAGTCATTGGAACCGGCGCAATTGCGCAATATGTGCAGCGCGCACTGCCAGAACATGGGCATGAATTGGCGGCCATTGTGGTCAGGCCGCACCGCGTCGCTTCCAAAGTGCCCCTGTCAGTCGGTTCAATTGACGACCTGCCGAACGGGATCGACATGGTTCTTGATTGCGCAGGGCACGAGGCTTTGGCCGGTCTGGGGCCGGACATACTGGCAAATGGTATGGACATCATCAGCGTTTCAGTCGGCGCGCTGGCGGACCAGAAAATAGCGGATCGGTTGGAAAGCGCAGCGCGACAGGGTGGGGGACGTTTGCATCTGGCAAGCGGTGCCATCGGCGGGTTGGATTGCTTGAGCGCTGCTGCAGTCGGCCCGCTCAAGTCCGTTACCTACGTGGGGCGCAAACCACCTGCGGGGTGGAAGGGATCGCTTGCCGAACACAGTCTGGATCTCGACAAGATTAGTGACGCTGAAACCCATTTCCAGGGTTCTGCCCGAGAGGCGGCGCTGGCTTACCCAAAGAACGCCAACGTTGCGGCCGCTGTCGCTTTGGCGGGTGTGGGGTTTGACGACACTCAGGTTCGTCTGATCGCCGACCCGACGATTCACAAGAACATTCACGAGGTCGAGGCCGAAGGCGATTTTGGAACTTTTCAGTTTCGGATCAGCGGCACAGCCCTGCCCGACAATCCGCGCAGCTCGGCATTGGCCGCCATGAGCGTTCTGTCCAAACTGGACCAGCTTTGCAAACCGATTGTGCTTTAGCCATGGTTGGGCGTCACTCTCGCATCGTTGATCGTGCCTTGACGCGCCTGAAACTGCGCCAACTGCGTCTGCTGGTTGCCGTGGGCGTGCATGGAAACATCCAGAATGCCGCGCGCGAGTTGGGTGTCTCTCAACCCGCTGCCACCAAGATGATTCAGGATCTTGAGCTGGACTTCGAAGTTAAACTGTTCACGCGCACCAATCGCGGAGTCGTACCAACCATTTTTGGCGAGACCCTCATCCGTCATGGCAAACTGATCTTTGCGCAGGTGTCGAACGCGGCTCAGGAACTGGACGACCTGAACGAGGGTAACTCGGGTCGCGTCGTGGTGGGTACATTGCTTGCGGCGTCGACCAGCCTTCTGCCTGCAGCCATTGAACTGCTGTTGGAAGACCGCCCAAATGTGGCGGTCAAGATCAGCGAAGGCACCAATGAAGTGCTGATGCCTCGGCTGCTGTCAGGAGAGATCGACATGGTTGTGGGCCGTCTGCCCTCGCATCGGCACCGCGACAAGATCCGTCAGGAAAAACTGTTCGAGGATCAGATATTAGCCGTTGTTGGCCCTCAACACCCGCTGGCCAGTCGCCAGGACGTGACGTTTGCCCAAACCAAACCCTTTGGCTGGATTCTTCCTCCGCAAGAGACCACGTTGCGGCGTCAGGTCGATCATTTCTTTGTTGGCCAGCAGCAATATGTGCCGCCGGTCATGATCGAGTCTGTGTCTTATCTGACGAACCGCGCGTTGCTGCAATCGCGTGACCTGATTGGCCTTATGCCTGCCGAGGTCGTTTCGCAGGACATCCAGCACGGGCACCTTGTCCAAGTCAATTGGAGCGTTCCCTTTGGTCAGGGACCGATCGGGGTGTCTTTCCGCGCTGACGATGATCTGTCGCCTGCCGGGCGGGCTTTCAAGACGGCATTGCACAAGGCGGCGCAGGATAAACAGGCCAGCTATTCGCCAAAGTGATACCCGTATTTGTTCAATTCACTTGATGTAATACGAGGCGTCGCGCGATTTGAAAACAAGGCAAGAAGAGGTGTCAGCTTCATGTATCCAGAGCTCAAATTGTTCATAGATGGCACGTGGCGAAAGACCGACCGCGATATCCCGGTGATCAACCCGGCAACTGAAGAAGAGCTTGGGCGGTTGCCCTGTGCATCGATCAAAGACCTGGACGATGCGCTGGAAGCCGCTGTCAAAGGTTTCCGCGTCTGGAGCCGTACCTCTCCGCGTGAACGCGCGGATACGATCCTGCGCGCTGCAGCCTTGATGCGGGAACGCATAGACCAGATTGCGCATTCGATGACCCTTGAACATGGCAAACCCTTGAAGCAAGCCCGCCTTGAAGTGATCCGCGGGGCTGAGTTTTTTGAATGGGATGCGGGTGAGGCCATGCGGACCTATGGACGGATCATCCCGGCTGCTCAGGGTCACAAATTCGCGGTACATCACCAGCCTATCGGAGTTGTCGCCGCATTTTCGCCGTGGAACTTCCCCATGAGCCAACCGGCACGGAAAATCGCCGGTGCATTGGCTTCGGGTTGTTCGGTGATCCTTAAGGCCGCAGAGGAAACTCCAGCTGGGGCAATGCACATTGCAAAAGCGTTCGAAGATGCGGGATTGCCGCCGGGTGTCCTGAATTTGGTATTTGGGGAGCCAGCCGAAATTTCCGGGTATCTGATCCCGCAAGACCCCGTGCGTCTGGTGGCCTTTACCGGGTCGACAAATGTTGGGCGGCATCTAACCAAACTTGCGGCCCAGCATGACACGCGTGTGTTGATGGAACTGGGTGGGCACGCTCCGGTCATTGTCTGTGAAGATACGGATGTTCAGGCGGCGGCAATTTCTGGCGCCATGCGCAAGATGCGCAATGCCGGGCAGGTGTGCACATCGCCAACCCGCTTCTTTGTGCACCAGAGCATCTTTGAGTCCTACGCCAAAGACTTTGTGCAACGGGCAGCGGCCACAGTTGTCGGCAACGGCTTGGATTCTGAGGTCGAGATGGGCCCGCTGGCCAATGATCGCCGGGTGCCTGCCCTGACCGAACTGGTCGAGGATGCACGGGCCAAAGGGGCGATTGTCGCTACGGGAGGCGCGCCCCTGGGCAACCGGGGCTATTTCTATCAGCCGACAGTCTTGTTGAACGTTCCTCAGACCGCGCGGATCATGCAGGAAGAACCATTTGGCCCCGTTGCCGTCATCAACCCCGTTGCCTCGTTGGACGAGGCAATCGATCAGGCAAATTCCGTCCCTTACGGATTGGCAGGATATGCATTTACCAATAGGGCGGATTACATCGACCGTTTGGTCGATGAGGTTGAAGTAGGCAATCTGTCTGTCAACACGCTTGAAGCATCGATGCCGGAAACGCCTTTCGGGGGCGTGAAATCCAGCGGGTCGGGTCGTGAGGGCGGCACCGAAGGGCTTGAGAATTACATGACCGTCAAAAACGTCTGGCATTCGACCCGGATCGTCTGAGGAGATCCGCAATCCGACTTCGGCGCGATTTGCCGCGCCATAGTCTCTTCGCAATATACGCCATGAGCGGGTACCAAAGGTAAAGCCACACGGCAAGGATCAGGTCGGAGGTATCATGGTCTTCAGGCAAAGCCATCCCGCGACGGCAGAGGGCACCCCTTCCGAGAAATCAATGGCTGCGCCGCTTGGTGTAGCATTCGCTATGGGTATCGCGCTGGTCTTCATCCTGTCGGTATTCCTGTACATGTCGCGGGAAACCACGGACCGGATCGGAGAAATGCGAAAGGTCTGGCAGGGCTATTCGGTCGAGACCACCCCGCGCGGCTACTGGATATCTGAAATCCGGGGATATTTCGGCTATGGCGGTTTGATCCACAACTTCAAGAACTACGTCCTGAGGCATGACGCAGAATACTCGCCGACCTTAAAAACCCAGTCGCAGAACCTTCTGACAACGATCGAAACCTACCGGAACGCCGCGCCGTCGCTGACGGAACTGGATGCATTGCAGCGGATCGAGCGGGTGGCGCGGGAATACATCGGCAATATCCCCAGGATCGAAGCGGGCATAGCAGCAGGTCTGCGCGCGGAAGAGATTGATGCGCTGGTGCGGGTGGATGACAGCGACGCACTTGCGGCGCTTTCCACGCTCGAGACGCTTTGGATTACCGAGCGGGATCAAAGCTTGTCGGACATGGTTCAGGCGTTTTCGGAAGGGGAACAGCTGGTGCGCCGCTTCTCGGTTTTGCTGGTTGGCTTGATTTTCGTGGTTGGCGTGATTGCGATCCTGACCACGTTGCTGATTTCAAACATTTTGGGTTCCAATCGTCGCTTGAAGGCTGAGTTGGAACTGCGCGAGCAGGTGGAACTGGCCGAGCGCAAACTTGCGCGGGCCGTCGAACAAAGCCCAGCCTCGATCATCATCACGGACACCGAACTGAAAATAGAATACGCCAATCGCAAGTTCTTTGATCTCAGCGGATATGAGGCGGAAGAGGTCTATGGGCACACCCCCAGAATGCTGCAATCGGGGCATTCGGGGCAGGGGGTTTACGCTGATATAAGGCAGAAATTGCAACTTGGGCAGAACTGGTACGGCGTGTTTCGGAATCTCAGCAAAGACGGCAGCCATTATTGGGTTTCAACTGCGATTTTCCCGCTGGTGGATCAGTACGGCGAGGTCACGCATTACATTGGGATCGGCGAAGATATCACCGAAACCCGGCGCACACATGAGCAATTTGCCCAAGTGCAAAAAATGGAAGCTGTGGGGATTCTGGCAGGCTCGGTCGCGCACGACTTTAATAACGTATTGATGAGCATCATCGGCAATGCCGACTTGATCGAGCTGGATGCGGACGGGAACGATGACATCCAGACCTCGGTCAATCATATCCGTATCGCGGCCCGCCGCGCGCAAGCTTTGGTGCGCAAGATGCTGACCTTCGCGCGTCAAAGGCCACGCAACCCGCGTCGTGGCGACATGGTCAAAGCCACGCAGGAAGCGTTGGATCTGATCCGGGTATCTGCCCCGCCCAGCGTCCAGACGCGTTTTGATAGAGAGGTCGAAACAGCCTTTTCCGACTTTGACGGCACGCTGTTCTTTCAGACCCTCTTGAATCTGTGTCACAACGCGTTTGAAGCCATGGGCGATCAGCCGGGTGAGGTTGTGTTGCGTATCGGCTTGGCCGACAAGGACGCACTTGACGATTTGCCGGACGGGGCCATCGGCGTGATCCGTCTGGACGTCAGTGATACTGGCCCCGGTATTGCCCAGGACCTGCGTCAGCAGGTGTTCCAACCCTTCTTTTCAACCAAACCTGTTGGCAAAGGCACCGGTTTGGGTCTGACCATCGTGCATAACAGCGTCGAGGAATGTCATGGCCGTGTCGCGCTGCAATCGGAACCGGGTCAGGGCACCTGTTTCAGCCTGTTCTATCCGCTGATGCCCGCACTCAGCCCGGAAGATCAGGCCGAGGTCGAGGCTGTGGCCGGGGACGAACATGTCCTTTTGGTGGATGATGACGAGAACATCCTTTACGTGACCCGGCGGCTGCTGACGCGATACGGTTACAGGGTCGAGGCGTATTCCAATCCGCTGAAAGCGCGCGAGGCGTTTTGTGAAAGCCCCGAAAGCTTTGACATCCTGATCAGCGACCTGATGATGCCCGGTTTGCGGGGCACGGACCTGATCGAGTCTGTGCGTTCGATCCGGTCGGATTTGCCCGTAATTCTGATCAGCAGCTATTTCGACGACGCCGAGGTGCCAGTGACCGGACCTTCTCCCATCATGGTTCAAAAACCGTTGGAGGTTCAGTCACTTGCCCGGATCATACGGTCTCAGATGACCTGAGCTTGTAACATAATTTAACATCTCTTCTTAAAACTTAACACTGGTCAAATCCTCACGAAACAACTGCCCTATAGGATTCGCCATACCGATCCACGGTCACCCGGAGAGATCGGATTAGCGAAAAGGGGCTTTTAGATGATGACCAAAGCCAGAACATGGTTCTCGGCGCTATCGACAGTTTCGCTGCTGACGATGGGCGCTGCGTTCCCGGTTCACCAGGCCCAGGCGGAAGAGCCGGGACCGGTAGAAGCGATAGAGTTCGATCCCGCCAAGGCGGCCCTTGGCAAACGTTTGTTTTTTGATCCGCGACTGTCCGGCGACACCGAGTTGTCCTGCGCCAGTTGCCACCAGCCGGAAAACGGCTTTACTGATGGACAGGCCTTGTCGGACGCCTATGCCGGTAGCTTGCATTTCCGCAACGTGCCCACGCTGATCAACAGCGCCAAGCGTGCGGCGTGGTTTCATGACGGGCGCATTGGCACCAACCTCAACGATGTTACACGCGAAAGCATCACCGAGACGTATTCCATGAACATGGACATGCGCCTGATGCAGGAACGTATCAAGCAGGACCCGGTCTATGTCGAGATGTTCGAAGCCGCCGGATTCGGCGAGCCCTCGAACGGCGGCGTGCGAAACGCGATCCCGGAATATCTGAAAACGCTGATCTCGCGCGGAGCACCCTTCGACACTGGCGAGATGTCGGATGAGGCCAAAGCGGGCTATGAGCTATTCAATGCCAGCGGGTGTAATTCCTGCCACTCGGGTGAGCGGTTCACGGATGACTTGCCGCATAATATCGGTGTCGGCGACAACCCCGAAATCTGGGCGACCCCGGAACGTCACATCACCTTCGTGACCATGATGAAATTTCTCGGTGTCGAAAACTACATGAACCTACGCGCCGATCCCGGGGCGTATATCCGCAACCACACCGCCGATACGTTCGGAACGTTCATGACCCCTACGTTGCGCGAGCTGACCTTTACTGCGCCGTATATGCACAACGGTACGCTGGAAGCGCTTGAAGATGTGGTGGCCTTCTACAATGCCGGTGGTGGTGACGATGAAAACAAGGATCCGCGCATCAAGCCGCTGAACCTGAACGAGACCGAGCAAGCGCAATTGGTGGCTTTCCTTAAGGCGCTGTCCGGCGATCCGCTGAACGGCCCCGAATTCGTCGCCGAGGAGGTCGATACCTTCTACGAGCCGATCGAAAACTGGCAAGACGCGACAAACTGAGGAGTGGACCCATGAAAGACCTTTCGTCTTATCTCAAAGGCACAATCGCCACCGCTGCCCTGTTTGCCGTTCTTGGCTCGCAGGCCGCTGCGGAAACCAGTATGGAGATTGAGGCCGGTATCGGCGGGTCAGATCCCGATCCTGATGCGCCACTGGTGGCTCTGGGCGAGCCTCCAATTCCGCTGGACAACCCGCAAACCGAAGCCAAGATTGAGCTTGGCAAGATGCTGTTCTTCGATCCGCGTCTGGGTGGCAACCCATCGACGCCTTGTTCCGCCTGCCACCTGCCGGATGTCGGCTGGGACGTCGAGGCCCCGATCTCGTTCGGCTATCCCGGTACGACCCACTGGCGCAACAGCCAGACCATCGTGAATTCAGCCTATTACGGCAAACTGTTCTGGGCGGGCTCATCCAAGAGCCTTGAAAGCCAGGCCAAATCCGCTGCGGGCGGTGCAGTTGCCGGGAACGGCGAGGCCGACATGATGGAAGCCCGTCTGGCCTTCGTTCCCGAATATGTCGAACGGTTCAACGACGTCTTTGGGGATCATTGGCCGCGCATCGGCAACGCATGGCGGGCTATTGCAGCGTTTGAACGGACCATCGTTCAGACCGACACGCCCTTCGACAACTATCTGCGCGGGGACGATGCGGCACTGACCGAGGAACAGAAACGCGGGCTGGAGTTGTTCACCGGCAAGGCGCAGTGTTCCGAATGCCACAACGGTGCGTTGCTGTCGGATGAGAAATACTACAACACCGGCGTGCCCGCCTATGACGGTTGGCAGGATGATGGTCTGGCGCAAGTTACCTTCCGGTACGAACTTTATGCCAAAGGCTCGACCGAAGAGATGTATCGCCACACCAAGGACGACCCCGGTTTCTATTTCCGCACCAAGGAAAAGGCCGACAAGGGCAAGTTCCGCACGCCAAGCCTGCGCTACACCCTTTATACCGAACCCTACATGCACAACGGCATGCTGGAGACGCTTGAGGATGTGGTCGAATTCTACAACCAAGGCGGCGGCGAGAACGAATTCTCAGCGAATAAATCCCAGCTGATCCAACCCCTTGGTCTGAATGATCAAGAAAAGACGGATCTGGTGGCCTTCCTGAAATCCCTGTCCGGCGAGGAACTTCTGATCGAAGAACCCGACCTGCCGGATTATCAGCCGCTTCCCGCGGTTGCAGCAGAGGAGTAAGCGTCATGACTGATCATAACGCAACCGGATGCAGTTGTTCGGGTGAAGCCAAGAAAGCCTGCACCGTGAACCGCCGCCAATTCCTGTTCGCCTCGGGCGCCACAACCTTTGCCGTGATGGTGGCCATGCCCACCCGCCACGGTCAGGCCGAACAGGTTCCTGCCCTTGTGTCCACCTATCCGCGCAAACTGATCGGCAAACTCTCTGAGTTGGAACAGGATGTTCCGGTCGAATTCTACTACCCAGATGAGGGCGATTATTCGGACTCGATTCTGGTCAAGACCGGCGTGGAAAGTGGGGGTGGCATCGGCCCGCAAAAGGACGTGGTGGCGTTCAACCTGACGTGTACGCATCAGGGCGGATCGCTTTACGACACGTACAAGGGGGAACATAAGGTGCTGGGCCCATGCCCGCTGCACCTGTCGACCTACGACGTGACTCGGCACGGCATTCTGGTCTCCGGTCAGGCGTATCAGTCGCTGCCGCAAGTCCTTCTGGAACTCGATGGTGACGATATCTACGCCGTCGGCATGTTTGGCCTGATCTACGGCCGCTACGACAACCTCATTGCATAAAGGGAAACGGAATCATGGCAACCCCGTATTACGTACCCGAAACCAACGTCCCGCTGCCGCCCAAGGGCGCCGAGGTCATCTCGACCGCCTGCGACTATTGCATCGTGGCCTGTGGTTACAAAGTCTACCGCTGGCCCGTGACGGCCAAATCCGGTGGGCCCGGCGCGGATGAAAACGCCTTTGGCGAGGATTTCCCTGTCGCACCGCTGGGCGCATGGGTGGCCCCGAACCAGCACAATATCGTGCTGCACAAAGGCCAGCCGCACCACGTCGTGATTATCCCCGACAAGGACAACAAAACTGTCAACACCGACGGCGACAGCTCCTTGCGGGGCGGGTGTATCGCGCAGAAATGCTATAACCCGCAGACGCCCACACGCGACCGTCTGAAAACGCCGCTGATGCGGATTTATGGCACCTTGATGCCGGTTCCGTGGGATCTGGCGCTGGATGTGGCGGCTGAGGTGGGCAACCATGTCATCGCCAAACATGGCACCAATGCCTATGGCGTAAAGACCTTTAGCTATCAGTATATCGAGAACACCTATGCGATCTCGAAATACGCGCTGCGCCATATCAACACCGCCAACTTCACCTTCCACGACACACCGTCCGATGTGACCTCGACCCCCGGTTTCCGGGATGCGGGCTTTGATAATTTCGGCCCCTCCTATGAGGACTGGCGTGACGCGGAAACCCTTCTGGTTTGCGGCACCGACCCATATGAGACCAAGACCATCCTCTATACCCAGTGGATGATGAAGGGGATGCAGAACGGTCAGAAGGAAATCTATCTGATCCCGCGCCGCTCTGCCGGTGTGGCCCATGCGGAAAAGATGGGTGGTCTGCATATCGACGTTTTGCCCGGTACTGACCTTCTGGTCGTTAACGCCATTGCCCGCGTCATTGTGGAAAATGGCTGGGAAGACAGCGACTGGATCAAGAAGTGGGTCAACAACAAGTGGGAAAGCTCTTCTGGCTTTGGCCAGGGCACCCGGAATACGCCATGGCAGTGGCGCACGACCTGGGGCAAGTTCCAGACCAAGGGTTTCGAGGACTGGAAAGAGTGGCTGCTGGCGCAGGACGAATTCGCGCCTGAGGCTGCTGCGGCCACAGCCGAGATCGACGTGCAGAAGATCTATACGGCTGCTGAATGGCTTGCCAAACCCAAGGATGACGGCACGCGCCCGAAAACTTCGATCATGATCGAAAAAGGGTTTTATTGGTCCAACAACACCGGTAACACGCAGGCGATCTCGGCTTTGGGTATCATCTGCGGCTGTGGTGGGCGTCCGGGCCAGGTCATTGGCCGGGCCGGTGGCCACCAACGGGGCGGCGTCAAGGGCGGGAAATACCCGCGCAACAAATCGCCCGAGAAGCTGCCGGGTCGCCGTCGTCGCGCCATGGATACCGACCGGTATCTGATCGCGGGACATACCCGTATGGCCCACGTGATCGGCACCACCTGGATTCAGTCCATGTGTGGATCGCAGCAGTTGGCCGACAAGTTTGAGGAACTGACCGTCCGCAACCCGCACCAGATCGCCTCTTTCGACAAACAAGAGATGATCGACACGCTAAAGGCCCGCGCCGACAGCGGCGGCATGGTGGTGATCAATCAGGACATCTACCTGCAAGACCCGATCGGCAACCGTTACGCCGACATTGTGTTCCCAGCCGCAACCTGGGGCGAAGAGGACTTCCTGCGGGCCAACGGTGAACGCCGCCTGCGCCTGTACCAGAAGTTCTATGATGCGCCCGGTTCGGCGAAACCGGATTGGTGGATCATCGCCCAACTCGCCACGCGGATGGGCTTTGACGGGTTCGATTGGCAGAACTCGAATGAGGTCGCGGAGGAGGCCGTGCGCTTTACCCGCGGGTCGCGCAAGGATTTCCACGCGGTCCATCGTCTGGCCAAGGCCGAAGGCAAAACCCTGCATGCCAAGGTCCGTGAATTCGGCACCGACGGTGTGCAGTGCCCGGTCATGCTGGATGCTGACGGAGTCACGCTGATTGAGACCAAGCGCTTGCACGACACAACCCGCAAACTGCCCGATACTGGTGCTGCTGGCGCGGATGTGTTCAACAAGAAGCTGACGCATTTCAACAGCCAGACCGGCAAGTGTAACATCCAGAAATCGCCTTGGGGTCTGTTCTCGGACTATTGGGAATGGCTCAGCCCGAACAAGGACGAAGGCGAGCTTTGGGCCACATCTGGACGGATCAACGAACGCTGGCAGTCCGGTTTCGACGATCGTCGCCGCCCATATATCGTGCAGCGCTGGCCGGAAAATTGGGTCGAAATTCACCCCGACGATGCGGCCGAACGCGGCATCGAAAGCGGCGACTATGTGATGGTCTATTCGGAACGCGTTCCGGGCAACAAACACACGCTGCTGGGTGTGGAAGGTGATGACTTCCAGTTCTCGAAACTAATGGAGAACGGGCATATCGAGCTGACCAAAGCGGCGATCACCGCCGTGGCGATGGTTACGCCTGCCATCAAGAAAAGCGTGGTTTACATGGACTTCCTGCACATGCAGCAGCCCGCCAACGCGCTTGAGGGCCGGATCGTCGACTGGATCAGTGGCAACTACAACTACAAGATGGGCGTTGCCAAGGTTCGCAAGCTTGGGCCGAGCCCCTACAAGACTTCGTTCCGCACGATGTCCTTCGCGCCGCGCGACATCGCCTGATGACAACTTTCCGAGGGGCGGACGCCATGCCGCCCCTCGGGACGGGCCCCACTGCAGAAGGGGCTCTGAACCGGTCCCCCGGTTCACATGGAAGGCAGGTATCGGTTGGGAAATCTGCCTTCCACTTTCACCCAACCCGCCAACCACAAACATGGCAGATCCGATATGAACATCCATTCCGATACTTCCCTGCGTGACGAGGCCACCAGCCTGTTTTCCGAATACGCAAAATCCGACTTTGACGTGATCCGCTTGCGCGCCGTTCAGGCCCTGACTGCAATTGGTGCGGGAGACAATTCGGCACTGGTTGAGGCATTGCTGGACGACGACGAAGACGTCCGACAGGACGCCGCGCAGGCGCTTGGTGTTTTGGGTGTAAAAGAGGCCGCGCCGCAGTTGCTTGAAAACCTGATCCACGATCCCTGTGGCGAGGTGAAACTTGCCTGCGTGACCTCATTGGCCACGTTGAAAGCCGAGGATGCCACCCCCTATCTGCGCACTCTCGTGACCGGTCGCGGGGATGAGATGACGTGGGACGAGGACGAGTTGCATCAGGACGAGTGGGATGACTGGCTCGACACGCAGATTGCCGCAATCAAAGCGCTGGGTCAGATGGGTGACGCTGCGGCGATTGAGCCCATCGTCATGGCCCTGATGGACGAAGACGGGCAAGAGTTGGGCGATGTGGCCTGCGAAGCTTTGGGCTGGATCGGGGAACCCTCGGTCCCGACATTGGGCGTATTCACCCAATCCTCGAACCGTCGTCTGCGGCACCGTGCGCTGCGGACGCTGGCCACGATTGGCGGGGCCGAGGCCGAAGCGATTTTGCGCAAGGCGCTTTCCGACAAGGAGGGTGAAATTCGTCTGATCGCCTATGAGGCGCTGATGCCGAACGACCCCGCACTTGTCGAGCGGGCGCTGAACGACGCGGTGGAAGAGATCCGCATAGCAGCTCTGGGGCAGTCCGGTCTTTCGGAGCCCGAGCTTTTGGATCGGATGATGCGCGACCCCGGGGCGAAAGTTCAATTGGCTCTGATCGAGCGGCTGAACCGCAGCCAGCCTATCGAGGATCAGGACGACTTGCGCTGGCAGGTACTGGACTTCCTTGCGACCGGTCAACAGCCCGAAGTGTCTGCTCAAGCACTTGGTCTGTTGGCCGCCTTGGCCCCCGAGCTTGTGTCCGACCGCTTGAACGCTGTGTTCTCGATCAACGCCGACGACCTCAAGGGTGAGCGCCTGCAATGGGCTATCGTCGACGCTCTTGCCTCCTCGCCTTTGCGCGAAGCGACGGAGTGGTTGCAGCGTGCCTGTCGCTCACCCTTCCGGTCGGTTCGGCTCAAGGCTATGGCGTCGCTGGCAATGATTGTCACCGATACAGATCGCCCGCATGTGAACCAGCAGCAGGGCCGGGAGCTGCTTTTGTCTTTTGCGCTGGCCCCGATGCCATTGGCCGTCGACGTGGAACAAAAAGAAGAGGCAATACAAACGGATTTCGCCGCTCTGGAAGAGGCGGGCCTGGATGTGTCCGAAGGGGGCGAGAATGGCCCGACCTCCAGCCTTGGGGCTATTCTTGGTCATGACGCCATCGCTGCCGAGATGACGCAAGAGGCCGAAGAGGACGATGTTCAACCCTTAACCCCGCGCGAACAGGCACTGTTGGCCAAGGCAACCCGTCACCCAAAACGCCGCCGTGTCGCGCTGGATGACGATGCCGAAGCGCTGGAACGTGAAACGCGTATGTCAGCCATCCGGTTGCTGGGTGAAGTGCGTGGAATGCAGATTATGCTGGCTCAGATCGCCAAAGACCCCGAAGCGGATATTGCTGCACAGGCTGTTTCCGCTTTGTCCGTGTCGCTGGCCCGCCACGGGTCCGAGTTGAGCGATGACCAATTGATTGATCTGATCGCTTCAGGTGTGTCGCATACTGATTCAAATCTTGCGCTTCAGGCTCTTGAACTATTGCAAACTACCGATCTGCCGCCACAGGACGCTTTGCGTGGCAAGTTGCGCTTGATGTTGAAAACCGGGGATACTGCATTCCGGATCGACGCCATGCAGATCCTGACCCAATGGGATGGAAAGCCGAACGTTGCGCGCAGCCTGCTGGATGACATCTCAGCCCCGGTGCGGCAGGCCGCAATGCGGCTGTTGTCGAGCGTCGCCCCGGATCAGGCCGCAGCAGCCATCGTGCCCTTCCTGTTGGACAATCCCGAGCAGCGAATCGTGACCTATGTCAATGACAGTACCTCTGCGGTGGTGTCCATTGGGCGCGAACTGCTGGTTGGATTGCGCGACGAGAACCGCCGCGCGCAATGGCCGGTGATGATCAGCGCATTGGCTGACCTGTTGGGGAAACCATCTCGGGCGGCTTAAACCCGGAGGGACAGATGAGGATTTCGCTGAAATTGTGTGCAGCGTTTCTTGTGGGGACGATGGTTGTTGCCCCCGCAGTACAGGCCGAGGACGTACCCGAAGTCGCTGTGGTGCATCAGATTATCGACCTCAATGCTGACACTCCGGCACATGCCTTCCGTTTTGAGCCAAAATTCCTGCAGGTTCCCGCCGGGGCCACGGTGCGTTTCAAAGGCTCAACCGGGCGGCATACAGTTACAGCAATTCCTCGGATGATCCCCGTCGGCGCGCGCGTATTCGAAATTCGTGGCAAGCCCGAGCTGGACCTGACCTTCGAGAAAGAAGGCGTCTACGGCATACGCTGTCGCGTTCATGGTCGCCACGGCATGGTGATGCTGTTGGTGGTTGGCGATCCAAATTCGAATTTGGAAGAGGCCAGGACCTATTTGCCCAAACTGGGCGAGGCAGAACAGGCCGGTTTCGAAGAACTGTTTGCATATATGGAGGCCCAAAATGGCTGATGGATGCGCCTGTGACCGCCACGCTCATATGTATCTGACTGTGGATGACGCTCTGCGGCGCGGCCTGTCAATTGCTGATCCACTTACGGACCGCGAGACTTTGCAGCTGACGCAGGCAATAGGTCGGGTATTGGCAGAGGATTGTACCAGCAAGGTCGAAATGCCCGCCTTCGACAATTCGGCGATGGACGGCTACGCAGTACGGACAATTGATTTGAACGACGGCCCGCTGTTCGAACTCTCTGTGGCCGGTCGCATCGCGGCGGGGGACAGCGCTGAGCATGATGCACCTGCCGGAAGTGCGCTGCGGATATTTACCGGCGCGCCGGTTCCCACGGACTTCGATGCGGTTGTGATGCAGGAAGACTGCGACGTCACCCTTGACGGAATTCGATTCAGCCGTCGCCCTAAACCTGGTCAGCATATTCGCCGTGCAGGCGAAGATTTGCGCGCAGGCGCCCCGATCCTGCGGCGTGGATGCGAGATCGGACCGCGAGAGGTCGCCGCGCTAGCCTCGGCCGGGTATGGTGAGGTCGCAGTCTACCGCAAGCTGAAGGTCACAATTTTTTCCACTGGTAGCGAGTTGCGCCAACCGGGCGAGGCATTGGGTCCAGGGCAGATCTATAACTCCAACCGTTACATGCTGCTTGCATTGTTGCAAAAGCCGTGGATTGAGTTGACTGACAGCGGCCCGGTCAAGGACGATCCAGACATTTTGGAACAGGTTCTGCGCGAAGCGTGTGAAAACTCGGATCTGATCGTTACGACCGGTGGTGTATCCGTTGGTGATGAAGACCACATGCCACGCCTGTTTGCCGAGATCGGTGGTCAGACGGACGTTATGAAAGTTGCAATGAAACCGGGCAAACCCATCATGTTCGGACGCTATGGACGCGCACTTTATGTAGGGTTGCCGGGCAACCCGGTGTCGGCCTATGTGACATGGCAGATCATCGGGTCGCAAATGATGGCGCGTCGCGCCGGATTGCATTACAATCCGCAGGTAACAGTCCCGGCGGTTCTGGCAGAACCTTTGCGTCGCCGTGCCGGCCGCCAGGAATACCGCCCGGTTCAGATCGAGGGCACGACCCCGGATGGTCGCCCGAAGTTGCGGCTGATGGCTCCGTCTTACAGCGGCCGTGTGGCTCTTCTAGCTCAGGCGGAAGGGCTGGCGATCATTCCGGCCGAGGTTGAAGAACTGCCTGAAGGTCACGTTCTGGACCTGCTGCCAGTCTGAATGCCACAGCATGACCGTTGTGCGCGCTTGCCAGTTTCAAGCGCGCGCGGATACAAGACTAATAAGCCAGTTCATTCTGCCGCCAGAGATTGATGACAGCCAAAGATCATATCCTTGTCGTTGATGACGACCCGCAAATCACGTCCTTCCTGCAACGCTATCTTGAAAAGCAGGAATGTGACGTGACCTGTGTGGCGGATGGAAACGCCATGGATGTTGTTCTGGAAACGGCGAACGTAGACTTGATCTTGCTGGATATCGGGTTGCCTGGTCGTAACGGATTTGACATCACGCGCGAATTGCGGATGCAGTCGAATATTCCGATCATCGTGCTCTCAGGCCGGGATGAGATCTTTGACCGGGTTGTCGGCCTGGAGTTCGGAGCCGATGATTACATCACCAAACCCTTTGAGGCGCGTGAGGTTCTGGCGCGCATCCGAACTGTGCTGCGCCGAAGCCGGGCAGAGGACGCAGCGACTGCCGCAAACGGATCCGAAGCCACGCAGATTGTGTTTGGCGATTGGGTGCTAAACCCACATGAGCGAACGTTGACAGCCAAGAGCAGTGGACAGCAAACGCCCCTGACTACAACTGAATTTGACGTTCTGCACGCTTTTGTCACCAACCCGCATATCGTGTTTTCCCGCGATCAATTGCTGGACAAGGCGCGCGGCCGTGAAACCGTGGTTGGGGACCGGACCATCGACGTGCATGTCTTGCGCCTGCGCAAGAAAATCGAACCCGACCCGAGTGAGCCGACTTTTATCAAAACCATTCACGGTATTGGATACTGTTTTGCGGCAAACGTGCGTAAGAGCGACGGCTAAGGCGTTCAGGACAGCCGGTTAGACGACTTTCATACCCGGCTTTATCTGCGAGGCAATTCGGAAGGAACGCGGCGCAAATTGTGGTTTCAGGAACAAGGTCCTCTGACACTGGCGGAGACGGTTCCCCGTTGGTGTGTGCCCGAAGCCGGTTGTGGTCGGGCTCAATCCAGCGTTATTCCAATGAAGACTGGGCTTCGGGCAGTTCGGCAAGCAACCATGTCTTGAGGGCCCGCGCCCCATCCGAGAGTTGATCATCAGGGCGACCGACAAGAAAAAAGTTCTCAGGGGCGGGAAGAGTGAACGCGTCAAGTGCTGCAAGCTTGCCCGAGGACAGCATAGGCCGAACAAGGCGTTTCCATCCCAGCGCCAGGCCCGCACCCTTGCGCGCCATCTGCAGGGCTAGTGCATAGCTGTTGACGCGCGACTGCACGGGGATATCGCCCTGAAATCCAAGGTCGCGAAACCACGACGTCCAGTTTGTCCAGCTGTTGTCTTGGGCTTCAAGGTTGATCAGACGACATTCTGCAAGATCATTGAGGCTGGCCCCTTTTAGATCTCGCGCCATCTCGGGACTGCAAACGGGAGTCAGAGTGTCACGGTACAGTTTTGTGTAGGTGAGGCTCGCGCTCGCCTGCTGGCCATAGCGAATGAAAAAGTCTATGTCCGGCCGATCCGTGAGTGGTTGGTCCTGAGCTAATTGGTTCACTTTGATATGCGGATACTCTTGCCAGAACCGGATGACGGACGGCGACAACCACAATGCCGCGACCGCGGTTGTTGACCCGACCGTTACCTGATTTTCAGAGTCACCATTGCGGATCTTCTCCAGAACGGCCGAGATCCGCCTGAAAGACGACCCGAGCACCTCCAGCAGATCATGGCCGTCTTCGGTCAAGTCCACACTTCGGTGCTTTCGGACAAAAAGATCTGCGCCCAAATCGCATTCAAGTGCTTTGATCTGGTGGCTGATGGCTCCTGGTGTCACCGACAATTCAACCGCAGCCTGCTTAAAGCTCAGATGTCGCGCGGCAACTTCAAACGCCGATAATGATGTGAGTGGAGGCAAGTTATATTGTCTTCGTGACATGAATTCCAACAAGTTTTTTTAGTTTTGGATTTACTTATATTCACGTGAATTGCGAGAGTTTTCAATTAAATTCCGTTTTTGCTGGCTCGACCCGTGTCACGTGAGATGAATCAGGGATCTGTCGGTGTTGTGCCTTGTTCGGAAGCGCTGCTGAATCGCAAGTTTCGCACAGTTTTTTTGGCTTCGGGCGGGTGATCTCTGCCGCAAACAAACAGTTCCCTGAATATGTTGGTCGCTTCGCGTAAGAGAATGGTCGGTTTCTCAGGTGAACACTCCTCACCTCTGAAGTAGGTTTCTGCAAATGGAGATGAGCGCTCATATCTTGCGATGTTGCGATCAGGTTAAACACCTTTTCGTTCTACCTCCAGGATGCAGCAGAATCTGCAAGCGGTGCAAAACCGGGAGGAAATCAGCGGTTGGCCACGCAAAAAGCGTGACGTCATAGGACCTCCAAAGACCAGGCTGTCAACGTCCCACACGTGTTCTGGCGCATAAAGCAGAGTATTGCGCCGTGAGACAGGGAGGGCTGACAGCACCAGTTTCGAAGAACGAAATCCGACATATGCAAGGAGGAGCACGCAACATGTCGATACCCGAACCCTTTACGGATGTTGAGATACAAACGGCGGATGCTGGTTTCTATGAGAACTATAGCGTCCCCATCGCCCTATTCAGCAAGGCCATCATGGTTGGTTTGGTTTTGTGGGCACTTGTTTTCCCTGCAAATGCAAACAGCACGCTGGGCAGTCTGAACGGCAAGTTGCTGGAAATCTTTAATAGTTTTTACGTCATAATCGTCGGCGTGTTTTTCTTTTTCCTGGCCATCGTTGCGATCATCCCCTCGACGGGACGTCGGATCATGGGAACACCCGGTGAAAAGCCTGAGTTTTCGAATTTCTCGTGGTTCTCCATGATGTTTGGTGCCGGTCTGGGCGTGGGCTTGATGGTCTTCGCCACAGCAGAACCACTGGGCCTCTGGGGATCGAACCCCGAGGTCGTGTCTGGCGCAGTTGAAGGCAATACGCCCGAGGCCCTGCAATCGGCTTATCGCTTCACCTATTTGCACTATGGGTTCCACGCTTGGGCGATCTATGTGGTGACCGGTCTGTCGCTGGCCTACTACGCTTACACCCGCGACATGCCTTTGACGATCCGCTCGGCGCTGACACCTCTATTTGGTCGTTTCGTCAACGGCTTTTTCGGCCATGTGGTCGACGTTCTGGGCGTTGTTGCAACGATTCTTGGCGTGTCCGTCACTATCGGCTATGGCGTCAGCCAGTTTATCGACGGCCTCTATGCCATCACTGGTATGGGCTGGATCATGGACTTGAGCGCAGAGGTTCCGACCCCCAGCAAGGTGGGTCTGATCTCGGGTCTGGTTGCGATCATGGCGCTCTCCATTCTTTCGGCTGTGTCAGGTGTTGGGCGCGGCGTTAAGTACCTGTCGAACCTGAACCTTGTCTTGTCGGTTATCCTGCTGGGCACATTCATCGTTTTCGGCTCGTTTGTATTTGCCATGACTACCTACGGCACGGCGATGTTCGATTATATCCTTCACTTCCTGTCGCTCAGCTTTAACGCCTATGGCCCGCTGTCGGCAGAAGCATATGCGGCAGCCTTGCCTGCTGAGGCTCAGGCTCATGCCGATGACCTGGTTGCGGGTGCAACCAACGCATGGGGCAGCTTTGACGGCTTCAAGGGCGGTTTGGAAGGCGCTGCGGCAGAGTTGGACGAAGCGACCCTGGCTGCAGCCTACGCGGCAGGTGAGCAAGGCCGTCAGTTCGGCTGGCAGGCAGGTTGGACCACGTTCTACTGGGCCTGGTGGATCGCGTTCTCGCCCTTCGTGGGCTTGTTCCTGGCGCGAATCTCCAAAGGCCGTTCGGTGCGCGAGTTCATCTTGGGCTGCGTCTTTGCCCCTGCTTTGGTCTGTTTTGCTTGGATGACTGTTCTGGGCGGCACAGCAATTGACCTGGAACTGGCCGGGGCTGCCGAAGGTGCGATCATTGGCGCATCGAACACCAACAAACTGTTCGTGACGCTGTCCTACATGATCGACGGAGGTCTGCTGTCCATGCTGAACGTGATGTGCGTGATCCTGATCCTGACCTTTCTGGTCACTTCGGCGGACTCGGGCATTCTGGTGATGAACACCATCATGTCGGGTGGCAGCCAGGAAACTGGCATCAAGCACCGCATTATTTGGGGTGTGATACTTACGGCTGTGATCGGCGCGCTTATCCTGGCGGCGGGTGAAAACAATCCGATGGATGCGCTGCGCAATGCGATGATTATCGGCGCGCTGCCGTTCACTGTGGTGATGGGTCTGATGTGCCTTGCACTGGCCAAGGCCCTGTTCCGTGACAGCCAGCGTGACAAACACGGGTCAACAAGCACTCAGGCTGCAGAATAGGCATATGCCTTCTGAAGAACTGGTCAGGCCGCCCGTGATGGGCGGCCTGACTTTTTTGGGCGCTAAAAAGGCGACAACTTCACTGTCCAGAACGAAAAAGCCCCGGCTTTAACCGAGGCTTTCCGGGCTTTGGAAAATCCTTACATGCAAGCTTCAACAGCACGTTTTGTCATGACCGAAACAAGGTGCGCGCGATACGCTTTGCTACCATGCAAATCGGCGATCATGTTGGCCGGGTTGATCCGAAGATCCATCAAGGCATCTGGGCGGAATTCCTTGTTCAAGGCTTCTTCTGCCTCGGACCAACGGAAGACACCATCTTCACTTGCACCCGTCACAGTCACGCGTACGCCATCCGCGAAACGGGCAAGGTAAACACCGACTAACGCAAAACGCGATGCGGGTTGCAGGAACTTTTGATAGCTCGCTGCCTGCGGCACGGGGAAACGGATCGAGGTGATGATTTCACCTTCCTCAAGCGCGGTGGTGAACATGCCTTCAAAGAATGCATCCGCCGCAATCTGCCGCGTATGGGTCACAATGGTTGCCGCAGACCCCAGAACGCCTGCCGGATAACAAGCGGCTGGATCATTGTTGGCCACAGAGCCACCGATGGTGCCACGGTTGCGCACCGCCGGATCACCGATCTGTCCGGCAAGCGCCGCCAAGGCCGGATACGTCGCCGCGGCCTCACGCGCAACGGTGGCGTGCGTCGTTGCGCCTCCGATCGAGAGGGACCCGTCATCCTCAACGCAGACGCCCTGCATCTCAGCAATCCCGCTCATCGACACCAGCTTGGAGGGTGCGGCAAGACGCTGCTTCAGTGTCGGGATCAAGGTCTGCCCGCCCCCCAAAGCCTGCGCGTCCTCAGCCCCCAATGCAGCAACTGCATCGGCGATGGTCGAGGGTTTTTCAAAATCGAAACTGTACATTTCGTCTTCCTTTCCGAAAGGCGCGGATCCGCCCTTCATCTGGCTATAAATATCTCAGGGAGCGCGAGGGGCTGGCCCCTCGCACCCCAACACCTCAGCTGTTCATCGCCGCCCAGACGCGCGACGGGCTTACAGGCATGTCGATGTGATCCACCGCTTTGCCGCCTGAATTCAGTGCGTCGAGAACCGCATTGACCACCGCAGGCGGTGAACCAATCGCTCCGGCCTCGCCACAGCCTTTCACCCCCAGCGGATTGTGCGTACAGGGCGTCTGGCTGGAATGATCGACACCGTAAAACGGCACATCATCCGCGCGCGGCATCGCATAGTCCATGTAAGAGGCGCTGAGCAGTTGGCCGTTCTCATCATAGGCGCAGTTCTCAAGCAGGGCCTGACCGATACCCTGGCCAATACCGCCATGCACCTGACCGTCGACAATCATCGGGTTGATGATGTTGCCGAAGTCATCCGCGGCGGTGAACTTCTCGATGCTGACCTGACCGGTGTCCGGATCGACCTCGACCTCACAGGCGTAGGCGCCAGCCGGGAAGGTGAAGTTGGCCGGGTCATAGAACGCGGTCTCTTCCAGCCCCGGCTCCACTTCCAACGGATAGTTGTGCGGCACGTAGGCCGTCAGGGTTACATCGCCCCAAGCCACCGATTTGTCGGTACCTGCTACGCTGAATTGTCCGTCTTTCAGCTCGATGTCCGCCTCGGACGCCTCTAACAGGTGCGCGGCGATCTTTTTGGCTTTCTCGATCACCTTCTCGGTCGCCTTGACCATGGCCGAGCCACAGACTGCAAGACTTCGCGAACCATAGGTGCCCATGCCAAAGGGGATTTTCGAGGTGTCCCCATGCACAATCTCGATCATCGACTCGTCAATGCCGATCATGTCGGCCACAACCTGCGGGAAGGCGGTCTCATGCCCTTGTCCATGGCTGTGCGCGCCGACCATGACGCTGATTGAACCAGTTGCGTTCACGCGAACAGTGGCTGCATCATAAAGACCCGCCCGGGCCCCAAGCATCCCAACAATGTTGGAAGGCGCAATGCCACACGCTTCGATGTAGCAGTTGATGCCCAAGCCCCGCAGCTTGCCGTTGGCCTCGCTTTCCGCTTTCCGCGCGGCAAAGCCTGCCAGATCGGCGGCGGCCTCAAGCTTGTCCATCGTACCGTTGTAATCCCCGGTGTCATAGGTCAGCGCCACCGGTGTGTCATAGGGGAACTGAGTGACAAAGTTCTGACGGCGCAGTGCAATTGGATCGAGGCCCAACTCTCGCGCGGCCTTATCCACCACACGCTCAAGTTGGAAGGTCGCCTCGGGGCGGCCAGCACCGCGATAGGCATCCACTGGCACGGTATTGGTGAACATCGCCTTTACATTCACCTGAATGACCGGGGTCTTGTAGTTGCCCGCCATCAACGTCCCATGCAGCCAGGTTGGCACCGAGCTGGAGAAGGTCGACAGATACGCACCCAGATTGGCGTAGGTGTTGGTCCTCAGACCGATGAAGTTGTTATCCGCATCCAGCGCCAGTTCGATCTTGCTGACATGGTCACGGCCATGCGCATCAGACATGAACGCCTCGGACCGGCTGGAGGTCCACTTGACCGGACGGCCGCAAGCCTTCGCGGCGAAAGTGCAGAACGCCTCTTCCGCATAGTGGAAGATTTTGGTGCCAAATCCACCGCCCACATCCGGGGCCACAACGCGAACCTTGTGTTCGGGCAGGCCCAGAACAAAAGCGCACATCAGCAGACGGATCACATGCGGGTTTTGCGACGTGGTGAAGAGCGTATACTCATCTGTGCCGCGCTTGTATTCACCAACGGCGACACGGGGTTCCATCGGGTTTGCGACCAGACGGTTGTTGACCAGATCCAGTGTCGTCACATGCACGGCATTGGCAAAGACCTCATCGACCTTGGCGTCGTCAGTCTCGCCCAACTGCCAGTCATAGCAGATGTTGTTTTTCAGATCGTCATGGACAAGCGTCGCTCCGTCCTGCGCGGCGGCTTTCATGTCGATCACGGCGGGCAGTTCTTCGATGTCCAGATCGATAGCTTCGGCCGCGTCACGCGCCTGCTCAAGGCTGTCGGCCACAATCGCGGCAATCGGGTCACCTACGTGGCGGACTTTGCCCTGCGCCAAAATGGGATGCGGCGGTTCCTGCATGGGCGCGCCGTGCTTGTCGGTCACTTCCCAACCGCAGGGCATCCCACCCACGCCTTCAAAATCCTTGCCGGTGAATACCTTGACCACACCGGGCATGGCTTCGGCGGCTGAGGTGTCTACTGATTTGATCCGTCCATGCGCAATGTCGGATCGAAGGAAATGCACATAGGCCTGGCCATGTACGTTTATGTCGTCGGTGTAATTACCTGCTCCGGTCAGAAAGCGTACGTCCTCACGCCGCTTGGAACTGGCTCCGATGCCACTGTCTTTGGGCATTGCTTGTTCTCCTCCCTGGAAAAGAATTTTCGTCGAAAACTCTTGTCCGCCTCACTCGGCGGCGATGCTGGAAACGTCCTGGCCGGATGCAGCCATGATCGCTTTGACGATGTTATGGTAGCCGGTGCAGCGGCACAGATTACCTTCCAGATATTTCCGGATTTCGGCCTCGGTCGGGCGCGGGTTCTCTTTCAGCAGCGCAGCTGCGCTCATCACCATCCCCGGAGTGCAGAACCCGCACTGAAGGCCGTGATGATCCTGAAACGCCTGCTGGATCGCGTTTAACGACCCATCTGCATTCGCCTGACCTTCGATTGTGCCCACGTCGGCCCCGTCGGCTTCAGCCGCCAACATGTTGCAAGACTTCACCGCCTCACCATTTACATGCACCACGCAGGCACCGCATTGCGCGGTGTCACAACCGACATGGGTGCCGGTCAACGACAGGTGTTCGCGCAGAAATCCGGACAGCAAAGTCCGGCCTTCGACGTCTCCGCTTACGGCTTTGCCGTTAACGGTCATGGTAATCTTCATGAATTTTCCTCCCTGAATTCATATGGTTCAATCGCCCAATACGCGCTTGAACCAACCTTTCTTTTCTTCTGTGCCCTCACCCTCATCCGAAGTTTCAGCCACGGGCGCAGGTTGAGGTTCGACCGCGTTCTGAAAATTCTCAAAAAACTGGTCAGCCAGTTTTCTGGCAACGCCGTCGATGACTCGCCCTCCGAGTTGCGCCAGCTTTCCACCGACACGCGCGTCGACGTTATAGGTCAGCAGCGTGCCTTCGGGGGCGTCTGCCAAACTGACATCTGCAGACCCTTTGGCGAACCCTGCCGCTCCGCCCTTACCTTCACCCGAGAGCTTCACTCTTTCAAGCGCCACGAGATCGGAAAGGGTGACGACCCCTTTGAAGGTTGCTTTGACGGGTCCAACTTTCTGCACAACCGTCGCCTCGAACCCGTCTTCAACCGAGCCGGTCATTTCCTGACATCCCGGCACACAATCCTTCAGAACTTCTGCCGACAAAAGCGCGTCCCAGACCTTGGATCTTGGCGCGGCAATGACGCGGCTGTCGCTGAGTTCCATTTCGCGTCTCCAAATATTTTTCGTTACGCTACGCGGTGTTGGCCGCCCTGCCTATAAGACCTTGGGTGTAGTTGTCGCCCCGCGTAAACCCAATTTCGTCCACTCTGCCGTTCCATTGCGCCGCAGGCAATCAATTTGTCGCCTACGACTTTCGCCCAGTAGGGGCTGTTTTCATTGAGTGCTAGGATTGGTTAGGCTGGAGCCAACTCGATTTCAAAAGGCGATACCAAATGCTTGCCGATTCCTCCCGACGGACCAATTTCAAGAATGTTCTGATTGTGGACGATCATCCTTTGTTTTGCGACGCATTGTCGATGACGCTGCAAACAGTCGCCCAGATCGGTGAAATCCACACTGCAGACCGCATGGAAGGCGCAATGGATTTGTTGGCCAATGGGCTGAAACCGGATGCCGTGATGCTGGACTTGAACTTGCCTGATGTTGACGGGTTGGATGGGCTTGTACGCTTGAAGGCCGCTGCAAATGCACCGGTAATCGTGGTGTCATCCCTGACGGACAGTCGCGTTGTCAGCCAAGTGATTCAGGCCGGGGCTTCGGGTTACGTACCCAAGCATAGCCAGCGCGACATTTACCGCTCGGCTATCGAGGCGGTGCAATCCGGGGACATTTTTGTGCCCGAAGGCTGTGTATTGATCGAAGCGGAAAACGACGATGAGCACAGCGACGCGATCAACCGTCTGGCGACGCTCACAAATCAGCAGTCGCGCATTCTGCAACTGATCTGCGAAGGCAAACTGAACAAACAGATCGCTTTTGACCTGTCGATTGCAGAAACCACGGTAAAGGCGCACGTAACTGCAATCATGCGGAAACTGGGGGTGCAAAGCCGCACGCAGGCGGTTTTGATCGCCAAGAAAGCGTCCTTTGCCAGCGTCTTGCAAGACCAAGGCTAAGCGGCATAGTCTCACCCCATTGTCGCGCTTTGAGGGAGGAGGCCCGATGGACCAAGCAGTCGGGTGGGCAGAGGCCCAGGCCCGCACGCCAGGCATCGTCAAAACGGCTTTTGTTCAATACGACAGCGCGCAGGCTGTGGGCACGCTCAAGCACAACCTGGGTGACGGGCCATTTGCGCTTGTCATACTTTTCGTTAGCCCAAACGCGGATGCATCGGACGTCATTGCCGAAGCCCAAGAGGTTTTCGATCCAACACCAGTTGTTGGTTGCACCACCGCCGGAGAGTTAGCGGATGATGGCTATTGCGAGGGTAAGATCGTCGCGATCGCCTTGCCGCAAAGCCACTTTGAAACGCGCACGGTTCTGGTCTCTGACCTCAGCGACTTTGATGCGGAAAGCATCATCAATGAAATGATCCATAACCGACATGACATGATGGCAACCGCGCCTGATTGGAGCCATGAATTCACATTTCTGATGATCGATGGGCTGTCGACCAAAGAGGACGCGCTGACTTCTGAACTGGCCGTGGGTTTAGGACCGGTGCCGTTGTTCGGGGGGTCGGCAGGGGATGGGGCTCGGTTCGACAGCACCTATGTGCTGCATGAGGGGCAGGCGCTGCCCAATGCGGCCATTCTGACTCAGGTCCGCACCAGGTGTCCGATCAAAGTGTTCAAGACCGACCATCTTCTTCCGGCCGAACGGCGTATGGTTGTGACCAAGGCGGACCCGGCCAAAAGGATTGTGCAGGAAATCAATGCCGAACCCGCTGCGCGTGAATACGCCCGTATTCTTGGAAAAGATCCCGAACAACTGACGACTTTCACCTTTGCGGCGCATCCTGTGGTCGTGCAAATCGGCGGGAAGCACCACGTCCGTGCAATTCAACAAGTGGCAGGTAACGGGGATTTGGTGTTTTTCTCGGCCATTGACGAAGGTTTGGTTCTGACACTGGCCAAACCACGGGACATGGTCGAGCACCTTCAAGAGGAAATCGGGGTATTATCCGCAAAGCAACAACCTGACACGATTTTGGGTTGCGATTGCATCCTGCGCCGATTGGAAGCGCAAGAAAAGCAGATGACCCGTGAAATTTCGAGCATTCTGGCGCACAATCACGTGGTCGGGTTCTCGACCTATGGCGAACAATACAATTCGATCCATGTGAACCAGACTCTGACAGGCGTTGCGATTTATCCGCCTGAGAAAGAGTAGCCCATGATCGAACATCTCACGGATCCCTCAGATTCCATAGAACGTCAGAACGAGAAGTTACGCAGGATCGCCGAGGCGCTGATGCGGCGGGTTGAAGAATCCACCGATGCGTCAGGGGCCGCTTACGCACAGTTTCAACGGGCCGCTGTTCTTGAGCAGGAAGTGCGGGCGCGGACCGATGATCTGGAACGGGCGCTTGAGCTTCTTAACGATTCCAACGCTCGTTTGGCGCAGGCCAATCAGGAAACCGAGTCTGCGCGGGCCGATCTCGCCAATGCGATCGAAACGGTGCAGGAGGGGTTTGCCCTGTTCAACCGAGACGAAAAGCTGGTGCTTTGCAACACCCGTTTCGGATTGCACATGCCCGACATTCGAGAACGACTGAACCCGGGCTTGGGATTTGCCGAATATGTCGAGTTGCTGAGCCAATCTTCATTCCTGTCATTGCCCGAAGAGGTAACACCGAAGGAGTGGGCCAAAGCTCGTCTTGATCGACATAGTGACGACCATGTTGTGTTCAACGTCCGGCTTGCGGGCAATCGCTGGGCGCAAGTGTCAGAACATCGCACGCCGGATGGCGGGACGGTTATCCTGCAAACGGACGTGACCGACATCATGCGGATCGAACGGCAGGAGAGGGACCGGATTCTGGACGACAAGGCGAGGCTGATCCGCGCCACGCTTGAGCATATCGATCAAGGCGTCTGCATATTCGACAATAAACACCGCCTTATCGGTTGGAACAATCGGGCCAGCGAATTGCTGGCGATTCCGATCACCCAGTTTCAGATGGGAACTCGCTTTGACACACTTTCTAACCGGCTCAGCGCAAACATAAGTTTTCAGGAAGGGATCACCGAAGAAGACTTGTTGAACTGGGTGCGTCGCAAAGCGTCGCGCCGCCCTTTGCAGTTTCAGATGCACAGAGGGCGATCCAAGATCCTGTCGGTCTTTGCACAACAAATGCCGGACCGGGGTTTTGTGATTTCATTCACCGATGTCACAGCGGAGCGCAAATCTGCTGAAGCTTTGTATGAAGCAAAAGAGTTGCTGGAACAGCGGGTTGCGTCGCGCACAGTGGAACTTGCCGATGCGTTGAACGAGGCTGAGCGTGCCAACGCCTCAAAATCGCGTTTTGTGGCTGCTGCTAGTCACGATCTGTTACAGCCCTTGTCTGCGGCAAAACTCTATGTCGCGTCATTGGGCGGCGGGTTGAACAAGGAAGACGCTCAGACCGTTGCCGCAAAAGCGGAAAGCGCGCTGAACAGTGTTGAGCATATTCTCGAAGCATTACTGGATATCTCGAAGCTGGATTCAGGGCGGGCCCGGGTGCATTTGTCTCCTGTTCCATTGGGTCAGTTGTTTTCTCAGATGGAGGACGCGTTTCGCCCGGTCGCGCAGGCAAAAGGGCTGGACTTGCGCTTTGTTGTCTCGGACGTCGCGGTTACAAGTGATGCCAGCTATCTAAGGCGTATCTTACAGAATCTATTGTCGAACGCGATCCGTTACACCGATGCTGGGAAGGTTCTGGTTGGTGTCAGGCGGCGCAAGAAATCTGTCTCGCTTGAGGTGTGGGACACCGGTATCGGAATCGCGCCGGACCAGCGGGACACTGTGTTTCAGGAGTTCCAGCGTTTGCATTCAGATGCCAGCGCTGCTGAAGGCATGGGGTTGGGCCTTGCGATTGTCGAAAGGGCTTGCGGATTGTTGCATCACCCGATCCATCTGCGGTCTGAATTGGGGAAGGGCACAGGGTTTTCGGTCGAGATCCCGTTGGCAAAAACAAAGCCTGTGGCCGCACATGACGTTTCCTTGCGTCTAACGTCCAACCCCAAGCTGCCTTGCAGCACCGTCGCCCTGTTGATCGAAAACGATGAGAACCTGCGCAGCGCCTTGAGCATGACCATCGAGTCCTGGGGCGTTGAAGTGCTGGAAGCAGACAGTGGACATGGCGCGAGCCGCCTGTTGCAAGAAATTGGTATCCTCCCAGACATTATTGTCGCGGATTACCAATTGAACCATGATGAAACGGGGATCGAAGCCATAGTCGCCTTGACCCAAGAATTTGGAGCTTTGCCGGGGTGTATCATTTCCGCCAATCGATCTCCGGAGCTGGTGGAAAACTGCAGGCAAGCTGATCTACCGCTGCTTTACAAACCCATTGACGCGCAATTGTTGAGGACGACCCTGGAAGCGTCCGTTGCGAAAAGCATATGAGCGCCGAAGGCTTCAGTCCGCTGGGCTTTGTTTGGGTTAGACAACCTCGGTTCGGGGATTGGCTCCGGTCTGGTTCAACATCGACAAGACTTCGGCCTTCCATCCTGCTTTGATTTTAATCGCCAATTGGGAAGGGGGGCGGTGATCCGGTGACAGGATCGCATACTCATATCTCAGCGGTTCCTTGAGCGGCAGAAACTGAACCCGGCCGTTTGACATGTTCAACTCACTTTCAGTGGCGACGGTCAGCGGGTCGACAATCGTGCAGCATTGGCCCGAACCAACAAAGGGAAGCAGGGGCAGAAAGTACTGACAGGTCACGTTGGGAGTGTAAGTTGCGGAAGCTAACTGAAACGCTTGGCGCACTTTTTTCTGGAAAGGATGCGTCGCATGCAGCCCTCCCATGGGAACTCCGTCCAAATCCGAAATCGCAATGGCCTGTTTACGTGCCAGGGGATTGTCCCGATCCATCGCGCAGAAACAATCGCCGCTGATGACTTCTGCGGAAAACTGGGGCTTCTTGCCAGCCGGATACTCAAAATCCGCAAACCCGAAGTCAATATTCTGTGTCGCTGCCAGTTCCATGATCTGCGGTGAACTGCGTGTCGATAGAGTGATGCGAATGTCAGGGTTTCCGCCCACTGAGCGACTGATGAAATTCGGAAATGCGATGGTCGACGGGCCTGGCATGGCGGCAATATTCAAACTGCCGGAATGCCCTTCGAGAAGCCCGTGCATCGTGCTTGCAATAGAGGATAATCGATCAAGCACACCAGCAGTTTCAGTCAGCAGGTAGTGCGCTTCGGGCACAGGGATCAGGCGCCGCCCTTTGCGTTCGAAAAGGGTCAGACCCAGACTACGTTCCAGATTCTTGATCGCAAGGCTGATGGCCGGTTGTGTCCGGTTCAGTTTCTTGGCGGTTTGAGAGATGGAGCCTGTCTCCATCACTTCACGAAACACGGTTAATTGAATAAGGTTCATAGCCATTTCATAAGCTAAACTTTAGTTTTATTAAATATAACAAATTTGTATTTATGATTTTTCTGCCTAGGCTGATCTGATCAGAGTTCGGACGCACCGAATCCATAGATCTAAAACTGGGAGCTTAGAATGAAACTTATGAAATGCCTGACGGGTTTGGCGTTGGCGGGGGCGCTGGCCGCACCTGCACTTGCACAGGACCCGACCTTTTTCCGCATCGGCACCGGCGGCGCAGGTGGCACGTATTTCCCAATCGGCGGCACCATTGCCAACGGAATTTCGGCCCCTCCGGGCTCGCGTCCCTGCGAAGAAGGCGGCCAGTGTGGTGTGCCGGGCCTGATCGCGATTGCACAATCGACGACAGCTTCGGTCTTCAACAACGCCGCCGTGCAGAACGGCGAGCTTGAAGCCGGTCTGGCTGCGGCGGACGTCACGCGCTCGATGTATCTGGGCGAAGGCAAGTTCGAAGGTAAGCCACACCCCAAGCTGCGCATCGTTGCAAACCTGTTCCCCGAGGACCTGCATCTGGTTCTGCCAGCGGGCCAGACGATTGGTAGCCTTGGTGATCTGGAAGGCAAGCGTGTCGGTATCGCGCAGGCCGGATCGGGCACACAGGTGGCCGTGCTGCAGATGCTGGATGCCTGGGGCGTCAACCGTGACAACATGGACGAAGCCGAGTTGAACAACAGCCAAAGCGCCGAACGTCTGGCCGACGGTCAGCTGGATGCTTATTTCTATGCCGCAGGTTGGCCGGTTGCTGCGATGGTGCAGCTATCCTCGACCAAAGGCATGAACCTGCATTCCTTCAGCGACGAAGACCTGGCCAAGATCAACGAGATCATCCCGGCTTATATTCCGTCGGAGATTCCGGGTGGTGTCTATGAAGGCATCGACGGGCCGACCAAAACGCCCGCTGTCAGCGCGATGCTGGTGGTTTCCGCGGACCTGTCCGAAGATCTGGTCTATCAGTTGACCAAGGCCATGTGGAACGACAACACCCGCAAACTGCTGGACAATGGCCATGCCAAAGGCAAGCAGATCACCCCTGATACCGCGCTGAACGGTGTTGAAGCACTGGGTGTTCCGCTGCATCCGGGTGCCGAGAAGTTCTACAAAGAAGCAGGCTTGCTGCAATAATCGAAACCGCAACTTAGCGTTTCTTCCGGTGCCCCGATTTTGGGGCACCGAATTCTTAAGGTACGCGCAATCGGGGGGCCATCATGTCCGAAACCCAGAAACTTGATGACCATGAGCTGACGGCCGAGGAATTGGCGGCCATCGAAGAACAGTTCGACGAAGGCGCTGCTGTTCGGGAAGTCACACCGACAGCCGGTAAGGTGCTGCGCGTTGTTGCCCTGATCTTTGCGTTCTACGAGTTTTTTACCGCCGGATTTGGCCTGCCTGCCGACCATTGGCATATGGGCATCTATTTGGCCCTTCTGTTCATTCTGGTCTACGCGACCATCCCTATTGTTGGATCGAAAAGCCTCTATGCGCTCAAGGTCAGCCGGTTCCGCATCGGTAACATTCCCGTCTACGACCTGGTGTTCATGGCGCTTGGTATTGTCGCCGCGCTGTATGTAGGGTTCGCCTGGCGCGGCCTTCCGTTTCTGGGGATCGAGGAGCAGACGTTCCGCATGGGCAACCCGAACACCTATGATGTGTTCCTGGGTGTCGTCATCATTCTTTTGGTTTTGGACATTGCCCGCCGTACGCTGGGTTGGGTACTGCCGCTGATCATCTGCGTTTTTATCTCTTACGCCCTGTTTGGGCCGTATTTCCCAGGGCTGTTGCAGCACCCGGGCGTGAACTTCAAAACTTTCGTGTCGTCGATGTATTTCCCACAGGAGGGCATTTATGGCGTTACCCTCTGGGTCGTTTCGACCATCGTCTTCCACTTTGTACTCTTTGGCGTGATCGCACAGCGCACCGGATTGGGGCAATTGTTCATCGACAATGCAACGATTCTGGCGGGCCGTTATACAGGCGGTCCGGCAAAGGTGTCGGTGGTATCCTCGGCCTTCTTCGGCACGATCTCGGGTTCTTCGGTGGCCAACACCGTTTCAACCGGCGCGCTGACAATTCCCAACATGAAGCGCCTTGGATACCCCGGTCATTTTGCGGGAGGGGTCGAAGCCGCCTCCTCGGCCGGTGGTCAGATCACTCCTCCGATTATGGGAGCCGCAGCCTTCATCATGGCTGAGTTCCTTGAGGTGCCTTACACCACCATCGTGATTGCGGCGATCTTTCCGGCACTCTTGCACTATGTCGGCGTCTTTGCGGTTGTGCACTTGATGGCGCGCAAGCTGAACCTGAAAGGTCTGACGAAGGAACAGTTGCCGCAGCTCAAAGCTGTCTGGTCCGAAGGTTGGGCCAATATCGTGCCTTTGATCGGTCTTCTGGTGGTGCTGTTTACCGGCTATACGCCGTTCATGTCCGCTTTCTGCGGTATTTCTCTGGCCGTCATCGCGGGCATGTCGCGGATCAAACAACCGCCGACGTTGGTATATGCTGCAGCGTTCCTGGCTTTTGTCTTGTGGAAATACTCGAATGGCGGGTTTGACTTGACCATGACGGCGATTCTTTGTGGTCTAACGGTGATTGCTACACTGAATCCGCAAAAACGGATTGAGGTGCCAGAGATGCTGCAAGCAGTAGAGCTGGGCGTGAAATACTCGCTGGCCGTGGGGGCTGCCGCCGCTGCGGTGGGCATCGTGGTTGGCGTGATCAACACGACAGGCATCGGTTTCCGCATCGGCTTCATGGTGACGCAGGGCGCAGGCAACCTCGCGGCTGACCTCTACAACATGATCTCGTTTGGCAGCTTCCAGTTGTTTGCCATGGAAGATCTGCAACTCTTCATCTCGTTGGTCTTCATCGCCATCGTTTGCATCCTGATGGGCGCGGGTATTCCGACCACGGCACTGTACATCATGCTGGTGTCGGTTGCGCAGCCTGCGCTGGCCCAGCTTGGCGTCCCGCCAATCGCCAGCCACCTGTTCGTGCTGTATTATGGTGTGGTGTCCGAGATCACGCCACCGGTCTGTACCTCGGCCTATGCGGCGGCGGCCATCGCTAATTCGAACCCCTTCCGAACCGGGCTGTCCGCCTTTACCCTTGGGCTGGGTAAAGTCATCGCGCCAATGGCCTTTGTCTATGCGCCGGTTTTGTTGTTCGTGTCGTCGACCGGGTTCGATTTCTGGGAATTCACCTATACCGCAGCCAGCTGTATCGCGGGGGTCATCGCACTGTCGGCAGCAGTTGTTGGTTATTGGCTGCAACCGATGAACGTGATTTCGCGCGTCCTGATGGCGATAGCGGGTGTGATCTTTGTCGCGCCGACACTAACGGCGGACCTGATCGCACTGGCTGTGGCGTCACCGGTCATCGTGACCCAGTTGATCGCCCGTAGCCGCACTCAAGCCACGGTCTGATATGTCGGAACAGGTGACAATCATTGGGGCGGGGATCGTCGGCCTTTGCTGTGCACTCTCCCTGCAGGACCGCGGCATCGCCGTACGGCTGATCGACAGGGGAGAGCCTGGGCAGGAGACTTCATTCGGCAATGCCGGTGTGGTCTCACCTTGGTCGGTGATCCCTCAGGCTGTGCCCGGTATCTGGAAAACGATCCCCAAGATGTTGCTGGACCCAAATAGTGCTTTGTCTGTCAAGGCGTCATTCTGGCCCAGTATGGTGCCTTGGGGCCTGCGGTTTCTGAGAAAGTCAGATGAAAAATCCGTGCGCAACATCTCTGATGCAATGGAACTGCTCTGTCGCCCATCGATAGAGCTCTATCGTAGGCATTTGCAAAACACCGGGCATGAAGACCTGATTGTTGATTCCAACTACATCCATGCGTTTCGCCAATCAGACCAGGCTGACTTGAAAGCACTGGGTTATGCGATCCGGAAGGAAAAAGGCGGGCAACTTGAACGGATCGACGGGGCAGAACTACGTCGGATGGAACCCGCTTTGTCCAGGGATTTTAAAGCAGCGATCCTGATCAAAGGGCAGGCACGGGTTACTTCACCCGGTCGGCTTGGTTCGGTGCTGGCCGACAAAGCGCACCGGCAGGGTGCTGAATTCGTGCGCACCGAAGTCACCAAGCTGAACCGCACCGATGATGGCCTATGGCATCTGGTGACACCTGAAGGCCCGCTTCACGCCGATACGGTTGTGATGGCAGCGGGTGTCTGGTCAGCCGAGCTGCTAAAGCCTTTGGGCCTTTCGGTGCCTTTGGTCGCGGAACGCGGATACCACGTGCAGTTTCCCACTCCGTCAACGGTCCTGGAAAACTCTGTCATGGATGTGGATGCCAAGGTGGTTGCCAGTTCGATGCAGGACGGCTTGCGCGTGGCAGGGACAGCGGAATTTGCCAACATCGATGCGCCACCCGATCCGAGGAAACAGGCGCTTTTGACAGAACAGGCGCGGGCGATGGTGCCGGATCTCAACACCACGGACACGCAGTTTTGGATGGGCCGCCGCCCATCATTCCCTGACAGCCTGCCTGCAATTGGTCCGGTTGAAGGCAGTAAAGGTTTGTTCAGCGCTTTTGGCCATTCCCATTACGGTCTGATGATGGCCCCCAAAACCGGAGAGCTTTTGGCTGATATGGTGTCGGGGCAACGCCTGAATATCTCAACGGTCCCATTCGCCTTGTCGCGGTTCTGACCTCAACAAGGCGCAGTTTCGAAAAAGGATCACCATATCATGCCAATTTTCCAAGGCGGACAGAACATTTGCGGGGCCTCAATCGGGGTTTTGTGTCTGGAAAGCTATTTCCCCAAACCTCCGGGTCATATCAAGAACCCCTCGAGCCTGCCCTTTCCGGTGCTCTACGAGATGATAGATGGTGTCACAGTTCCGACGCTGCTGAATAACCCGACCCCTGAATTGCTGGATCCATTCATCAAGGGCGCACAACGGCTAGAGGCCGAAGGTGTGCGCGCCATCACGGGCAGCTGCGGGTTTCTTGCGCTGTTTCAGAAAGAGCTGGCAGCGGCTGTGTCGGTGCCGGTATTTGCCTCCAGCCTGATTCAGGTGCCGCTGGCCTATCACATGTCCGGGGCCAGCGCGCCGGTTGGCGTGATCACGGCCGATTCCACTGCGTTGACATCACGCCATTTCGAAGGCGTTGGGGCAGGGGAAATACCTGTTGCCGTGCAGGGATTGGAGCACACCACAGAGTTCGCGGAAGTCATACTGCGCAACACCCGCACTCGCATGAATACCGATGTGATCGAAGCCGAAGTTCTGGACGCAGTACGCAAGCTGAAACGTGATGCGCCGGACATCAGGTCTGTGGTTCTGGAATGCACCGACCTGCCACCCTATGCGTACCGCATTCAGGATGAGTTGAAGCTGCCGGTCTATGATCTGACAACTCTTGCCCAGATGGCACATTCTGTGAACACACGTGCGCCTTATGGCGGTCTGATGCCCTGGGGTTAAGGCCGTCCTGCACTGGGTTATCCCGCGGTTGACCATGGGGTTCAGCGGGTAGATGCCCAATGATCACGACAAGGGTCTTCCCCTCATTGAAACGGCTGGTTAAGAAACCCTTCCACTGTCGTTTCAGGAGGTTCCTTTGGACCGTATCGCCCGCACCATCGCCACCGAGATCAACGCGCGTTCCGATCAGGTCGGTGCCGCGATCAAACTGTTGGATGATGGGGCAACCGTGCCTTTTGTCGCCCGCTACCGGAAAGAAGCTACCGGAGGTTTGGACGATACCCAGTTGCGCTTGCTGTCAGAGCGGCTGACCTATCTGCGAGAGCTTGAGGCGCGGCGCGAAACCATCCTGAACTCGATCCGGGATCAGGGGAAGCTGACCGAAGATCTGAGCAAATCGATTGCCCGGGCCGAGACTAAGGCGCAACTGGAAGACATCTATCTGCCTTACAAGCCAAAGCGGCGCACCAAGGCGATGATTGCGCGGGAAAACGGATTGGAGCCTTTGGCCGATGCCATTCTGGCTGACCGCAATGCAGAACCGGAAACGCTGGCCGAGGCATTTCTGTCCGAGCCCGTGCCGACACAGCGCGATGCGCTAAACGGGGCGCGGGATATCCTGACTGAGCGGTTGACCGAAAACGCGGGTCTGTTGGGGGAACTGCGGGCTTTCATGCAACGCGAGGCGCTGCTGAGTGCCAAGGTCATCGAAGGCAAGGAAAAGGAAGGCGCGAAGTTCAGCGATTACTTCGACCACTCCGAGCTTTGGGCTGATGTTCCTTCGCATCGGGCGTTGGCTATGCTGCGCGCTTCGAAAGAGGGCATTGTCACGCTGGACATTGCTCCGGAACCCGAATTCGGTGCAGCACGTGCCGAAACAATTGTCGCCGCGCATCTGCAAACGCGCGGGAAGGGACCGGCGGATGCGTGGCTGCGCAAAGTTGCGGGCTGGACGTGGCGAGTTAAGCTTTCGCTGTCCATGATGGTCGACCTGATGGGGGATCTGCGCAGCCGTGCGCAGGATGAGGCCATTCAGGTCTTTTCGCGCAACCTCAAGGATCTGCTCTTTGCAGCGCCGGCAGGGGCCAAGACCGCATTGGGTCTTGATCCAGGTATCCGCACTGGTGTGAAGGCGGCTGTTGTTGATGCAACCGGTAAGGTGGTGGCCACCGACACGCTCTATCCATTTCAGCCTAAGAACGACGTGCGCGGGGCGCAGGCGGTACTCCTCAATCTGATCTCGGCCCACCAGATCGAACTGATCGCCATCGGGAACGGAACTGCGAGCCGTGAAACCGAACGGTTGGTTGCAGACACACTGGCCTTGCTGCCAAAGAGCGTGAAGGCGCCGACAAAGGTGGTTGTGTCCGAAGCCGGTGCCTCGGTTTATTCCGCCTCTGAAATGGCGGCACGAGAGTTTCCCGATCTGGATGTTTCGCTGCGCGGGGCAGTATCCATCGCACGGCGTTTGCAGGATCCATTGGCGGAGCTGGTCAAAATCGAACCCAAATCAATTGGCGTCGGACAGTATCAGCACGACGTAGATCAACACCGGCTTTCACAGTCACTTGATTCCGCGATTGAAGATGTCGTGAACGCCGTTGGCGTCGATCTGAATACCGCCTCTGCCCCGTTGCTGTCGCGTGTTTCTGGTCTCGGAGCAGCACAGGCCGAAGCCATTGTTGCCCATCGTGATCTGAATGGGCCGTTCCAGTCACGTAAAAATCTGTTGTCAGTTGCCCGGCTGGGCCCACGTGCATTCGAACAGTGCGCCGGTTTCCTGCGTATCCGGGATGGTGCAGAGCCGCTGGACGCGTCGTCGGTTCACCCCGAAGCATATGACGTCGCCCGGCGCGTTGTGGCGACTTGTGGACGCGATATTCGACGCATCATGGGCCATGACGGGGCGTTAAAAGGGCTGCGGGCCGAACAGTTCGTGACCGACGATTTCGGTCTGCCAACGGTTCGGGATATCTTTGCCGAGTTGGAAAAGCCCGGACGCGATCCACGGCCAAGTTTCGTCACAGCCTCATTTGCGGATGGCATTGAAGAGATCACCGATTTGAAGCCTGGCATGGTTCTGGAAGGCACCGTGACAAACGTGGCGGCGTTCGGGGCATTTGTGGATGTGGGCGTGCACCAGGACGGGCTGGTTCATGTCAGCCAGTTGGCAGACCGCTTTGTCAAAGACCCGCATGACGTCGTCAAAACCGGGCAGGTTGTGAAAGTCCGCGTTGTCGAGGTGGATGTGCCCCGAAAACGGATCGGCTTGACGATGCGAAAACAGGGCGGCGGCGGAAAGAGGCGCGCCTGATCTGCAATGTGCACAGTTTCCGGGCGCATCGACATGAAGCCGTTGCATACTGGACATAATGTGACGACCGACAAGGTCGGCCTTATTGCATTGTTTTCATTGAGCGCTGAACTGAGTATCAGCAAGAGAGTTCGCAGCCCCGCCACACGGACCGAAACAGAATCGAAAGTTCATGCAGTATCACAACAAGCCCTATGACAAGCTTCAGGTCGGCGATACTGCCGAGCTAGTTCGCACTTGCTCGGTCGACGATTTCTATGTGTTCGCAAACAATTCCGGCAACCACAATCCGCTTCATCTGGCTAGCGAAGATGGCGACGGCGACCATACCAACGAAGCGGTTGCGCCAGCCATGTTTGTGGGGGCTCTGATCTCGGCCGTCTTGGGGAACGTTCTGCCGGGGGCAGGGACGCTCTACAAATCGCAAAACTTTGACTTTGTTGAACGGGCGCACGCTGGCGATGAATTGGTATCCAAGGTCACGGTTGCTGAAAAGCGGCCAGGTCGCGAGGTTGTCTTTGATACAGTCGTTACACGCCCGTCCGACGGTGCAGTGATCGTCAGTGGACAGGCTATTGTCATAGCGCCGGACAAAGAATTGGCGTTTGCCGAGCTGGAATTGCCCGGGCTTGTGGTCAAACGCCATCGCCACTTTGACGCTATGCTGGATAAGGTGCGCCCCCTGCCGCCCATGCCGACGGCGGTTGTAGCCCCTGAAGACCCGAATTCTTTGGGCGGGGCGCTGCTGGCCGCGCACGAGACGATCATTACCCCCATTTTGATAGGTGATCCTACGAAGATCGCAAACGCGGCGGCCGAAATCGGCGCTTCGCTGGACAAGTTTGAGATCATACCGCAGACCGATCATTTCAGCGCAGCAAATACGGCGGTTGATCTTGTTTCTACGGGCCGGGCCAAGGCGTTGATGAAAGGGCATCTGCACACGGATGAACTGCTCAAGGCTGCGCTGCGACGCGAGAATGGCCTACGCGCGGGACGCCGGTTTACCCATGTCTTTGTCATGGACGTGCCCGGACAACCCAGACCGCTGTTGGTGACGGACGCGGCGATCAACATCGAGCCGGATCTGGAAACCAAGATTGATATTGTCCAAAACGCAATAGATCTGGCCCTGTCGCTGGGGATCGAAAACCCGAGGGCGGGTATTTTGTCGGCCATCGAAACCGTCAATCCCTCCATTCGATCTTCGGTCGACGCGGCCCTGCTGTCGAAAATGGCGGAACGCGGTCAGATCACCGGTGGGCTGGTTGACGGACCTCTTGCCATGGACAATGCCGTCAGCCTTGCTGCCGCGCGATCCAAGGGGATTGTATCGGAAGTCGCAGGTAAAACCGATATTCTGGTGGTGCCCAATCTGGATGCCGGGAACATGATGGCCAAGCAACTGACCTATATCGCCAATGCAGAAGGTGCGGGTGTAGTGATGGGGGCCAAGGCGCCCATCATTCTGACCAGCCGGGCTGATGACGACAAGGCGCGGCTGGCGTCCTGTGCTGTTGCGGCCTTGCATGATGCATTCACCCTTTCGCACTCCGGAGCACCCGAATGACACATGTCGTGACATTAAACGCTGGATCGTCTTCGATGAAATTTGGTCTGTTCGAGCTGACCGACGACGATCCGATCATGGTTTGCACAGGGGCAGTTGAGAGGATTGGCGAGGGCGAGCCGCTGGTCAAGGCCAAGTCATCCGACGGCAGTGTTCTTGCCAGTGGCACGGCGGGCGAAATCCACGATCACGCCGCTGCCCTGGATTGGGTTTTGAATCTGCTGGCGCGCTCTTTCCCCAACAGCGAAGTGACTGCGGTAGGGCATCGTGTTGTCCACGGTGGTCCGGATATCGATGCGCCGCTGCCGCTGACCGAAACCTCCATTGAAGCGCTGGACAAGCTTTCACCCTTTGCACCATTGCACCAACCACACAATCTGGCCGGGGCGAAGGCGGCGATGGAACGGTTCCCGAACGCCGCCCAAATTGCCTGTTTCGACACAGCTTTTCACCGCAATCACCCGTGGGAAAATGACGTATTTGCGCTGCCGCGCGAGTATTACGACAAGGGCGTCCGTCGCTATGGCTTTCATGGTCTCAGCTATGAATACATCTCGGACCACATGGCAAAAACGGCCCCGTTGCTGCACGAAGGTCGCGTGGTGGTTGCCCATCTGGGCAATGGCGCGTCGATGTGTGCAATGATCGGCGGACGGTCCGTGGGCTCCACCATGGGGTTTTCGGCTCTGGACGGGCTGCCAATGGGATCACGCTGCGGCCAGCTTGATCCAGGCGTGGTGCTGTACCTGATGGAACAGGAAGGGCTCAGCGCTGACGAAATCTCGGACCTTCTGTTCCGCAAGTCGGGCTTGCTGGGCCTTTCCGGGCTATCGAATGATATGCGAACCTTGGAAAAAGCGGACACGCCTGAAAGCCGCCAGGCGATCAGCTATTTCACCTTTCGTATTCGACGCGAACTAGGAGCGATGGCGGCTATTCTGGGTGGCATCGATGCCTTGGTTTTTACTGGCGGAATCGGAGAAAACTCGCGTTTGGTACGCGACCGGGTTTGCTCTGGAATGGGGTGGCTAGGGATAGAACTGAACCCGGATGCAAATGCGGATAATGACCTGATCATCTCAACTGATCTGTCCCGCGTGGTGGTCATGGCGATCCCGACGAATGAAGAACTGATGATTGCCCGCGCCGCGTCGAATCTATTGGCCGAACGCTCACATTTGAAAACCGCGTAGGGGCGGTTTACGTCGCCTTATATGTCCAGCGGTAGGCGGGTGGGGTCGGCCCCTTGTTTCGACCCCCTTGCTGCATCTGTTCCCACGCATGGGCCAAAATACCGACAGATCGGGACAGGCAGAACAGACCGCGTGCAAGCGGGGGCGCAAAGCCAAGTTCGGCGTAAATAACAGCAGTTGCGCCATCTATGTTCATCGGAACGGGCTTCCCTTTGCGCCTTGCCAACTCCGCCTCGATCGTTTGGCAAATCCGCATGAACTGACCGTCGCAGGCACCGTTTTTCACGGCTTCGGACACCAACGCCATCAAACGCGGGGCCCTAGGGTCCGTGGGGGTATGGAACCGGTGGCCAAAGCCCGGCAATATTTTCCCCTCGTTATTAATCCAGTCGTCCAGGGCCTGTTCCAAACTGCCGGGATGTTCAGTTACGAAATGGAAAAGAGTTACGGCTTGCTCGCCAGCCCCGCCGTGAACGTCCCCCAACATGTTCACGGCGCTTGCCATCGCGTTGTTGAGGGGCAGGCCGCAGGTTACTGCCATGCGCGCTGTAGCAATCGAAGGTGCCTGAGGCCCATGGTCTACTGCGGCGACCAATGCGGCCTCAAACAACCCGGCCTGCGCGTCGGAAGGGTGATCGCCGCGCACCATGAACCAGATCATTTCAGCGAAGCTGAGGTTTCCGATCAAGTTCTGGATCGGTTCACCGCGCAAATCGATCCGGCCGGGTTCCATATCAATGATGGATGTTTTCCACCAATCGGACACATCGCTCATATGATCCCCTCCTTGCGCAACGTGTCGATTTCTGCGCCGGACAAACCGACTTCAGTCCAAATTGAGGCATTGTCGGCCCCAAGCTCGGGTGGAGCGGTCTTTGGCATGCGCCGCGTGCCGTCCATCACGACAGGGCTGCCCGCAAGCTTCATGACTTCGCCCTGAACCTGCACAGACCCGATTAGGCCGCGACGGGAAAGCTGTTCGTCGGCAAGCGCCTGGGGCACGGTCAGAACCTGACCGGTCGGTACTCCAATGGCATTGAGTTCATGCACCCAATCTGCTGCGGCTCTGGTCCGAAGAGTCTGCTCCAGCGCTTCGCGCAATGTGTGACGGTTCTGTTTGCGGTCTTCGCGGGTTGCGTAGGCGGGATTGCTTAGCAGATCGTCCCGTCCCAGATGGCTTGCCAGGGCCTGCCACTGCTCATCTCGGTTGGCGGCGATATTGATCGGGCTGTCGCGCGTCGCAAAGGTGCCAGAGGGGGCAGAGGTTGTATTTTCGTTTCCGTGCGCTCCGGGCATGACACCGCCGACCAGATAGTTCGACACGACCCAACCCATCGTTGAAATCACCGCTTCGGACATAGCAACATCCAGATAGGTTCCGCGTGGGGTTGCGTTTAATGCAGCGGCAACGGCAAAGGCGGCCGTCATCCCGCCGACCGTATCCGCCAAAGGGTAGCCAACGCGATAGGGTGCAGTATCAGGTGCCCCGGTGATGGACATCACGCCACTGATGCCCTGAACGATCTGATCATAAGCCGGATCACCCCTTCGTGGGCCATCCTGACCGAACCCGCTTATGGCGCAGTAAATCAGGTTCGGATTGACCTCTCGCAAGACGTTGTAACCAAGCCCAAGGCGATCCATTACACCGGGTCGGAAATTTTCAACCAGCACATCAGCAGCTTGGACAAGACGTTTCAGCAACGCCCTGCCTTTTGCCGATTTCATGTCGAGCGTGACAGATTTCTTTTCGGCGTTTTGGGCCAGAAAGCTGATGCCCATGCCCGCTTTGTTTCTGTCGGGATCAGCGCCTAGAACGCGGGCAAGGTCGCCGTCACTAGGGCGTTCGACCTTGATCACTTCAGCTCCCATCAGCGCCAGTTGATAGCAGCAATACGGACCCGCAAGGACATTTGTCAGATCGAGCACCCGTATTCCTGCCAGCGGTTCAGTCACCTTCTGCAACCCCAGCCGCCCGCGCCCGTGCACGGCGTGCGCGATAGCTGGGCAGAAGCACCAGAAGTGCCGCGATGACCAGCAGACCCAGAGTCATCGGGCGTTCCCAGACGAAGGCGATGCCGTCATAGAGCTGCATCGAGCGGGCAAAGTTGTCTTCCATCATGCCACCAAGGATGAAGCCGATCAGCAACGGTGCCAGTGGGTAATCAGCGAATTTCAACGCTGTCGCGCAGACGCCGAAGCCAACAAGTATCAAAAGCTCAGTTGCATTGTTCTGCCCGATATAGGCCCCCATCAGGGTGAAGAACAAAATGAAGGGGATCAGGTAATTACGCGGAACCGAGAGAACTTTGGCGATGTATGGGATCAGGGGCAGGTTAAGGATCAGCAGCACGAGGTTGCCGATGAACATTGACATGATCACGGCCCAGAAAATCTGCGGCTCATCCAACATCAGACGCGGGCCCGGTGTCACGTTCAGTGCAATCAGAGCCCCGAGCAAGATCGCCGTTGTACCAGAGCCGGGAATGCCAAGCGTCAGCAGCGGCACGAAAGACCCAGTGCAGGCAGCGTTGTTTGCCGATTCAGGAGCCGCAAGACCCTTGATTGAGCCTTTGCCGAATTCTTCCTGTTCGTCTTTCGGGGCAATGTTGCGTTCGACCGCATAGCCTAGGAAACTTGCAATCGTAGCGCCTGCGCCGGGCAGGACACCGATGAAGAATCCTTGTATCGATTGGCGACCAATCACAGGTGCGATGGCCTTTGCTTCGCTGCCTGATATCCGCAGATCCTTGATCTCGCCATCATCTCCCTGAAGGTCTTTTGGTTTGAGGACCAGAAACAGCGCTTCGGGCAAGGCGAACATGGCCATTGCCAAGGTGATGAACCCAAACCCGGACTGCAGGTCCATGATACCCATGGTGAATCGCGGCAAGTTGAACAACGCGCCTTCGCCCACGGTTGCCATGATCAGCCCGAGAAGCGTCATAATGACCGCTTTGGCAACTTGTCCCGTTCCTGCAAAGGCTGCAATGGCCGATAAGCCAACCACCATCAGGGCGAAATACTCTGCCGAGTGAAAGAGCAATGCCACGGACGACAGGGCAGGGGCGAAGACCATCAGCAAAATGGCACCAATTGTACCGCCTGCAAAACTTGCGATTGCTGCGATGGTCAAAGCTTTTCCTGCTTTCCCCTGGCGAGCCATCGGGTAGCCGTCAAAGCTGGACGCCACAGTGCCCGCGACCCCCGGCGCGTTGAGAAGGATCGAAGAGGTGGAGCCGCCAAAGATGGCACCATAGTAAACCCCGGCTAGCAGGATCAATGCCGCGGACGGATCGCCCATGGAAATAGCAACAGGAATCATAATGGCGATGATCGACATCGGACCGAGGCCCGGGAGCATGCCGATGAATGTACCTATAAGACATCCTGCGATGACCATCAGCAGGTTCTGAATTGAGAAAGCCGTTTGCAGGCCGATCAGAAGTCCTTCAAGCATGTCAGCCTCCGAAAATGCCCGGCAAGGGACGCATGTAGATGCCAAGAACTTCCTGAACCAGATACCAGACGGCACCTGTTGCTATGAAAGCGACGGGAAGCATAATGTGCCATTTTCGCTCGCCCAGAATGAATGATCCCAGGATCAGGAAAGCCGAAGTCGAGATCAGAAACCCGACGGGGCGCAGGCAGAGGGCGTAGATCACCATCAGGGCCAACAGCATCAACGCCTGGTCAAGATGGTAATCACCCAACCGCCGATAATCGATATCGGCTTCTTTGGGTTCAGCCTTTTCGAAACCCAGCAGAATGATCGTGGTGGTGATGATTCCCAGAATCGACAGCACTTTTGGGAAAGTACTGGGCCAGATGGGGTTTCTCTGCATGAAAGGGGGAAGGCTGCCGTCCATCGTGAACCAAGCGGCGTAGCCATATGTTAAACACACACCCAGAAGAACGAGCGCGATCCAGCGATCCAGCGCCATGAGACCCCCTCCTTTTTTCTTGTTGTTGGGGATGGCAGAGCGGGTACCCGCTCTGCCCGTCGTGATTTTAAAGGAAGCCCAGTTTTTTCATCAGATCGCCGATCTGCTGTTCCTGCTGCTCCAGGAATGACTGGAAGTCGTCGCCTGAATTGTGGATGTTCACCCAACCGTTACGTGCGCGAACCTCTTCCCATTCAGGAGTGTCGTACATCTTGGCAATCGCGGCCTGGTAGGCGGCCAGCTTGTCTTCGGGCAGACCCGGGGCTGCAAAGAAACCACGCCAGTTCACGAAGGTTGTGTCGATGCCCTGTTCCTTCATGGTCATGGCATCAGGAGCCGCATCAACACGTTCTTCCGACGTCACGCCGATGATTTTGACTTCGCCCGCGTTTGCCAGATCAACCGCTTCCGAGAAACCGGTGGATAGCCCCGCAATCTCACCCGACAGCAGGGCTGCCATGGCTTTGCCGCCCGCGTCATAGGGGATGTATTTCACGCCGAGCGCATCTTTGCCTGCCGCTTCCATCACCATCGCGGCCACCAAGTGGTCCATACCGCCGGGCACCGAGCCGCCGCCAATCGCTGTTCCGCCCGGGTCGGCGTCAAAGGCGGCAAGCAGATCATCCATCGAGTTGATGGGGCTGTCTTTGCCCACAACGATCGCGGCATAATCACCAATGGTGCCCGAGACCAGCGTCAAGTCGCGGAAGTTATGTGGGAATACGCCGGTCAGGGAACGGATCACGATCGGCGTGGAGTTCACCATCAGCGTACCATGATTGCTGTCAGCGTTTTCGATCAGGTAACCAATGGCTTTGCCACCACCACCACCTGACATGTTTTCGTAGGACGCAGTGCCCACAAGACCCGCGTTTGTCAGCGCTTCGCCAGTACCACGTGCAGTACCGTCCCAGCCGCCGCCTGCACCGCCGGGGATCAGAAAGTGAATGCTGTCCACAACCTGATGATCATCGGCCAGAGCCGGCCCCGTTAGGCCGATTGCGGCCACAGCTGCGATCAGGGCGCGGCGGCCCAGTGTGAATGTCGTCATGATGTCCTCCCATTTGACAACCGGCCGCGTCGCGGCTCAGATTGACAGAACAAAAACACATCAACCTGACATCAACCTGTCACGTGCAAAAATAGTGCCAAAGCCTCATGAAGTTCTTGCTAGTTGAAGACAGTCACGACCTTGCACGCGCGATTTGTTCGCGCATGAGGTTAGACGGGCATGTGATTGATCACGCAGCAAATTTGGACGATGCAACCGGCTTTGTGGAAACTCAGGATTATGACCTGATCCTGCTGGACATCATGCTGCCCGACGGGGATGGGCGCGACTTTCTGAAACGCCATCGCGCAGGCAATCGGGACACGCCCGTCATTGTGCTGACGGCCCGCAGTCAGGTATCGGATCGAATCGGTTCGCTGGATCTGGGGGCAGACGACTATGTCACCAAACCTTTCGATCACGCAGAACTCGAGGCCCGCTGTCGCGCCGTACTACGCCGCAAATCCGGGAATACGACGACGAAGATCGAGGTCGGCGGCATCGTCTTCGACCCGCTGGCGGGCCACCTGACCGTAGGGGATCAGACCTTTTCCCTGCGTAACCGTGAACTGCGCCTGCTCGAACTGTTCATCAATGCACCTGGACAGGTTTTTTCAAAGCAAAAGCTAACAGACCGGCTGTTTTCTTACGACGACACGGTCTCGGATAATGCGATTGAGGTCTATGTGGGTCGCTTGCGCAAGCATCTGGAGCCGTCTGACTTGAAGATCACAACACTTCGCGGACTGGGATACAGGCTGGATCATGCCTCTTGATCCCAATGTGTCAGGATCGCTGCGGAACAGATTGGTTCTAACCCTCATCGGGGGTGCTGCTCTACTTGCCTTTCTTCTGTTTGTAGCGGTCCGAAATTATGCCGCGCAGGTCGCGCAACAGGGGCAGGACAATATTCTGGGCGCTTCCGTGACCTCTATTCTGGATGCAGCGGCCTTACGTGAGGGTGAGCTTGAGGTTGATATTCCATACGCCGCCTTTGCAATGCTGAGCACCCCGTCAGACGACCGGGTCTTTTACGCGATTTATCAGGATGGGGAATTTCTGTCTGGATACGAAGACCTGTCGCCATCGTCAGGGCAAAGTGACAGCCGGTGGCGCTTTCAATCCAACTACGTCCGAGGTGAGACCATCCGACAGGTCAATGCCAACCGAACGCTGGTTGGATTGGACAAACAAACCGTAGTCGAAATTGTGCTGGGGCAAACACAAGATGCGCTGGCGGAAACTCTGGACCAGATCTCACGCAACGCGGCAGTTCTTGGGATCGGGTTCTTTGCCCTTGCCGCCGCCTTGTCCTTTTGGGCGACGTCTTCGACCATTGGGCAGTTGAACAGGCTGACGACCTCTGTCACCCGCCGGGGCCCGCAAGATCTGAGCCCCTTCAAAAAACCCGTGCCCCGCGAAATGGCACCATTGGTCGCCTCGCTGAACTTTTTGATGGGTCGGCTCGATCAGTCTCTGAGCCAATCCGAAGACTTCATCGCCGAGGCGGCGCACCGCGTGCGGACCCCGCTGGCAACAGTCAGATCTTATGCTGACACAACGTTGCAAAGGGTTGAGAAGGAAGAGAATCGCGAAGCGTTGCGATCGATGGTACGGGCCATTGACGAAAGCTCGCGGGCGGCGGGGCAGTTGCTGGATCATGCGATGATCACGTTCCGCGCGGATCACCTGGAGCGGGAAGAGATCGACCTTGTCGCTCTGGTTCGAGACTTGGTGCAGCGTTTGACACCGATTGCCGAAATGAAGGACTTGTCCCTATCCTTGGATGGCGATGCGGAGGTTCTTTATTCCGGGGATCCTATTCTCATCCAGAACGCGGTGCGTAACATGATCGATAATGCACTCAAATATGCACCTTCTGACAGTTCTGTCCGCATTGAGGTAACGTCTGCCCCGACTAAGCAGATCCGTGTCAAAGACCGCGGACCCGGGTTCCCGCCAAACGAAATCCATACGCTGACACGCCGCTTCGAGCGTGGAAAAAACGCAAGCGGCACCATCGGGTCCGGCTTGGGTCTGACCATCGTGCAGGACGTCGCAACTGCCCATGGCGGCACGCTGGAACTAGAGAACCGACAAGGGGGCGGCGCATGCGTTACATTATCGCTCTGATTTTGTTTTTCTTTCCAACAGTTGTATTGGCACAAGCCTGGGAAGACAGACAGGTGTTTAATGCTGAGGCAGGTCAGACCCGCCTGCGGGTGATCTCAAGCACGGATACATTCCTTTTCGCGCCGCTGATTGCCGCGTTTCTTGAGGAGAACCCGGGTATCTCGGTAGATTACATGGTGACGGGCACAGCAGACATCGACCGGATCGTTCGCAGTGCGCCCGCCGACTTTGATATCGTCATTTCCAGTGCAATGGACCTGCAACTAAAATTGGCAAATGACGGTTTTGGGCGGGTAATTGATGACGTCAGGCTGCCGTCTTGGGCGCAATGGCACCAAAGTTTGTTTGCGTTTACGTTCGAGCCCGCGACAATTGTGGTCAACCGTGCCGCTTTTGAAGGTGGCCCCATGCCCGAAACTCGCCAGCAGCTTATTGAAATGCTGCGCGCGCGCCCGGACGAATTCTTGGGGCGCGTGGGGACATATGACATTCGGCAATCCGGTCTGGGCTATCTTTTTGCCACCCAGGATGCCCGCGCATCCGAAACCTATTGGCGTCTGATGGAGGTCATGGGCGGGTTGAATGTTCGCCTGTACTGCTGCTCGGCCGACATGATTGACGATCTTGTCAACGGAGAGATCGCCGTAGCGTACAACGTTTTAGGCAGTTATGCCTCCGCCCGGGCTGGCGGCAAGGACGTGCTAGAGGTCATCCTGCCATCTGATTTTCAGACCACCATGATGCGCACGGCATTGGTGCTGGACGGCACCCCAGAACCTGATGCTGCGGCGACCTTTGTGCAGCATCTTGTTTCAAGCCCTGCAGGAAGCGTTTTTTCTCTTCCGCCGCTGGCGCTCTACGACGCAGGGGCGGAGCGGGAAGCGATTGGGCTCGACCCGGCCCTGCTGACCTTTCTGGACAGGTTGAAGCGCCGCCGGTTTCTGACGGAATGGGAAAGCGCGGTGATCCAGAGATAACCGCGCCGGCTTTACTCTCGGAAAGCGCGATTGAAGTAATCCGCCATCGGTTTGACCAGATAAGACAACGGCGTGCGCTCGTCAGTTTTGATCAGCGTCTCTACCGGCATACCGGGCAAAAGCTCCTGCCCATTGAGACGTTCCAACTGCCCATCATTCAGGGCAACTTCAGCACGGTAGAAGGTTAAACCGGACTGTTCGTCGGTGAACGTGTCCGCCGAGACATTGTTGACCTGCCCGTCCAACTCGGGTGTTTCGCGCTGATTGAACGCGGGAAAGCGCAGGGCCACCGGCTGACCAACATGCAATTGATCCACATTGATCGCATCCACACGTGCGGCAACCAGCAACGGCGTGTCCTGAGGAACGACATACATCATCGGTTCACCCGGTTGCACGACCGACTGCAAGGCGAACACCTGACTTCCGTACACGGTGCCACTGACTGGTGATCGAATGTCCAGGCGAGTCAGGCGTTCGGTCAAAGACAGTCTGCGTTCGGATAGTTCCGCGATCTGTGCCTGTACATCTCGCAAGGTGGTGATGGCTTCTTCTCTCCGGGTTGCGGTCAGTTCGACGATCTGAATCTCGGTAGACGCGATCTGCCCTTTCAGGCGCGCAACAGCAGCTTCCAATCGGCCAATCTCACCGGTCAGGCTGGCCTCTTCCCGTTGTAGGGCAAGCACCCGGCTGGTTTGCGTCAGACCTCGTTTCAACAAGCTTTGCTGATCTTCCAGTTCATCCTCAATCAACTCGACCTGACGACGCAGCGAGACCAACTGGGCCTGAGTGCCTTCGATTTCGCTTTCGATCTGAACCAACTGTTTGCGCAGCTGTTCATCTTGTCTGGTCAGCGTCTCAAGCCGGGCCTCGAACAGGTTCAGTTGGCCTGAAATCAGGTCGGCATCAATTTCATACTCAGTCTGAACCTCACTCAACCGTGTGGCCAGCTCAGCGGATGTCAGGCCATCCCTTTCCGCCTCCAGCCGAGCGCGTCGCACCAGCAGTTCGAAAAGCTGTGCCTCGACAATCGTCTGTTCGGAGGACAGGAAAGTATCGTCCAGACGCAACAGCATGTCGCCCGATGACACAACATCCCCGTCGCGCACGAAAATCTCGCCGACCACGCCACCATCGAGATGTTCCACAACCTGGCGATTGCTTTGCACTTCGATCACACCCGAAGACACGATGGCTCCGGCCAAACGCGTTTTGACAGACCAGATGCCCAATCCGCCGACCAGAATGACAAGGGCTGCAAACCCGACCAGCGCAGGAATCTTCATGCTCCAGATCTGAGCTGGTTTCTGTGTAGATTTCTTCGCCATTATTCACCTACAGGGCTGAGCTTGCGCTTAATCGCGCCTGCGTTCTGGACCATTGCGCCCAGGACTTCGTCCCGGCTGCCGAATCTCACAACCTGTCCTTTTTCGACCACGGCCAGATCGTCACATTCCGAGATGGCCTGTGGACGGTGCGTCATGATGATCGTGGATTTGCCCGCTTCCTTCAGACCTCTTACAGCCGCGTTCAACGCCTCTGTGCCGTCGGCGTCCAAGGCAGAGTTAGGTTCGTCCAATATCAGAAGAACTGGGTTGCCATAGAGGGCGCGGGCCAGAGCGATCCTCTGTTTCTGACCCCCGGATAGTTGACTGTCATTGCCTTCAAGGAACGTGCCGTAGCCCTTTTCCAGTGACAGGATCAATTCATGAGCGTTGGCTTTCTTGGCCGCCGCCACAACGGCTTCGGAGTCCGGCTTTTCAGACATACGGGCGATGTTTTCAGCGACGGTTCCGTTGAACAGTGTCACCTGTTGCGGCAGATAACCTATATGGCTACCCAGATCATTGGGGTCGTACTGATCCAACGTGGCGCCACCCAGCCTGATCTCGCCTGCGGCGGGGCGCCATAGCCCCAGCAACGCTTTGGCCAATGTCGTCTTTCCCGACCCGCTTTTGCCGATGACGCCCAGTGCTTTGCCGGGCTCGAGCTTCAGGTTTACGCCTCGAAGCGTCGGTGTCGACGTACCAGGGGGAATCACGGTCAGAGATTTGGCTTCCAATTGCGCCTTGGGCACAGGCAGGCGAATCCGTTCTTCTTCCGGTGGCATCAGGTCGAGGAACCGGTTCAGCGACACCCAGGCCGTTCTGGCACGTTCAACGAGGCTCCATTGCCCAACGGCCTGTTCGACGGGCGCAAGGGCGCGACCCAAAAGGATTGAGCCTGCAATCATCGCGCCAGGTGTCATTTCGTTTTGCAAAACTAACCAAGCGCCCAGGGCCAGCATGGCAGATTGAAAAAACAGCCGTAACGACTTGGTCAGCGACGTAAAGCTACCGGTCCAATCGCTTGCGGCAATGGACTGACGTAAAGCGTCCGAACGCTGGTTCAGCCATCGTTTGGTCACGTCCGCTTGCATACCCTGCGACCGTACAACCTCAGCCGCTTGTCTGGCGTGTTCAGAAAAAGCGTTGGCCCGCGCGCTAGCGGATTGGGCTTCGGCCACTTTTCGGCTGGTCATCGCCTGATTAAGCAGCGCAATTGCCACAAGCAGAACCCCACTGGCCACTGCCAACCATCCCAAAAGAGGGTGAAACAGGAAAATCGCGCCTAAGAAGACCGGCGTCCATGGTATGTCCATGACGGCCAGCAGAACCGGTGATGAGCACAGGTTTCGGATGGACTCCAGATCACGCAAAGCCGTTGCCGGGGCCGAGCGGACCTGCGGAACAAGCGAGCGGCGCATCGTGGCCTCAAAAACCCGTTCATCCAGTTGGGACTGAAACCGCGCGCCAAATCGGGCAACGATACGTCCTCGCGCAAAATCGAGCATGGCCATCAACGCGTAAAGCAGAGCGACCAGCAAGAACAAAGCAGTCAGAGTTTCCACCGCGCGCGAAGCCAGAACCCGGTCATATACCTGCAGCATGAACAAGGGACCGGTCAGCATCAGCAGATTGACGAAGATGCTGAACAAGAACGCCAGCGCCAGAAAGGCGACGCCTTGATTCCGCACGTTGCGCAGTTCGTGACGGGGGGGCGCAGTTAAGCGGTGTTCAGGTTTCACTGTTATCAATCCACATCATTTAGGGAAGCATCGCCGCATTTAGAAAGCTAGTTCAGCATTGCCAAGTTTGCACACACTATTTTGAGCAAGAAACCGCAAACGCGATACTAAAAAGCGGCGTCATTTAGCCGTTGCTTCATATTTGCGCAAGACAGGTCCTCGCGGACGTCGTGGCGCAAATCTCGGATTGATGATGTATTTCGTGTGATCACTCTCGGGACCGTGTCCATCGCAAAATGAGGTTGGCGGCAATGGGTGCGCCGATGATGACCAGCACAATCCGTGTCAGATGGTGGGTGATTACAAAGCCCAGATCAGCACCCGATACGATGGCCAGAATCGTCATCTCGGCCTGACCACCGGGGGCAAAGGCCAGAAATGCTTCGACGGGGTGCCCCAGTCCTAAGCTTGTGACTATGGCGGTGAATGCCGCTGCCAGAATCGCAAGCACGACAACATACGAAACACCCGCTGCCACAACGCGGCGCAATTCAGTCCAGGTTACGCCAACAAACTGCACACCAATTCCGCATCCAATGAAGAATTGAGCGGCCAGCACGGCCTCGCGCGGGGGACGGGAGTGGATGAAATCTCCCAATGAAAGCGCAGCAGTCAGGATCATGGGCCCCAGTATGGACGCGCCGAACAGGCCAATGCGTTCGCCCCCTTTCCAGCCGACCAGTGCTGCCATCACCATCAGCGCCAATTCATGCATCGGAAGATCGCGGGCGGGCTGACCGATCGGGTTGGTCAGATTTGCATCATACAACGCCGTCAGGATTATTGGGGCGAGGGTGACGATGATCAGAACGCGTGTTCCATGTATCAGCGACAGAGTGCGCGGGTTGGCGCCGGCCTCAGTGCCGAAAATGATCATGTCCTGAAGACCGCCGGGCATTGCCGCGTAGAACGCGGTTTTCGCGTCGAAACCCCAAACCTTGCGGAAAAACGGAACGCCAACCAGTGCGATTAGCAGAATGAAGAAGGGGACCAACAGAATCGATGCGGCCATCTTTGGCAGCTGGGCAAATAGGGCGGGTGTAATCGACGCCCCCACTGCGACGCCCAGTATGGTACGCGCGGCTACCGAAATCTGCCCGAACCCCGCCATCGGGGCATGCGCCAGAGCCGCAATTAGGCATGCGCTCATCGGGCCGAACAAGAAGGGCAGCGGTAGGTTCAGCGCCCAGAACACCCCCGTGCCCAGAACCGCCAGGCTGAACGTCACGGCCCGTTTGGCCATGAGAGAGGGTGCGTTCGTGAGGGAAGGCAAGATGCAGGTTCCGACGTCGTTGACTCAGTATGTATCCAAATGTATGCAATAGGACGCAAGAGAGCAAGAGAGCCTGTGATGACAATTCAAGACGCCGCCATACAGCCCGGCCCACAAGGCAATTCTGCGTACCAACGCCTTCTGGACGAGGTTCGCGATGGCACGCTTCTGCCCGGCGATCGCCTGCGTGAGATTGAACTGTCCCAGCGGCTGGGTGTCAGCCGGACCCCTGTGCGCGAAGCGATCCGACAGTTGGAAGCGGACGGGCTGGTCACGCATGTTCCGCGGCAGGGCGCGACTGTACGCAGTCTAGATTACGCCGAGGTAATGGAGCTGTATGAAATGCGCGCGGTGCTTGAGGGCACTGCGGCCCGGCTGGCAGCACGTGCGGCGTCAGACATAGAACTGGATGAGTTGGACATATTGAATGACCGGCTTGCCGAGGCAGGCACTGGTCCCGACGCGGCTCAGATCAACAGGATTTTCCATGCAACGCTCCTGGATGCCGCCAAAAACCGGTTTTTGGCCAAGTCTATGCTGTCTCTGCAAAAGGCGTTGCTGATCTTAGGGCCTTCGCAATTGTTGGACAGCGAGCGATCCGAAGCGGCGGTGGCTGAGCATCGACACATCATGGTTGCGCTGAAAGCCCGCGATGGTGCTGCGGCTGAAGCGGAAATGCGCGCGCATATTCAGGCTGCGCAACGGATGCGGATTCGTGCGTTGCAGGAACGCGACCGCTCAATCGACGAAAATCAGTAGGCAGGCAGAACATGGCAACCCAAACGGAAGTTTACGATATTGCCGTGATTGGCGGAGGAAACGCGGCTCTGTGTGCGGCGATGACGGCAGCCGAGGCCGGTGCCCGTGTTTTGATCCTTGAAACAGCCCCAAAACCCTATCGCGGGGGGAACTCGCGCCACACACGCAACTTTCGTTGTATGCATCAGGGCCCTTTGGGTCCCTTGGTCGACGCCTACAGCGAAGATGAATATCTATCGGACCTTTTGAAAGTCACTGATGGCAAAACGGACGAACATCTGGCCCGACTGGCCATACGAACGTCAGAGGAATGCCTGCCGTGGATGGAAGAGCGCGGGGTTCGCTTTCAACCGTCCCTGTCCGGGACACTTTCTTTGGCACGTACAAATGCCTTCTTTATGGGCGGCGGCAAGTCTCTGGTGAACGCGTTTTACAGGACAGCGGCTGGTCTAGGCGTTGACGTGCTGTATGAGGCCGCAGTGACGCATTTGGAGTTAAATGGCGATCAAGTTGAATGGGTGGACTACACCTACGAAGGACGCTCTCATCGCATAGCGCCAAAGTCCGTCATCGTTGCCTCGGGCGGATTTCAGGGGGACACGGACTGGCTTACCCGCGCTTGGGGGCCTGCGGCGCAGAACTTTCTGATCCGAGGCACGCCGTATAATCGGGGCGTTGTCCTGGCCGATCTTCTTAAACAGGGCGTTGAGAGCATTGGGGATCCCACGCAGTGCCACGCCGTGGCCATTGATGGACGCGCGCCGAAATTCGACGGCGGCATCGTCACCCGCCTGGACTGCGTGCCGTTTTCTATCGTCGTGAACAAAGACGCAGAGCGATTTTATGACGAGGGAGAGGACGTCTGGCCAAAGCGATACGCGATCTGGGGCCGCCTGGTGGCGGCACAGCCGGATCAGGTGGGCTATGTGATCATTGATGCGACGTCGCTAAACCTATTCATGCCATCCGTTTTCCCGCCGCTCAAGGCGGACACGTTGGAGGAACTGGCAGAGATGATGGGACTGCCTGCCGACAAGCTGACCGCAACGGTCAGCGAGTTCAATGCGGCCTGCGGTGACACCACCGGGTTTCATCCAACTGAGTTGGATGGGGTCGCAACCGCCGGATTGAGCCCGCCCAAGACCAACTGGGCCCGGCCGATTAATGAGCCGCCCTTTTACGGTTATTCGCTGCGCACCGGCGTGACCTTCACTTATCTGGGGTTGAAAGTTGACGACAACGCGCAATGCTCAACATCTGACGGCAAGATCAAAAACCTTTGGGCGGCAGGGGAAACCATGGCCGGGTCCATTCTGGGGCAGGGTTATCTGGCCGGTTTTGGCATGACCATCGGAACCGTTTTTGGGCGCGTCGCAGGACGTGAGGCCGCTGCTTATGCAAATTGATCTGATACAGGAAGCCCGCCGTCAGGCCGAGATCTGCAATGCATGCCGGTATTGCGAAGGCTATTGCTCAGTCTTCCCTTCGCTGCATTCGGAGCGCGCATTCTCAGATGGTGACATCACGCAATTGGCCAATCTCTGCCACAACTGCCGCGGGTGTTACTATGCCTGCCAGTACACGGCACCGCATGAGTTCGATTTGAACCTGCCCAAAGCACTGGCCGAAGTTCGGCGGGACAGTTGGGAAAGCTTCGCCTGGCCGCAGCCGTTAGCGCGCCGGTTTCACACCCATGGCGGGGCCATAGCCATGGCGCTTGTGGTTGGATTTGCCGCGTTGTTCTGGGCAATCCGCGCGATTGGATCCAGCGGAGGAGAAGGTTTCTACGCCGTCCTGTCCCACAATGCGATGGTCGCGATTTTTGCGCCCGCTTTCCTGTTGCCGCTTTTCAGTATCGCTATTGGCCTCAGGCGCTATTGGAACGCGGTTGGCGGAACGCCCGTTCAGTTGGCAGACCTTAAGGTGGCTGTTGAACGCGCCGCAACGATGAGGGACCTGGCTGCAGGCCATGGAGAGGGCTGCAACTTTGAGGATGAAGACAGGTTCAGTCAGGCCCGGCGGCACATCCACCAGGCCATCATGTACGGTTTCCTGTTGTGTTTCGCCTCTACTTCCGTCGCGACCATTCTGCACTATGGCTTTGGTTTGCAAGCACCATACGGGTTTTGGTCCCTGCCGAAACTGTTTGGGGTTTCAGGCGGCATTCTGTTGACCGTAGGATGCGGAGCCATGGTTATGCTGAAACAGAAATCGGACACAGACCTTGGGGACAAATCCGCCTGGAGTGGAGACATCGGTTTTATATTGCTGCTTGGTTTTGTTGGGCTGAGCGGGCTTGTTCTCTATGCCTTCGGCGCGACGCCGTTGATGCCAGCCCTATTAGCCATCCACTTGGGATCTGTTTTGACGTTTTTCGTTCTGACACCGTTCACAAAAATGGCGCACGGGTTCTACCGCCTCGCGGCTCTTGTCAGGGATGCACAACGAAAGCGTGGCCTCTAACGGCTGAATTGAAGCTTATAGGGAATCGGATGTTTTTCGAGGCCGTCAGATTACCAAGAGCATTGGCGAAGGGTAGGGCAATTGCGCGGCTGTCGAATGTCACTATCAGTTTGAGCATTTCGTGCATTGTATGGCCGCACAACTTTCTATCGCCGCAACGAAATCAGGGATTGGACAGGATCTGTCTGCTCCCGGACCGATGAAGGTGGCCAGATGCGCCGTTCCAATCATGGTTCGTCGGTCCTCAGGTTGCGCAAGACTGCTTGCGTAACAGTCGTCGTATCGGCCGATCCCCCAAGGTCCGGTGGCAGCAACCCTGCGTTCAGAAAGTTGTCCACAGCCCGCTCTATGGCATCAGCAGCCTCGGGCCGACCTAAGCCATGCTCGAACATCATCGCCACCGACAGGATCGCGCCTAGTGGGTTGGCGATCCCCTGCCCGGAAATGTTAGGTGCATTGCCATGCGCGTCCCACGACGCGGTTCCAAGAAGATCCTCCTCAATGTCGACCGCCACGTCGAATTGTCGGGCAACCTGACGCAACACCTGCAACCCGCTGTCCACGACCTCGGGGCCAATGTGGTCACCGCCAAGGCCGAGCACCTTGAGTGGCCCGTTCATCCCGCCATCCCTTGCTGCAGCACCATATGTATGGCACCTGGATCTAGATCTCGTTGAAGCAGGCGTAGGCTGGTGTGAAAGTCATCCAGATCAACGGAAGACGTCAGGACTGCGCGCGCAGATGTTTCCGCTTTGAACCCGGTCCGCCCATGCAGCCGCCGCTGATTGTCGAATAAGGTCACACATCTTCGGTTGCGAGGTGGACGGGGTGTTCAACGCTGCCACTTGCGAATGGGTCATAGGGTTCACCCGCCATGACTGGCGGGTCGAACTTGGCTGAGTGCAATTTCTCCAAGAACAACGGTGTTCGCCATAGCACTGTGATTCAGACGGGTGCCAATCAGCCGATGGAAGGCTGAAGACGTTCCATCTGCTTTTCAGTCAGCCAGAACAAATGGCTCGTTTGCACCAACTGAAACTCAGTGGCTTGAAACACGCTGCTGAGATCGTGGCAGCCAAAAAAATGGGTACAGATTCTAAGAAAGCGGGGCAATTCGCTTCGCTCCGGTGTTGTTACAGTTTGTCGAACAGACGGCCCGGCAGTGCGTCGTGGCGTGGCAGGTTCAGGGCCTGCATCAGGCAGAATATCATCGCTTGGTTCGAGGTGACGACCGGTTTTTCCAACGCCGTTTCGATCCGCTCGATGGCCTCGACCGAGCGCATGTCGGTGCAACTGAGAACGATGACCTGCGCGTCGGTGTGGTCAGCCTGACAGGCCAGGTCAAAAACTTCGTCGGGTGTCAGCTCTCCCTGACCGTAATTGCCCAGTTCGCGGCCGACATCGGCGCAGTGTACGGTTTCGAAACCGTTTTCAGCCATGAACGCTATGGCCTGAGCATTGATCTCACCCAGATAGGGAGAAGAAAATCCGACCTTCGTGACCTCCAGCGCCTTGATGGCGGCGATCAGTGAACCGGCGGCGGTCAGGGACCGTGCCCCGGAACCGGATTCAATCTGCCGCGCCAGATCGGCGTCGAAAGACGGACCATGGGTCAAGGTGGCCGAGGTGCAACCATACAGCACCACGTCCGGTCGCACCCCAGATATCATGCGCAGGTCGTGACTGATATCCGAGGCGCCCAGACCAGCCATCTGGTTCGCGCCCGGAATCTCGTCCACGTCATAGCCGCCCATGCGCTGGAAATGAACGGTGGTGTTTGGCGGGCGCAGCATCTCCATATCCGGTTCCAGATTGGTGTTGGTGAACGGCACCAGAACACCGATCCTGGCTGCGGTGCGTGTCTCGGTCATGTCAACACTCCTTTCAGCACGTTGTGCGCCCTGTCCATCACGTCGGGGGGGCAGATGGTGGCACGCAGACAATCGGACAAGCCATAGCCGCCCATGCCGCGCATCAGCAGATGTTCAGCCCGCAGCGCCACATCTGCCGCCTGCGCCTGCGCGGCCGAGGCAAAGCGGATCAGCACGAAATTGGTGTGGCTTTCGGGCACTGTCAGGCCCAGATCACGGCAGTTCTGCGCAAACCGGTCCCGGATCGCCGCCGTCTGCACCACCACATCACGCATATGAACCTGATCGCGCATCGCTGCTGCTGCTGCCGCCTGCGCGGCGATCGAGATATTGTTTGGGTTCAGTAGTTTGCGTATCTCGCCTGCGAGCCGGCCAGGGAAATACCCCCATCCGGCCCGCGCCCCGGCCAGCCCGTAGGCTTTCGAGAAAGTGCGCGTGATCACCGTATCCCCCTGATCCGCCAGCGCGAAGATTTCGGCGGGGTCGTTGGTGGGGTCGGCAAACTCGGCATACGCCTGATCTACCACCAGCAGCACATCGCGGGGCAGGGCGGCGCGCAGGCGGGTGATCTCGGAATTCGCGATCAGCGTGCCGGTGGGATTGCCCGGGTTGCAGACAAAGACGATGCGGGTCTTGGGCGTGACAGCGGCCAGAAGCGCATCGATCGAAACGGTCAGATCGACCTCGGACGCGACGGTGTATTCAGCCTGCGCCTGCGCCGTGGCCGAGGCGACAAAGGCATAGCCGTATTGTGTCCCAAGCACCTGATCACCCGAACCGGCAAAGGCGCGGATCAGACAGCCGATCAGCTCCATCGACCCGGCCCCGCACAAAATACGGGCAGGGTCCAGCCCGTGCGCCGCAGCAATCGCGGTCCGCAACTCGGGCCATTCTGGATCGGGATAGAGTGTCAGATCAGACATCGCCGCTTGTCCCGCAGCCACAGCAGCCGGGCTGGCGGGAAAGGCGCTTTCGTTTTGCGCCAGCGAAACGGTCTGCGCGCCGCCCAGATCAGCCAGCGCATAAGCGGCCATGGCCCCGACGGAAGGTACCGGACGGATCATGCGTCACCCCCGTATATTTTGGCGCCAGCGGCGCTGACCAGGCCGCGTTTCATATCCAGCGACAGCGCATCGGGATCGCGATCCGCTGGATTGCCGAACCCGCCGCCGCCGGGGGTGTCGAAGATCAGGTAATCACCCCCTTCGACCCGCAGCTCGCCCTTGCCCGGAATGTCGCTATCTCCATCACGCAAACGGATGCGCCCGGGCGCGCCGGGTTCGCCACCCATGCGGCCAAGAGCGGGGAATTTCAGGCGTTCGACCGACAGGAAGACAATGAAGGGCGCATCGTTGGACGAGGTCATCTCGATCCGTTGTCCCAGCCCGCCGCGATATTTGCCCGCACCGCCGGAATCCGGGCGCAGTTCGCGCCGCCAGATGGTGACGGGCGCGACGCTTTCGGTAATCTCGACCTGACTGCCGAACACACCCGAAGGGTAGGCGGTGGCCGACAACCCATCCGCATGAGGCCGCGCGCCGGTGCCGCCATTGTGCACAGGTTCAACCGCGAATTGCCGCCCGCCGTCACGGGCCACCTCGGGCGCGTGTCGCATCGGCAGGTCGAACATGCAGCTTGCGCCTTCAGCCGGGACCTGATCGGGCAGGGCCTGATGCAGGCAGCCCAGCACCAGATCGGGTGTGACCTGACCCAGCGTGTGCCGCATCGCGACCGGCGCCGGGCGCTGCGCGTTCAAGATACAGCCTTTGGGGCCGTCCACTGTGAACGGCTCCAGCGATCCGGCATTGTTGGGGATGTCCGAGCCTACAATGCAGCGTAGCGCGAAGACGGTATAGGCCGTGGCATAGTTCAGCGGCACGTTGATGCCCTTGCGTGAACAGCCCGAGGTACCGGTGAAATCCACATGCATCCCCGACTTGGTGACGGTCAGGGTGGCATGCAACTCCAGCTCGTTCTCATAGCCGTCCATCTTCAGAACGTTCCTGTAGACGCCTTCGGGCACTTCGGCGATGGCCTCATGCGTGCCGCGGCGCGAGGTGTCGATGATGTAGGACCCCAGCGCTTCCAGATCGTTCAGGCCGAATTCGTCCATCATCGCCACCAGCCGGCTCACCCCGGCCTCGCAGCAGGCGATCAGGGCATAGATGTCGCCTTCGTTGGCGATGGGCTCGCGGCTGTTGGCGCGGATGATGTCCAGCAGCAGCGCGTTGGGGGTGCCTTCCTCGACCAGTTTGCAGGGCGGGATCAGCAGCCCCTCGTCATAGATGTCGGACCCTTCAGGTCCCATGCCCAGACCACCCAGATCGACCAGATGCGAGGTGCAGGAGGTGAAGCCCACCACCCTGCCATCCTTGAACGCAGGCATCATCAGCAGGAAGTCGTTCAGATGCCCCGAGGCCAGCCACGGATCGTTGGTCATATAGATGTCGCCCGGTTTCATGGTCTGAACCGGGAAGGCTTCGCGCAGGTGCTGTACCGCCTCGGCCATGGTGTTGATATGGCCCGGCGTTCCGGTCACGGCCTGTGCCAGCATCCGGCCGTTCACGTCGAAGATCCCGGCCGAGATATCGCCGCATTCACGCACGATGGGGGAAAAGGCGGCACGGATCAGGGTCTGGCCCTGTTCCTCGACCACGGCCAGCAGGCGGTTCCACATCACTTGAAGGCGGGCGGGAGAAAGATCGGCAGTCGTCATCATGCGCCTCCTTTCTGGTCCTGAACCAGGACGAGGTTTCCTATTGCATCCACATGGGCCGAGAAATCGGCCGAAACCAGCGTTGTGGTTTGCGGCTCGTGGATCAGCGCGGGGCCACACAGGTGATCCCCGGCTTTCAGATCATCCCGCGCCACAAACGCGGCCTGTTTTAAGGCCCCGTCCACATCGCAGATGATCGGGCGGGTGTCCGATGCGGTGATCGTCGTCAGCGCGGGCGACTCGGGCAGGGGCGGTACGGCACTGTCGCTTGTGGCGACGCGAACCGCCCAGTTCAGGATCTCGATCTGCATCCCCGGCACCGGGCGCGAGAATTGCTTGCGGTATTCTTCCTCGAACGCGGCGGTCAGCGGGGCGATGTCCCCTGTCGCCAGGGGGCGGTCGGGCAGGGTGATCTCGATCTCGTGCCCCTGACCGTTATAGCGCATGAAGGCGGTGCGCAGGGTTTCCGTAGGGGCATCGCCCGCGCCCAGTGTGACCACCTCCTGCGCCTCGGTTATCATGGCGTCGAACAGGGCGTTGACCTCGTTGATCTCCATGTTGTCCAGCAGGGAATAGCGCGAGCGGACGATCTCGAAGCTGACCGGCGCGAACAGGAAACCCACAGCCGACCCAACGCCCGGGTTGGGCGGGATCACGATGCGGCCAACACCGGCGGACCGTGCCACGCGGCTGGCGTGCAGCGGCCCGTTGCCGCCAAAGGCGATCATCGTGCGCGGGCCCAGATCCTTGCCCGATTCCACCGCGTGCATCCGCCCCGCGCTGGCCATGCTTTCATCCACGATGCGGCTAACCCCGTCAGCCGCCCCCACTGCGTCCAATTCGAGCCGCGACCCGATCACCTGGCTCAGCGCCTGTTTCGCATTTTCGGGGTCCAGCTTGATATGCCCCTCGGCAAAGGTGTCAGGAACGATATAGCCCAGCGTAATGTCGCTGTCGGTGACGGTCGGATCGGTGCCGCCACGCATAAAGGCGACGGGGCCGGGCTCGGACCCCGCCGATTTCGGCCCCACGGTCAGACGGCCCAGCCGGTCGACCCCGGCGACGGACCCGCCCCCCGCGCCGATCTCGATCATCTCGATCACTGGGATGCGCACCGGCATCCCCGATCCTTTGATGAACCGCGCCGCGCGGGCAATTTCGAACTGGCGCGAAGTTTGCGGGCGGGCCTTGTCGATCAGGCACAGCTTGGCGGTGGTCCCGCCGACGTCAAAGGACAGAACCTGATCCAGTTCGGCGCGCGCGGCAATGCGGGCGGCCAGAATGGCACCCCCGGCGGGCCCGGATTCTACCAGCCGGACCGGGAACCGTGCGGCGGTGCGCACAGTGCACATGCCGCCCCCTGCGGTCATCATCAGGATCGGGCAGGTCACGCCTTCGGCCTCGAACCGATCGACGAACCGCGCCAGATAGGTCTGCATCAGCGGCTGGATATAGGCATTGGCGACAGTGGTGCACAGCCGGTCGAATTCGCGTGCCTCTGGGCTGACCTCAGACGAGATTGAGACGGTCAGTTCCGGGCGTTCTGTGACCAGCACATCGCGCAGTTTTCGTTCATGCACGGGGTTTGCATAAGCGTGCATCAGGCAGATGGCAATGGCCTCGGCCCCGCTGGCGTCGATGTCATCCAGCAACGCGTCGATGGCCGCATCTTCGAGTTCAATCAGAACGCGGCCATCCGCGGCCATCCGCTCGCGCACGGTCAGCGCGCGTTCGCGTGGCACCAGCAGATCGGGCTTTTCCAGATTGATGTCATATTGCGAATAGCGCCGCTCATAGGCGATTTCCAGAATGTCGCGGAACCCTTCGGTGGTGACTGTCGCCACGACCGCGCCGCGCCTTTCAATCAGCGCATTGGTTGCAAGAGTCGTACCATGAACAAAGCCGGTCACATCACCCAACACGCGCCCGGATTGCGCCATCACGCGCATCGCGCCTTCCATGGCGCCGTCGGCGGGGTTTTGATGAGTGGTCAGGGTTTTGGTCGAGGCGAGGATCGTATCTTCGCCGGAAACAAGAACCGTATCGGTGAAGGTGCCGCCAATATCAGTAGCCAGGCGCAGCGTTTGAGTTGTCATTAAATCTTCCGAAATTTCCGTGGTCACAGCAGGATGCCAGAGGGCCTTGGCCCAGCGATCAGGCCGGGATCACAAGATCACAGCCAGTGGCGCGGCGATCCATGGGATTGGAAATGCATATCGGTTTCATGGAATCCATCATTGCGCGACGGATTTCGCTCATCAAGGGTTTTGTTGGAAAGTTTCCGGTGTTGTCACAATAACCGCTGCTAGATTGCTCATGCCCAGTTTGGAACGTAGTTGGTATCGATGAAATCACCTGCCGCCAACCACAAGACCACCGCTGTCGACCTCAAATCATCGCGCATGCGGTGTGGCTGTAACCATGACATTACCCAATCTCGTCAACGGTAGGTTTGTTGTCGAAACAGGTCTGCGGATCATCGTCCAGGTGCCGGATACCCACGCACAGAAGATCGTTGACGCGGTCCTGGTCGAGAATACCCTCAAGTACGTTGACTACGATTGCGTTACATTCCGGACCACGCCCGGGGTCCAGCAATTCAGATCACTGGGAAGCGGGCGCAACGCGGCGACATCACATGCGGTCGAGGTGCCCTGTGTGGAACTGTCTTTCTTTCTGGGCAGAGACGAAGCAAGGGCCGTGCAGGTGCTCCGAGAGGTATTTTCCTCTCACCCCTACGAAGGAGCCGGTAGTATTCGTTGTGCCGTGCGCGCGGACGCTCCATATCCGGGGAATGGACGAAGACAATCCCAACAGGTTATGGAACAACAAAGCCGAAGATTGGGTGCCGGAAGAGCATCAGTAGACCAAAGTCCCGTTTCGCCCTTGCGAAGCGCTGTTTTGGCTGACCCGGCCTCGGGTCCAGGGTGGCTTCGCAAAGTTATGCCTTTGGATTGTTCCTCTTGCTGAATTGGCTCGTTAAGATGGTGTTTGAGGCAACAAGCAGGAATACCCGATGAGTCGTGCAATCTTCATCCCATTAGCGGCTTTTGTTCTAGGGCTCTTTATGAATACTGAGCCTACAGCGGCGGCCCCTCTCGGAAGATACGAGGTTTTTGGTGTTGAAGAGGGTGACATGCTGAAGATGCGTGCTGGACCAGGAACAGGCTTTAATGTGATCGTTGGGCTTCCAAATGGAACCGCCTTACGGGTTCACAGTTGCGAACAAACCGGAGGCACCCGTTGGTGCCGAGTATCGCTGGATCGCGCGCGTAGTCTAAAGGGTTATGTATCCTGGGCCTATTTACGAGAAAGATGATCGGATGCACCCTGTGGTCCCCGCCTAAACAGCGTCGTGACAGGTCGGTGGAATCCCCCATCTTCGCCGTTGGGTTCTCTGGCGCTTGTATTTCTGGGCTGCCAGGAACAACACAATTGCCGGGTCAGCCGCAACCCAGCCGAAAAAACCTGCCTCCAAGGGAAAATGGAACAGGAGGAGCGTAGGCCGGTTTCCCTGAATGGTTCTTCTTGGACCGGACAGTTCCAACTCAAACTCGTTCAGATTTTGCTCTTGCGGCAAGCGGAGGCTTTGACGGGCCGCTTTGTCGCAACGCCAGCGACATTTGAACGGCAGGATTGGTTCGAAGATACCCAATTGCAAAGAGATAGGGGGGCGTAGGAATTCATCCGAAATCTGTTTCGGGACCCCCAAGCGCCAGTTGGCTCGGGTAACCGATGCAACTGGTGAGCGGCGGAGCTGAGCTGTTAAAGCGGACCTATACGCCCCAATCAGATAAACCATTGCCAGGTTCGTCTTACCGCAACAGAGCGCTGTTTTCTGTAAGGAACTTTAGAAAGAGAGCGTAAATAGGGCTTTCCCAGTCGTATTCCACATGGCTGAGCCAGTTCGCGACTTTGACAATGGGAAAACCTGAACCTGTAATGGAAAAAGCAAGGCTTACCCCGTCGTCCGTCATGCAGTAACTGATATCATCATGTTATTCTGGAACATCTGCCTTGGCTTCCATCCATTGGTTTTTCTCAATCGCCTGTTCGAGGACTTTTGCTACAAAGCGAAATCCTTGGCCATGTGCAGTCCGAATAATCCGCTGATTTCTTCCGTCGTCACCAAGGGATTGTCGCAAAGCTCTGATCGCAATTGAAATCGTAGTATCAGATACGAATCTGCCGTCCCAAACGGATGCGAGATAGGTCTGCCAGCAAGATGCCGCGCTTGCTCTGAAGTCAGCTGTGATCCCGCAAACGGCGTTTGCAAATGCTTAACAGCTTTCAATGAGAGCGTTAGGCGGTTTGTTCCGACAGAATTTCCTCCGCGATCAGAATCACATCGCGGAGGAACAGGTCTATGTCCTTGCGTTGGGTGCGGTGATTGTTGAACGCGCAGCGAAGCCCATGTTTGCCCTGCACCGTGGTGTCCGAAGGCATAGCGAGCCCGCGCTCCTGAATCCGAAGCATAATTTCGGTATTGAGTACTTTGGTTGCATCTTCACCTGCCGCTAGATGCCGGAAACAAACAATGTTGAGATCTACAGGAGCGACAAGTTCCAGACGCGGATGCGCCTCTACCTGTTCAGCCATATAACGTGCAAAGCCTATGTCTTGCGCAATGAGACGCCCGAACTTTGCCGCCCCTTGTTCCTTGAAAGCCATCCAGATTTTCAACGCGCGAAAGCTACGGCTAAGGTCTAGGCCGTAGTCTGCAAGGAACTTCCCGGCAATCATTCCGCGGTCCTGGAGTTGCAGGTAGGGGCCGTGCATCTCGAATGTCTTGAAGTGCGCTTCGGGATCCTTGATCAGTACAGCACCAGCGTCAAAGGGTGTGTGCAGCCATTTGTGGGGATCAATGGAAACGGAACCGGCACGTTCGATCCCGGCGACCAGATGAGCGTGCTCGGGGGCAAGGCGCAATACACCGCCGATGCATCCGTCAACGTGGAACCACAGGCCCTCGCGCTCACACAGGTCGGCAATCGCGGTCAGGTCATCAATCGCCCCGGTGTTTGTCGTTCCAGCCGTTCCAATCACGCAAGCAGGTTGCAATCCATTCGCGCGATCTTGCCTGATCGCGTATTCGAGCGCGTCGAGCTGCATTCTTTGGCGGTTATCGCTCACAATTTCCACCAGGGCTTTCGCGCCAAGGCCCAGCGTCTCCAACGCCTTCTGGTGACAGCTATGGACCTGATCAGAGGCGTAAAACCTAAGTGGTTTATCCAGCGCGGCAATACCATCCTGGCGCACATCATACCCGGCGGTAAAATTGCGGATCACAGTATGCGCCACAAGATTTGCCATTGACCCACTGCTGGTCAGAGTCCCACTCGTATTCTTGGGAAATCCCGCAATTTCTTTCAGCCAATCAATAACTTGCTGTTCGACCTGCGCCGCACCTGTGTTGCCACCCCCAAGATTACTGCCTTCTACGGCCGCGAGAAAATCACCCAAAGCACCAGTGAAATTGCTGGCACCCATGTACCAACCCCAGAAACGTGGATGGATATTGCCCATGGGATACGCACGCACGGTCGCCTGATATTCATCGTAGACCTGTTCCAGAGACGAGGGATGGTCCGGCAAACCAGACTGGAAGGTGGCATGGACATTGTCGGGCATGGAACTCCAAACAGGGCGCTCTCGCACCTGTTTTAGATGGTCGACGGCCTCATCAACCATCCTGTGCGCGAGTGCGCGGCTGGCCTCCCAATCGTTCGGATCAAGAGTTAACTTTTTGTGTTTCTCCATCAACAGCATCCCTTTGTTTCGAAGGAAAGAGTGATCGATAAGTGCATTCAGTGCAATCGTTCTACCGCCCAGTTGAATCTCCAACAGACGGTGAGTCACTTTGGAGCGATGGTGGATCGGAAGGCTTATGCGTGCGCGTCCTACAGATTGGTGAAACAGCTTTATTGTCCGCAGAGCCACCATCCGATTATGGGAAATGCTGCGCTGTGCACGGACGTCCGCTTGGGGAAGCTGCACTGCAGCGTCGGGGGCAGCAAGGGCCGTCCTCGACTTAGCGAGATGGGTCCGCCAGCATGATGCCGCGCTTGCCCCGAGGTCAGTTGAGAGCCCGAAGTGACCAATGCTGCAAGATGCATGAATGTCTGCGTTCGCCGTCAATGTGTCATGAATGCGAGCTCGTCCCTGCATAGGTGACCCGTCGCAATAGCCATTCAATCGGGCCCAATTTGAACCAAATTCGCCAGACAGTCAGGACCACAATCAGCAAGATCGTGACTAGAATTGCGATGGACGACGCAGTTGCACGGCTTACTTCGCTCCACAAGTCCAACCCGTATGCTGAAAAGATGCTCGACAACAGAATTGATTGACCGAGGTAGATACTCAGGCTTGATCCACCAGCGGCAAGAGCGCGCGACATGACCGGCCCAGGTGGCCGCGAAATCGAGGCGATCACACCGAGGTATCCCAAGGTTGTTATGGGTGCGGCAATGATAGTCAGGGTTGCCCCGGTCGCGGCCGGGCCCCACTGCCATAGACCAGCCCCCAGCAAGCTGAGACCCAACCCCGGTAGCAAGCACAGCCGCCGCGCACGCTGCCAAAGCCGGTGGCAAGCATCGTCAATCATGCCCGACTTCACTGACGCCAGACCAAGGCAAAACCAACCAAGTGCAGAGATTCCTTGGATGATCAGGAAAAGTGGTAACGTGAACGCAAAACCGATACTCCTGAAAATCACAGCATCGAAGAAGCCCCCTTCACCAAAGGCCTCTTCCTCGTACTGGAAGATCTCAGCAGGCGTTTCGGATGGAGCAAAGAGCAAAGGGAGCCCGACGACCAACTGAAGAATAAGCAAAGCAGCCCCAACTTTTGCAAGTCGTGTCGCCGCCCAGTTGCGAAAAAAGTACAGGACAGAGCCAGTGATAGAATAGATCACAAGGATGTCGCCGGAAAAAAACAAGCAACCATGCGCGATCCCCAAGAGTAATAGGCCGATCATCCGATTGCGATACAGGTGGCCAAAAAGGCAAGGCACGACGTTCCGCGGAACCCATCAGAAACCCAAGTCCAACCCCAAACAGAAAAGAAAACAGGCCGTAGGTTTTAAGTAGGGCCAACCCATTGATAAGCCAAAGGACTACCTCATCGCCAAAGGTCTCTCCGACGGATTCAGTGAAGCCGTACAATGCAGAAAATGCGATGTACTGGACGTTGATGATCACAATGCCGAAGAGGGCAATGAGTCTCAGATAATCGGGCTTTAGGGCGCGGTCATGCGTCCCTTTCACAGCAAGGCTTTCTTTGGATACATGTACGAAATTCTCCAGCGGGTCGTTGGGCTTTACTCGCCCAAAAGTCCTGCCTTGCCCAAGTCAATTGCAATTGCAATTGCGGCTTCGGCGTGAAGGTCCGTTTCAAGCACTTTCAGGCGGAATCGGTCAAAAAATGTTGGCTCAAAACCTCCATTCTCTTCTCTGCTCAACTACGTTCATGAGCTGATTCTCTGACTTAAATTGAATGGCCAGAAATGAGATTACACCTGCTTGGTGCAAAGGGTGAAAAGATGGGTCAGTTCTGATTCCGTAAGGCTGTCAAAACTGCCCGAGAGATTTTCGATTTCGTCCGCTCGGGCTTTGCCCAATACGGGATCGGCCAGCAAGTGGAACTTCTCCGAAATCTGAACGTCGCTTAATGGCAGATCCGCATCTCCTCGTGGCGTGCGCGGAGCATCTTCAATTCGGCGGCCATCGTTCAGGATCACTGTCACCTGCGCCCAGCGTTTGTCCGTGCTGATCCGGGTCATCTCATCATCATCGATCAACGTGGTTGCGCGGCTGATCCGCAAGATCTCGGGATCATTCAGCGTGTCTGTAGTCAGCTCATCCACTCCAACTTGTCCGCGCACGATCATCGCCGCCACAGGAAACGCGACGGCATATGCAAATTCATCCTGGGATTTGGGCTCGTGCCCTGCCAACCGGGTTGCATAATGGAAGGTACGAATTTCAACGGCAGTAACCTGACTGTGGTGCAACGCATTTTCGCGCATGATGTCGCTTACCGCATCCAGTGACGGGTGTGCCCAGCGACAGCACGGATAGGCTTTGTAATGCGTGTGATCGACCACGCGCCATCCTTGCCCCAGATCATCCCAAAACGCAGTTGCATCGGGGCCTTCGCAGGTCAAAGCAGGCGCGCCGGTAAACCCTTCCACCGCCAGATAGGCGGCGGTCACACCGCTTGGAGCCCCCCAGCCAACGCCATCGCGCACCATCGATGGATGATCGATGCAACGCATCATCTGGCTTCGCGGGCCATGGTATTCGCCGATACCTGCCGCATGACGTATGTGTTCGGCGTCACCGCCAAGCATCTTTGCGCCAGCTGCAGCAACGCCAACAGCGGTCCAGGCGCCGGACGTGTGATAATCTGCGCAGGTTGCGTGCTGCGCGAGACCGGCCCGATAAGAGATCTCGTAGGCAACTGCCAGCGCTTCGGCAAATCGTTTACCATCAAGGGGCCGCCCGCTTTCGGCCTGCGCCTGCGCCATTGCAACCAATGCCGGGAAAACCGCTGATCCGGCATGGCCCTTACATGGGGTTGTGCCGTCATGCGCGTCAACACTGTCAATGGTGAAGGCCCCAGCCATTGCGGCACCCACCGGGCTGACGGTGCGCCCATCCATCAGCATCGGGACAGCGCCAGAACTGCCCCCACCAAAAATCATCGGAGCGACGCGTCTGACGATGCCAGACAAGGGGGTTGTTGAGCCAATCGCGGCAACACCCATTGTATCGGTAAAACTACGCCGTAGCGTTTCAAGAACCGCATCCGGCAGATCGTCATAGGTCAGGATCTGTGCGAATTCACCAAATTCAACGCGCATCGATTATGTGCCCTTATTGTGGAGCGTCTCGAACCTTTGACTTATTTGGCTGTCAAAACTTCAGGAAACAAGAAAATTACGTAATTCAATTTTGACCCAAACATCAAGCATCTCTGATCCAAACAAAAACCGGCCCTTCATCGAAGCGGCGGCGAAGGTGTCAAAAGAGCCCTAGTCGGTCATTGCCGAGTGACCCGGTAGCTGCGGGTGGATTAGGCCGCTGTACAGCTCATTGCCGACTTTGGCCGCCAAGTGCTCGTCAATTGTCAGAGTGAAATAATCGAATGTCGGTTGCGAGCCCAACCTGTGAATTCCGTTTTCTCACTGCGTGCGCTCGCAGCGCAGAAATGTCGCGTGGGCGATAGATTTGGTGCCGCCGCGCAGCGAGTAGACCAGCCTTTCATGCGGGCCGCGGCAAGGACAAGAGGCCGAGTTCACATGTCGCGGACTTTGCTGCCTTTTGCCGGTGCAGCTATCGCCTAGGCAAAGAAACCTTCGTATTCGTGGCAGCGATCATTCGGCGGCGCGGCAGGTTTCCCAAGGCCGGTGGTTTAATCAAGCCGACTCTGGCTGAATACAAACCGATCTTTCGCCGAGATCTGGTCTGGCAATCGAGGAGCGGACAACGCGAAATCGTTCCGAGCACCAACAAAAGGGTTTCACCTCAAGTATTTGGCTTTTCCGATCTCTCAAACCTAATCTGGCAAGACTTGTTTCTCGCCGGTTAGTCCTGGCTAAGGTCGAGGCGGCCTGCATTGAGCCATTCTGACAATTCTGTTCGCTCGCTTGGGTCAGGAGGTCCGGCGGCTGTCGGGGGGTCAACTGGCAACGGATTGTCTGATCCTATTACCTCTCGAACGGTTACGGACTGGGTCGATATGTTCCAGACGAGCATATCCTGAGCCAAAGTGAGCGGCCCGTCATAGGTCATTCGAATTGCCGCGATTGTATCTGGGGCGATATCGAAATCGGCAAATGTATGATAGGCAATCGCGTGTCGCGGCTCGATTGTCGAGAATAACTTGCCGCACGCATCCGGTGGCGTGTGAATTACCGTTGCAACCAAACGGGCGCGTTCGGGATCATAGTTCTTTTTATCAATAAACTGTTGTACCGTCAGGTAACATTCGTGGATGACGAGATCAGCCTCCTTGGCGTTCTCTACGAACCATTTGTTTGGGTTGGTGTCACCCGAATAGACAAACTTAAGCCCGTTCCATTCCAAGCTGTATGACACAGAGCCGTCAATGCCGTGTATCGCGGGCCAGGACCGTATGATCACACCGTCGTTCTCATAAACCACCTGCGTCTTCGAATAGTCGAACTCAGTCACTTTTAAATGCCCTCCTGCCGAGGGCATGTTTCCGCGACGACCTGCGACGTCCCACGCCAGCATTTTTTGAAGTCCGTCCATTGCCGCCGTGGTTCCATACTCCGGTTCCAAGCCACTTGGCCCCCAGACCCGTAAAGGTACAGTCCGGTTGGAAACCCATCCGCCGACAAAAAGCGCATCCAGGTCTCCGATATGATCCACGTGCAGATGGCTGATGAACACTTTGTCGAGAAACGTGTACGGAATTTCCAAGGCGGCCAAATTTGCTAACGAACCAGTCCCGACGTCGAACAGAAACTTGTCACCGTTTCCAAGTTCGACCAACCATGATGCAGACGCTTGGGAGTGTCGAAAATTGGGTGTCCCGGTGCCCAGCGAGACAACGCGCATCTCCGCTTCACCAAGTGGTTCGGTATTCGGATAATAGAACTTTCGTGATTCTGACGAACTGTCAGAAGCCGCTGGGGAGCATATCGAAGTAAAAGCCAGACCGAGAGTTGTTATCAGATTCAATCGCACACGTAGTCCCCCCAAAATCTTCTGATTTCGATAAGGGTACTACGAAAAACCTTCAGCTCGAAATCGAACACCTGTCGATGGGCTCGGAGCGATCGCGCAGGGGCCTTGTGTGTGGCGCAAATGTGTACAAAATCAATACCTCAATCAGTACGGAGGCAATCGCGAAATACTGATAGAAAATGGCGTTTGTTCAACCCAATTGGCGGGAATCTATTTACCCACCAAAACTCGCCAATGCCGATCAATTACATCTGGCCAATCTTTTTGCAGATGCAGGTTGTTCGTTGTCTCACCCATAAGGGTCATGACCATCATCCGGCCTCGAATCTCAGCATCAAGGGGCGCAAAACCGCGCTCTTCGAATAACCATGCAGAAAACTCAAATCGCCGCTTCATAGCACGCTTATAACATTGTGCGGCGTCAGCATCGGATTTTGCCCAGACCGCGATAGCTCCATCCGGCCTGGATGCGTCTTCGCGGATAACCTGATGCATTAAGTGCCTTATCCGCTCTTCTGGCGGTCCCTCGAACTGAATTGCGTCTTCAATAATATGTCCAGTCAGAGCGTCTTCCCAAAACAGCAGAACCGAGTCGAGAAGATCCTTTAGGTTTCGAAAATGCCAGTAAAAACTCCCACTCGTCAGGCCAAGCCTGCGTGCAATAGCAACAACTTTTACACCTTCGATTCCACGCTCTCTCAGAACGTCCAGCGTCGCAAGAAGCCAGTCTTCCCGTGACGCTTTTTCCCGTTTTTCAATTATCCTTGGCTCAGCTTCCATAGACACCTCTATTGACATAGACCAGTCTATGGACCTACCGTAGAGATGTCTACGGAGAATGGGGGGCTCACGAATTTGTGTGCTGAATGAATACTTCAGAATGGAAGGGGAACTATGAATAGCTTGCTCAATTCCGCAACGGTCTTGTTTTTTGCAATGGGGATTGCGGTCGCAGGAACCGCCACAGCGCAGAACATGTTGCCCACGGGTCGAACGGCCGCCCCCATCGAAGATGGTGTTTATCCAGCTTCCTATTTTCCCAATACTGAAATTCTCGGCGAAGACGAGATGCGGATAACCGCGTTAGGGACAGGGATGCCAAACCAGACAAAGGCTGCCGTCTCAATTTCGTTTTATGTGGAATTGGGCAACGGTGACGTTTTTCTGTTCGACGTTGGCACCGGATCAACGGGTAACTTGTTCTCGCTGCGCCCAGACTTTTCGAAAATTGACAAAGTTTTCTTCAGCCACCTGCACGTTGATCATGTCGGGGACTTTATGGGGCTGCACGTTGGTGGCTGGTTATCAGGTCGGTACACACCGCTTCATATCTTTGGCCCTTCGGGATCAGAAGATGAGCTTGGTACCAAAGCCTACGTAGAGGGTATGTCAAAAGCCTATGCGTGGGACCTTGCCACACGTACGGGTGCGTTGCCGGATGAGGGCGCCAAGCTTGAAGTCACCGAATTCGACTACATGCAGGAAAACGAGATCGTTTATCAAGACAACGGCGTCACCATTCGTTCCTGGCCTGCGATCCATAGCCTCGACGGTTCAGTCAGTTATTCCCTTGAGTGGAATGGGCTGAAATACGTTTTCGGCGGAGATACCTATCCAAACAAGTGGTATGTCGAGTATGCCAAAGGTGCAGATATCGCATCGCACGAGGCTTTCCTGCCACCAGAAGCGCTGGCACCGTACTTTGGCTGGGACATGACGCAAGCAACATATGTCGCCACGCGCGTCCATTCTGAGCCTGCAGCATTCGGAAAGGTAATGTCTGCTGTCGAACCGCGTATGGCTTTGGGATATCACTCCGTGCTTTCGCCGGAAAACTATCAGGCGATTCTGGAAGGAGTACGGTCGACTTACGATGGACCGCTCACTCTGGCACGTGATCTTCAGGTGATCAACGTAACCAAAGACCAGATTGTCGTACGCGAGGCGAGCGTAGATGACTATGCGTTGCCGCCCGCAGTAAGCGACGAGTACATCAATGCACAGCGTTCAAAGGAAAAAGAACCGTCGGACAAGGTCCAAGCAGGTAAATGGGACGGTTACACGCCACCGCCTATGCCGGATCAAAACTGAATAAGTGACACGTTTTGGCGCGGCTCGCTAATGAGCCGCACAAGACGGAATTGACACAGCTTCTGTACCTAGGATGACGCCGCGAAGGACGCTGGCCAAATTGTTGATCCAAATCCGATGCCTTCTGATGTTGTTCACTGCCATAATAATGGGCAGCTCTGCAAAAGGTGACGTCATCCCGTATAGCGGAGCGGAAGTCGCTAGAAATATCGCAGTCTTCCGGGTGGAAAACGACGGCGTCCGTCTTACGCTGGAAGTCTACCCCGAGGATTTTGAAAGCTTTGAGGTATTTATGCCTGCCGAGCTTTTGCAGGATTTCCACCCAACAGCGGCCGCACGTAAAGCTGCGATTGGCAGCGAAGCTGAAAGCATTTCGGTTTTCCGCACCGACGGTTCACCTCTTTCTTTCGAATTTATGACTGCCGAGCACCGTGAGAGAGTTGACCGTGCATCCCCGCTGGCAGGAAGAACCGATCCAATTACCGGGCGCACAATTCCTGCCCCTCCTGGAAATCCGCAGGTTATCTACATCGAAGCTTTCTTTGGCTTTGACGGCGCGCGCCCCGAGACCCTGATCCTTCGCCCCCCGGCACCCAAAGAGGATAAGCCCGCCACATCAATCGGTTTCATGGTTTTTGATCGCGCCGTCCCAGTCACAAGGTTCAGTTACTTAGACAGTAATGCGCGACTTGAGATTGACTGGTCCGATCCATGGTTCAGCGCGTTCACCAACGCGAATCTCAATCGGGCGGCTCAAAGCGGCATAACGTCTTTTCTGTACGTGGCACCACGCGAAATTCGCCACGAAGTCCTTATCCGGCTGCGGGAACTTGCGCCGTGGATAGACACGGACCTGAGCACGGGCTCCTGGTTGGACCCAACTCAGCAGGGAGCAATACTCAACGCCGCGCTGAACGCGTTCGAAACCCGTAACCCAGTTACCATCGGGGGGGAGCAAGTTCAGCCCGCCTCTGTCCGGGGCGCATTTCTGACGCTGAACGAGGGAGGAGTTCAGGTTGTCGAGGGCTCCCCAACACTTCTGACCGATACGACTTTTGCAGGATTGATATTGTCCTATCCGATTTCGGCATTGCCCAAAGAGGCGTCCGTCACATGGGATATGTTTGACCATACCATTCAGCATGTGCCTGTAACGTTGACGGATGTTGCCGGTCCCTTCCTGGACTGGGCCACCCCGGAAGATCCAGAGGTAGATTGGATCAACCATTTGAAACGCCACGTCGACCCCGAAGTTACGCCGGTACAGGTGGCGGGGGTTGTCTTTCTGCCGATCTGGACCGCACTGGCTGTCGTTCTGGCGCTTGGCGCAGGCATGGCCGCGCTTTTGTCATCCCGGACACGCCGGCGGATCGGGTTTGCCCTTCTGTCTGCTGGCGGCTTAGTTGCAGGGGTCGCCCTTCGACACGAAATGCAAATGCCGTTTCAAAACCCAATAGCTGGTCAATCCAGAGAACAGATGGCTTCTGAAGCTTTTTCCCTACTTTTGGCGAACTCGTATGTGGCCGCGCTTGAGGTCTCACCAGAAGCACGTCGCAAAGCGCTAGAGCCAATTGTCAGGAACACGGCCCTCGCAGACGTTGCTGCCGAACTCGAAACAAACCTTGCCATTCGTGTGCCTGGCGGAAGCCGCGCGCAGATCGCCGAAGTGACCGATGTCGCAATCGTGGAAGGTGACACTAAGATAACCGGTGCTTTCGAAGGGGTTGCCAAGTGGATTGTAGACGCCCGAGCGGGTCACTGGGGCCATGATCATCGTCGTCGGGTGGAGTATCGGGCAAGGGTCGAGTTCCGTCCCGAAAGAGGCGTTTGGAAGCTTACGGGTATCACTGTAATGGAGGCGCGCGCACCGGATGTTTAACCGACTGAACAAGGTGTTGTTGATTTGGATAACGACCAGTTTGATCTTGGCCGCGGTCGCAAGCCAGGCGCATTTTCTGCTGAACCTTAACGTTCGTATTTTTCATGTAGAACACACAAAAGACGGTCTGCGCATCCATTTGCGAACGCCCATGCCCTATCTTGTGGCGGACAAAATCGGCAAAAAGGATGAGGACGGCCTTCCTGAAGCAGCTCCTTTCACGACAAATACCCTTGAGGATGGTCAAGTGGTTCATTTTGTCGATACCTCACAAATCGCTGAAAACCTGCTTGGCCTTGGGCACATCGCTGAAACGGGTACGATCATAGAAATCTCAGGGACGCGCCTTCAGGGCGACGTTGAATCCGTGACCATCCACAAAGTAGGTGAGGAGCCGGGTTTTGCGACACTGAGCGAAGCCCAGCAATCTGTATCTGCTGGAACGACCATACAGGATGACCCGCCAGTTTATGTTGGTGACGTTATTGTGGATGTCACACTCTGGTATGAATTGGGAAGTGCGCCTACCTCCTATGCCATCTCCAGTTCTTTGGACCCAGGCCTGCCTGATCAGGAAATGACCGCCAATCTCATTCTGGATTATGGATCTGGCGATCCGCTTGTCTTTCGAACCCGAGGCCTGATGGAAGATCCTGTTCAGGTTTCCAGGTCCTGGTTTTCAGGAATCGTAACTTTCGTTTGGGAAGGCTTGCGACACATCCTGGAAGGCGTCGACCATGTGCTATTTGTCGTCTGTCTGGTGATTGGTGCCCCCGGATTAAGCGCACTGCTGTGGCGAGTCACCGGCTTTACGGTCGGCCATAGCGTAACTCTGTCCCTTGGTTTTTTTGGATATGTGCCGTCAGGAGCCTGGTTTGTGCCATTTGTCGAAACCGGGATTGCCTTGTCCATCGTCTACGCGGCATTTCTGGCCGTTAGGCGGAATGAGCAGGAAAAGAACTCTAACAAAAAGGTCTTTGTTGTAACGGTGCTTATGGGTCTTCTTCACGGCTTGGGCTTCAGTTTTGTTTTACATGAAATACTTCAGGTGACGTCGCCCAATATCTGGCAGAGCTTACTGGCGTTCAATGTAGGCGTCGAAGTTGGTCAGCTTGCTATCGTTCTTGTGATCTGGCCATTGCTGCACTTCTTCGCGAGGCTAGGCCCGAAACCTGAAATGTCGTTGAGAGTTTCGATTGCAATCGGATGTGCAGCTATCGCAAGTTGGTGGACTTTCGAACGTGGAATAGACTTTCTATCATTGATTGCGATTTAGAAAGCAGTACGGCTTCCAACTCTATAAGAATTTCCGGTTTGAGCTCGAAGCTGTCCGATGCATCAGCAAAGATGCCTGCTGACAACGGCCGCTTGATCTAGCGATAGTTTTGAGACGTCAGTACGGTGCTGACGCTTGGAGCAGGAGCCATCCACCCCATCCGGTTGGTGAAGCTGGGGCGTGGCGCCCGACCCTGTGGCGGATGTCCGGAATGGGCCGTGAGTGAAGCGTCATGCAGACAGATTGCTTTCTTTGATATCGCGAACGGCTTGCCAAGACTAACTTGATCCACGAAAAGTAGGTATCCCAATTGTTGATCTAGCAGCGAAGGGTAAGGAAATCCGACAGATGTAGAGTGCCCAAACGGTGAACATGTTGAACAGATTCGGGCATCTTAATGCGCCGCCTGCCGGTCCATTTCGCTTTATTGCACTGGACGTCGAAACGGCAGGAAGATCTATCAGTGGCATCTGTCAGATCGGGCTTTGTTTTGTCAGCGACGCAGGTCTTATGCAGACCTATTCTGTCCTGATTGACCCAGAGGGACCGTTCGAGGCTTTCAATACTGAGCTCCACGGGATTTCCGCCGAAACCGTGAAGGGGACTGGGACATTCCCAACGGTCTATGCGTCCTTGTTCGAGATCCTGAACACGCACAGCCTCGTGCAACACAGTACGTTTGATGAAAAGGCGATGACGGCAGCTTGCGCCCGGTATGGCCTGCCAATGATCACGTCGCATTGGACGAATAGTGTCGCGATTGCCCGTCAAGCATGGCCATCATTGAAGGGGGCCGGTGGCCACGGGCTGGCAAACCTCAAGAAACATCTCGGCCTTGAGTTTCATCACCATGACGCAGGTGAGGACGCCCGTGCTTCGGCGTCAGTAATCTTAAAGGCAGAAGAGGTTTTAGGCGCGCGGTTGTCCCATCTTACGACAAATCGCCAGTTGACATTACCATTCGAAAATCGATCTGAGAGATAACTGCCAAGGTCTGTAAGATCCTGCTGATCGACGAACTAACTGTTCGATGTTACGAAATGGACGGCGGTCAGCCCTGCGGAAGTGGTCATCTCAAATTCTACTTCGCTCGTATGTCTGGAATGGGAATGCTGGGAAAGAACCGAATCTGCATGTTGAGAAGCGCAAACTCAAACGCATTTGCTCTGCATCAAAGGTCGGCATTGAGGCCATTGCGGATTAACCCAGATTTACTGAGCGCAAGTTAGGCTCGTCACCTCGCAGAATGGCAAGAGGAAATACAACTCTATATGAACAAGATTGGTCTGTACCCTGCCTGCTGATGCACGCGGGTCCGGGAACAATCGAGAGCGGCACCGATTGTTCCAGCATAGGAAAACCTGCCTTTTCTCGATTACCACACTCCTGCCGGGACGCGGAGCGCAGCGAGCCAGCGCCGAACTGATCAGACCGATGCCCTCGCCGATAAAGGCGGTCGCCACATTTGGGTCGCCAGCATACTGAGCAGCGGCCCATTTCAGGGCTTCAGCGCCAGCTTCCAGTTTCAAGGCGCTCTCCGGTCAGTGCCATATCTCAATGAACGTGTTGCGCAGAACACGGCCATTGTAGCGGCCAGGCCAATCGTAACCACGGATCACGTCCCCCACCCGGGTGCGGATCGCGTCGTCACTTGTTGCCGCAGGAGGGAGAGTTCGACCGAGGCCGGACCCATGCGGCGACTTAGACGTCCAGCGGCAGTGCGGACTTTCCCAACTTTATCTGCTCTTGTTCGAATGACTGCATTGACGCGCACGATAGCACCAGCGTCGCCAAGGTATTGTGTTTGGTGGTGGCAGCACCGAAGCTGCGAGTATGACGAACGAAATAGAATTCTCTTTCAATTCACTGACGGATGCGGCGCGTCGGCATGTTCGGGTGTTTCAGATACAACAGTTTCTAGATCGCTTTGCTATGGGCCTCACAGTGGCGGTAGTTGCGCTGGCACTCACGGACCGAGGGATGGACCTCTTTGAGATATCCCTTCTCTTCGGTGTCTACTCGCTGACCACAATGTCGATGGAACTGCCGTTTGGTGGATTGGCCGACAACATTGGACGCAAGCCGGTGTTTATGGCAGCAGTGATCGCAAGCTTGATATCGCTGGCGCTTTTCCTATCCTCGACCGATTTTTTCGTCTTGGCTCTTTCTTTTGCCTTCATCGGGTTTGGGCGCGCACTTCGGTCGGGCACGCTCGATGCATGGTTTGTTGAAAAATTCAAAGTGGCTGCGCCAAATGTGGACATTCAACCCGCTCTCGCCAAAGCTCAATGGGCCAATGCTATGGGCCTAGCCATTGGGGCCGTCATTGGAGGTTTTTTGCCGGACGTTTTTGGTTCGGTGGCAGAGAGACTTGGATTTAGCATCTATGACGTGTCCTACGCGGCAAGCTTTTGTGTGATGCTTGGGGTGTTCATTTACACCATGTTTGCCATTGTCGAAACATCGTCTCCACTCAACACAAACGCGCTTAAACAGGGATTCTTGCAAGTCCCATCGGTGATCAAAGACGCTGGCCTTCTAGCCTTAAGGCATCGTACACTTTCGATACTTTTGGCAGCGCTTGCGCTCTTCCTTATGGCGACCAATCCTGTTGAAATAATCTGGCCGACCCACGCCAAGCCAATGTTAGCCGACGGATACGCCAACACTGTCATTGGCCTACTGACCGCGAGCTATTTCTTTTCTATCGCCTTTGGCGCGTCGCTTTCCCCACGCCTAAGTCGGATTTTTAAACGCCAGCATGCCGCCACGCTTGCAGCGATTTTCGCCTGCCTTACAGGTGTACAGATAGCATTGGCACTACAAGGCAGCATCATCGGTTTTGCGGCTGTATTCATCTTGTACTCTGTAATCCTTGGTGCAAGTGAAACGCCCGCCAGCAGCATTCTGCATAGCTGCGTACAAGACCGCCAGCGGTCCACAATGCTGTCTCTAAGATCGTTGATCCAGCAAATGGGGGCAGCGCTGGGTCTGGTTTTCTCAGGAGCCATCGCTGATATGTACTCCACCCCGGTCGCGTGGATTGTCGGCACCGCTTTTCTTCTCATGGCGATGACTCTGATCTTAGAGTTGGGTAAACGACTAGGCTCAGGGTTCACGACCAGTAAGTGACAGTTGCCGTGCGTGCGATGGCTGATTGAAGGACCTTGGGACAAATGTCGTAGCGTGTCGCCATGCACCTCCATTCCTTGAGCCTGCCATAACTGATCTCAATGCGGTTGCGCCGCTTGTCTCGGCGATTGTCGTATTTGGCCGGGGGTCTTGCGTTGCTTACGACTGGGGATGTAGGCGCTTATAGGTGCGCTCAGGGCCGTTTGTTCAAATTTAAGGCTTGAAATAGCAGCAAATCAGAGTGCCAGAGGCAACTTTAGGTGGCGGAACAGTAAGTGAATTGGTCAAAAGGCAAAATATCTCTGCATTAGACATCAGATTTTATTGGTCGGAGTGAGAGGATTCGAGCCTCCGACCCCTGCCTCCCGAAGACCGGTGCAGAGGGCCAAGTTATTGATTTTTAGTCAAAGGAGCCCTGTTTTTCAGGCGTTATCGCCAATCAAACCAGCCAAGTTCAGGTTCGGCAGGTTCATTGAACCTAAGAGCACTGTCTACATGGTCCGCTAGTTATCTTGGTCTATGTTCAGTGCTAGTTTGTTCTATGCATTATTGCCCAGATCCAGCCCACTTAGGCACGGTGAAGAGTTCTGCCATGGGTCAGGCCATTCACTTTCTCCAGGATAGCGTCTGCGTCAATGCAGTGGTGGCGATACAGATCGCCGATTGTTCCGGTCTGACCAAAATGCTCGACGCCCATGGAGATTGTCTGATGTCCAAGCACTGACCCGAGCCAGGATAGAGTAGCAGGATGACCATCGATAACGGTGACAAGCTTGCAGTGCGGCGGAAGGTCGGACATCAGGGTTTCGATGTGAGAGCGCGCCGCTAGGTTGCCGCGAGAACGCGCTCGTTGAGCTGCCGTCCATCCGGCATTCAGGCGATCTGCGGACGTCACGGCCAATACCCCTATGTCGCGACGGCCTTCACCAATCATACCGGCAGCCTTGATTGCCTCCGGCGCGACTGCTCCTTGATAGGCGACTACAACTTCGCAATTGGGTCCGGGTTTTCGCAACCAATAGGCCCCATCAATGGCACCTTGGCGGAACTCATCGTTGACACGCCTTCCAGGCTGTTCAATCGGGTTGGTGGTCAGGCGCAGGTAGATTGACCCGCCGGTTTCATCGCGCAGCCATGTGCGCTCATCGGGCTGCCCTTCACCATCGCGCTGCAGGTAGTCGAAGGCCCATTCCATAATCACCGCCAGCTCGTCGGCAAATGCGGGTTCAAAAGCGGCCAATCCGTCTTGGCTCATCCCGATGAGCGGTGTGCCAACGGACTGGTGTGCTCCACCTTCTGGTGCAAGTGTGACGCCGGAGGGTGTGCCAACCAGCATGAAACGCGCGTCCTGATAACAGGCGTAATTTAACGCATCGAGGCCGCGACTGACGAATGGATCATAGACGGTGCCAATTGGGATCAGCCGCTTACCGAACAGCGAATGCGACAGACCCGCCGCTCCCAGAAGCAACATGAGATTCATTTCGGCGATACCAAGCTCGATATGCTGCCCGTCCGGCGTGAATTCCCATTTCGCCGTCGAAGGGATCCGGTGTTCTATGAAGGCGTCGGCTTGCTCGGATCGGGCGAACAGTTTGCGGCGGTTCACCCAAGGACCAAGGCTTGTTGTGCCTGTCACATCTGGGGAGGTCGTCACTATGCGCTCCGCCAATGGGCTGTCGCCTTTTGAAAGATCGTCAAGGATCTTGCCAAACGCCAGCTGGGTCGAGATTTCGCGACTGGTGTCGATCCCGATTGTCGGCACATCCAGCTTGTCATCAAAATAGCGGCGCGGACCTTTGGCAAAGAACGGGGTGCTGGCCAGAAAACCCTTGAGCGCGTCTGGGTCTTGCACTGTCGCAAGTGGCTCCCATTCTTCGCCTTCTGGCACACCCATATGCGATTGCCACGCGGCAAACTGGCTATTGTTCATCAGCCCGCCGTGGTTGTCCTTGTGGCCTGCAATTGGGGTGCCCCATCCTTTGACTGTGTAGGCCAGGAAGCATGTTGGGCGATCATGATCGATGTCGGCAAATGTTTGGGCCATGGTCTCGACGCAGTTGCCGCCGAGGTTCTCCATAAGGGCTGCGAGCTCTGCATCCGTTCGCCGATCGATCAGAGCGGTCACATCCCCCTGATCCCCCAGATCGTCCATGAGACGCTGTCGCCAATTCGCACCACCCATGAAAGTCAAAGCGGAGTAATCCTGGTTGGGGCAAGCGTCTATCCAATCACGCAGGCGGTCTCCGCCGGGCTCGTCGAAGGCAGCGCGTTGCAAGACACCAAATTTCACACGAACGACATCCCAACTGAATGCATCGAAGATTTTCTCGATCCGTTCGAACAGTCCTTCTCTGACGATACCGTCCAGCGACTGTCGGTTGTAATCGATGATCCACCACGTGTTTCGTAAATCGTTTTTCCAGCCTTCTTGTAATGCCTCATAGACGTTGCCTTCATCCAGTTCGGCATCGCCTACCAAGGCTACCATACGACCCATTGGCGCGTCTGAACCCCAGCTTTTGGCCTTGATGTAGTCTTGAAGGATCGAGGCAAACGAGGTGATCGCGACACCTAAACCCACAGACCCGGTCGAGAAATCAACATCGTCAATGTCCTTGGTCCGGCTGGGATAACTTTGCACACCGCCAAATCCGCGGAAATTCTCCATTTTCTCGCGGGTCTGATTACCCATGAGATACTGCATCGCATGAAACACCGGCGACGCATGCGGTTTTACTGCAACCCGGTCCTCAGGGCGTAAGGCTGAGAAGTAGAGCGCAGTCATGATCGATACCATCGACGCAGACGAAGCCTGATGGCCACCAATCTTGATCCCATCCACCTTTGGTCGGATATGGTTGGCATGGTGGATCATCCAATGAGACAACCACAGCAGGCGCTGTTCGACGATCTTTAGTTGGGTGGGATCAATGTGCATGGTGGTCTCCGGTTTTAAGCGGCGCTGCGAGCAGGGTAGGGCAAAGCCTGCTCTAGGTCTGCAAGGATATCTTCGACATCCTCTAGCCCGACAGACAGACGGATCAGGCCATCGCTTATCCCATGCTCAGCCCGCTCTTCCGGGGTATACGTCGAATGAGTCATGGAGGCTGGGTGTTGGATCAGTGTTTCCGCGTCGCCCAATGACACCGCACGCTGGATCATATTCAGGCGGTTCATGAATTCAATTCCACCGGACAGACCGGACTTGATTTCAAACGCTATCATAGCGCCCGGTTCGGACATCTGTCGCTTCGCTACATCGTGCTGTGCGAAGCTCTCAAGACCGGGGAAATAAACCTCACCGACGGCGGGATGTGCTTCGAGGAAACCTGCGACGACTTTGGCGGACGCGCAGTGACGATCCAGACGCAGGTTCAGTGTTTTCAGACCACGCAGGATCAGCATCGCGTTGAAAGGGGCCATTACCGCGCCGGTCATGTCCTTCATCCCAACAAGGCGGATCTCAGCAATCTGTTCGGCGGACCCGACAACCAGACCGGCAACCACATCGCCATGCCCACCGAGGTATTTGGTGGCGGAGTGCAGAACGATATCTGCCCCGTGCTCGATCGGGCGGGTCAAATACGGGCTAGCGTAGGTATTATCGACGACGACCGTTGCACCGACCGAATGCGCAATTTCGGCGCTCGCGGCGATGTCCACCAAGCGCATATTCGGATTGGCCGGAGTTTCGAAATAGACAACGCGGGTTTTGTCAGAAACGGCAGTTTTCAGGTTCTCAGGGTCTGTCATGTCGACGTGCGTGATCGTGACTCCCCATTTTGCCAAACCGTGACGCATGAAGGCGAAAGTGCAGCCATAGAGCGTTTTGTCCACGATGACTTCATCACCTGGCGACAGCAGGGTCCAAAGCACTGCCGTAATCGCGCCCATTCCGCTTGAGAGAGCTAGACCGGCCTCGGCTCCCTCAAGCACTGCAATACGTTGTTCAAGAAGGTCGCATGTGGGGTTTGAAATACGGCTGTAGATATGACCTTCACGCTCACCGGCGAACATTTCTCCACCAGCCTCTGCGGTTTCAAAGGTAAACGTGGACGTCAAATGCAGCGGTGGTGTCAGCGCACCGTCATTTTCCAGAGGGTTATAAGCATGGTGAATGGCGCGGGTGGCAAATCCGGTTGAACGAGTCATTGCAAGCTCCTGATTCATGTTGAAGCCAGTTTGCGCCTTTACTTTGGACCAATGGTTGCGAATTATACCAAACCGAGCATCTATATTGGCAGATTCTGCTAAGAATGAGGGTGAAATGGACGCCAAGGACAGGCAGATTATACGAGCGCTGCAGCGTGACGGGCGCATGACGAACCAGGATCTTGCCGATGAGGTGAACTTGTCTCCCTCACCGTGTTTGCGCCGGGTCAAAAACCTAGAAGCCAAAGGAGTGATAAAGGGATACAGCGCCGACGTTGACGCTGCCGCGTATGGGATGGCCATTACCGTCTTCGTGCGTATCAGATTGGAGCGACACAACGAAACGGACGTTCAGAACTTCGAGAAACGAGTTCGGATGATCGATGAAGTTCTTGAATGCCACGTGCTGACCGGGGCAATGGACTACCAATTGCGGGTTTTGGTATCGGATCTCGAGGCCTACGAGGAATTTATTCGTCACCGAATTCATCCAATCGGTGGGATAGCCTCGATCGATACCAGCTTTGTCTATGGAACAGTAAAAATGACAGCTGTTTTTCCGCCCGAATAGAAAGATCGAGTCAGAATGAGTTGTTCCCAACTGGCTAAAGATTTTAGCTGACTGATTTCTTCCCGCCTCAATTTCCCATTCTTACCGTCGCTATAACGAAAACATGCAGAACGTGCTGCATCACTTCAAAGAGGATAGCGATGACCAAAAAACCGTATGAAGCTTCCCGAATGGCGAAGTATGTCGAACGGAGGGTGCTCGAACTGAAACCGACCAAGAGCCAAGCCGAGATCGCGGCGCAGGTGGGATACGTCAGCCCGAACATGATCACGATGATCAAGCAAGGTAGTTCCAAGGTGGCATTGGATCGCGTCCCGGCTTTGGCGAAAGCTCTGGAATGCGACGCTGCCTACCTTATGCGCCTCGCAATTGAGCAATCGATCGGACTGACTGCAGCTGAGGCAGTTGTCGAGGTGTTCGGAGAACCTGTCACGTCCAATGAACTTGGCTGGCTGAAAGCAATTCGCAAGGCCACCAACAACGCCGATCCTCGGTTGACCCGCCGGTCAGAGACGGCGATCAAGACCATCTTCGGGAGGTAGGTGCCATGTATGACCAGAAGGACGACCTGACATTGAATGAGCGCGCCTGGTTGCAGTTCCTCCGGGACGTGAGCAACGGAAGTGATCCTGAGCCGACCCTACGGCGAGTGCAGCTGTTGCGGCGCTTATGCGAGCCTCGGAGAGCTTGATGAAAATGCGTAGCATTACTGTGGTGGGGATGGGTGAAGTGCTGGGCTTCGTCGGATCCCTCTGGAAACAAAAAAAATTGTAAGTGATGTCCTAGTTGACGGACACGAAAACGAGCTCTGGCAAAACCACCTCCCATGCATCGCGGCGGAGAGTGTGCTGGAAGGCTTCACCTGAGTCTTCCTTCCGCCATGTAAGGATAGCGGCGACTTCACCCCGATCAAACCTGGTATTTGGCGGTGGTGCGAAGGATTTGGACATCCGGCTCAGCACTTGCCCTTTTTCATTGTGTAGCAACCAGCGGTCGCCGTCCTTTACCAATAACACTGCATCACCGACGCGTGCCGCATTAACTGCACTCAGAGAAGAATGGCCTGGATGCAGGCGTCCAGCATAGGAAAGATCAACCATCCGCGCCTCAGCCGCCTGAAAAAAGCGACGGGGACCAGGCAACGCGTTCATGTCAGGCTTCACGCTACGGGTGAGAACTGAAGGTGCTCCTGTTGGTAGGTATTCATGGTTGTCGTTGCTCATTACTACAAGGCTGCGGCGGGCACGTGTCATAGCGACATAGAACAGTCGACGGGGTGCGTCCTGATCTTCGGATCGCGAGGGCCGCTCCCACCCGCCATCGAGTATAACTACATCGTCAAATTCCAGGCCTTTTGCGCGGTGGGCCGTCAGCAGCTTTAACCCTCTTTGTTCATCCCAGCTATCACGGGACCATTCCGCGAACCATTCGACTATGTCTGGGACGGGCAGGCTGCGCGACCCAACCTCGCGTGCCAGTAGGCCCAGTCCTTCACCAATACGATCGGTCCAGCGCGAATGCGAAAGTGTGTTCAGCACTTCGGTCAACTGATTGATCGAGTAAAGCTTTGAGGGTGTCTCGCGTAGGGCTTTGACAAACGTCTGCATCTCGCGCATCCGCCATAGGCTAGGTATGTTTTCGTTAGCCATTTCAACCGGTATTCCGAGGTTTTCGGCAAAATCGCGCACCGGTATCAGCTTTCGCCAATCGCGCGAGATAATCGCGGCGCGTGACCATGTCCAATCGGGGTCGAGACGAGAGAGGCGGATCAACTCGTCTAGTGCGGCCATAGCTTGCTCTTCATTACCAGCGGGGCACTCAAGGATCTGCACACGGCCCTGTGCTACTGGATCCAATTTGGCCAGAGATCCACCGGCGTCAGCCTTCGTCCGGGCCTGATCTACGGCAATATCATGGCCAAGTTTCATACGCGCAGCTGCCCCAGCGATCACGGCATTGGCGGTGGCGACGATATGACCGGTAGAGCGGTAGTTCTCGGTTAAGAAAACCGGTTTTGCTGCGTAGTCCTGTTCAAACTGGCGGATGTAGCGGATCGATGCACCGGAGAAGGCATAAATGTTCTGGTCGTCATCACCCACGGCAAAGAGACTGAGTCGCAGATCGGGATCATCCAGAGTTCTCCCTGCCACAGCAGCGATCAGCGCGTATTCATCTGGACCGATATCCTGATATTCATCCACTAAAATCCAGCGATACCCCTGTATCAGTGTTTCACGCAGCGCTTCGGCCTCTTGCTTGCTTAGACCGTCACCCCGAAGCAGTGCCGCAGCCTTTTGCAATAGACCTTTGAAATCGGGGATGTCGGCTGTTTGAATGCCCGCGAAACTAGCTCCGACCAGGCGCATAGCCAGTGAATGCACCGTTGAGACGGTTACTAAGGTTGAGTCATCTCCAACTAACCGGCGAAGGCGTTCACGTATTTCAGCGGCTGCGTGACGGTTGTAGGCCAGCACGAGGATACCGCGGGGATCCTCGCGTTTGATGCGCAGCAGATAAGCGATGCGATGAACCAGGACTCGTGTTTTGCCCGAGCCTGGTCCTGCCAGCACAAGGACGTTGGTTTGTCCCCGGTTGTCACGCACAATTTTTTGCTGCACCGGATTGCCCAGGTTGTCGACAATTGCCTTATAGGTGGCGCCAGTGGCCTGACGCCGGAATTCGGTCCCGCGCCCCGGCATCCATCGGCGCATGAAGGCGTCTTGCTCCAGCACGAAATAGTCGTCGGACAAGCGCTGCGCTGTCTCAATGTTTTCCAGTCCTTTTTCCGCGTAGGCTGCCATCACATGGGTTTGAATGGTTTGTTCGTCATAGTGTTCCTCGAGTGGTGCGAAATGCTGGACGGTGAAACCACCTCCTTTGGAGCCAAGATGCACCGTTATGGCAGGGCGAAAGATGGACAGTCCGCGTCCCAGCGTAACCACCTGCTGTTCATGCATCCACAAAAGTGATCGGTCCATTAAGCGGTTTGGGTCTTTGATACTGGTGCGCAAAAGCGTATCGCCGGTAATCGTGGACAGCATCGCTCCCAGAGTGGTCTCGACCTGAATGTCCTTGCCGTGTGTGCCTTTCGGCACGAGGGTCAGAAGATGCGCCAGCAGGCGTTGTGCGCCCTGATGGCGCAACTCGGCGGTTTGAGCGACAAAGCGCCAAGACTGTTGAAGTCGCACAAGGATGCTACCGCGCACTGATTTACGCAGAGAAAGGTTGCCACGCCCTCCCTCCGTATCACGTCCATCCTGTGCCATACCGCGCAGAAGGGTCTCCACCAGATACGGACGCACCTCGCCATGGCCGCGCTGTTGCAACTCCTGACAGGCAATGGAAAGGTTGAACGGAATCGGTTCAGCCTGATCGGCATCTGGGGCCATTTCGCGCATCACGGCGATTAGGTCTTCTTCTAGTCGCGCTGCCCGATCCAGCCGGGCTTGCGATGCGTCGGTCACGCCATAGTGCACAAAAATGGTTATATTGGTGTCGTCGCTGGCAATTCCAATCGCCTCCAGATCGGTCAGCGCCTTGCGCAATTCAGCGGAGGAGAGCCCGCTAGTTCCTGCTAATTCGTCGGTGGAAACACCTTCTCCCACTGGTGTGTTTACGATATGGCGCACTATCGCCAGCAGTTGCTTGCGCCGAGCGCCCGTGATGTCTGCCTTATCCAACAAGGTGGCGGCGGTATCCACATCGCGCACGAGTAGGGAGGCGGGGAAGACCTGCACGCTGTTTTCTTCACGCCGCAACAGACTCGCTTCCTCCAGCCAAGCAACGGCGGTCTTTACGCGCGTGTCTTCAGTGTTGTTGTCACGCTGGAATTCAAAGTCTTTTTCTTCTCTCACGATCTCGCCCGGAGTGGCGACGATCTTACCTTCGTCTCGAGTGCGCATATCCAAGCGACGTAGCGCTTTAAGGATGGCACCTATTTCATGCCGTGCAAGGCGGGAGCGGGCCGAAAGGCTGAATTGGCGTTCAACGTCCTCTATGTTGAACAATAACACGCAGCTAGCGGGGTCGCGGTCGCGTCCCGCGCGTCCTGCCTCTTGTAAGTAGTTCTCCAACGAGCCTGGCACGTCGCCGTGGACTACTAGGCGGATGTCAGGTTTGTCGATGCCCATGCCAAAGGCGTTGGTCGCAGCAATCACGCGCAATTCGCCGGTCCGGAATTGTTCTTGAATCTCGTGCTTTTCTTCGGGAGGTAGGCCAGCGTGGAAACGTTCGGCGCTGACACCCTGTTGTTTCAGGAATTCGGCCACGCGTTCTGTCGCACCTCGGGTCGCGCAATAGACAACGGCTCCGGAGACGCCAGAGGCGGGCAAGCCCTGCTCGATCGCGTTCAGAATATCTGCGAGTTTCGTCGCGCGCTGGGTTTCACGCACCGAAAAAGAAAGGTTCGTGCGCGACGCACCACCGTCCAGCAGGATCAGATCCTGATCCAGTCGTGTTTTGAAATGCTCTCTTATATCGCGCACTACCTCGGGTTTGGCAGTGGCGGTAAGGCAAAGTATCGGAGCGGGGGCATCGCCGGAGTTTTCTTTGATGAAGCGGCTGACGTAGCGGTAGTCGGGCCTAAAATCATGGCCCCATTTTGAGATGCAATGTGCTTCGTCTAGCACCCAAAGGCCAATTTCGCGTTGTGCCAGAGCGCTGCGAACTGACTTGTTGCGAAGCTGTTCGGGTGAAATCATCAAGATCGCAGCATCACCCATGCGCACTTTGTCCAGAGCGTTGTGACGTTCAGGCAGCGACAGAAGGCCGTTGATCGTGACGGCGGAAGATATACTGGCTCTCGCCAGGCCCTGCACCTGATCGGCCATGAGTGCGACTAGCGGTGAGATAACGACGGTTAGCGCACCGGTCTTGTCGAACCGTGAAAGGGCTGGAATCTGATAGCAGACTGACTTGCCAGTTCCGGTTGGAAGGATGCCCAGAACGCTTTTGCCTGCCATCGCCTCAGCTACAATGCGTTCCTGCAAGGGTTGACCGAATTCGTCCACGGGTTCGGGTCGGAAGGACGGAAAGCCGAACCAGCGATCTAGCGCCCTTTTAGGATCGTTGTGTTCGACACACCATTGGCAAGAGTCATCGTTACAAGCAGCCTCTCGCAAGTGACGCACAATCAGAGAAGCTTCGCGAAATTGCATGCGAACCCAGGGAGGCATGACGCTGTCGCCGCCAGCAACAGAAATCCACGACAAGGCATAGGCCAAAGGCCAGGCAAGGTTCGGGTTTTCCATCCGGCTAAGAGTCTGTTCGAGCCGATGCAAGCAGACTTGTCCAGCCAAAAGGTGGCGAACGGCGTCAAAAGCTTCTTGTTTATTGGGTCTGCTAGTGCATCGCACAGCAGTAAAAAGAGCGTCAAACCCTCCGCTGCGTGGGGGGCGTGTGGCAAGGAAATGATAGGCTGTCAGCGCATCTGGGGTCGTGGTGTTTAGCTTGGCGAACGCCTCGATCTGGTTTTGCAGAACCTCGAAGACCAGACGTGCATCCTTTTCGGGATCGTTGACATGACCCGTTTGCAACCGTCCGTCTTGATAGTGTTTGACTAAATGGTGATAGGGGTTGCGCGGGAAGGCCAAAGGATTGAGCCAGAGTGTGTCGATTGGTGCCTCTGCCAAGGCGGCAAAGCGGGGCGCAGCAGCGGCCAGGTGGGGCAGGTCGTGGTGCAAGATGTTGTGGCCGATGACACTGTCGAAACCTTTACAATATGTGTCGAGTTGCGACAGTGCTGAGGCGGAGCTGCTTTTTTCAACGAGGGCTGGTCGGGAGTCATCGTTCGTTGTGGCAGCCAATGCGAATATCCGAGCGGATTTAGGATCCACTTCCAGGTCAATCGATACACAGCGCTCAAGAAAGCGCGAAATGTCCACCTGACCGTTCGTTATCATTGCTCGCCAAATTTTCTCTTTTAGTGTCTCCTTGATAGCTACCGGATTACAGACAAAAGAGAAGGTGCGTTTCAAATTGCTCTTCGCAATGTGGATTCCTCGCACTCCTCAATGGTTGCATAAGGTTGACAAAGGTTTACATCCACCCTCCCGGGATCAACGGAATGTAAACCTTTCACCTCTCAAAACACCCCAAAATCAGGCCAAAGGTTTACACTAAGTTTACCTTAAGTTGACAGATTTCACCCGAAAACCAGTTTTTCAGAGCAAAATGTAAACCTTTGAACCAGACGAATGAAGTCCTAGGGTTTTACGATGAACTCAAGGGGGATGCATTCTGGCGCCGCGGATACTTCGGCTTCGGAAGCTCCTAGGGAGGTTTCGGCCTATTTTCCTGACGAAAAAATTCACTCGTAGTCGACTGAGTTCCTACATTTGCTCGTTGCCAATAAAGAAATCCTGGACGTTCCTTCTTTTCCGTTTGGGAGCATCTATCACCTCGCCTCGGGTGATCCATTCGGGCAAGTCCAGATCAGAATGGGATAGGCCCCAAGCAACCATTAGTCGACCGCAACTTCGCCCATTGGCCAGAGACACATCTAGCTCTTCATCCAAGTCCAAGTCTTGCTTGGCAAATGTGGTATTGAACACGGCATTCTTTATGAGCCTCTGCGCTTCTGAAAACGTTCCTTGGAATTCGGAGCAGTGTCTTCCTCCACCAATGACAAACAGGGGCATCGTTCCTCCCCATGCGGATGCATTGTATCCCGTCTTCTTGTAAGAATCCCGGAGGGGATCGCAAACAAAGCTGCCGATGGCTGTTGCCAGCTTATTGGCCGGAACTCCCTCGCTGACAGCGATCCTTGCGACTTCTGCCCCAAACGGTTTGACCGCGCTCCCGTAAATCTTCACCAGCGAACTACCGTCATCACGCTGGTAAAAACCAAAGCTGACAGCGTCAATGGTGAGACCTCCAAAGTCACAGATCATGAACTGGCCGTTATGTTTTTGGGCAGAATGAAAATACCCCATGACTGCGCCAATGAACTCTGGAACGATCAAGGTCGGGACGCTCACTTTTCGATTTGAAAGGCTGGAATCTTCAAGCTCCCTTTCGACGACGGCTCTACAAATTGGCGCCTCCGAAAGTGCGACCCTAAGAGCGGCACCAACGCAATTCTGAAATCTTTCTAACTGCGGTGAACTACCTCCAGATTCTGTCGGAAATCCAAAGTTCGCGGACAAACCGATGCTTTTTTCGCTGAGACTACGCCCCAGTTTTTCCCACAACCACCCCAACGCATGACGTATCATCAAGGCAAGATATGCGGATACGTCGACCTCTTCGGCAACCAATCCTGAAGTCTCTTTTTTGGTCTTGTTCAGGAATGCCACTTTCAAGTGGTTTCGCCTTTCAGACTCAGTCGATGCACACAAGCTGAAGTGGCCGTTAGGTCTCTCCCAAAGCTGAGTGGTCCAGTAATAAGGGTGATTGTCGGATTGTAGTTCTCCTGGTGCAGGAACTGCGTAAGCACCTAAACCTTCCTCGTAAGGAAACCTTAACACGACCTTGCTGCTGGTCGATCCTAGATCGAAGCCACCCTCATCCTAGACGGCGAAGGCGAACAAGAAGCTTTTTCAGGTGACGTAGGCGTCGTTCCGTTGAAAAAAGTGCACACCGCTCGCTCAGGGGACGAAGGGGCAACCATTTTGGTGTTCCGTGTCCATGAGGAGGGCCAGCCAGGCAGAGTTTTGGTCAGCGACTGATTTTCAAGACAAAGGCGAAATATCCTTTACCGAATGCATGGTTGTCGGAACCGGGGGGGTGCCGTTTGCCTTCACACTTGCAACCCTGCTTTTTTCCACCCGCTGCGCCAGCGATCAGCGCAGGTTGGAATAGAGAATAATGGTAAACGTGTTGTCTCGGTTATCGAAGCCGCATTCGGAGCGATTTCGTTCAATTTGACAGCCGCTGTTTTTGCCGCATCTATGTCATCGAGCTCAGCGAGCGAGGCAATCAGCATCAGGTGGCTCATCAGGAAGGTTGCACGCACAGACAAGGCTTCGCGACAGGCCTGCGCGGCTTCCTCATAACGTCCCAAGTGAAACAAGGCGGCACCCTGTCCCATGAAAGCGGCGTGCCGCAATGGATCACCCGGGCTGAGTTCGACAGACCGGACTGCATGTTCCAGCGCCTTGTCAGGGCGATTCAGCAAATAAAGATTTGCAGCGGCGAGCATGTGGACCGTCGCCGCGTTGGGATTTTCCGACAATGCTTCCTTAAAGGCTGTCCGCGCGCGGGACAGGTCTTGTGCCAGCATAGAGATTGAATGCGCGGCATAAGCCTTTGCAATGCCGTCCGCGCGATCGCTCCGCAGCACCTGCTCTGCGGCCGCGACAGCTGACTTGGGTCCCTGATCTACAGGTTCCAAACCTTGCACAAGACGTTGGATATGAAGCCATGCTAGCAAGCCCGCTGCGGAGGCGTATTCCGGATCTCGATCCAAAGCCAGTTTTGTCAGTCGTATTGCCTCTATGTTGTCTTGGTCAGTCAGCAAGTGGAAATGTGATAAAGCTCGGAGGTAGAGCTCGTATGCCTGTAAGTCCTTGGTGGGTTTTGCACGCGCACGATTTGTTTCAGCGTGCCGCACCGATGGTTCAATAGCTGTAACTACGTCTTCGGTGACTTGATCTTGAAGATCAAAGATGTCGTCGAGCACACCGTCAAAGCGGTCCGCCCACAAATGGCTCCCATTTTCGGTATCTATGAGCTGTCCCGTGATGCGGACGCGCTGCCCGGAACGCCGAACGGAGCCTTCCAGTACATACCGAACCCCTAAGTCGCGGCCCACGTCGCGGATGTCCGTGCTTTTCCCCTTATAAGCAAAAGAAGAGTTTCGTGCGACGACCATCAACCAACGAAACCGAGATAGCTCAGTTATGATGTCTTCCGTTATGCCATCGGCAAAGAACTCCTGCTCCGGATCACCCGACATATTGTCGAATGGGAGCACTGCGATTCCCGGCCTCACATCCGCTTTGATCGCGAGATTGGCTTTCGTACCCTTTGGCCAACACCAGATTCCAACATGCCGCGTGATGTTTTTCAGTTCGGTTTGCTCTCCGCCGTCGAATAATCCCGCATCGTTACGGTCAAGGCTGTTATGTGACATATCTGAAAAGAGCACTTGTCCCGGCTTCGCGAGAGCCTCCAGACGCGCCGCAACATTGATGCCGTCGCCGAAAATGTCATCGCCATCGGTTACCACTTCCCCTGTGTGAACCCCGATGCGCAGTTTGATGTGGTCAGGTTTGTGGGCGGACTGAACTGCAATCGCGCAAGCTGCTGCTTCAGATGGTGATTGAAACTCGACGATCCAGCCGTCGCCCATGCTTTTGATCAGTGAACCATTGGTATCTTCCACGATCGGGAGAAACGTGTCCTCGCGGAAGGTCTTTAATGCAGCGACTGTGCCAGTACGGTCCTGATCCATCAGCGCGGAATACCCCACAATGTCGGCGGCCAATACCGTCGTGAGACGTCTTCCCATTCACCCCTCCTCTTTGCAATGAAGTTAGCTCGGTGGGTTGCTTCTGTCAGCCCATTCGTCAGATTTTGAAAAGCCTTAATGAATAGAAAGCACAGGTACAGGCATACACGCACAACTAAAAAGGTAATGCTCAAATACCTGTCGCGCATTCAGCAAACGGTCACCTTCATATCCGCGGAGTTAGTCACTTGCGTTTCTTTAGCTGCCAATGTTCGTGGCAAAGCAATTCCGCTTTGGGCTCGTTCCGGACCTCGGAGGCGGCGCAGCATCTGCGAGGGCTAGGCAGGAAGGACCGGCGAGGACGGCCCTTAGCTGCCCTTGACCCGGCCACCTGATGCGGCTGTGCGGCCCGTCAGAGGAAACATTCGCCGCGAGCGCTATATCCAATTCAACCCGAACTCGTGGATTGCGGGACTTTTGCCTGTCGTCGTATTGAGAACAGACACGCATTTGGCGACATCTCTAAATGAAACGATGACCTCTGCTGAACCCATACCTCAATCTCCGGATCGCACCCTTGTTGGCGTTGCGCTGATGCTGGGGTTTTGCCTAACCGCTCCTTTGCTGGATGTGTCTGCGAAACTCGCGTCGACCAGTGTGCCGGTTGGGCAGATTACGGCTGCGCGGTTTGTGGTGCAATGCGCTTTGATGGCGCCTTTCATCTGGACAATGGGACTGTCGTTGCGCGTGGCGAAAGGTCAGGTGATGGTGCTGGTTTTCCGCTCGTTGCTGTTGGTGTTCGCAACATTTTGCTTCATTGCCGCGATCCGGGTGATGCCCCTTGCCGATGCGCTGGCAATCGTGTTCGTGGCCCCGTTCATCGTCTTGTTGGTCGGCAAGTTCTATTTTGGTGAAGATGTCGGCCCGCGTCGCGTCGGCGCGGCGCTTGTGGGGTTTGTCGGGGTGTTGTTCGTCATCCAGCCCAGTTTCGCAGCTTTCGGCGCGGTTGCCATTATTCCGCTTGGAACGGCAGTTGCCTTCGCTTTCTACATTCTTGTGACCCGGGGATTGTCGCGCCGGGTGCACCCAGTGACCCTGCAATTCCACACCGGCCTGATCGCCAGCCTGTTTTGCATTCCAGCTCTAATTGTTGCGCAAGGTTCCGGCTCTGATTTGTTTGATCCCGTTTGGCCGACAGATATCGCGTTGTTGTGGCTTTTGGGCGCTGGCTTCTTCGCGACGGTGAGCCACATGATGATGACCTATGCGCTGTCTTTTGCGCCTTCCGTCACGCTGGCACCGCTGCAGTATTTTGAGCTGCCGGTCGCGACCTTGTTCGGATATCTTGTCTTCAGCGACTTCCCGAACACGCTTAGCCTGGTTGGCATCGCCATCATCATCAGTGCTGGGCTGTATATGATACATCGCGAAAGGGTGGCGGCCAGACAGTTGGTCACCGTACGTGCCGTACCTCCAATCTAAGGCTACACGCCCGGTCCGTTCCGGACATACAAAGTGCAATCAGATGCTGCGTTGTAGCTGATCAAGAGCCGACGTTCGTACTAATCTCAGGTTCTGGTCAACCTGAAATTCGGCCAATCCACCAAATCGTGCTCGAGATTTCTCGTCTATTTAGTGCAGTTCCGCTTCTCCAGGATTGGACCTCAGCGGTCGCTCTCAATTCCCGCTATATGTGTTCCACTCAAATGGTTGCTCCTGAATCCGAGCGTCTCAAGCGTAGTCGTTTAGTCCGAAGAATAGGTGGATTTATATTCAGATTGGATTGAGTGTTAGGGTGTAGTCACAACATTGTACCCGCACCTTCAAGAAAAGGTGCTCTTGGATTTTGGGGGATCGAGTGATTGAATTTTATAAATCTATCTTGAGAACTACGGGACATCGTCAGGTGGTCAACATCTTGCTGTCGCTGGCCATTGCCGCCCTGGCGGCGTTTCCACTGAACTACCAGAAGGAAATCGTGAACGGTCTGACCGAAAAGAACATAAGCGCCGGAGGCTTGCTGTGGCTTGGTGTTGCTATGGGCGCGGTGATAACCCTGAGCCTCGCGCTGAAATGGGCGCTGGGGTATCTTTCGAGCGTCCTTGGCGAGGACATGATCCGTAAGCTGCGCACGCGTATTTGCTATCTGTCTCGCGAAAACCCGGCGGGTTCCGAGAAAGTTGCCTATGGTGCCAAGGCAACAATGGTGTCGGCCGAAGCCGAACAAGTAGGAAAGTTCTCCGGTAGCGCTCTGTCTGAACCCATCGTACAGGCCGCATCCGACGTTGTGCTTGCTATAGGCTTATTGATCACACGAAAAAGGAACCTCCCGGCAATGCGTACGCAGATCATGAAATTGGCGCCCGTGTCCGAAACTTCGATGGCTGAATACCACCCTTGCATCTGGGTTGTGGATACAACCCTCCGGGCGGTTACGTAATGAGTAGTGACGAAGCACTCCTCACGATCGAGGAATTCGCGGCCGCCTTACATCGCACGATCACCCTGAGAACGGTTCGGACCATGATTCACCAGGGCGAGATCCACGCGGTTCGCCTCGGCAAGCGCTACTACATGACCCGCGAGGAATTGAAGAGGTTCACAAAGACATGCCACGTAAGCGCAAACCTGCCCGGCTCTTCCAACGCAAAGACGATGGCGCTTGGGTCATCCTGGACGGAGGACAGCAGATCCGGACAGGCTTTGGTGATGGATTTCATGAGGCAGCGGAAGAAGTCCTGAGCAATTACATCGCCAGTAAGAAGCGGCAAGATAATCGCGTCCGCGACCCGAGCGAGATCACCGTCGGCGAGATCTTGGTGCACTACGGCGAGGCTAAGGTAAAGATGGTCCGCGACAGGGACCGCCTGCTCTACACGATACAGGCACTGTCGCCCTACTGGAGCGACCTCAAGGTGTCCCAGATCGACATCGACAGGTGCCGGGGCTATACTGCCTGAAGGCGGTGCGCCGCATGGACCGTCCGGCGCGAGATGAACACACTGAACGCCGCTGTCAAATACGCCCTGGCGTCGCGCAGGATCAGCCATGCACCGATCGTAACCCTGCCTGAGAAGGGAGTCGCCAATGACCGCTGGCTGACCGAGGAGGAGATCCAGCGCCTGCTGGAAGCCTCTGCTTCTCACGTCCAGCGGTTCATCAAGATCGCGCTATACACCGGACGTCGGAAGACCGCGATCACACGGCTGAAGTGGATGCCCTCCCTTGATAGCGGCTGGGTCGATCTTGACAGCGGGGTGATCCATTTCCTTGGCAAGGCCGAGGCCGAGACCAAGAAGCGCAAGGGAATGGTCAAGATGCCTGGCACGCTCCACACGGAGATGAAGACTTGGGCCCAGGAGGGGAGCCACGTAGTGTCGTTTAACGGGGCGCCGATAGATCGGATCGACAAGGCCTTTCGAGCGGCCGTCCAGCGGGCCGGTCTAAAGGATGTGACGCCGCACACCCTAAAGCACACAGCGGTTACCTGGGCGTTCATGCACGGCATGACACTGGAGGACGCCACGGCCTATTTTGCGACCTCGCGCGAAACCCTGGAAAACGTCTATCGGTCCTACAGCCCAGATGCCCTTAAGAACGCAGCGGGAATAATGGACTGGAAGATATGAAGCGCTAATTCGATAGTTGGTGGATGCCGGTAGTGAACGAACTGGGCACATCTATCGAACGAAACGTTGCGGATATCGTTGCGGCCGATCCCCAGAAAACAAAAAAGGCGCCATTGGGCGCCTTGTTTTATTGGTCGGAGTGAGAGGATTCGAACCTCCGACCCCTGCCTCCCGAAGACAGTGCTCTACCAGGCTGAGCTACACTCCGACCGTGGCGGGTGATCTATACCCGGTGTTCTGGATGCGCAAGAGGATTCTGAGGCGTGATTGTGGAGGCTTATACACGGCAATGGATAAGATCGTAATGCTGTCTGTTGTCAACGAAGCGGATCCGTTTTGTACAGGCGAATCTTTGTGCCGCCGTGATCTACCACCGGGCCGGGTTGGAGCAACGGAAGGCGAGTGGCCCGTGCCAATGCGGGTGCGCTGGTCACTATTCCAACGCGCCATCCCTGAAAACGGCCGGTCAAAACCTTACCCAGAGTGCCATAGACAGAGCGCAACCGCTTTTCGTCTCCTATGCGTGCCCCATAAGGCGGGTTCACAATAACCAAACCGGCAGGACCTTCAGGTGGCTTAATGTCGCTGACCGAACGTTGCGGAAAACGCGTCATCGCGCCAACCCCGGCCCGCTCGGCATTGGCTGCGGCGGCGCCCACTGCACCTGCGTTTCTGTCCGATCCGTGGAAAGTCAGAGAGCATTCTTGCGCAGTGTTGCTTTCACGCATCTTTTGCCACTGGTCGTGATCGAATTCGGCCAGGTTTTCGAACGCAAAGCGACGTGATCGGCCCGGCATCAACCCAAGTGCAATTTCGGCGGCTTCTATCACAAACGTACCTGATCCGCACATCGGGTCGAGCACAGGCTCGTCCCCTGTAAACCCGCACTCTCGCAAGAACATGGCAGCCATTGTTTCACGCATCGGGGCCTTGGCAATTGCTTCCTTGTGACCACGCTTGTGCAAAAGCTCACCTGAACTGTCGATCGACAGTGTGCAGATGTCTTTTTCAATGCGCAGCAAGACCCTTAGTTCTGCCTCGGGCGAGATCGGTGCCCCCAAAACCTCGGAAATGGCGCGTTCGATCCGCTGCCGGGCTGCACCCGCATGGTAGATTCTGGACTTGCGGCTTGTGGCCTCGACCTTCACCGGAACGTCGGTGCGTAAAAAATCACCCCACGGAAACTTGCGCGCACGCTTGTCCAATTGAGCCAGATGCACGGCCGGAAAGCTGCCCAGGCGTACAAGAACCTTGTTTGCCCCGCGCAATGTCAGATTCGCACGCCAAACTTCGGACCAGGATCCTCGGCACGTTACACCACCTCGAACAGCTTTTGCTTCGGCGAAACCGCAGGATTGTGCCTCGGCACATAGTGGATTTTCGAGGCCCGGTGTGGCGATCAGAAAGATATCGAGGTCTGCGTTTTTTTCCATTCCGGTTGCTTACACCGGAAGACGGGCAGGTGCGACACGCTTTTTTGAAACGCAATATCTGCTAATTTGACCGGGGTATCGCAGGAATATGCAGTTTCAGGATAAGTTTTGGCGGTAACAGGTTTGCGTTTAGGGGCGTCCCCGCGTAAAGGGTCCGTGATCGGAATTACGCCAACGGATTTTGGACCCATTCTGACGCATTTGCGACAGATGGTAAAATTTTCCGCGTTATTGCATAGGCTCGAATGGGCGTCGGCAAGACAGGCGCAGCAACAAAGGCTTGGAAGAACGTAGCAACATGCAAACTTTCAAACTGAAAAAAGGGTTGGATCTGCCAGTTGAAGGTGCTCCTGACCAGACCATCCATCCGGGGCCGGAATATAAGACCGTTGGTGTTTTGGGCGGCGACTATGCCGGCCTGAAGCCAAAGATGTTGGTGCAGGAAGACGATGAAGTTCAGCGGGGTGCTCCGTTGTTCTGTCATAAGGATGCACCAGACGCTTTGATGGTTGCGCCTGTAAGTGGCAAGGTTGTCGCCATTAACCGGGGTGCCCGTCGTGTTCTGCAAAGCGTCGTGATTGAAGTGTCGGACGTAAATGACCCAGGCATGGATTTCTCTGGCGTCGGCGATGCGGATACGGCCGAGGGCGTGACTGCCAAATTGTGCGCCGCTGGTTTGTGGACCGCTTTCCGCACACGGCCCTATTCGAAAATGCCCCAGCCGGGCAGTGCACCGACCGCGATTTTTGTCACTGCCATGGACAGTGATCCACTGGCCGCTGATGCCGCGGTGGTCGTCTCTGAGGCACCCGAGGCATTCACTGTTGGCCTGACCGCGATCAGTAAGCTGACCGACGGTAAGACCTACCTCTGCCAGAAAGAAGGTGACGCGATCCCCGGAGCAGATGTGCCTGGCGTTGAGGCGGCAGCTTTCTCGGGCCCGCATCCATCGGGTTTGGCCGGTACTCATATCCATTTTCTTGAACCTCTTGCTGGCGAAAAGCAGGTCTGGACCATCGGCTATCAGGACGTCATTGCTATTGGCCGTCTGATGCAGACCGGTCACCACGACCCAAACATCGTGGTTGCTCTGACCGGTCCGGGCGCACGTCAGCCACGCTTGATCCGCACAGTCATGGGTGCATCCACCGATGATTTGACCCGTGATGAGGTGAATGTCGACGGAACACCCCGCATTATTTCCGGCTCGATCCTGTCAGGGCAACACGCAGATGGGCCGACGGCCTATCTGGGTCGGTTCGCCCGTCAGATCAGCATCATCCGTGAAGATCCCGACCAAATCCCAATGGGCTGGATTCGTCCAATGCCGTCAAAGTATTCTGTCCAGCCGGTTTTGGGTTCGGCATTCGCCAAGAAGCTGTATGCGTTCACGTCCAACCTGAACGGCGGGCGTCGCGCGATGGTGCCGACCGGTGTGTTCGAGGAACTGATGCCGCAGGATTACTTGCCCACTCAGCTGCTGCGAGCCTTGTTGGTGATGGATACCGACACCGCCCAGGCGCTGGGTGCGCTGGAGCTGGACGAAGAGGATCTGGGCCTTGTAGGCTTTGCCTGTCCGGCGAAATATGAATACGGGCTGGCGCTGCGCGACTGCCTGAACAAGATTGAAAAGGAGGGCTGATCCAAATGGGTTTGCGCAGCTTCTTCGATCGGATTGAGCCGAACTTTACCAAGGGCGGCAAGTACGAAAAGTATTTCCCCATCTACGAGATGGTCGAAAGCTTTATCTACACTCCGAAAACTGTGACCACTGTCGCCCCGCATGCACGGTCTTACGTGGATATGAAGCGGATCATGACCTATGTCGTGATCGCAACGATCCCATGTATTCTGTGGGGGATGTACAATACCGGCTACCAAGCCAACTCGGCTATTGCCACGCTTGGGCCTGACTCGGCCACAGGATGGCGGATCGCCATTCTGCAGACCTTTGGTATTTCGCTGAGCCCAGACAGCATATTTGCGAACGTGATGCACGGGCTGATGTATTTCCTGCCGATCTATATAGTCACGCTTGTGGCTGGCGGCATATTCGAGGTCATCTTCGCGACCGTGCGCGGGCACGAGGTGAACGAGGGTTTCCTTGTTACATCAATGCTCTACACGCTGATCATGCCCGCAACCACGCCCCTGTGGCAGGTTGCACTGGGGATCATTTTCGGCGTCGTGATCGGTAAGGAAGTGTTTGGTGGAACAGGCAAGAACTTCCTCAATCCGGCACTGGTTGGACGCGCCTTCCTGTACTTTGCTTATCCCGCACAGATGTCGGGTGATGCGGTCTGGACACCTGTTGACGGGTTCTCAGGCGCGACAGCTCTGGCGGTCTCGGCTGCGGACGGCGTTCAGGCGCTGGCAGCGGATGGCATCACTTGGTCGAGCGCTTTCTTTGGCCAGATTCAGGGCAGCTTTGGTGAAACTTCTACGCTTGCCTGTATGATCGGCTTGGCTTTCCTGCTGATGACGAAGATCGCCAACTATCGCCTGATAGTGGGCTGTCTGGCCGGAACCATCGGCTTTACACTGCTGCTGAACTTGGTCGGATCGGACACGAACCCGATGTTCGCGATGCCATGGTACTGGCATATCGTGCTGGGCGGTTATGCCTTTGGTCTCGCCTTCATGGTGACTGAACCGGTTTCGGCAAGCCATACCAACGTCGGCCGCTATATCTATGGTGCGTTGATCGGTGTCATGGTTGTGATGATCCGTGTCATCAATCCGGCTTTCCCCGAAGGTATGATGCTGGCCATCTTGTTCGGCAACGTCTTTGCACCGCTGATCGACTATTTCGTTGTTCAAGCCAACATCAAACGGAGGGCGCGTCGCCATGTCTGATACGCAATCCCCAGAACCTAAAGGCGCACTGGCCAAGTTCCTGGCGGCCTCGCCGGATTCGGTTGGCAAAACGATCTTCGTCGCCGTTGCCGTTTGCCTCGTTGCCTCAATGGTCGTGTCCGCCGCCGCTGTCAGCTTGCGCCCGGTTCAGGAAACCAACCGTCTGAAGGACAAGCAGGTCAACGTTCTGCAAGTGGCGGGCGTGTTCGAGTCCGGCATCGACGTGACCGAAGCCTTCGCCGCTTTCGAGCCGCATGTGCTGGAGCTGTCCACCGGCAATTTCGTCGATGACCAGTTCGACCCGACCACATTCGACGACATCGCTGCCGCGAGCGATCCTGAACTGAGCGTGGCGCTGGACGATGATCCGGCAGGCATTGGCCGTAAGTCGAAGTACCGCGTGATCTATTTGCTGCGCGACGATGCGGGTGATTTGGACAAGGTGATCCTACCGCTGCACGGCTATGGTCTTTGGTCGACGCTCTATGGCTTTATCGCATTGGAAAACAACGGCAACGATATCTACGGCCTGCAATTCTATCAGCACGGTGAAACCCCGGGCCTTGGCGCCGAGGTAGACAACCCACGCTGGAAAGCGCTGTGGAATGGCAAGAAGCTGCGTGATGACAACGGGGATCTTCAGATCACCGTTGCCAAGTCACAGCCTGCTGCCGGACCGGACTTCTATATCGATGCTCTGGCAGGAGCTACTCTGACCTCGGTTGGTGTCGATAACCTGGTGAAATTCTGGATGGGCGATGCGGGCTACGCTCCGTTTCTGGCCAAACTGCAAGCAGGAGAGCTCTGATGTCCCAGACCAAAAAAGAGATGCTGGTCGACCCGCTTGTCGACAATAACCCGATCACTTTGCAGGTGCTGGGTATCTGTTCGGCGCTGGCGGTGACTTCGTCACTGCAGGTGTCGATGGTAATGGCGCTTGCGGTGATCTTCGTGACCTCTTTCTCGTCCTTCTTCATCTCATGCCTGCGCAACCAGATCCCAGGCTCGATCAGGATCATCGTTCAGATGGTGATCATCGCCTCGCTGGTGATCCTCGTGGATCAGATCCTGAAGGCTTATGCGTTTGAGATTTCGAAAACCCTGTCGGTCTTTGTCGGCCTGATCATCACCAACTGTATCGTGATGGGCCGCGCCGAAGCGTTTGCAATGAAGAACCCTCCGGTTGCGTCTTTTATCGACGGTATGGGCAATGGGATGGGCTATGGCCTGATCCTGCTGTTGGTCGGCTTTATTCGTGAACTGTTTGGTGCGGGTTCGCTGTTTGGTGTCACCATTCTGGAGACCGTCAACAACGGTGGTTGGTACGTGCCCAACGGCATGCTTCTGCTGCCACCCTCGGCGTTCTTCATCATCGGTCTGATCATCTGGGCCTTCCGCACATGGAAGCCGAACCAGGTGGAAGAGCGTGAATACAAAATTCAGCAGGTAGAGGCCCACTGATGGAAGGTCTGATTTCACTGGCCGTAAAGGCCATCTTTGTCGAAAACCTTGCGCTCAGCTTCTTCCTGGGTATGTGTACTTTCATCGCCGTGTCCAAGAAGATTTCGACCGCGCTGGGATTGGGCATTTCGGTCATGGTCGTGCAGGCCATTACCGTACCTGCCAACAATCTGTTGTTGAATTATCTGCTGAAACCCGGTGCGCTGGCATGGGCTGGGTTCCCGGATGTGGACCTGACATTTCTTGGCCTGATCTCTTACATTGGGGTTATCGCGGCGATGGTGCAGATCCTCGAGATGGTTTTGGACAAGTATTTCCCGCCGCTCTACAACGCGCTGGGAATCTTCCTGCCTCTGATCACGGTGAATTGCGCCATCCTTGGTGGCTCGCTGTTTATGGTGGAACGCGACTACAACTTTGCCGAGGCTGCAACCTATGGCCTATCTTCGGGATTTGGCTGGGCGCTGGCGATCACCGCGATGGCGGGCGTACGCGAAAAGCTGAAATATTCGGATATTCCTGACGGTCTTCAAGGTCTGGGCATCACTTTCATCACCGCAGGTCTGATGGCTATGGCGTTCATGTCCTTCTCTGGCGTGAAACTGTAAGGAGGCGTCGATGGAAACCTTTACCTTAGGCGTAGCCCTTTTCACCGTAATCGTTCTGGCATTGGTGGCCATTATCATGGCCGCCCGGTCCAAGCTGGTATCGACAGGCAACGTGAACATCACCATCAACGGTGAGAAAACCATTTCAGTTCCCGCCGGTGGCAAATTGCTGCAAACGCTGGCGGCCGAGAAGCTTTTTGTTCCTTCGGCTTGCGGCGGTGGCGGCACCTGTGCCCAGTGTCGCGTACGTGTACATGCGGGCGGCGGTTCGATCCTGCCGACCGAGGAAAGCCACATCACCAAGCGCGAAGCCTCGTGTGGTGATCGCTTGTCCTGTCAGGTCGCTGTAAAGCAGGACATGGACATTGAGGTTCCCGAAGAGGTCTTTGGCGTCAAGAAGTGGGAATGCACCGTCCGTTCGAACGAGAACGTCGCAACCTTCATCAAGGCACTTACGCTGGACCTGCCCGAAGGCGAAGACGTGAACTTCCGCGCCGGTGGCTACATCCAGATCGAGGCACCTTCGCATGCCTTGAATTACACTGACTTCGACGTGGAAGAGGAATACCGCGAGGATTGGGATCGCTTCAATCTGTGGCAGTATGAGTCTGTCGTTAACGAACCGATTGAACGTGCCTATTCGATGGCCAACTACCCGGACGAAAAAGGCATGATCATGCTGAACGTCCGTGTGGCCTCGCCACCTCCGGGTTCGGAAGGCATCCCTCCAGGTCAGATGTCGTCGTATATCTTCAACTTGAAGCCGGGCGACAAGGTCACGATCTCGGGTCCGTTTGGTGAGTTCTTCGCCCGCGAAACCGAGAAAGAGATGGTGTTTATTGGCGGTGGTGCGGGTATGGCGCCCATGCGCAGCCATATCTTCGACCAGCTCAAGCGCCTGGAGAACCGCAACCGCAAGATCACCTTCTGGTACGGTGCGCGGTCCAGGAAAGAGATGTTCTTTGTCGAGGATTTCGACCAACTGGCCGAAGAATTCGACAATTTCGAATGGCATGTCGCCCTGTCGGATGCGCAGCCCGAGGACGATTGGAAGGGCTACACCGGCTTTATCCATAACGTGTTGTTCGATGAGTACCTCAAGAACCACCCTGCGCCGGAAGATTGCGAGTTCTACATGTGTGGCCCGCCAATCATGAACCAGTCGGTTATCAACATGCTGCTGGATCTGGGTGTGGACCGTGAAGACATCATGCTCGACGATTTCGGCGGGTAAGAAACAGAAAAACCGGCGCACCCAACGCCGGTTTTTTTCGTTTAGCGGTTAGCCAACGCTATTTTCCGTAATAGTCCCGATACCAGGCGACGAACTGGGCAATGCCGTCTTTCAGGTCGGTCTGTGGACGATAATTGGTCAACCGTTGCAGCAGGCGATTATCGGCCCAGGTCGCATGAACATCACCCATCTGCATCGGCATGAAATTCTTGACGGCTTTCTGCCCAACGGCCTCTTCGATGGCTTCGATAAAGTCCATCAGACGCACTTTCTCCCCGTTGCCGATATTGACGATGCGATAGGGTGCGACGGGTGACAGGCTGTCGCCGTCCTCAATGTCTTCACGACTGGCAGGCCGGACCGGGGGCACATCGATCAGCAATCTTATCCCACGCACAAGATCTTCAACATGGGTGAAGTCCCGATGCATGTCGCCATGATTGTAGATGTCAATTGGACGGCCGTCGAGAATGGCGGCAACAAATTTGAAATAGGCCAGATCGGGCCGTCCCCAGGCACCATAGACCGTAAAGAACCGAAACATCGTAGTCGGCAGATCCCACAGATGCGCATATGAATGACCCATCGCCTCATTCGCCTTTTTGGTGGCGGAATAGATGGTCAATTGCGTGTCCGCTTTTTCCGTCTCGGTAAATGGCATCTCTTCGTTGGCGCCATAGATTGACGAGGTCGAAGCCATCAACAGATGCCCGACTTCATGCTGGCGCGCGATTTCCATTACGTTGAACGTGCCAACGACATTTGATTCGATATAGCTGCGGGGGTACTCGAGGCTGTGCCGCACACCGGCCTGGGCCGCCAAGTGAACGATGACATCGGGCTGGAATTCGTCCGCCACCTGCACCAACCGGTCATAGTTTTCCAGCCGATCCTCGGTTGCGGTGAAACCGGGGGTTTGCAACAGGATCTGGTGCCTGCGCTGTTTCAGGGTCACATCATAATAGTCGGTCATCCCGTCATAGCCATGCACACGAAACCCGTCTGCCAGAAGTAGCTTGGCCAGATGGAAGCCAATGAACCCCGCAGAGCCCGTAATCAAAACACGTTTCATAAAACCCTCAGATCGCATAACGAAATCATCGTTGACCGAAAGACTTTGTTTCGCGCCTGAGATCAACGTTTTTCGAACGCTTCGAAGGTCATTTCAGACAACACGAGGGCGTTGATCAACACTTTGCCTGTTCAATCAGATGTTCATTGCCGCCATTTGCTCAGAAGGGTAGGGATCAGGGCGCATGGTTACGAAATGGATCAAATCGCGGTTCAGCCGCACGGCGCGTCCAACGACCGATACGGTGTCTTGCGACATCGCCCCCACTACGCGAGTGACGGCGGTGGGCGATATTCATGGCCGTTTGGACTTGCTGCATGCGCTATTGCCACGCTTGGATGATCAAAGCCCTCTGGTTTTTGTTGGCGACTACATCGATCGGGGGCCTTACAGCGCACAAGTGTTGCACCATCTATGCCATCTGAGCGAAGCGTCAGACCGGCAAGTCCATTGCCTTCTTGGTAACCATGAAGAGATGTTGTTGCACTTCTTGGACGATCCAGAACGCCATGCAAGGCTTTGGTTTCGAAACGGAGGTATGCACACGCTGGCGTCGTTCGGGCTCAAACCGACTGGGGACCCAGAAGACAGCCAGCACGTCAACGAACTGGCCGAAGACCTTCGGCAAGCGATGGGGCAGGATCTGCTTGAATGGCTGACAGAGCGGCCCCTGATCTGGACCAGCGGTAACGTCGCTTTTGTTCATGCAGCTTTGGATCCGCATAATACTGTCGAAGCTCAGGACCGTCAGATTTGCCTCTGGGGGCATCCCATGTTCCCAAGAACTGCGCGCAGAGACGGCCTGTGGGTGGTGCATGGCCACACCATCGTCGACCACCCCCTTGTCAGAAACAAGGTGTTGTCAATTGACACGGGTGCTTTCGCAACGGGCCGACTTACGGCTGCCGAAATCGAGGACGGAGGCATCAGGTTTCTTTCGACCGCCTGACCTTAGCCAACGATCATCTGCTTCATCCGCAGGGCTTCATATTCCAGCTCTTTCAGGCGGAAATGCACAACATCTCCGATGGTGACGACGCCACACAAATGGCCATCACGCAGCACGGGCATATGGCGGAAACGCCCTTCAGTCATTGTCTTCAGAACGTCGTTCAGCAGATCGTCAGGTGTGCAGGTCTTGACCTCCTTGGTCATCAGGTCTTCGACTGCTTGCGGCAAGGTATGGCCCGGCGTGTCCGCCATGCGCCGTACGATGTCGCGTTCCGACAGGATGCCCTGCAATGCACCGTTCTGGTCCGTGACCAAAACGGCACCGATCCGCTTGTCCTTGAGCGTGTTGACCACCGAATGAATCGTATCGTTTGGCCGCACCGAAAATACCGCGTCCCCTTTTCCCTCAAGCAGTTTGGTCACGGTTGTCTGCGAATGTGACAAGTTCGATTCTGCCGATTGGCTGTAGGTCGTCTTGTCTGTCTTGTCGCCGCGTGATGGTGACTGGTACGAGGTTGGGGCCATGGGCAATCTCCTTATGGTTCTTGCAATGTCTTTCCCTTTCACCTTAGCGCAGCTAAATGACCTGTATAGGGTACAATTGCTCGAATGCGCGAAATCTGCGGTCAACAAAGGACGATTAAGCTAGTGAGTGAACTCTATCTTACCCCGCCTGTGGCCGTTCTGATCTTCTTTGCAGTCGTCGTGTGTGGTCACAATTTTCGCATGGTTTGGAAGCAGCAGGCGCCGGGATGGCGGAAGCGGGCGTGGCTGTTTGGGTTGCCAGCAGGAATCGGCCTGTTGTTGCTGGGTTTCCTACCTTTGAAGCTGTGATGTGGATTTGACTCTGGCAGAGGGCGCTGGCATATGCCGAGCACAGAATTTCCCGGAGCTCGCCCCATGCGTCTTTTGCCTTCAGTGGCTTTTGTTGCCCTTCTTTCCGGTTGCCTCTTTGACAAGGAACCCGAAGTTGTCCGCCTGTCGGGCGAAACAATGGGGACAACCTTTAATGTCACCGCCATTGGTGACGATCTGGACGAGAACAAACTGGCAATCTCTGTTGAAAAGACTTTGGCAGAGGTCAATGCCAAGATGTCCAATTGGGATCCGAAGTCCGAAGTCTCTGAGTTTTCGGCATCGGCCAGTACAGATCCGATGTCTGTCTCGGACGAGTTCGCTTTGGTCATCGCGGCCGCCAACGACGTGCACGAAAAATCCGGCGGCACATTCGACGTAACACTGGGACCACTTATTGAGCTATGGGGATTTGGCCCCCGCAAGCCAGAAGATCCGGTGCCCTCGGACGCCGAAATCGAAACCGCACTCAGCGGCGTTGGACAAAGCCGACTGCTGACGCTCGACACTAACGCCGGTACTCTCGCGAAATCTGATGCCAGTGTGGGTATCAACCTGTCGGCCATTGCCAAGGGCTATGGCATTGATGCGGTTGCTGAATCTTTGCGGGATGCAGGGATCGAGGATTACCTTGTTGAGATTGGTGGAGACCTTGTCGCCCAAGGCCAGAACGAAAAAGGCGAAGCCTGGCGGATCGGCATTGAAAAACCGGAAACGGGCAGTCAGACCATTCAGTTGATCGTGTCGCTGAATGATCGCGGCATGGCCAGTTCGGGCGATTACAAGAATTTTTTCGAACATGACGGCGTACGCTATTCGCATATCATCGATCCAACCACTGGCCGCCCGATCACGCACCGGACAACCTCTGTCACCGTTCTGGCTGAAAACGCGATGATGGCGGATGCCTGGGCCACCGCGATGCTGGCTTTGGGTCAGGAAAAGGGCCTGAAACTGGCAGAAGAGCATAAACTTGCCGTGTATTTCATCTCACGGGATGTGACAGGCGGCGATGAAGCCTATATTACGGCGCATAGCACCGCGTTCAAAGACGCGCTGAACTCAAACTGACAGGTGGAGCTGAAATGAGCACTTTTATTCTGGCCTTCCTTCTTCTCGCCCTCGTCATGGTAGGTATGTCACTTGGCGTCATGCTGATGGGCAAGACCATCAAAGGCAGTTGTGGCGGCCTGAACGCAATTTCCGGTGCTGATAAGTGCGTTGTCTGCCAGAAAGACGTGGACCCCGACAGCCCGTTGCGCGATCAACTGCAATGCAAGCGCGCCAAGAAGATGCTGGAACAGATGGAACGTCAGGCCTGAAGCGAAGTTTTGCTTCGCTCTGCGGGTTGAAATGGCTAACTAGGTCTCCGTAAGGTTTGGGGGGCATTGCGTTGGCCAAGGCGAAAAACATCCTGTTCATCATGTTCGACCAGCTGCGCTGGGATTACCTGAGCTGTTACGGGCATCCACATCTGCATACCCCCAACATAGATCGCCTTGCAGCCAAAGGCGTCCGGTTTAATCGGGCCTACATCCAGTCACCGATCTGTGGCAGTTCGCGCATGTCGACCTATACCGGGCGCTACGTGCATTCGCACGGGGCGTCCTGGAACGGTATTCCGTTGAAAGTCGGCGAGATCACGATGGGGGATCACCTGCGCAAGGCGGGAATGGGGTGTTGGCTTATCGGAAAAACCCATATGCGCGCGGATGCCGAAGGGATGGCGCGGTTGGGGCTGGAGCCTGACAGTCTGATCGGTGCCCGAGTCGCCGAATGCGGCTTTGACGTTTTCGAACGCGATGACGGTATGCTGCCCGAGGGGCCTGACGGATTTTATGATCCGGACGGCGCAAAGGAATACAACAAGTATCTCAAGGCCAAAGGGTATGAGAGCGACAATCCCTGGCATGACTTTGCCAATTCAGGGCTGGATGACGACGGTAATGTTTTGTCCGGCTGGTTTTTGAAGAACGCACCCGAAGCCGCCAATATCGCCGAGGAAGACAGTGAAACGCCATACCTGACCGGCCGCGGCATCGAGTTCATGGAAACGCATGATGGGCCATGGTGCTGCCACCTGAGCTTTATTAAACCGCATTGGCCTTACATCGTGCCTGAACCTTATGCTTCGATGTATGGTCCAGAGCATGTTCTGCCCGTGGTGCGATCCGAGGTTGAGCGTCAGAATGCGCATCCGGTGCTGAAGGCTTTCATGGACACAAAGATTGGTCAGACCTTTTCACGACAGGACGTGCGCGAGGCTGTGATTCCGGCCTATATGGGTCTCATCAAACAAGCTGACGACCAGATGGGACGTTTGTTCGACTGGATGGAAAAGACCGGGCGGATGGACGACACGATGATCGTTCTGACCTCGGATCATGGTGACTTTCTGGGTGATCATTGGATGGGCGAGAAGACGTTCTTCCATGATGCTTCAACCAAGATGCCGCTGATTATCTATGACCCATCGCCCGAGGCAGATTCGACACGCGGCACGGTCTGTGATGCGCTGGTGGAGTCCATCGATTTGGCTCCAACCTTCGTTGATATTGCAGGAGGTGACGTGGCCACACATATCCTGGAAGGCCACACTTTGCTGCCCATTTTGCGTGGAAAAGCAGGAACTTTGCCCCGGGACTTTGTTATCTGTGAATACGATTACTCGGGCTCACCGATCGCTGATATTGTAGGATCGTCGGTCCGGGATGCGGTAATGTTCATGGTGGCCAACAAAAAATGGAAATTGATCCATTGCGAAGGCGGTCACAGACCGATCCTGTTTGATCTGGAAAACGATGCCCAAGAGCTGAACGATCTGGGCGACAGCGCGGACCATGCAGACGTGATTGCCGAGATGTATGATCACCTGTTCACATGGGCACGACGACCGTCACAGCGCACCACGCGATCAGAACAGCAATTGATCGACATGCGCACCAAAAGCAGGGGCAGAGGCGTTGTCCTGGGTGTGTATGACGAAAACGATGCGCCTCTGGATCTGACGGTGAAATACCGCAATCGCAAGGCACGCCCCTACAAGAGCTACCTCAAGGAATAACGCCTCTGCGTCGATTAAATCTTCTTCACCGACCCAAAGGTGGTTCACCCGCCGAAGGGCAGACGATAGAAGAGGCTCACGAGCAGTAATCGGAGAATTTCTATGGCCGCGCCCAAACCTGTTGTCCTGTGCATTCTCGATGGGTGGGGTCTGTCCGCGGACACCAAAGCCAACGCGCCATATCTGGCGCATACGCCGACATTTGATGCGATCATGGCCAATGGCCCTCATGCAACTCTGATCACCCACGGACCCGACGTAGGTCTGCCCAGCGGACAGATGGGCAATTCAGAGGTCGGCCATACCAATATCGGCGCAGGCCGCGTTGTCGCCATGGATTTGGGCCAGATTGATCTGGCCATCGAAGATGGGTCTTTTTTTGACAATGAAGCATTGCGGGCATTTATTGCCAATGTGAAAGCGGCGGACGGTACAGCGCATCTGATGGGGCTGATCTCGGACGGAGGCGTGCATGGGCATCTGAACCATATCATCGCCGCAGCGACCGCGATCACCGATGCGGGTGTCCCGGTTGCGCTGCATGCAGTTACCGATGGGCGGGACGTGGCGCCAAAATCGGCGCTGTCCTATATTGCGGAACTGGAAGAGCGCCTGCCTGAAAACGCGCGAATTGTGACCGTCGGCGGACGCTATTTTGTCATGGATCGGGACAATCGCTGGGAACGTGTCAGCGAAGCCTATGACGCGATGATCAAGGGGCAGGGCAGGGCGGCGCAAAGCGCCCATGGTGCGGTCGATCATGCCTATAATCAGTCAGAGTCAGATGAGTTCATCACCCCGACTGTTCTTGACGGATACAAAGGCGTTCGAGACGGCGACGGGTTTTTCTGCCTCAATTTTCGTGCTGACAGGGCGCGGGAAATCCTGCGCGCCATTGGAGAGCCCGGATTTTCCGATTTTGATACAGGGTCGCGGCCCCAGCTCTCGGCGCTATTGGGCATGGTCGAATATTCGGACGGCCACAACGCCTATATGACCACGGTTTTCCCAAAACGGGCCATCGTGAATACTCTGGGGGAGTGGGTGGCCAAACAGGGGTTACGCCAGTTCCGGTTGGCCGAAACCGAGAAATACCCGCATGTAACCTTCTTCCTGAACGGCGGCAAAGAGACGCCTGAGCAGGGTGAAGCCCGTTTTATGCCTAAATCGCCAAAGGTCGCGACCTATGACCTGCAACCCGAGATGTCGGCCGCTGAGGTCACGGCCAAATTCATTGAGGCTATCGAAGACGGGTATGACCTGATCGTCACGAACTATGCCAACCCTGACATGGTGGGCCATACCGGCGACCTAGAGGCGGCGATCAAGGCCTGTGAGACCGTGGATCAAGGTCTGGCGCAAGTCGTTGCCGCACTGGAAAAGGCCGGCGGTGCGATGATTGTCACTGCTGATCACGGGAATTGTGAAATGATGGTTGATCCCAAAACGGGTGGTCCGCATACCGCCCACACACTGAACCCGGTGCCGGTGGTGCTGGTCGGCGGGCCTGAGGGTGCGCAGTTGCGGCAGGGGCGTTTGTCGGATCTGGCACCCACACTGCTTGAACTGATGGGCTTGCCAAAACCACCAGAAATGACCGGGGAAAGCCTTTTGTCATGAAGCTGTTGGCCCTTGCGGTTTCTCTGATTTCAGCATTTCCGGCTCTGGCCCAGACCAGCTCATCTCAGGCAGCGCTGGAAGCGGCAAAGATGCTGGAGCAAGCCTCGCTGTCTTTGACTGAGGCTGACAGTGCCCGAGATCGGGTGCGCGCGCTGACCCAGACGATCCAGGCCTATGAAGCGGGGTTGGGCGCGATGCGGGAAGGGTTGCGTCAGGCCGCAACCCGTGAAGCACAATTGAGCGCCGAGTTGCGGGCACGCGAAAAGGACGTTCGGCAGTTGCTCGGCGTTTTGCAAACTATTGAGACAACGGCGCCTCCGGTCTTGATGTTGCACCCTTCAGGCCCGTTGGGGGCGGCGCGCGCTGGTATGATGCTGTCCGAGGTCACGCCTGGCTTGAACGCCAAAGCGCAGGCCCTGGCAGATGATCTGAATGAAGTAAAGACGCTGCGTCTGCTACAGCAAAGCGCATCGGAAACTCTGACCGAGGGCCTTACCGGTGCGCAGGATGCGCGCTCCCGCCTGAGCGAGGCCGTGGCCGATCGCACGGATCTTCCAAGGCGATTTGTCGAAGACCCCGTGCGCACGGCCATTCTGATATCCTCGACCGAAACGCTGGACGGGTTTGCAAGTGGACTGTCTGAAATCTCGGAAGGCGAGATCATCGAAACCGACGCTGACGTTTCGGGTCAGAAAGGGCAAATCCCTTTACCGGTTCAGGGGGTAATGTTGCACAAGGCTGGTGAAACGGATGCGGCCGGGGTGAAACGCGCGGGTTTGGTACTGGGAACCCGCCCTCGTGCGCTGGTCACATCGCCCACAGCGGCCACGATCCGTTATCGAGGCCCCCTATTGGATTTGGGGAATCTGGTTATTTTGGAACCGCAGCCGGGGCTGCTTTTCGTGTTTTCTGGCTTGCAAGAGGTCTACGGCCACCCCGGTCAGGTGATCCCCGAGGGCACTCCGGTGGGTTTGATGCCCGGTGAAACGCCCGAAATCGGCGCAATATTGTCAACAAGCGGTGATGGCACTGGAACTGATCGCTCAGAAACGCTCTATATAGAGGTAAGAGAAGATAATAGCCCCGTGGACCCGGAATCATGGTTTCGGACCGACAAGGATGGATAAACGAGTATGAAGAGATTTGTGATGGCCGGTCTGGCCGGAACTGTGGCAGGTATTCTTGCAACAACCCAGATCGCAGGACCCCTGCTGGCGCAGGAGGCTGAAAACAAGGCCAGCGTCTATGAGCAACTGGATCTGTTTGGTGACATTTTTGAACGCATCCGCGCCCAATATGTCGAAGAGGTCGAACCCGAAGAACTGATCGAGGCAGCCATTGATGGCATGTTGACCTCTCTCGATCCGCATTCCAGCTATCTTTCGCCCGACGATGCCGAGCAGATGCGCGTGCAGACACGAGGTGAGTTTGGCGGACTTGGCATCGAAGTCACGCAGGAGGACGGTTTTGTCAAAGTCGTATCGCCGATTGACGACACCCCTGCCGACGCAGCCGGAATTGAGGCCGGGGACTTTATCACTCATGTAGATGGAGAGAGCATTCTGGGTCTGACGCTGGACAAGGCTGTTGATCTGATGCGTGGTCCGGTGGGCTCTGAGATTGTTATCACTGTTGTTCGCGAAGGTGAGCCGGATCCTTTCGACGTTACAATCATCCGTGACACGATCAAGCTGACGGCTGTTCGTGCACGCACCGAAGGCGCAAGCGTGGTTGTGCGTGTGACCACGTTCAATGATCAGACCTTCCCGAACCTGAAAGAAGGTTTGCAGGAACAGATCGAAGAAGCGGGCGGCATCGACAAGGTCAATGGTTTTGTTCTGGACCTGCGCAACAACCCGGGCGGCCTGCTGACGCAGGCGATCAAAGTTTCGGATGCGTTTCTGAACGAAGGCGAAATTGTTTCAACCCGTGGCCGCGATCCCGAAGAAGGAGAACGGTTTAACGCCGCGCCCGGCGATTTGGCCGAAGGCAAGCCGATCGTGGTCCTGATCAATGGCGGTTCGGCCTCGGCGTCCGAAATTGTCGCCGGTGCCTTGCAGGATCACCGCCGTGCAATCGTGGTCGGCACGAAAAGCTTCGGGAAGGGGTCTGTTCAGACGGTCATGCCGCTGCGCGGTGATGGGGCCATGCGTTTGACAACATCGCGCTATTACACACCGTCGGGTCGTTCAATTCAGGCCTTGGGTGTCAGCCCGGATATCATCGTGGAACAGCCACGCCCGCAGCCCGAAGCTGAAGAAGAAGAGGACAGCCGCTTTACCCGGTCCGAGGCCGAGCTGCGTGGTAGCCTGAACAATGACAGCCTCAGCGAGGATGAAATCCGCCAGATCGAAGAAGATCGTGCCAAGGCCGAAGCCACGGCTGAACTGCGGGAAGAGGATTACCAGTTGGCCTATGCCATCGACATCCTCAAAGGTCTGTCGGCATTCAATCCCAACGGACCGTCTCAGTAACCCAACCGGGGCCGCGCTTACCGCGGCCCCTTTTCGTTGAGGCAAAACATGGTGCTTGTTGCGCGCCTGCAAATAGTCAGGCCGCGAAACCCAGATCCTAAAGTGACTGAAAATGCGCTAGCTTTCGATCTTGTGCAGTTTCTTTTCATCCAGCAGCAGCGCCAGCATAATACCAACCGATACGGATGCAGTGGAAAAGACAAACGCCGTGCTCATGCCGCTGTTAAAAGCAGCGGACAGTGCGGATTGAACTTTCTCCAAGTCAGCAGCGTTCAAACGGCTGATCACCGCATGTGCCGAAGGCGTGTCCAGCGTTCCGCCGTTGATCGCCCTCAGGTCAGCCTCTGATAGTTTGATACCTGCGGCGTGCAGACCGTCGCGCAGTTTGGACAGGCTGACGACATACATGATAGCCGTGGCGCAGGCGACGGAAATGGCACCGTACACCAGATGCGTCATGAAACTCAGACCGCCGACCAGACCGGCCCGCTCGGGCTTGACTGCACAGACCGCAGCCGTTCCGGATGGCCCAACGGTCAGGGTCGCGCCCAGCCCGATCATCGCCATGCCTGGCAGAATGCGGAAATATCCCAGATCGCTTGGCAACAAGACAACCGTCGCAGCCCCGATTGTCGCAATCAAATATCCCCAGAACAGCAGCCGTTTGGGCCCGAAATCGTTGTAAAGGGTGCCTGAAACAATCGATCCCACCGCCAGCAACACCGTAAGCGGGGCCAGACCCAACGCAGACTCAAACGTCGACCAGCCCAGAACCTTTTGCATGTATTGCGGGAAATAGAGCAATCCAACAAAGGCGGCAGAGACGTTGAACATATTCAGGCCAAGCGTGATCGTGAACTGGCGGTTTTGCATCATCTGCGGTAACAGCAGTGGTTCTGAAACGCGTTTCTCGACCTTGGGGAACAGAAGGAACAGTACGGCGCTGATGAAAAACAGCATCAATAATGGCACTGACGTCCATCCCCAATCCGCGCCGACATCCAGCCCGTAAAGCAAAAACAGAACCGCAAACGCCAAAAGACCCATGCCAGCAAGGTCGAGATGTTCGTCCGTTTTATGCTGCGTTTCGCGTTCCATCAGGATCAGAGCGGTGGCCATAGAAATGCAGGAAAAAAAGACGTTAGCCAGGAAGAAATACCTCCATTCGCCAAAGTTTACGGCCAATCCGCTGATCATTGGGCCAAATACATTGCCCATGGTCACACCCGCCAAAATCAGACCCATTATAAGGGCCCGATGTTCAGGTCGGGACACTTTGGTTGCCCCAAAAGCCAATGTGCAGGGCCAGACGCAGCCTGCGCCAATGCCTTGCAGGGCGCGAGCCAGGATCAGAAAATCAAGGCTGGGCGAGAAAAAACACATGACCGACGAGAATAAGAAAATACAAAGACCGATGATCATCATCTTGCGATGGCCATACATGTCACCCAGGCGCCCGCCGGCGACCATGGTCATGGCAAAAAACAGGGCGTAAATGTTCAGGACCCATTGGGTGCTTGTGATATCCGCATCAAAGCTGTTTTCGATCGCAGGCACCAGCATTAGAGCACCGGTAAAATCTATGCCGATACCAAATCCCGTCACCATTAGTGCGATGACTTTAACAATACTGCTGCGGTCCATGACGGGCGCGATCCATTTTGAATTCGACCATGATGCCCGGAAATTGGCTGAAAAGATAGAGACTTGCCTTGGGTCGGCTCAATCGCCGTTACGGTAGGCCCGGCGGATTGCGCGTTTCAGCATGTCCAGCTCGGCGCGCAGCAGCGCAACTTCGGCTCTCAGATCATCCGCTGCAGGCGCACCTGCGATAATGGTGAAATCTCCCAGCTGTTCGGCAGTGAACGCATCTGCGATGACAAAGCTGTGGACACCTTCAGACAGTGCTGAGGTAGGCACCTTGATGCTCAGAACCCACCCGTTTTCTGCCGGTGACAGAGTGGCGTTCTCCAGCGTTTCGCCTTGATATAGCACCTCTACGGCAGGTTCCTGCACCGCCTGAATTTGGCCTTGCCAGATGCCGTTTTCGAACCGGATGAAGGTCAGCTTTGTTTGTGTCATGTCGGGTCGCTTCACAAATCAGCACGGTGGAAACGGCAGAACGTCAAGTCCCGCATAACCATCCGGTTCATGGTCGGAGATTCAAAAATCAAATCAACCCAGATCTTCTCGATCCGGCGCTCGTTCAGGGGAAGATGGGCAAGATCAAAATCAATCGTGCTCGGGGCCTGTGATGGGGGCAATTGCCGTAGAACCTGCTCGGAGTTGGGGCCGTGCTGAATGTTGAGGCGGGCGAACATACCTGTGTGCCGTTCGCATTCGATGACGGTCTGCATCCTTATCAGATGTTCACGCGTTAGGTTCAGCACTGCTTCCGCCGGCAAATCGACGGACACCGAAAGGAAAGAACCTTCGAAGCTGAACACTTCAACCGCCAGGCTGAACGGAGCCAGATCGCCTGTGTCGCGATTTCGGGTTTGGCGTATGGTGATCTCAGCGATGGGGCAGTCATGAAACAGTTTGACCTGCGCATCAAGATCTGTCCTGCGCGGGGCCGAAGCCACACCCGGTCGCGCCAAAGGGCCGCGCCACAGATCGGGTCTGCAACTCCAATCTGTGCCGACAGGTTTGGGAAACTGCTTGGACCCGATCTTGGGACGGAGCAAGCGTGCATCAGCCAATTGGATCAACCGATCAAGATGGGCCCGCAATGATCGCGCTTCATCCCTTTGCAGCCGTAAGTCCGCCTGCGCTGCACCCGGCGCATGTTGAACCGCCCGTCGCCATCGGTCCAACGCCTTACGGTGAATATAGCGATCAAGAATCCTGCCCATGGCCTTGTCGTCCGATACAGAGCCCCTTTAGTCAAGATGGCTACTGAAACAAACCCGCAATAACATAATTGCTACTTTTGCCTTTCGTTTTCCGGTTGGGTGCCACCAACAAATAGGATAGCTGCCCGTGGATGAGTGTGTGCCTGTCTATTCTTGCATTAGACAGGACCACCGCTTACCGTCAGGGTTCCTGCAAAATGGGTCACCCGGTTTTAGCCACACATCCGTTTAGCTATCGATAAGGCCAGGACATGGAGCCCACTTTATTTTCTTTTATTTGGAAGTATTCGAAGAAACAGCAGTTGATATTATTGCTGCTGACGGTGCTGTCATTTCCGTTCCTCTACGCGTCATTGGAGCTGCCCAAGCAGATCATCAACGATGCCATCGGTGCTCCGGGTGACACCGTCAGTATCTGGGGCATCACGGTAACGCAGGTTCATTACTTGTTGATACTGTGCGTCGCCTTTCTTGGCACAGTGATCGCCAGCGGCCTAATGAAGATGCGCATCAACACGATGAAGGGCGTTTTGGCCGAGCGCATGTTGCGCCGGTTGCGCTTCATGCTGATTGAACGTTCAATGCGCTTTCCAAAGTCCTATTTTGCCACCACCAGTCAGGGTGAGCTGGTTTCAATGATCACGTCCGAAGCCGAGCCGATGGGCGGCCTGATGGGCGATGCGATCGCTCAGCCGGTGTTCCAGTTTGGTCAAATGATGACCATCGTTACGTTCCTGTTCATGCAAAGCGTGTGGTTTGGGCTGGCCAGTATTGCGCTCATCCCCCTGCAGGCTTGGCTGATTCCCAAATTGCAGCGACAAATCAACCTGCTGAACAAAGACCGTATTCAGGAAGTCCGGCGTCTGAGCTCGGAAATCGGCGAAAGTGCTGCGGGCATCAGCGACCTGCGCACCAATGGCGGCTGGCGGTATCGACTGGCTCAGTTCAGCGACCGTTTGGGAAGATTGTTCGAGATCCGGTTCAAGATCTACAACAAAAAATTCTTTATGAAGTTTCTCAACAATCTGATCACTCAGATGACGCCCTTCCTGTTCTATTCCGTGGGTGGCTATCTGGCGATCACGGGCGAGGTGACGGTGGGGGCTCTGGTGGCGGCGCTAGGGGCGTACAAGGATTTGAGCGGCCCCTGGAAGGATCTGTTGACCTATTACAACCAGGTCCAGGACATGTCACTGCGGTGGGAGGTTGTGACAGAACGGTTTGCCCCCGACCAGATGATCCCCGAAGAACTGTTTTCCGGAAAGCCCGAGTCGATGCCGCGCCTGGACGGGGCGATTGAGCTGCGCAATGTGACGGTCAGAGATAGCGACGGCAAAACCATTCTGGAGGATCTGGATCTGACCATCCCGCATGGGGCCCGTGTCGCCATCCAGTCTTCTCACGCCTCGGAACGAAGTGCTCTGGGTCAGCTTCTGACCCGAGAGATTCTACCGGTTCAGGGGGATGTGATCGTTGCGGGGCACAGCCTGAATACTCTGCATCAGGCCGTGATTGCCGCACGGATTGGCTATGCCTATTCTCGCCCTTACCTGTTTGACGGAACGCTGGGTGACAATCTGATGATGCCGCTGCGAACACATCCGAAACGCGAGGCAGAGGCAATGCGGGTTCCGACCCGCAAGCAGATCGAAGCGGTCCGGTCGGGCAATCCCTCCGATTCGCTGGAGGATGAATGGATTGATCCCGGCTTGGCTGGTCTGGACGATATCGAAGACATCCGTGATTGGTGGTTCCAACTGGTCGAAGCCATGGGCATCGACGAGTTCATGTTCCGTCGAACGCTGCGCACGCAATTTGATCCCGAAGTCCATCCAGTTTTAGCACGCGAAGTGGTCAATCTGCGAGAAACGATAGCCGAACGTCTGAAAGCAAAGGGTCTGGATCGATATGTCTACCGATTCGATCCGGATCTGTTTAACCCGGCGGTTCCGTTAGGTGGAAACCTGCTTTATGCGGCACCGTCACGGGATATCTCACCCGATTTTCTGGTCGAGGATGCCCGGTTCATGAAAATGCTCAACGCGCATGATCTGGCGGACGATGCCCTGAGCATTTCCAACGCGGTCCTGGACACGCTTGGCAAAACATTCGGGCGGGAGGGTGCGGATCACCCCTTGTTCCTGCGGCTGGGTATATCGAAAGACATGTTTCATAGGTTGCTCGACATAGAAGACCAGCGCAAGGTCAAGGGTGATATTGCGCTCAGTCAGGAAGACCGCGCCTTGTTGCTGACCGTTCCCTTCCTTCTGACTGCTGAGCAGATCGGCCCGGATTTCCCCGAAGAATACAAAGACAAAATCCTAGCGATCCGCAAAAGCCAGGCGGAACGGCTGCGTGGAGCGATGAATGGTTTGTTCACGCCGGTAACGCCTGAGCTCTATGTGCACCGTCTAACGGTCATGGAGAATGCAATCTATGGTCGTGTATCTCTGATGGCTGGCGCACATGCAGATGATATCGAAGACGTTGTGGCTGATGCGCTGAACGAAGCGGGTCTGCGCCGCAGGGCCGCTGCCATCATCTATGATCTGCCTTCGGGTCTTGGCGGTAACAACTTGCCCACCGTCTTTCAAGAACGCGCCGCGTTTTCCCGCGCAGGGATCAAGCGACCTGATATCCTGGTTTTGGACAAAGCGCTGGCCAGCCACGATTCGGAAAGCCGGTTGCGTACACGCTTGAAACTGCGAGAGCTTTTGCCCGACTCGATCATGATCTTCATGGAGGATCATTTTGCCCATCCCGAAGCCTATGATCTGTTTGTCGAAATCAAGGACGGCCGGATTGACGGAGTCTCCCGCAGCAAATTCGAGCATACGGGCGGCACCTCAGACGATCTGAGCCGGAAGCTTGAAATTCTATCGGGCACGGAATTGTTTTCCGGGCTGGACGGCCGAAACCAGCGGCTCCTGGCGTTCTCGGCCCAGTGGTATGAGGTCAACGCTGGACAAGTCATATTCTCTCGCGGGCAGGCCCCGGATGCCGCTTATCTGTGCATTTCAGGTGAGGCTCGGTTGGATTGGTTCAACGAAGACGGAACAAAGCGCCCGATTTCAATCATCGAACCAGGGCGTCTTATTGGGGATCTTTCGATCATCACCGGAGAGAATCGTCAATTGGATCTGATCGCGACCAAGGATTGTCGTTTCCTGCGTATCGGAGCTGAGGAACTGCGTGCTGTGGTGGAAAGCGATGCATCTGTGGCGACACAGCTACTCCGTACTGTCGCAGGATATCTGACTACGCTGTCCAACAGGATCAATGGTGTTCAAAATCCTGAAGATGTGTTGCCTTCAGTATCTCATGAAGCAGAGGATCCCCTAAAGAATGCCTAAGGCATATTCCGCTCACGCATACCTTACAGAGACCGCACGCGCGCGGCCCGAGATCTGGCGTCTGCTGTTGGGTCTTCTGTTGATCGGCGTGCTGGTCAGCCTTCTGAACATGGTCTTCTTCGCCGTGCTCGTAGGGATGGGCCCGGATCAGTGGGCGCAGGAGCTTCTGCTGGGAAGTTCGCCAATGGCGCTGCTTCTGCTGTTGGGCAGCTTTGGGTTCATAACCCTTGGTGTGACCCTTGCCGCGCGTTGGTTTCAGCATCGCGCATTGTGGTCCATCGTCGGCGACCGCCGCCTCGCCGTGGCACAATTTCTGAAAGTGCTGAAATCACTCCTGATCTTGGGCGCTATCGGATTTCTGCTTCCGCCGTACGGATTGGGCGATGAATTGACCCAGAATCTGCCGTTTGCAACATGGATGCTGTTGTTCCCGGTTGCCGCGCTTGCTGTCTTAATTCAGACCAGCGCCGAAGAAGTTCTGTTTCGGGGGTATATCCAACAAACTCTTGCCGCCCGGTTCAAGTCGCCTGTCATATGGATGGGCGTGCCATCGGTCCTGTTTGCTGCAGGCCATTACACGCCGGACATGGCCGGGAGCAACGCGCTTTTGATCGCTGCATGGGCCCTTGCTTTTGGCCTCCTGACATCTGATCTGACTGCTCGCGCGGGAACGCTGGGGCCTGCCATCGCCTTGCATTTCTTCAATAACCTCATCGCCCTGCTGTTCATCTCTCTTCCTGACAGCCTCAGCGGGTTGTCCCTGTTCCTGTTGCCCTTTGACACATCCGACGCAGACCAGCTTCGCCCCTGGTTAGTGGTGGATTTGGCGGTGATGTTTGTTTGCTGGCTTGCTGCGCGGGTTGCGCTCAGGCGCTGATTGCATTTCCTTGCGTGGCGTCTTATTTGACGTCAACGCCGCACAAGCCAAGGTTCCGACATGAACTGGATCACAAATTACGTCCGTCCCCGGATCAACTCGATCTTCTCGCGCCGCGAGGTGCCAGAAAACCTCTGGCATAAATGCGACGAGTGCGGAACGATGCTGTTCCACCGCGAACTGGCTGAGAACCAGAATGTCTGCACCCAATGCGACCACCACATGGCGATTACACCTCGTGACCGGTTCAAGCACCTGTTCGATGGTGGTATCTTCTCAGAAGTTGACGTTCCGGCCCCCAAGGACGACCCGCTGCAATTCCGCGATCAGAAGAAATATCCCGACCGTATGAAAGCGGCGCAGAAAAAGACCGGCGAAAAAGAAGCGATGCTGGTTGCTTTGGGTGAAATTGGCCGCACTCCGATTGTCGCAGCTGCGCAGGATTTTTCCTTTATGGGCGGGTCGATGGGCATGTATGTCGGCAACGCGATCATTGCTGCCGCCCAAGAGGCAGTAAAGCTCAAGCGTCCACTGATCCTGTTTTCCGCTGCTGGCGGCGCACGGATGCAGGAAGGTATCCTCAGCCTGATGCAAATGCCGCGGACCACTGTTGCGGTTGAGATGCTGAAAGAGGCGAAACTGCCCTATATCGTCGTTCTGACACACCCCACCACCGGGGGTGTAACAGCGTCTTACGCGATGCTGGGCGACGTCCATATCTCGGAACCCAACGCCTTGATCTGCTTTGCCGGTCCCCGCGTTATTGAACAAACGATTCGGGAAAAACTGCCCGAAGGGTTCCAGCGCGCCGAATATCTGTTGGATCACGGTATGCTGGACCGTGTCACCAAGCGTACCAAAATGCGTGATGAGCTAATTTCCATCACCCGAATGCTGATGAAGCAACCTCCGGCAATCATGGGCGATCTGCCCCCGCCAACACCCGAAGAAGCTGCTGAGGCACCGGCCGAAGAGACCAGCCAGAAATGACCGCTCAAACATCTGACGCCATTCTTGATCGGATGATGGCGTTGCACCCCAAGATCATTGATCTGACCTTGGACCGCGTCTGGCGTCTTCTGGCTGCGCTGGATCATCCGCAGCTCAAGCTGCCTCCGGTTATCCATATTGCCGGTACCAATGGCAAAGGTTCGACTCAGGCCATGATCCGCGCCGGGCTTGAGGGGGCAGGGCGCTCGGTACATGCTTATACCTCGCCTCACTTGGCGCGATTTCATGAGCGAATTCGTCTTGCTGGAAAACTGATTTCAGAACCTGATCTGACCGCTGTTCTGGACGAATGTTACGCCGCTAATGGCGGTGAAAACATCACCTATTTCGAAATAACCACCTGTGCCGCTTTGTTGGCGTTCGCCCGAGCAAAAGCGGACTATACTCTTCTTGAGGTTGGCCTGGGCGGGCGTCTGGACGCCACCAACGTGGTCGAAAGTCCAGCCGTGACTGTAATCACGCCAGTTTCGATCGACCACGAGCAGTTTCTGGGCGATACTCTGGGCAAGATCGCCGCCGAAAAAGCCGGGATCATCAAACCCGGCGTGCCCTGCATCGTCGGCCCCCAACAGGACGAAGCTCTTGAGGTCATTGAATACACGGCCGCCCGTCTGGGCGCGCCTTTGTTGGTCCATGGTCAACATTGGCATGTGTATGAAGAAAACGGTCGCTTGATCTATCAGGACGAAACCGGGCTGCGGGATCTTCCACTGCCCAACCTGCTGGGCGCACACCAAATTCAGAACGCGGGCGCAGCCCTGGCGATTTTGCGCAATCTGGATATTGGTGATGATGCCTATGAGGCAGCCGTGACCAAAGCCGAATGGCCGGCCCGTATGCAAAGCCTGAAAACCGGCCCGTTGGTCGAACAGGCACCACAGGCCGAGCTTTGGCTGGATGGCGGTCATAATGCGGCAGCGGGTATTGCGCTGGCTGATGTGCTGGCAAAGCTGCCTCAGAAACCGACGCACTTGATCTGCGGTATGCTCAACACAAAGGATGTGACCGGGTATCTCGCACCTCTGGCCGGGCAGGCTGCAAGTCTGACGGCCGTTTCGATTCCGGGAGAGGCCGCTACGCTCAGCGCAGAAGAAACTGCGGCTGCGGCGGCAAAAGTCGACTTGCCAGCGTCTACTGCAAACAGCGTTTCAGACGCGCTGGCGGCGATCATAAGCCAGGACCCTCAAGCCCGCGTTTTGATCTGCGGTTCGCTCTACCTTGCGGGCAATATCCTGCGCGAAAACGGCTAGGCACGTGCCGCGCCCTTTCATCTGGCCCTAAGTGCACCATAGGAGCCCGCGCAGCATGTCGGGGGCAAAGCCCCCTACCTATGTCCCCCAATCTTTATCCTGCATCTCCCGCAGGCGTGAGGCGGTGCGTTCAAATTCGAACGTCCCTTCACCTTCCACATACAGCATCTCGGGCTCGGCCGCTGCTGAACAGATCAAGCGTACCCGGGACTCATAAAGCGCGTCGATAAGGGTCACGAACCGCTTGGCTTCGTTAAAGTTGTTCCGCGACAAGCGTGGGATGTCTTCGAGCACCAGCACTTTCACCGCGTCGGCTATTGCCAGATAGTCAGCAGGTCCCAACATCCGTCCACACAGATCGTAGAACGAGGCCCGTGCGACCCCGTTGCGAAATGCGGGCAGTTCAACGGCGCGGCCGTTGACTTGCAAAACAAGCGGTTCCGCAGGGCCGCCTGCAAGGTCCACCCAAACCTCTCGGATTTTCTGCCGGGCTTCCGGGCCGATTGGCGCAAAATAAACCGGCGCGCCTTCCAGCCGGTTTTGGCGGTAATCCGTCGGCGAAACCAGTTCCCAAACCCGAAGCTGTTCTTTGATATGCGCAATGAAAGGCAGGAACAGCTGCCTGTTCAGACCGTCCTTATAAAGATCATCCGGGTGCCGGTTCGAGGTCGTTACCACCACCACGCCCCCCTCATGCAATAGGTCGAACAGACGTCCGACAATCATTGCATCGGTGATATCCGTAATCTGCATCTCATCAAATGCCAGTAACCGGACGGATTTGACTACATCTTTGGCCACAGGTGCCAGGGCATCCTCGACATTCTCTTTCCGAGCCTTGTGCATCCCAGCATGGATTTCCTGCATGAACGCATGGAAATGGACACGCCGTGCAGGTATTTCGCTTAGCGTTTCGACAAACATATCCATCAGCATCGATTTGCCGCGTCCGACCCCTCCCCAAAGATACAACCCTTTGGGCGGCGGAGGAGCCTTGCGAAAGAAACCGCGTTTGACCGGCTCAGACAGCGCCGCACGGATACGTTCGAATTGAGGCAGAACAGCCTCTTGTGCGTCATCGCGGGTCAGGGTTCCATCCGCGACGCGGGCCTCGTATAGCGATATCAGATCCGTCATAACTCTGAGCCTTAAACGCCCTATCGCCCGTTGAAAAGAAACCAATTTTCGCGGCACATCAAATTTGCTTATCCGTGACCGCAAATCTGCTGAATTGACGTCGCCCGCCAAAGCGATACGGTCCTTCGGGCGAAACGCCCGAGGTCCCGATGCCCCAATCCGCCCGCTTGCTGAATCCGATCCTGATCGTCGGATGCATCGTCATCACTGTCAGTTTTGCCGTGCGTGCATCGTTCGGCGTGTTCCAGATTCCAATTGCGGATGAGTTTGGTTGGTTGCGTACTGATTTCTCAATGGCAATTGCCATCCAAAACCTGGCGTGGGGCATCGGACAACCGATCTTTGGCGCGATTGCTGAGAAGGTGGGTGATCGCAAGGCGATCGTGATCGGTACTCTGACCTATTCTGCCGGTATGGTGCTTTCAGCGTGGTCCGTCACGCCTTTCGAGCACCAAACTTATGCGTGGCTGGTCGGTTTCGGTATCGCTGGTACCGGGTTTGGTGTTGTCCTGGCCGTAGTTGGACGCGCGTCTTCTGACGAAAACCGCTCTATGTCGCTTGCGATCGTCACAGCAGCAGGCAGTTTCGGGCAGGTTCTCGGCGCGCCCATCGCCGAATGGCTCATGACCTTCCTGCCCTGGCAGCAGGTTTTCATCATATTTGCGGTTGCGATCCTGGCGCTTGTGCTTGCCCTACCTTTCATGCGCGCGCCGAAACCCGTCAACAGGGCGGAACTGCAAGAAAGCATGGGCGAGATTTTAGGTAAGGCGTTCCGCGATCCTTCTTATGCTTTGATTTTTCTGGGGTTCTTCAGCTGCGGATATCAGTTGGGGTTCATCACCGCCCATTTCCCGGCCTTTGTGACCGAGATGTGTGGCCCGATCCAGCCCGGTGGTGTCTTGCATTCCCTCGGCATCACCTCGACCTCAGCGCTTGGGGCCGTGTCGATTTCGGTGATCGGTTTGGCCAATATCGGCGGCACGTTGCTGGCGGGATGGGCGGGGAACCATTTTCCCAAGAAATACCTGTTGGCCGCCGTTTATACGGGTCGAACATTGGCTGCGGCGTTGTTTTTCTTGCTCCCGATCACGCCGCTTTCGGTCATCGTGTTCTCGCTGGTGATGGGGTCGCTCTGGCTGGCCACTGTGCCGCTAACGTCGGGTCTTGTGGCGCATCTTTACGGTTTGCGGTATATGGGCACGCTGTACGGCATTATCTTTTTCAGCCATCAGCTTGGTAGCTTTCTGGGCGTCTGGCTGGGCGGTCGCATGTATGACCAGTTTGGCGATTACAGCATGGTCTGGTGGATTGGCGTCGCAATCGGGGCGTTCAGCGCAATCGTGCATTTGCCCATCCGCGAAAACCGCTCAGCCATCCCGGCCTGAGGTCAGTTTCCAAGCCGCAGGTCAGGGAGCGATGCAAGTGCTGTTGGGCACTATCGCAGTTCGGCTTCGGTGTTGCCTCCGTCAACGGTCACAACATGTCCCGTGGTGCGCTCCATCAGCGCCAAGGCGACGAAGGCATCTGCCACATGCTGCGCCTCAACTTCGCGGCCAAGCAGGTTGCCAGACATATAGGTTTCTTCAGACACCCCGCGCGCTGCGGCGCGTTCCTGAATGAACCCGTCCGTCAACAGTCCGGATCGAATGCGGTCGGCATTCATGCCGTTGACGCGAACACCATGTTCGGCCAGTTCAAGCGTCAGTTGGCGCATCAGGAACAGGGTGGCGGCTTTGGGCGTACCATACGCGCCCAAATTGCGGCCTGGATTTATGGACTGTTTCGAGATGTTGAACAAGATCTGACCACCCCGGCCTTGTGCCCGCATCACCTGCGCGGCGCGTGTTGCAAAAGCCTTATGGGCAAAGAAGTTCAGCTCGAAAGCTTGGCGAAACTCTTCATCCCCAAGCTCCAGCAACGCGCCCGAGGTCGCAGTCCCGGCGTTGGAGACAAGAATGTCGAGACCCCCAAACCGATGGACCGCAGCAGCCATTGCTGCGTCTGGGGCATCCTTGTCGGTTACATCGCAGGCAAATGTTGCGTGCCAGGAACCCAGGTCTGATCGGGCCTCTTCCAGTGCTGTCTCATCCCGATCCACCAAAAGGATGTTGGCCCCGGCGCGTGCAAAGGCTTTGGCTGTCGCCAGCCCAATTGCACCCGCACCGCCGGTGACCATCACGATCCGGCCTTGCAACGGCGGAGGTGCGCTCTTGCCAAGTTTTGCCTGCTCAAGCGACCAGTATTCGCAATCGAAACGGTCTTTTTCACCGATCGGGTAAAATCCGCCCGCGTCTTCACCCACGGAACGGACACGAACATTCTGCTCTGCAAGGTCAGCGGCGATTGAGGCGGCCTTGGCGTTCGCACCAATACCCAACAATCCGACGCCTTCGATCCACGCGTGTTTGGGATCTGGCGTCAGCAACGTCTTGGGTTCATCCACCTGTGGTGCCTGCCGGTCAAAATAGGCGCGATAAGCGTCAGCGAAAGCTTCGACTTTTGCCTTGAGCTGCGCCCTTCCGGCTGCAAGGTCAGACGCGCGCAGAACAAGCGGGCATCCCTTTGTGCGCAACACATGGTCCGGCGAGGCCATGCCGCGCTGGGATAGCTCCTCAAGATCCGACCGGTCAAAGAACTGCATGACTTCCGGTCCGTTACGCAAGTCGAAGACAGGCATAGCATCGTCTCGTCGGACCGCGACCTCGGCGATGACCCCGCGCAGGATCGGCAGGGCGTCAAGGTTCGTTGCGGGATCGCGCCGCCCGATCGTCGTCAGCTTTTTCATGCCGAAATAGGCAGCGACCTCATTGGTATGCGAAACGATCCGGTCATAGCTTTCCCGGGCCGTGGCACCAAAGGTGAAATGCCCATGATTGAGCAGCAAAAGCCCTTCGACATTTGGATTTGCGTCGAACACTTCGGCCGCTTTCTTCGCCAAGCCGAAGCCCGGCATAATATAAGGCACGATGCCCAGCCGGTCGCCAAATATCTTACGACAGATTTCCTCGGCATTGGGCAGGTTTGCCAACACCAGAAATGGGGTCGCATGTGTGTGGTCCACGTATTTGTGCGGCAGAAACGCGTGAAGCAACGTCTCGACAGACGGGTTCGGAGAGCCGGAGTCCAACAGGTTGGCACGCTGAACGTTGACCATCTGGAAATCAGAGAGATGACCCAACGCCCGCAGTTCCTTCAGTGGATCCAGCCAAACCCCAGGCAAGCCCGGCGCCTCGATACTGTCCAGATCCCATCCCGACCCTTTGACATGAAGAACACGCTGCGGCGTGCCAAACAGATCCGGGCGCTCCAGCTTGACCGAAGTGTTGCCGCCGCCATGCATCAACAGATCGGGGTTCTGACCAATAAGCCGCGAGGTGTAGACACGTTCACCCAGTTCCTGATCGGCCGGATCGGCCCCGGCCTGTTCGCGCCATTTCTGGGCCTCTTCTGCCTTGTACCAGTTTTCAATCATTCTCAATCTCAGCAAGTTAAGCGCACGTGCCCCTAAGGGTTTGCGGCAGGTTCGTGTACAGGCTTAAACAAAAAGTTAACCAACCTTTTCCGGAAACAGGTTTGTCAGCCCTTCGGCTGAGGCAGCGCACACACCACGCTCTGTGATCAGCCCGGTCACAAGTCTGTTCGGTGTAACATCAAAAGCGGGATTGCCGGCTTCCGTACCTGTTGGGGTTACACAAACATCCGCGATTTCCCCGCTGTCATCGACACCCATGACGTGGCTCACTTCCCGTGCATCGCGTTCCTCAATCGGGATTTCGGCCACACCGTCACGTACAGTCCAGTCAATTGTGGGCGAGGGCAGGGCGACATAAAACGGCACGCCATTGTCTTGCGCTGCCAAAGCCTTGAGGTAGGTGCCGATCTTGTTGCACACGTCGCCTTGTGCTGTGGTGCGGTCCGTGCCGGTGATGACCAGATCAACCAGCCCGTGCTGCATCAGGTGGCCGCCGGCATTGTCCACGATGTATCGATGGGGAATGCCATGCTCGCCCAATTCCCATGAGGTCAACGCACCCTGATTGCGGGGCCGGGTTTCATCCACCCAAACATGCAGGGGGATGCCCTCGTCATGCGCGTGATACATCGGGCTTGTGGCCGTACCCCAATCCACGGTTGCCAGCCAGCCCGCATTGCAATGGGTCAACAACCGTACCGGTTCACCCGCGGGTTTGCGCGCGGCGATCTCCTTGATCAGCTCCAACCCGTGTCGACCAATCGCAGCATTGATTTCGACATCTTCATCCGCGACTTCTTGTGCCAAGGCCCAGGCGCGTTCGGCGCGATCAGACGCGGCCAGCGGCATCAGGGCCTCTCGGCATCTGTCCAAAGCCCAACGCAGGTTGATTGCGGTTGGGCGGGTTGCGTGCAGAACTTCATATGCCGCATCAAACGAGGCTTCGGAACTGTCACGAGACATCTGTTCAGCTATGCCAAAAGCGACCGTTGCGCCAATCAGAGGCGCACCCCTGACCCACATATCCCGAATTGCCGCTGCAAACTCATCCAACGTTTTCAAGGTCACGACCCGGAAATCATGCGGTAGCCAGCGTTGATCGATGATCCGAACCTCACCCCGCGACTTGTCCCACCAAATCGATCGATAGTGAGTGCCCTGTACTTGCATAATGCAGTCTCCGTGTTCGAATGGTCTGACCAGAATTCAAACATAAGGTGCGTTCTTACGCAGGACTTGTAAACGGGCGTTTCCAGTTCGGCGTCAGTATTTTGACCGGTTGAAGGTCACGCTAACCTCGCATGGCAGCGCGAATTTCCCGTTCCAAAGCATCCAGAAACCGGGACCGATCCGCTTTGCTGAACGGTCGTCCGCCACCACCCGCACCAAGTGGATTGGCCGCGCGCAGGTCTGCCATCAAATCGCGCATCGCCAGCTGCTGACCAATGTTTGCCGCTGTAAAGGCTTCACCATTCGGGCGCAGAACACGCGCGCCTGTCTCGACACACTTGGCGGCCAGAGGGATGTCGGATGTTATAACCACATCCCCAGTTCCGCACCGCTCGGCGATCCACTTGTCGGCCTCATCAGCACCTTCCGAGACGATGATGACCTGCACCAGCGGATTGGCCGATGGACGAAGCCCGCCATTGGACACCAGCGCCAAGGGCACTTTGTGCCGTGTTGCAACCCGTTCAGCCTCAGCCTTCACGGGGCAGGCATCGCCATCGACATAAAGCGTGGTCACGCCTTCTTGGCCTCCTTCTTGGCGGGCTCGGCTGGCTGTTTGCGCACCTTGAACTCTTCGGGGATCGGCATCCGATTGAACGCATCCAGCCCGGCAATCTTGTAAGCTTCGGCCAGAGTTGGATAGTTGAACGTGTTCTGAACGAAGTAATCCACAGTGCCCTTAAGGTTCAACACAGCCTGCGCGATGTGGATCAACTCGGTCGCGCCTTCGCCAACGATCTGCACACCCAAGACCCGGCGGGTTTTGAGCGAGAACAGCATTTTCAGCATCCCGTGCTCCAGCCCCATGATATGCCCGCGTGATGTTTCGCGGAACCGGGCAACACCAACCTCATAGGGGATACCGCGTTCCTGCAGTTCTTCCTCGGACATGCCGCAAGTGGAAATCTCGGGCACGGAATAGATGCCATAAGGATACCAAGGGCTTTCCGGCAACGTGGGTGTTTCAAGTGCATGACAGGCGGCCACACGTCCCTGTTGCAGCGAGGTCGAGGCCAGAGAGGGGTGCCCGATGACATCGCCGGTCGCATAGATATGCGACACCGATGTCTGATAGGTCTTGCGATCGACCTTGATCCGGTTGCGGTGGTCTGTTTCCAACCCAACGGAATCGAGATTGAGTTTTGACGTCGCGCCCATGCGCCCGGCTGCGAACAGAAGCATTTCGGCCCGAAGATGGCGACCGTTTTCCAGTGTCACTTCCACGTGCTCGCCAGCATCTTCGATCTTCTCAACAGCCGAACCCAATCGCAGGTCAACGCCGTTTTCCCGAATCTGATGGGTAAAATCATGGATCAAACGGCTGTCGATGAAGTCCAGGAAAGTGTCGCGCGGTTCGACCAATGTCACCCGCACGTCCAGGGCCGAAAACATTGTGGCATATTCGACCCCAATGACGCCCGCGCCAATAACGACCAGTGACCGTGGAATCTCTGCCATTTCCAGAAATTCGTCGCCGTCGACCACGGTCTTGCCGTTGAATGGTACGTATTCCGGGCGGTAGGTTTTGGTCCCAGTGGCGATCAGAAACTTGGCAGCTGTCACCCGCGTGGTTTCACCGGCATCGGTGGCGACTTCCACCTCATGAGGCCCAATGAACCTGGCCAGGCCATCCAGCGTATCGACATGGTTGCGGTTGAACTGGTGCTCCAACACGTCGACCTCGTGGTCGAGCGTCATATGCAGACGGGCCTTCAGATCTTCGGCGCGGATCTGATCTTTGACCCGATATGAGCGGCCGTAAAAGCTGCGCTCACGCCAGCCCGAGAGGTTCAGCACCGTCTCGCGCAGGGTTTTGGATGGGATAGTGCCAGTATGGACCGACACTCCGCCAAACCGATCTTTGCGATCGATGACCAATACCCGACGCTTCAGTTTCCCGGCTTGAATGGCAGCGGATCGCCCCGAAGGGCCGGACCCGATGATAATCAGGTCGTAATCGTATTTGCTCATTCCTCAGTCTCCGTACAGTGCTTCAGCATGGAACGTGATGTGGTCCTCCATGAAGGTGGAAACGAAGAAGTACGAATGGTCATAACCCGGCTGAAAGCGATATGTCGCCTGCTGACGGCGTTCGGCGATGGCTTGGGCCAGTGCTTCGGGGCGCAGCAGGTCCATGAACTGGTCATTGGCGCCGGTGTCGATCAGAATCGGGCCATCGAACCCTTTTTCCTTCATTAGCAAAGACGCATCATGCTTGGCCCAGAGGGTCTCATCACCGCCCAGATAGGCGCTAAGCTGCTTACGGCCCCAATCTGCACCTGTCGGGTTCGAAATCGGTGCAAAGGCCGATACTGAGCGGAACCGTCCGGGCAGGTTCATCGCCAGCGTCAGGGCTCCGTGACCACCCATGGAATGTCCGGTGATAGCCTGGCGTTCGCTGTCGATTGCAAAGTTTTCAACCAGCAAGGCGGGCAGTTCTTCAGCAGTGTAGTCCCACATCTGGAAATGCGGGGCCCATGGGTTTTGCGTCGCGTTTACATAAAACCCTGCGCCCTGACCCAGATCATAGTCTTCGTGGTCCGCAACCGCTTCGCCACGCGGCGACGTATCAGGGAATACGATGGCTATCCCTTGTTCTGCGGCCCAGGCTTGAGCACCGGCTTTGGTCATGGCGTTTTCATGGGTGCAGGTTAGGCCCGAGAGGTACCACAGGATCGGAACCGGACCATCTTTCGCCTCGGCCGGAAGAAAAAGGCCAAAGGTCATGTCACATTGGCAAGCCGAAGAGGCATGGCGGTATACGCCCTGCACTCCGCCAAAACAGGCGTTTTCCGAGAGGGTTTCCATCAGGCATGGTCCTTACATTAGAGTCGCGATATGGCTAACGATCCTAAGACCCGGCGTAAAGTCCGACAGCCTTCGGCGAGAGTATTTTTCGAAAAGGTGAAGGTCAGAGACCATTCAGCCATGCGATGGCAAGCGGTACTGTCAAAATGCTGCAAACAGTCGAGAGCAGAATGGCGGCAGAGGCCCGCTGAGGAGCAACCCCGTAATGCGCGGCCAGCATGTACACATTGCCGGCGACCGGCAAGGCGGCTGCCGCAATGGCAACCGTGGCCGGGAAGATGTCGATTGGCACAAGCCAGAGCAGAGCAACCGCAACGCAGATCGGGTGGACCACCAGTTTACAAAAACTCAGCCAGGCTGCGATTTCGATGCGTTCTGCCGATTTGCCCGCCAGAGACGCCCCGATGGCGAACAATGCGCCGGGCGTGGCCGCGCCACCTAGAATGGTCAGGAAATCATACAAAGGTCCGGGAACTGGGATCTCAAGAGATGACCAGAGCAACCCTGCCGAAATGGACACGATCATCGGGTTTTTGACCAGACCCAGACCAATCAGTTTGAACGTGGCCGGCATCAGCCTGCCATCACGCCCGCCATTAATCAAAATCACGATGAGGGATGAAAAAACGACCAGATCAACTGTTAGAACAATCATCACCGGACCGATGGCGGCTTCGCTGAACAAAAGCGCGAGCATGGGTAAGCCCAGAAAGCCGACATTGCCGATGGCCGCGCATTGCGCCTCGACTGCGCCTGTCGGAACATCCAGCCGCCGCAACCATGCGACACATGTCGCCAGAGCATAAACCGCAACCGTACCGATCAGATATCCAAGGATAAGGCCTGCATTGAAGATCTCGGCGAAGGGCAATGTGGCCGCGAACCGAAACAACATTGCCGAAAGCGCAAAGTAGAAAACAAACTTGGTCAGATAGGCAGTTGCCTCAGCGCTGAAAAACCGTGTGCGTCCAGCCCAATAGCCCAGACCGATGATTGCAAAAAAGGGAAGTGTGCGCAAAAAGACATCGACCATGGGCAAATTCCTAGCACGGTTTGCGCGCGCGGCAAGCCCCTGTCACCGCCAACGACGGATCGGAAGGTTTTCTCAAAAAAGTTGAAAACCATTGTATCTGAACCGAGCGGTTTATAAGCTGGCGCAATCAATGATCCCGGAGAAGACATGACTCAGACTGCCACCATCCTGCGCACAGGCCGAAAGTTCGACCAAGTTTTGCGCGGGGCCCGAGAGGTTTTCATGGCAGATGGGTTTGAAGGTGCAAGCGTGGACGACATAGCCCGCGCGGCCGGTGTGTCGAAGGCGACCCTGTACAGCTATTTCCCGGACAAGCGCTTGCTGTTCATGGAAGTTGCGCAAACGGAATGCCGCCTGATGTCAGAGCGCATTATTTCGATGATCGATGAGACCAAACCGGCGCGCGAAGTGCTGCAAATCGCGGCCACGCAGCTGACCGCTTTTCTGGTCTCGGAATTCGCGCAGCAAGTGTTTCGGATCTGTGTGGCCGAGAGGGACCGTTTCCCCGAGCTTGGCCTCGCGTTTTATGAGGCGGGGCCAAAAAACGGCCAGCGGCAGATGGTAGAGTATCTGGAAAAGGCCGTGGCCAAAGGGGAACTGGCGATAGAAAACGTGCAAATCGCGGCCGAGCAGTTTTCCGAACTGTGTAAGGTCCGTATATGGACCCGCGCGGCGTTTGGTATTCAGAACAGCTTTAGTCAGAGTGAGATAGACGAAGTTGCGACACAGGCTGTGGACATGTTCTTGGCCCGTTACGGGTGCTAATTTTTAAAAGTGATGGCCCGTGCCCCGAAATGGGACACAGACCATCGCTCACTCAACAAAACACTCGATACTGATCAACCTACGGGTAAAAGTCTTGTGAAACTCTTTACTCGATAAAAGTTCGCGCCAAGCGTTCGCTGACGGGCTGTGCCAGATAAGCGATCACAGAACGCTCGCCTGTGGTGACGAACAGGTCTGCGGGCATACCGGGCACCAGTTCCAAAGCCGCCACCTCTTCGGATTGCTGTTCATCCAGTTTGACCCGCGCTTCATAGTAGGCCTCACCCGTCCGCTCGTCCTCCAATGCGTCAGCCGAGATATCAAAGATTGCACCTTGGGCCTCGGGCACATCGGCTTGGGCAAAAGCGGACAGGCGGATACGTGTGGCCTGACCGATATTAAGCTTGTCGATGTCACCTGGTTTCACACGGGCTTCGACAATCAGCGCTTGATCTGCAGGCACGATTTCCATGATGTGTTCACCGGGTCTGATCACCCCGCCTGTGGTCGACGCGGCAAGGTTCACAACACGGCCGCTGGCTGGCGCAAGGATCTCGATCCGTTTGCGGCGTTCCACGGCGCCGGAAAACTGCGGGCGCAAGAGGTCAAGCTGGGCATCGACAACGGCCAACTCACTGGCAAGTACTTCATCCCGTAGCTTTTGCTGGCTGATCATTGTCAATTGCAACTCGCTGACCTGGTTTTCTGCCTGGGCAATCTGTGTCCGAAGCGAAGCATCAGCGCCCGAAAGCCGTTCAACCTCAATCTGCCGTGAGCTCACTCGCGTGACGGCAACCAAGCCTTTGTCTAGAAGGGTCCGCAGGCTTTCCAACTCTGTCCGTGTGATTGCTATCTGGTTCTGCGTGCTGATCCGTTGCTCATTCAGGCCATCGATTTGATCACGCAGCGCCGAAATACGTTGCGCGTTGATCTCTGCTTCAGTCGCGCGGGCGCGGTATTCCGCATCGAACAGTTGTTTCTGCGTTAGGAAGGCCGAGGACCAATGCAGACGGTTCATATCTTCCTCAAAGTTCTGGAACGCCGCGGCTTCACCAAACTGAGCCAACCCCTGCATCTGCGCGTTTAGGCGTGCGCGGCGTACGGAAAGCTCTCCGATCTGGCTGCCAAGCACGCTGAGATCAACGTCGATCTCGGTGCTATCGAGACGGATCAGAGGTTGCCCCTGCTCGACGGCTTCACCATCGGCGACCAGAATGGACCGGACGATGCCGCCGTCCAAATGCTCAACTGTTTTGCGATCGCCTTCGACGACAAAGGACGCAGGCGCGACAACAGCACCGTCAAGCCGGGACGCAAAAGCCCAGTAGATGCTGCCGCTGACAAAGGCCAGCAAGGTGAAGAGACCAAACAGAACATACATCCGGATGCCGGGTGTGGTTTCGGTCATGTCGACAACTTGCGCATCATAGAGGTCTGGCAAGGAGTTGCTCGAAGTAAAGGGAACGATCCGGGTCATTGGGCGGCTCCTTGAATGCGGGTGGTTTCTGAAAGGGACAGGGCAGGTTTGCCGGAGGCTGCGCGTTGTGCCGCGGATTTCAGCACGTTGCGGGCCTTGACCTTCAACACGTCGTCCTTGTCGCCAAATTGGGTTTGTGACCCGTTGCGAATGACCATGACCTTGTTGGCCGCCTGCAATGTGGCAGGGCGATGGGTCATAACGATGCTGATCGATCCCCGGGCCTGAGCCGCTAGAATAGCGTCGCGCAGGGCTTTTTCGCCATCCTCATCCAGGTCCGAGTTGGGTTCATCCAGCACCAGCACAAACGGATCACCATAAAGAGCGCGGGCCAAGGCAAGGCGCTGCCGCTGTCCGCCGGACAGGAAAAACCCCTGACCGATGCGCGTTTCATACCCGTCGGGCAAATTGCTGATCAGCTCATGCACTCCGGCCTCGCGAGCAACGCGCAGGACCTCGGCGTCGTCGATGGCAACTGCAAAGCGACCGATGTTTTCACGGATCGTGCCGTCAAACAGGTCCACGTCCTGCGGTAGATAGCCGATCTGCTCACCCAGATCTTCATGGTTCCATTTCGACATCGGGCTGCCATCCAACAAAACCTCGCCGCGTTGCGGGTGCCAGATCCCGGCCAGCATCTTGCCTAGCGTTGTTTTGCCGGAACCGCTGGGGCCGATGATCGCCAGCACATCGCCGGCAGACAGGCTGAAATCAATACTACGCAGGGTGGCATTGACCGCGCGTGGCGGACCCGCCTGCGCGATTCTCACGTCCAGAGACTTAAAAGCACGGGGCAGGTGCAGATTGGCAGGTGTTTCCGAAAAATCTTCGGTGAGTTGTGTGATCTTGGCATATGAGCCACGCGCGGCTAGAAAGGTGCGCCACTGCCCGATCAACTGATCGATTGGGGCCAGAGCACGGGCCAGCACGATCGTGGCCGCGATCATGACGCCTGCTGTGGTTTCACCTGTGATGGCCAGTGCCGCGCCAAGACCAAGAGCTGCGGATTGCAGCCCCATGCGCAGTGTCTTGGACATGACCGAAAAACTGGCGATCCGGTCGGCGACACGGGTCTTCTGGCGATGTGCCTCGATCTGCAAAGCAGTCCAGCGCCGAACCAGATCGGACTTCATGCCCAACGCATGGACCAGCTCGGCATTGGTATCTCCGGTTCGAAACAGCGCATCCGAGCGGCCGCGCGCCTGTGCTGCCTGCTGCATCGGCTTGTGTGCACGGGCATTGTTGATCAGCGCCATAGCGGTCAGCGTCAAAGCCCCGACCAGTCCGAGCAATCCAAGAAGGGGGTGCAGAACATACAGAACCAACAGGTAAATCGGTATCCACGGGGCGTCGAAAAAAGCGGTCAGGGTTGTGCCCGAGAGGAACTCGCGAAATCCGTTCACGTCCTCGACCAGATTGTCGCCCGCGCCAGCTTCACCCTGTACCCTGCGTTTCATGGCAGCCCCAAGTACAGGGGCGCCGACGTTCATCTCGAACCGGGCGGCAAGTCGGCTCAGAATGCGCATCCGTATCAGGTCAAGGCAGGCGATGACCACAAAGACACCCGCCAGCAGCAGCGACAGGGCGATCAGCGTATCAGCGTTCTGACTGGTCAGTACACGGTCATAGACCTGCAGCATATAGATCGGTCCAGCCAGCATCAGCAGGTTCAGAAACAGGCTAAAGAAGGCAACTGCGACAAATCCTTTGCGCAGCGACCCCCAGGCGGCTTTGACGGGATTGGTTTTCTGCAACATCGTGTTGATCCTTTCCGACTGGAAAAAGAGGGGCGACCCTGGGCCGCCCCGCCAATTGTTTGCTTAGGCGACGAAATCGTCTTCGTTCAGATCGGTTGTGTTGATGCCGACCAAACGGACCGTGCCTTCATCGCCGAAGCTGATCACGGCATCATCGCCGTCCTGTGCCACGTTGACCTGAGCACCGAAGTCTGGTCCGAAATCACTGAATTGCAGTTGATCATGACCAACTTCGAAGTCTTCGACGGTGTCGTTGCCAAAGTTCGCACCGAACTGGAACGTATCCGCTCCTGCGCCACCGATCAGGACGTCATCGCCGCCTTCACCGTTCAGCACGTCTTCTCCGCCTGCGCCATACAATACGTTGGTCGAGCTACCGCCGACGATCACGTCGCCCTCATCGGAACCGATAACGTTTTCAATGGACCGCAGAGTGTCGGTTTCGATCTGGTTATCGATGACGTCCTGACCAACGACACCGGTGCCGCCCGCAGAATCCACGTCCAAAGTAGCGCCAGCATCCACAAGCGTATCCTGGACAACCGGGCCGTTTTGTCCGGCAGGTGCATTGTGCAAATGGATGGCAGAAACGACACCGGGGATCGGGGTATTCAGGTCAGCTTCGTTCAGGCCCACAACGTTCAGTTCGCTGGAATAGGTGACTTCACCGGTTGCCAGGTTTTGAGTGATGACAACGGTTGCGTCACCCGTTGCTGCGCTGTCCGAGGTTGGTCCCGGCTCCTGCGTAGCATCCAGATCGCCGCTCAGTGTGACAGTGCGAATACCGCCTTCCGTCACATCGCTATCAACCAGCAACTGTCCACGGATTTCACCAGCCGGGAATTCTGCCGTGTGGATGTTGTAGTACAGGTTGCCTTGAACCGCTTCCTCAACAAACCAAGCACCGTCCGGGATGTCTGCCCCAAACTGATCAGGTGCCGCGACAGCCGTATCCGTGATCGATACGCTGAACCCGGTGTCTCGTGTGGCTGTCCCGTTGCCATTGGCATCCAGGCGAACCTCGACTGCGACATCCAGATCCGAGAAGTCGGCCGTGTCGATGCCGTCGCCACCGTCGATGAAGTCATTGCCCAGACCACCGGTCAGAACATTGTCTGTTTCGCCCGCGATCAGAACATCATCGCCAGCTCCACCGTAAATGTTGCCATTGGTGGTGCCCAGATCGACAAATATGTCATCGCCATCGCCCAGCAGAACGTCGCCGTTGATCACACCTTCGTCGTCGTTGATGATTGTGACTATGCCTGCATCCGACGCGTCAATGGCATTGACGGTGCCACGGATCTCGCCCTCGTTGAGGATTGCACCCAGCAGGTTCAGACCACCATCCACGCGGATACCGGCAGCGGCATCCGAGTCCTCGGATCCAGCAATCAGACCTTCGTTGACCACAACACCGGCAAAGGACGCCTCATCCTGACTGGTAAACAGACGCAGGCCATCGCCAACCTGATTGCCCTCGGCAGCGTCACCGCGGCCTTGCAGCGTGCCTTCGTTCAGAACAGCGGCCGAAACCACATCGCCCGATACGCCGCCGGTCTGCAGCGACACGGCCGAGCCGTTGTTGCCTTCGCCTGCGTCCACCACACCCGTATTCGTGAAGGTATAGTTGTTCGCGGTGCCATCTGCATAAACGGTACCGTTGCGCTGGTTTCCGGTGCCTAGGATGTATCCGTCGTTTTCGACCGACAGCCCGATACCGTCAATGTTGAGCGCGCGGCTGTCCGAGGTCACGGTACCCTGGTTCAGGAACCAACCGCCAGAATGGTCGCCAGTGCCGAAATAAACGCCGTTCTGACCACCCGCGAAAACGCCGGTTTCTTCGTTGACCAGCTGTCCCTGGAAATTGACGTTGTTCACGGCACGGAATGCACCGACAGTACCGTTTGCTCCTTCCGATGTGACAGTGCCACTGTTGGCAATGGTGCCGGTAAACGAGGCAGGGGCAAAGCCACCTTCCTGACGCACGCCTTCCAGGCGAATACCGTCACCCGCAGTACCCAGTGCCGCCCCCGCGTTGCCGCGACCGGCGATCGTTCCGGCGTTTTCAATCTCGACCTCGCCATTTCCGTCTTCGGCCAACGACAGCGAGATACTCGCGCCGTTGTTGTGTTCACCTGCATCAATCGTGCCTGTGGCAAGGTTGTTGATCGAATAGTCACGGGCCGTGTCGTCGGCATAGATCGTGCCATTGCGCTGGTCACCTTTGCCCAGAATGTCGCCACCATTGATGATATCGACGCCCGAGCCGTCGATATTCACCGCGCGACTGCCGGACTGGATGGCGCCAAAGTTCAGCACATCCAGATCGTGCTCACCATCACCGATATACAGGCCGTTGCGCGGGCCTTCGATCACCCCGGTCGAGGTGTTCAGGATTTCACCTTCGGCATTTGCGCCATCGGCAATACGGATGCCAGCTGCGGTGCCCTGATTGCTTTCGGTCGAGATCAGACCGCTGTTGACAATCTCGGTTTCAAGAACAGTGCCCTGAGCCCCGTCATCGATACGAATACCGTCACCGGCCAGTGATGTGTTCGACGCCGCTTGACCACGACCCTGAATGGTCGCCCCAAACCCATTAAACACGTCGGTTTCGACGCGATCATCAACCTCATCTCCAATTTGCAGCGAGATGCCAGCACCCTGATTGCCTTCACCCGCATCAATCAGACCGCCGGTGAAGTTCGAGATCGACACATCCTCGGCAGTCGAGTTGGTGTAGATAGTGCCGTTGCGCTGGTCGCCGGTTCCGATGATATCGCCGAAGTTGCGCACATTGACGCCCTGGCCCTGAATATCGACCGCACGACTGTCAGAAGAGATGACGGCACTGCGGAAGTTGTCCAGATTGCCTGAGCTTTCAGCGCCCGCAAATTGCACACCGTTGAACTCACCCGCGATCTCGCCAAAGTTGCGAACCGAGGCGCTGCCGGTGACCTGAACACCAGTTGCAAGGGCATCAGGACCATTATTCGCTTCGATCTGACCCGAGCGGAAGTTGAAGATATCAACATCCTGACCCTGTGCCTGAACAGCGGCAACGGCGTTGTTGGTGACAATCTCGCCAAAGTTCAGCAGGCGCGAAAAATCATTCGCCAAAACAAAGGCCGGCGTGTCGTCAACGACCGTGGATTGAAAGAAGTTGTTGATGAGGGTTTGGCCATCGCGGGATGTCTCTTGTGCCAGGGTCGACGTGGTCAAGAGACGGGCGCGCAGGCCTTCTGCAAATTGGGACAGCATGGATCACTCCGTCAATAAGTTGCGTTCGTGCTGGCGGCCCGTTTTCCGGGCAGCCGACGCAACAAAGGACTAGGCCGCCCCGCACAGCATCTGAAATTCATGATCCAAATCGGGTGTATAACCATCGCAAATACTCACGATCTTCGTGAGGAACGAAACATCGAAGTCGCAACAAACACGGCGTTTTCGTCCAGGCTGGGTTGGCTGCAAGTCTATTCGATTTCGAGGTTTGACAGATTTGTTAACGGATGTGAGCGGCAATCCGGCCGGAATCGTCTCAGTGGTCTTCTGAATTCTGTCGCCAGTTCGTATTTTGATAGACGATTATCTGGAAGAAATTGCTTCAGGAATGGATGCCCCGTGAACCTCAGAGATCTGGAATATGTACTTGCCATCGCAAAACACGGCCAGTTCAGTCAGGCAGCAGCATCTTGCAACGTGTCCCAGCCCGCCATGTCGAACCAGATCAAAAAGCTCGAGCAGGAATTGGGCACCGATCTGTTCCTGCGCCTCAATAATGAGGTGCGCCCGACACTATACGGTACCCGCGTTGCGGAAATCGCGCGGCGCATTCTGAACGACGCGCAGGAAATCCGCGATACGGCCACTGAATTCCGCGACCCCGAGGCCGTCCCCCTGACAATCGGCATGACCCCTACGTTGGCCCCGTATCTGACCGGATATTTTTCCACGCTCTTCAGTACTCTGTTTCCCAAGATGCGAGTCACGCTGGTTGAGGACCTGCCACAAAACATGTTGCGCAGGGTCGAAGATCACACGCTGGACATGGCGCTGGTCGCCAAGATCAACAACAGTGCGACTTTGGACTTCACTTCGATCTGGTCCGAACCCTTGTTTTTGGCTCTGCGCGAAGGGCACCCCCTGTGCACACTGTCTTCCATCGCCCCTGAAGAGGTGCCAAAACATGACTTCATCCGGTTACCACATAGCTTCGGATACGATCTCGAAGATCGGCTGCCCAAGCAAGACGAGACAACCCGGATCAGCAAGCGCTTTGATCTGACCGCATTGCGGTTTGAGACGATCTGCCGTCATCTCTGCCATTCCGACGATTGCACCATTGTCTCGGCTTTGGCAGCGGAACAATTCAAACGGGATAACTGGCCTTTGTGTTTCATTCCATTTGACGCCCCCGGGCACCTGCGGGATCTTGGCGCAGCCACTCGTCCAAACTGCCCCAGAAAGCCGATGCTAGCGCGTATCGGAGCCTACATCTTGGAAAACCCGCCGGTTGGTGTAATCCCCACCTATCAGCCGGAAAACGAGACTCCACTCCGACCCACCAATTCTGAACCTGTGCCCGAGAAAATGTAGCTGCCTATAGAGCCACAGACTTGGTTCCACGAAATAGAGCGGGACTATCCATACATTCTATTGACGCAAGGCAAAGTGCAGCACTATCGGTTGTTTCGTTGATATCCGGATGGTCGGCCACGCGTAGCTGTGGCCGCCGAAAAATTGGAACAGGGACATGGCCGAAACCGAAATCCGACACGAAGGTATGCGCATCGGTGGACAGGTTGTGTTCACGGAAGACACTGTTCCTGTGCATTATCCCTATACAAATGCGGTGGTCGGCACCGTTCCCGCGGGAACTGTCCAGCATGTACGGCAAGCTTTTGAGGTTGCGGCAATCTACACCCCAACCCTGACCCGATACGAGCGAAGTCAGATTCTTCGACGAGCAGGGGAGTTGATAGGAGAAAGACGCGACTATCTGGCCAAATGGCTGACACTGGAGCTGGGCATTTGCCATCAGCATTCGGTATATGAAACCAAACGCGCACAAGACGTGTTTCAGTTCGCCGCCGCCGAAGCCCTGAAAGATGATGGAGAAGTGTTCTCCTGCGATCTGACGCAAAATGGCAAAGCGCGAAAAATCTTCACCAAGCGTGAACCTGTCACAGCGATCAGTGCGATTACTCCGTTCAACCACCCCCTGAACATGGTTAGCCACAAGATCGCGCCTTCGATTGCAACCAATAACTGTATGGTTTGCAAACCAACCGAACTGACACCACTGACAGCACTGACATTGGCCGACATTCTGTACGAGGCGGGCCTGCCGCCCGAGATGTTCCAGGTCGTCACCGGCTGGCCAAAGGACATTGGCGACGAAATGATCACCAATGACAATATCGACATCATCACTTTCACCGGCGGCGTCCCTGTAGGCAAGCTCATCGCCTCAAAGGCAGGCTACAAGCGACAGGCGCTTGAGTTGGGCGGGAATGACCCCCTGATTGTGCTGAATGATCTGGGTGACGCTGATCTGGAACGCGCTGCGACACTTGCGGTTGCTGGCGCCACGGGGAACTCGGGTCAGCGCTGCACCGCCATCAAGAGAATCCTGGTTCAAGCCAGCGTAGCGGATCGTTTTGTTCCCATGGTGCTGGAGAAAGCCAAAGCCATCCGGTTCGGTGATCCTCAGGACCTCGAGACCGAGTTGGGCTGTGTCATCCATGCCGAGGCCGCAGAGCTGTTTGAGAACCGCGTGCTAAAAGCGGCAGAGCAGGGGGCGGACATCCTGTACCATCCGGGTCGGCAGGGCGCATTGCTGCCGCCGATCGTTGTCGACAAAGTGCCCCACGGCAGCGAGTTGGTCATGGAAGAGACTTTTGGTCCTGTCATTCCTATCGTGCGTGTGCCGGATGACGACGCGGAGGTTATGCAAATATCAAATAGCACCGCGTTTGGCCTGTCGTCGGGTGTGTGCACCAACGATCTGAACCGGGCTATCGCCTATATTAATGGGTTGGACGTGGGCACCTGTAACATTTGGGAACAGCCCGGCTTTCGGATCGAAATGTCACCTTTCGGGGGGATCAAGGACAGCGGCAATGGCGTCAAGGAAGGCGTGATCGAAGCGATGAAATTCTTCACCAACGTCAAAACCTATTCACTTCCATGGCCTCAATAAGTCGTTCTCATTTGATACCCTTGATGGAACGTCATGCGCACAAACGTGACGGGTTTGTTTTGGAACCATGTTGTGCGTTCGAGCTGAAAGAGTGGTGTACCTGTCGGAACGGATAGGAACTCTTGCAGGGGGCCGGTTGCTGGGACGGCCGAGAAAGCAATTTCCGCGTTTGAGAACGGGACTTCGGCCAGCAGCCATTCGTTGGGGCCGGTGGTCAGAAAGTCTTCGTTCGTCACATGTGGCACTGCATCGACATTGATCCAGCGTTCTTCGAACTGGAAAGGTCGGTTGTCGGCCTGGTGCATGCAAGTCAGATGTACGATCTTTGCGGCCTCTGGCAGGCCGAGCTTGGCCTGCAGCCATGCAGGGCAGTCGATCACGGTGCGACTGACGAGGGCATAGCGGTACTGGGCATTCATCTCTTCGATAGTTTTGCGGACCACGGTGATGGGCAGTTTGGCCTGTTTGACCGGTGTGGTGACAACACGGGTGCCCCCTTTGCGTTTGCGGGTGACAATGCCCTGATCGGCCAGTTCGCGCAGGGCGCGGTTGACAGTGGCGCGCGCGCATCCAAACTCTGTGGCCAATTCGATTTCGGTGGGCAGCAGACTGCCCTGCGGCCAAACGCGGGTCTGAATGCGGTTGAGCACTTCGTCGCGGATGTCCTGGAAACCGACATTCTTTTGTTCAGACACGCTCTGCCCCTGTATTTTTGACGCTCATAATCATATTATGTCCAGAATAATAGAGATATGCAAAGAAATTGATCCGACTGATGATGAGAGTGGACGCGTGCAAAGCCACCCGCTGGGCCAATGGCGGCGGTGTGACCCGGGAACTGGCGGCCAAACGGGTCGGGGGTCAGGTCGCTTGGCGCATCAGCGTGGCCGAGATCGAAAGGGAAGGGCCCTTCTCGCTCTTTCCGGGGCTGGCGCGGGTGCACACGATCATCGAAGGGCCCGGGCTGGCCTTGCATGGCGCGGATGAGGTGCTCGGCGCACGTCCGTTTGAACCTCTTCGGTTTGACGGGGCGCTGGCCGTGACAGCGCGGCTGCTGGACGGACCATGCCGAGCGTTCAACGTGATTTATGACCCGCAGATCGTCTCGGTCACTGTGGATGTTCATTCAGGTAAGCAGGCTTTCTATGTTGCGAAAGATGAATTTGTCTTTGTTGTGTCGGGGACAGTCTCGACGGACAGCACGCGGCTGGTGGCGGGGGACGCGATTAGGACGGCTGGCGCCGCGATGCTCGCTCCGGCTCCTGACTCCAAAGTGCTGCATGTCCGCTTTGCGGAAGTTCCCGCTTAAAGATCCGACAGAAGCCCGGTCATCAAAGTCCGGTAATTGGACGTGATCCGTTCGCGATCCACATGACGGCCGTTCTGCACCTGATGGCGGCCTGCAGACCACAGGTTGGTGACAACATGGTCTTTGGCAGCAAAAACGAGACCATCCAGCAACTGGTCCGACCTCAGCGTGCAAAGCGCCGGGTCCTGACTGTTGATGGCGACGAGATCGGCCAGCTTGCCTTGGGCGATCTCCCCGGCGTCGCGGCCCAGAGCCTGCGCACCGCCCAAGGCCGCGCCCGTGTACAAGGTCTGTCCGACCGAGCCTTCACCGACAACCATCACATTGCGGGACAGATCGCGCAGGCGTTGGGAATATTCCAGCGTGCGCAGTTCTTCGGTCAGGGAAATCAGCACGTTCGAATCCGAACCTACACCAAAGGTTCCGCCCGCGCTCAGGTAAGTCGGGCCGTTGAAAGGTCCATCGCCCAGATTGGCCTCGGTCACAGGGCACAAGCCCGCGACGGCACCGGTGGTGGCCATGGCGCGGGTCTCCTCCTCGGTCATGTGGGTGGCGTGGATCAGGCACCATTTGGTGTCGACTGCCGCATTGTCCAGCAGCCACTTGACCGGACGCGCGCCCAGACCAGCCTGAATCTCGGTCACTTCTTTGGGTTGTTCTGCGATATGGATATGGATCGGACCATCGCCTTGTGCGGCCACAACTCTTGCCAAATCGGCGGGTGAGATGGCGCGCAGGGAATGCGGCGCGATGCCGACGCGGCAGTCGTTTGGCAAGGCACCAAGCGCGCCGCGCGCCTGTTCGACCAACGCGCAGAAGCGGTCCACATCATTGCCGAACCGGGCTTGCCCGGCCTCAAGGGGTTTTTCCCCGACGCCTGAATAGGAATAGAGCACCGGAAGATGGGTCAGGCCGATCCCGGTCTCGGCTGCGGCTTTCATGATCCGGTCTGAAAGCTCGGCGAGGCGATCATAGGGCTGCCCGTCCGGCTGATGGTGGAGGTAGTGGAACTCTCCGACCGAGGCATACCCGGCCTCCTGCATCTCAAGATAGACCAGCGCAGCAATGGCCTGCACCTGTTCGGGGCTGAGATGGGCGGTGAAGCGATACATCAATTCCCGCCAGGTCCAGAAACTGTCACGTCCGGCCATGCGGTACTCGGTCATGCCAGTCATAGCGCGCTGGAAGGCATGGCTGTGGAGGTTGGCCAGCGCAGGCAGCAGAGTGTCGACCTGCGTGTCGCCTGGTTGCGCCATCGCACTCGGCGTCAGACGCCCGATCAGCCCGCCTTCAATCTCAAGCCGCAGATTCTCGGCCCAGCCAGTCGCCAAAAGGGCGCGGTTCGCAAAAATGGTCGTCACGCTATTCTCCAATTTTATGAATAGACATAATACACAAGGCCATGTACGAGAAAAGAGAGAATTGCGGGAATGAGGGATTCGAATGCAAGTTCGCGATCAGCTGTTCACCGATCTGCATGCCGCCACCATGACCGGTGAAGGCGCATATGGATTGATCGAGGATGCGGCAATTGCCGTACAGGGTGCGCGGATCGTCTGGGTTGGGTGTCAGTCTGACATTCCAGACGCATATTCGGCGTTGCCGCGCACGTCTTTCGAAGGTCGTCTGGTGACGCCTGCGCTGATTGACTGCCACACCCATGTTGTGCATGGCGGTCACCGCGCCGTAGAATTCGAGATGCGCCTGAACGGAGCCAGCTATGAAGAGGTTGCAAGGGCAGGCGGCGGGATCATCTCGACGGTGAAGGCCACACGAGAGGCTGAAGTTGACGATCTGATTGCACAGGCGCTGCCCCGTGTGGATGCAATGCTGGCCGAAGGTGTCTCGGTGATCGAGGTCAAGTCGGGATACGGGTTGGATCGTGAAACTGAGCTGAACATGCTACGCGCCGCTCGGGCCTTGGCCGATCATCGCCCGGTGCGGGTTGTGACCAGCTTTCTGGGCGCCCATGCGGTTCCGATCGAGTACAAAGACCGGCCCGAAGCTTACATCGCCGAGGTCTGTATCCCAACCCTGCGCGCGGCGCACCGGGAAGGTTTGGTGGATGCGGTTGATGCGTTTTGCGAAGGGATCGCGTTCCTGCCGGATCAGCTGGTGCCGCTGTTTGACGTGGCGAAAGAGCTTGGCTTGCCGATCAAATGCCATGCCGAGCAGTTGTCCAATCTGGGGGGTGCAAAACTTGCCGCCTCTTATGGCGCTCTTTCGGCGGATCACATCGAATACCTCGATGAAGATGGCGTGAAGGCTATGGCCGAGGCTGGCACTGTGGGCGTGATCCTGCCCGGAGCCTTTTATACCCTGCGCGAGACCCAAGCCCCGCCTATTGATTTGCTGCGTCAGCATAAGGTGCCGATGGCGCTGGCCACCGATTGCAACCCGGGGTCGGCCCCTGTGACCTCGCTGCTGCTGACCATGAACATGGGGTGCACCCTGTTCCGCATGACGCCCGAAGAAGCACTGCAGGGCGTGACCATCCATGCGGCCCGCGCACTGGGCTTGACGGATTGTGGCGGCATTATCCCCGGCCTGCGCGTCGATCTGGCTGTCTGGAATGTCACCCATCCGGCCGAGCTGGCCTATCGCATTGGCTTTAACCCGCTTCACACCCGCATTATTGGAGACACAACTTGACCACCCTGACGCTTACTCCAGGTGAAGTCTCTCTGGCACAGCTGGAACAGGTTTACCGCGAAGAATCTCCGGTGCGGCTGGAGCCGGCTTGCCGGCCCGGTATCGAGGCCGCCCATGCGCGCATCGCCGATGCAGCCGTGGGTGAGGCGGCGGTTTACGGAGTCAACACCGGTTTTGGCAAACTGGCCAGCGTCAAGATCGCGGCTGAGGATACCGCGACCCTGCAACGCAACCTGATCCTGTCTCATTGTTGCGGCGTGGGTCCTGCAATTCCGCGCGCGATCGCGCGGCTGATGATGGTGCTGAAGCTGCTCAGCCTCGGACGCGGCGCATCCGGCGTACGGATGGAACTGATCGTCCTGCTGGAGGATATGCTGGACAAGGGTGTGACCCCGGTGATCCCGGCGCAGGGCTCTGTCGGGGCTTCAGGGGATCTGGCGCCGCTGTCGCATATGGCCGCTGTGATGATGGGGGCCGGTGAAGCCGAGTTCGGCGGTACTGTAAAATCCGGCGATCAGGCCTTGGCGTCGGCAGGTCTGACGCCCATCGAGCTGGGCCCCAAGGAAGGTCTGGCGCTGATCAACGGCACCCAGTTCTCGACGGCATTTGCTCTGGCGGGTCTGTTCGGAGCATGGCAGGCCGCGCAGAGTGCGCTGGTCACATCAGCACTGACCACAGATGCCATCATGGGCTCGACTGCGCCATTGCAGCCTGAAATCCATACGCTGCGCGGCCATCGCGGTCAAATCGAGGCAGGGTCCACCATGCGTGCCATTCTGGCCGGCTCGGTGATCCGTGAAAGCCATCGCGAAGGCGATACCCGGGTGCAGGATCCCTATTGCATTCGCTGCCAGCCGCAGGTTGTTGGTGCCGCGATGGATGTGCTTCGGCAGGCGGCTACGACCCTCGAGATCGAAGCCAATGCCGCCACCGACAACCCGCTTGTTCTGCCCGAGGCCGGGCTGATCGTCTCGGGCGGCAACTTCCATGCGGAGCCGGTGGGCTTTGCCGCCGACATGATTGCGCTGGCGCTGGCCGAGATCGGGGCAATTGCCCAACGCCGCATTGCCCTGATCGTTGACCCGGCGCTCAGCTTTGATCTGCCACCCTTCCTGACGCCCAATCCCGGGCTGAACTCGGGGCTGATGATTGCCGAAGTTACAACGGCAGCACTGATGAGCGAGAACAAGCACCTGGCCAACCCCTGCGTGACGGATAGCACGCCCACATCGGCTAATCAGGAAGACCATGTCAGCATGGCTGCACATGGCGCGCGTCGATTGGGGCAGATGGTCACAAATCTGGAGCGCATTCTGGGTGTCGAGTTGCTCTGTGCCACGCAAGGGGTCGAATTCCGCGCGCCGCTGCCCACCAGCGAGGTCTTGCAGGGCGTGATGGCGCGGCTGCGCGTGGTCGTGCCACCCCTGGGTGATGACCGCTATACCGCGCCGGACATCGAAGCAGCGTCAGCCTTGATCGCCAGCGGCGAGATTGCCCATGGCACGGGCGTCGACATGCCGGAGCTTGGCACGTGACCGACGCGGTTGAGATCACCCGCGGCGACAGTCCCATCGTCCTGGGCCTGCCGCATACTGGCACCTATGTGCCACCCGAGATCGCGTCCCAGCTGAATGACCGGGGCCGGGGACTGGATGACACTGACTGGCACATCCACACACTCTATGACGGGTTGCTGCCGGGTGCCACCACGGTTCGGGCCACTTTCCACCGCTATGTGATCGACGCCAACCGCGACCCGTCCGGCGTGTCGCTCTATCCCGGCCAGAACACCACGACGCTGGTGCCGCTGACGGATTTTGACGGACAGGATATCTGGGCACAGCTTCCGTCCGGGGGCGAAATTAACGCACGGCGCGCAGCTTTCCACGTGCCTTACCACGCCGCTCTTTCGGCTGAACTGACGCGGGTGAAGGCGCTGCATGGGTTTGCCATTCTGTATGACTGCCACTCGATCCGCAGCCACATCCCGTTCCTGTTCGACGGGGTGCTGCCAGACTTCAACATTGGCACCAATCTTGGCGCAACCTGTGGCGCGCGGGTCGAGAAATCTGTCCTGGACATCTGCGAAACAGCGGCGGGCTACAGCACCGTGCTCAATGGCCGCTTCAAGGGCGGCTGGACTACACGCCATTATGGCCGTCCGGCTGACGGCCTTCATGCAATCCAGATGGAACTGGCACAATCCACCTATCTGAGCGCCGAGACAGCACCCTGGACCTTTGATACAGGCAAGGCCGATCGCCTGCGCTCTTATCTCAAAACCATACTCGACAGCCTGGCCGCGCTGGCCCCTCAGCTCACCGGAGGACCCCGATGACCGACCCCCGCAAGAACACCCGTGACATCTATCCGCCCACAGGACCGGAGTTGAACGCCAAAAGCTGGATGACCGAAGCGCCGCTGCGGATGCTGATGAACAACCTGCACCCCGACGTAGCCGAAAACCCGCATGAGCTGGTGGTCTATGGCGGCATCGGGCGCGCTGCGCGGACGTGGAACGATTTCGACACCATTGTCGCCAGCCTCAAGGATCTGGAAGAGGATGAAACGCTGGTTGTGCAGTCCGGCAAGCCGGTGGCCATTGTCCGTACCCATACTGATGCGCCGCGTGTGCTGATCGCCAACTCAAACCTCGTACCGCATTGGGCCAATTGGGATCACTTTAACGAACTCGATAAGAAGGGTCTGATGATGTACGGCCAGATGACCGCTGGCTCGTGGATCTATATTGGCACGCAGGGCATTGTGCAGGGCACCTATGAGACCTTTGCCGAAGCCGGGCGTCAACACTATGGCGGCGACCTGACCGGCAAATGGATCCTGACCGGTGGCTTGGGCGGCATGGGTGGCGCGCAGCCTTTGGCGGCTGTCTTCGCCGGGGCCTGCTGTCTGGCGGTGGAATGCAACCCCGACAGCATCGATTTCCGCCTGCGTACCAAATACCTGGACGAAAAGGCCGAGACACTGGACGAAGCGCTTGAGATGATCGACCGTTGGACCAAGGCGGGCGAAGCCAAATCGGTCGGCCTGCTGGGCAATGCGGCCGAAATCTTCCCTGAGGTCTACCGGCGGATGCAAGCGGGCGGGATGCGCCCCGACATCGTTACCGACCAAACCAGCGCCCATGATCCGGTCAACGGGTATTTGCCGCTGGGCTGGACCATGGCGCAGTGGAAGGACAAGCGGGAAAGCAATCCTAAAGCGGTCGAAAAGGCGGCCCGCGCCTCAATGAAGCAACACGTGGCCGCGATGGTCGACTTTTGGAACGCCGATGTTCCAACGCTGGATTACGGCAATAACATCCGTCAGGTGGCTCAGGATGAGGGGCTGGAAAACGCTTTCGCTTTCCCCGGCTTCGTACCTGCCTATATCCGTCCTCTGTTCTGCCGTGGCATCGGCCCGTTCCGCTGGTGTGCGCTGTCGGGTGACCCCGAGGATATCTACAAGACGGACGCCAAGATGAAGGAACTGTTCCCCGAGAACACCCATCTGCACAATTGGCTGGATATGGCGCGGGAGCGTATCGCCTTCCAAGGCCTGCCCGCCCGCATTTGCTGGATCGGATTGGGTGACCGTCACCGCGCTGGTCTGGCTTTTAACGAAATGGTCCGCAACGGTGAGCTGAAAGCGCCCGTAGTCATCGGCCGAGACCACTTGGACAGCGGTTCCGTCGCTTCGCCAAACCGTGAAACCGAGGCGATGCAAGACGGCTCTGACGCTGTCAGCGATTGGCCCTTGTTGAACGCTCTGGTCAATACCGCCTCCGGTGCAACATGGGTTTCGTTGCATCATGGCGGCGGCGTTGGCATGGGCTTCTCTCAGCATGCAGGTGTTGTCATTTGCGCCGACGGCACTGACGAAGCGGCCAAGCGGCTGGAGCGGGTTCTCTGGAACGACCCGGCCTCGGGGGTGTGGCGTCACGCGGATGCCGGGTATGAGGATGCCAAGGCCTGTGCACGCGAGCATGGGCTGCGTCTGCCGGGTATTCTGGGCTGATTTGCTCATTCATCTTTTAATTTATCGGCGTGGCTTAGCGCTAACGTTGAAATTTCCGGTTTCGAACCGGGTGTCTTTCGGCTAGGGCTAAGCCGTTAAGCAGCCCGCAAGGCTAACGACAACTGACAAAGGTGGCTCGCCCGTTGCTCGATATTACACATGTCCGCTCGGTTATTTCGGACGTCTACGACCTCACCCCATCGGCCACGCTGGCCAATGAGATGAAAGACACGTTTGCCCGCATGGATCGTGTGATCAGCCCCCCGGATTGGGCGATCTACGCGCCCTATGTGCGGGCCATCAACGCGCTCAAGAAAGAGCGTAACGCCGTGATCCTTGGGCACAATTACATGACGCCCGAAATCTATCACGGTGTGTCCGATTTCGTTGGAGACAGTCTGCAACTGGCGATTAAGGCCAGTGAAGTCGAAGAGGATGTGATCGTCCAGGCCGGTGTGCATTTCATGGCTGAGACATCGAAGATCCTGAGCCCGCAAAAGACTGTTTTGATGCCGGATATGGAGGCGGGCTGTTCGCTGGCAGAATCGATCACTGCGGACGGGATTGATGAGATGCGCGCCAAATATCCCGGCGCGCCGGTTGTCACATATGTCAATACAACCGCCGAGGTCAAAGCAGCATCGGATATTTGCTGCACGTCGTCGAACGCGCTTCAGATCGTGAACGCGATGGAAAGCGACACGGTTATCATGACGCCGGATCAGTATCTTGCCCAAAACGTCGCAAACCAAAGCAACAAGAACGTGGTTTTTTGGCCCGGGTCCTGCATCGTGCACGAGCAATATACGGCTCAGGATTTGCGCGATTTCCGTGAATGGAACCCCGGCACGCGGTTGATTGCCCACCCCGAATGTCCACCGGATGTTGTGGCCGAGGCAGATTATTCCGGTTCGACCAGCGGCATCATCAACTATGTGCATAACGAGAAGCCTGAAAAGGCGATGCTGATTACCGAGTGTTCGATGGCGTCGAACATTGCGGATGAGCTGCCCGAGGTCGATTTCGTGGGCCCCTGCAACATGTGCCCGTACATGAAGAAGATCACGCTGGAAAAGATCCTCTACGCTCTGCACACGATGGATGGTCAGGTCGAGGTTGCAGAAGACGTGGCGAAAAAGGCACGTAAATCCGTTCAGGCCATGATCGATCTGTCCCGCAAGCTCGGCATCTGACCTGAAATGACGGACATCACCACGGATCGGGTCATTATCGTTGGGGCCGGAATCGGTGCGCTTTACGCAGCGCTGAAACTGGCGCCGCGGCCTGTGGTGGTGATCTCGCCCGACCCGTTGGGGGAAGGCGCAAGTTCGGTTTGGGCGCAGGGCGGGGTTGCAGCGGCGATGGACCTGGCCGACAGCCCTGAAAGCCATGCTTTGGACACGGTCAATGCAGGAGCAGGCACCGTCGAGCCTGATGTGGCAGACTTGGTCACCCGCGAAGCGCGCGAGTACATCCTTGACCTGACCGAGATCGGCACGCCGTTCGACCGTACCGAAGATGGCGGTTACGTTCTTTCGCGGGAGGCCGCACACAGTTTCGCCCGTGTCGTCCGTGTACAAGGGGATCAGGCAGGCAGCGAGATTATGGCTGCCCTGATCGAGCGCGTGCGTGAGACGCCTTCAGTTCAGGTATTAGAAGGCGTCCTTGCCGTGACTTTGGTCATGGACGAGGGCATTGTGTCAGGGGTTGTGCTGCAAGACGCAACACAGACCGGCACTGCGCCCGTTACATTACATGGACCAGCGGTGTTGCTGGCGGGCGGCGGCTCTGGCGGGCTATACGCGCTGACGACTAACCCAGAGCGAATCCGGGGGCAAGTCATTGGCATGGCTGCACGCGCCGGGGCACTGATTGCTGACGCTGAATTTGTTCAGTTCCATCCAACAGCTATGGACGTGGGCGAGGACCCAGCGCCCTTGGCCACCGAAGCGCTGCGTGGGGAAGGGGCGTTTCTGGTCAACATGCGAGGCGAACAGTTCATGCAGGCCATTCACCCAGACGCCGAACTGGCCCCGCGAGATGTTGTTGCGCGCGCGATCTTTGCTGAAGTGCAGGCGGGCAATCGACCCATGCTGGACACACGCGATGCTTTGGGCACACGGATCCATGAGCTGTTTCCTGCGGTCGCAGCCTCTTGCGCGCGCAACGGCATTGACCCGGCCAACGACCCGATCCCAGTCGCCCCGGCGGCCCATTATCACATGGGCGGGATCGCCACGGATACGGATGGTCGGGCGACTCTGGACGGGTTGTGGGTCTGTGGTGAGGCGTCTTCCACGGGTCTGCACGGGGCCAACCGTCTGGCATCGAATGGGCTGCTCGAAGCGCTGGTCTTTGCCCGCATCTGTGCCGAAAGCATAGCAGGGTCGCTGCCTGCAGGTACAAATGTCAGCGCGATAGACTTGCGGTTTGCTCCGGGAAACGCACCCGATACGGCGCAAGCGGTTCAGGAGTTGCGCAATACCATGACACGTGATGTCGGCGTCGTCCGCGAACGTTCTGGGCTGAGCCGTGCATTGCAAACCATTGCCGAGTTGGAGGCCCGCCACGGCGATTGCCCCTCGTTCAGAAATATGTGCGCGACCGCAACGCTGATTGCCGCCGCTGCCTTGCAGCGCGAAGAAAGCCGCGGGGCGCATGAACGCTCTGACTTCCCGAAAACCGGTGATGGACCCGGCGAGCGGTCCAAGATGTATCTCTCTGAGGCCCTGAGCATTCGGGCCGAAGCCTGCAAGGAACTGACATGACTTTTGCAACCCTGCCAGATCTGATCCTTGAACCTGTGATCCGCGCGGCGCTGATGGAGGATTTAGGAAGTTACGGCGATGTTACCACCCGGACAGTGATCCCGCAGGACACCACGTATACGTCCCGGCTGAACGCGCGCGAAGATGCTGTTGTGTCCGGGATGCAGGTCGCCGAAATCGCATTCCGACTTGTGGACCCTACGCTTGAGGTCGAGGTGCTGGTCAAAGACGGCGCGCGCTGCTGCCGGGGTGAGACGCTGATGACAATCAAGGGATCTGCCGCCTCGATCCTGTCGGGTGAGCGGGTCGCGTTGAACTTTGCCGGTCGCCTGACTGGTATTGCAACGATGACTGCGGCATTTAGCGAGCAGACCAAAGGCACAAGAGCCCGAGTAACCTGCACACGCAAGACCACGCCTGGCCTGCGTATCGTAGAAAAGCAGGCCGTTTTGCATGGCGGTGGGTTCAATCACCGCTATTCCCTGTCCGACGCGATCCTGATCAAGGACAATCACATCGCTGCAGCGGGTGGGGTTCCTCAGGTATTGGAGGCCGCCAAGGCCCAGGCCAGCCACATGATGGCGGTCGAGATTGAAGTCGACCGTCTGGACCAGTTGGCAGAGGTGCTCAAGGTTGGCGGTGCCTCTGTCGTGTTGTTGGACAATATGAACAACGACATGCTGCGCGAAGCTGTTGCAATGGTGGATGGTCAGATGAAAACCGAAGCCAGCGGCAGCGTCACCTTAGAGCGCGTGGCGTCCATCGCCGAAACCGGCGTGGACTATATCTCGTCGGGTGCGCTGACGCATTCCGCGCGTACAGTCGATCTGGGGCTGGACTTCTGAGGGCGCGGCATTTCCGCTTGATTTTGGTTCGTTTGCGTCAACACGGTTGCGCAATTCGGTTTTATCAATAATAAATCCACAGCAACGCAAGCTGCAGGAAGTTTTATAGATAAAATGATCATCCCTCATTCCGGCTGGACCCGAAAGTCTGCGCAAGCTGTTCATGATCTTCCCTTGATGGATCTTCTGTTTCGGGCACAAACCGTGCACCGAGAGAACTTTGATCCCAATAAGGTCCAGACATCGAAACTCCTTTCGATCAAAACCGGTGGCTGTGCCGAGGACTGCGCCTATTGCTCGCAATCGGCCCGCAACGGATCAACACTCCCGGCGTCGAAACTGATCGAGGTTCAGCGCGTTCTGTCTGAGGCCAAGAAGGCCAAGGATGGCGGCGCAACCCGGTTTTGCATGGGGGCCGCATGGCGAGAGCCCAAATCGCGCGACATGCCTGCTCTGGTTGCTATGGTCGAAGGCGTCAAAGCGATGGGCATGGAATCCTGCATGACCCTGGGCATGCTGGACGACACTCAGGTCGTCCAACTGCGCGACGCCGGGCTGGACTATTACAACCACAATATCGATACCTCAGAGCGTTATTATTCCGAAGTGATCACCACCCGTACATTCTCGGATCGGATCGACACAATGAACCGGGTGCAGGAAGCAGGTATAAAGGTGTGCTCGGGTGGCATCCTGGGGATGGGTGAACATACCGGCGACCGTATCGACATGTTGCTGACCCTGGCGAACATGACCCCTCCGCCGGATTCTGTGCCGATCAACATGCTGATGCCGCAGGCGGACACACCGCTGGCCGAAGCAGAACCGATCGATCCCATCGACTTTGTGAGGATCATTGCAACCGCCCGTATTCTGATGCCCAAATCCTATGTCCGCCTGTCTGCCGGGCGCAGCGACATGAGCGACGAGATGCAGGCAATGTGCTTCTTCGCCGGTGCGAACTCGATCTTTGTCGGTGAAACACTTCTGACGGCAGAAAACCCCGAAGAAGACACCGACTCGATCCTGTTTGCCAAGCTCGGGCTTCAGGCTGAAACGGCTGAAGAACATAATCGCACGGAAGCTGCCGAATGAAAGCAGTCGATCGGCTGAACTCCATGCTTGATGCGCTTGAAGCCCGGCACCGTCGCCGGGCTTTGATCCCTGCGCGCGGGCTGGATTTTGCGTCGAACGATTATCTGGGTTTGGCCGGATCAAAACTGTTGCAAGATGCAGCACTGGCGGCCTTGGCGCGCGGTGTGCCGGTTGGTTCGGGGGGCTCGCGCTTGCTGCGCGGCAATCACCCCGAGCATGAGGCACTGGAACAGGAAGCCGCCGCATTCTTCGGGTCTGAAGCCGCGCTTTTCATGGGTGGAGGGTTCCAGGCCAATCAGTCGATCTTTTCAACCTTGCCTGCCGCCGGAGATCTGGTGCTCTATGACGCACTGGTCCATGCCAGCGCCCATGAAGGGATGCGTTCCAGCCGCGCGGATCTGCGCGCCTTCCGCCACAATGACGTTGAAGATGCGAGCAAGGTTTTGGCCGAGTGGCGTGCAACGGGTGGCGCGGGCCAAATCTGGATTGCAGTGGAAAGCGTTTATTCCATGGAAGGCGATCTTGCCCCGCTGGACGACCTTGCGTCCTTGACGCGCGACTCTGACGCCATTCTGGTCGTAGACGAGGCGCACGCCACAGGCGTTTTTGGCGCAAGCGGCAAGGGTCTGGCGCATGATCTGAACACGGATATTCTGACCCTGCACACGTGCGGTAAGGGTCTGGGCGTTTCGGGCGGTTTGATCTGCGGTCCGCGCGTGATGATCGATACGCTGATCAACCGAGCGCGGCCCTTTATCTTCGCAACCGCGCCATCACCCTTGAACGCCGCTCTGGTGCGGGCAGCTCTGCGGGAATTGGCGGCCAACACTCAATTGGTCGCTGCTGCGCATGAACGTCTGTATCATGCTCATCACGTGGCCCGGCAAACAGGACTGCCGGATTCGACCCTGAGCAGCCAAATCATCCCTGTCATTTTGGGGGACGAAGCCCGAACGATGGCGATGGCCTCTGCTTTGCAGCAGCAGGGATTTGACATCCGGGGCATTCGACCGCCCACCGTTCCCAAGGGAACATCCCGCTTACGCGTCTCGATCACCGGGAATGTCAGCCTTCAGGACATTTCGGCCTTGTTTGCAACCATCGCCAGCCATCAATCGGAGGCCGCATGAGCGCGCTTATCGTTGTCGGAACGGACACGGGCGTCGGAAAAACCGTTTTTTCCGCTGGCCTGACCGCAGCTTTGAATGCCCGGTATTGGAAGCCCGTTCAGTCGGGTCTGGAGGATGCGACAGACACCGAAACCGTCCGTATCTTGTCCGGTGCGGACGTTTTGCCCGAGGCGTATCGCCTGAACATGCCTGCCTCACCCCATCTGTCTGCGGAAGACATGGGCGTTGAAATTGATCTGTCGCGACTTGTTTTGCCCCAAGTTGACGGGCCGCTGGTCGTTGAGGGGGCAGGGGGCCTGATGGTGCCGCTGAACCGCCAAAGCTATTACCTGGACCTAATCGCCCAATGGCAGGCCCCGGTTGTACTGGTCGCTCGCACGGCGCTTGGAACGATCAACCACACCACATTGTCTCTGATGGCCCTGCGCGGCGCGGGATGTGAGGTCGTGGGTGTTGCCTTTGTCGGTGAGCCAGAGCCGGATGTCGAGCAAACCATCGTTGAGATGAGCAATACCCGTCACCTTGGACGGCTTCCTGTTCTAAACGAACTGACACAGCAGACCCTGAAAGATGCCTTTTCAGAAATAGATATGGCCACCATTCGGAGGTTCCTGTGACCCCGCTGGAGTTTGACGCCCGCCACCTGTGGCACCCCTATACCAACGTGGCCAATCCCGGCGCGATGCACCTGATCGACCGGGCCGAAGGCGTCTTTCTGTACCGGGAAGACGGCGCGAAGATGATCGATGCCATGTCCTCATGGTGGTGTGCAATCCATGGCCACAAACATCCCGCAATCACATCCGCGATGCAGGACCAGCTGGAAAAGATGCCTCATGTGATGTTCGGGGGGCTGACACATCACCCGGCCATAAATCTGGGACGCAGGATGGTCGACATGCTGCCCGAAGGTTTGGATCGCATTTTCTACTGCGACAGTGGCTCGGTCTCAGTCGAGGTGTCGATGAAGATGGCGGTGCAGTACCAAATGGCCCATGGCCGCACCGACAAGTTCGAGTTTGCCACCATTCGGGGCGGCTATCACGGCGACACATGGAAGGCGATGAGCGTCTGCGACCCAGTCACGGGTATGCACGGACTGTTCCGTGGGGCCTTGTCGATCCAGCACTTCCTGCCGCGCCCCCAAGTGCGGTTGGGTGACGAATGGCCTGCAGATTCGGGCCAGAACGGGTTGGAGCCGCTGGAACGGCTGCTTGCCGAAAAGGGCGACCAACTTGCGGCCTTGATCCTTGAGCCCGTGGTTCAGGGCACAGGTGGCATGTATTTCTATCACCCTCAATGGCTGCGCGCGGCGCGAGCGTTGTGTGATGCGCATAATGTGCTGATCATTTTCGACGAAATCGCCACCGGGTTTGGTCGAACTGGCAAGCTGTTTGCAATCGATCATGCTGACGTCACGCCAGATATTCTGTGTTTGGGTAAGGCTCTGACCGGGGGGCACATCTCGTTCGCTGCAACCGTAACCAGCGAGCGGGTGGCTTATGGCATCGGCAACAGTGCGGCGGGTGTGTTCATGCACGGCCCGACTTATATGGCCAACCCTCTGGCCTGTGTCGCGGGTTCAGCAAGCCTGAGCTTGCTGGCCGAGGGAAATTGGAAGCGCCAGGTGGCTGCCATTGAAAACCAGATGCGGACAGAGCTGGAGCCAGCCCGCGGTTTGCCTGGCGTGGCGGATGTCCGGGTCCTTGGTGCCATTGGCGTTATTGAAATGAAGGATACTGTTGATCCTTCTGTCGCCCATCGGCTGGCGCCAAAGACCGGAGTGTGGTTGCGCCCCTTTGCACGCAACATTTATTGTATGCCCCCTTACATCATCTCACCTGACGAGCTCAGCCAGGTTACAAGCGCGATGGTCGCGCTGGCCGGGGGGCAGGAATGAGACACAGGTGGCTGGCGCAATCAGACGATGGCAAGCTGACCCTTGTATTCGGGGGTTGGGCGCTGGGTGCTGCACCGTTTCAGGACCTGACCGGTGGTGGGTCTGTCCTGCTTGTTGATGACTTTACTCAGCTTGATGATCCTTTGCCCGAGCTGGGGCGGTTCGACTACGTCGACATGCTCGCGTTTTCCTTCGGTGTCGCATCTGCTGCGCATTGGCTGGCCCATACACAGTTTCGCCCCGATCGGCTGGTTGCCGTCAGCGGCACCCTGCATCCGGCGTGTCCGGACCGGGGCATTGCACCCGATACGATTCGGAGCACGGCGGATCAACTGACGACCTCCAGCTTTGCCAAGTTCTGCAGCCGCGCAGGGTTGCCCGTTGAACCACCAGATCTGGACGTCGCAGCGGCGCAAAAAGAGCTTCATGCGGTGATCCAGCGCGGGTCGGCCCCGGACCCGTACTTTGACTTGGTGTGGATACCCGAGCGGGACCGTATCATTCCAACGAAGGCGCAAGAGGCTGCCTGGGCGGTGACCTCGGCCTCGATCAAGCGTGTTACAGGGCCCCATGTACCCTTCAGGTCAGGGCAAAACTGGGCGGAGTGGCTGTCATGACGGCGCAATTGGCAGATAAGGTCCAGCGCAGCTTTAGCAGAAGCTTTGACACCTATCACGACACAGCCAGCCAACAGGCGTGGGTTGCCGATAAACTGGTTTCTGAACTGCGCCGTGTGGGTGCACCGGGCCAGTTTCACACAACGTTTGAAATGGGGTGTGGCACAGGGCATCTCACCCGAATGCTGCGGCAAAATTTCGACCTGCCCGACCTCATTCTAAACGACATCGCACCGCAAGCTCAAGCAACGGCAGATGCCGAAGCCGTCGCATTTATCGCAGGCGATGTGCGCACGGTCCAATGGCCCGATCAGATTGATCTGATCGCTTCAGCCTCGATGATCCAATGGATGGAAGACCCGACCGGTTTGTTGCAGCAAGCGATCGATGCGCTGGCCCCGGGTGGTTGGCTGGCCATATCAGGATTTGGGCCCCAGCAATACAAAGAACTGTTAAGCATCGGATCAACAGCTCACGCGCCGGGCCTTTGCGGGGCAGACAATCTTGTCGCGGCCATTGAAGGGCCAATGCGGGTTCTGGCCGCTGGGGAACGCATCCGGCCATCATATTTCGAAACACCGCGGGACGTTTTGAAATACCTGCGCAGAACCGGTGTAAACGGGCGCGCGCAGGGGGCATGGACCAAGTCGACTCTGGCCCGGTTCGAAGAAGACTATGTGCAAAACTTTGGAACAGCCAACGGGGTGTCTTTAACCTATCACCCAGTTTGGATCATTGCCCAAAAACAATAAGCGCCTATTCGGCGACGACGAGATCGATTTCGTTTGCCAACAGCATCTGGCGAATATCTTCTGACGGTTGGGTATCCGTGAAGAACAGATTGATCTGTCTGGCTGAGTCCAGAGTGACCGGTGCCCGCTTACCCAGCTTTTCCCCGTCAGCTACCACGATGCGAACCTGCGCATTCTGAGCAGCGATATGCGCCAGATTGGCTTCTTGCAGGTCATGCAGCATAAAGCCGGACTCGGCATTGACTGCCCCAACCGACAGAACTGCGAACCGGACGTTCAGGCGTTTGATAAGGTCTTGCGCTTCAACACCAAACGCGCCGCCGTCATGAGAACGCAGCTCACCGCCTGCCATGAACACCCTGTTGTTGTTCCGGGATGCCAAAGTCTGAGCAACAAAAACCGAATTTGTCACTACAAATAATTTGCTATGATCACACAGCGCCTGAGCCACATAGGCAGTGGTCGAACCAACATCCAGAAAGACCGAGTCCCCGTCGCTGATGACTTCGGCCACTGCTTTGGCCAGTTTCTCTTTTGCGTCGACTTTCTTGTCCAGGCGGCTTTCCAGTGAAGGCTCCAGGATGTCCTCCAAAAGGTGGACACCCCCATGTACTTTTCGAACAATACCGCGCTCTTCTAGATTGCGCACATTGCGCCGAATGGTTTCAAGGGTCACGCCCAACTCATTCGCCAGAACGCTCACGCGACAGGATCCACCCGCGCGAAACAGCGCACGCAGGATCTCTTCTTCTCGTTGGTTGGTGGTCTTAAGGTTCATGTTTTCCGCTCTGACAAACCCGTCATACGGGAGGTTCAGAGATACCACAACACCCACATAAAGCAACATTCAGCCAATTTTAACCCCGGAAAATGTACTTTTCCTTAAATTTATGTGGCTTTACTTGGTTTTTATTGACACAAAACCCCACAGTGTGATGGTCTGTAGCCAGTACCACCGATTCATCAAAAAAATCACGACAGGGAGAAGGTGTTATGAAATGCAAACTGGGACTAACGGCATTTGCACTTGCAGCTGCCACGTCAGCTTGGGCTGTGGAGTCGACTGACCCTATCAAGCTTACGCTGCACGACTGGTCGGGTCAGTTGATCAATACCAAGATCATGGGTTCGATCCTTGAAGAAGCCGGCTACAATGTCGAATACGTGCAGGCCGACTACATCGCCCAATTCGCAGGACTGAAAACGGGTGACCTGCATCTGGCGATGGAAATCTGGGAAACCACCGGGCGGGAAGCCTTGGATGAGGCGACGGCATCTGGAAATGTTGTCAACGTCGGGGAAACCGGTCTGATGGCGATCGAAGAGTGGTGGTATCCCAGCTACATGAAAGAGCGTTGCCCGGGGCTGCCAAACTGGGAAGCTCTGCGCGATTGCGCCGAAGAATTCTCAACCGCTGAAACCGCACCCAACGGGCGTTACGTCGGCGGGCCGGTTACTTGGGGCGGCTTCGATGAAGAGCGTGTCGAAGCACTGGAACTGGATTTCGAGGTGGTACATGCGGGTACTGACGCAGCCTTGTTTGCCGAGCTTGAGTCAGCTTATCAGCGGCAGGACCCAATTATTCTATGGGTTTACGTCCCACATTGGGCGCCGGCCAAATACGATGGCCAATTTGTTGAATTCCCGCCGTTTTCCGCGGAATGCTACAGCGACCCATCCGTCGGCGTGAACCCCAACATGGCTTATGATTGCGGCAAACCACGTGGGCCTATCTGGAAAGCCGCCTGGTCCGGCCTGCAGGAAAAATGGCCCGGTGCCTATGACATCATCGAAGCCTACAACATCAACAATGACGAAATGAGCGCCATGGTCGGCAAGGCCGATCTGGAGGGCGTGGAAATTGACAGTGTCGTCGCAGAGTGGATGGAGACCAACAAAGACCGCTGGTCGGGCTGGATCTCAGAATAACCCACTGGCCAGAGCGGGCCATTTGCTCTCTCGGACCGCTCTGGCCCTTTTGCGTTAAATTACCGGACCACACTGATGCCCCCCAAGACAAAACTGGCCTGCCGCAACGTCTGGAAGCTTTACGGCGCGAATACGGATCGGCTGTTGCAAAAAACCTCTGATCCAACTGTCGAAGACCTAAGTAGCGCAGGCGTGATCGGTGCTGTGCGCAACGCCAATATCGAAATTGCCGAAGGTGAGATCTTTGTGATCATGGGCCTTTCCGGTTCCGGAAAATCCACTCTGGTCCGGTGCCTGTCACGGTTGATCGAACCTACCGGAGGAGAGGTTTTGTTCGATGGCAGCGACCTGCTGCGCGCTACCGAAAAAGAGTTGATCGAAATTCGTCGCCACAAGATGGGCATGGTGTTCCAGCATTTTGCGTTGCTGCCGCATTTGACCGTCTTGCAAAACGTTATGTTCCCGCTGACTATTCAGGCCGTACCCAAAGCCGAAGCTGATGCCAAAGCGCGTGAAGTGGTGGAACTGGTTGGGCTGAAAGGTCGCGAGGATTACTATCCCCGTGAACTCTCGGGAGGGCAACAGCAACGTGTGGGCATTGCCCGGTCGCTGGTGACAGAGCCTGACATATGGTTTCTGGACGAACCGTTTTCTGCCCTGGACCCTTTGATCCGGCGAGAGATGCAGGACGAATTCCTGCGTCTTCAGGAGCGACTGCACAAGACCATTGTCTTCATTACGCATGACTTTGAAGAAGCTGTCCGTCTGGCCGACCGCATCGCCATCATGAAGGATGGCGAGGTGATCCAGATCGCCACTCCCGAAGAGCTGGTGATGAACCCGGCTACCGATTACGTCACTGAGTTCACAAAACATATTCCCCGCTCGAAGGTTCTGACCGTCAGCGGCGTCATGTCCCCTGGCGCTGATGGAGAAGGAGAGCCCATCCTTCAGTCCACTCGCGTATCGGACGTAGCCGAACGTATCATCGCCGCTGACGCGCCGATCCCTGTGGTTGATACCGAGGGGCAGCCTGTAGGCGCGATTGACCGCAAAGCCGTTGCGCGTGTGCTGTTTGGGGAAGGGGACACGGCATGATTCGGCTGAACAGAACTCAGGCCATCGCTCTGGCCCTTGTTCTGATCACGATCGTACTTGGGTACTATGGCCGCGATCTGGGCAAGGCGCTGGATGCACGTTGGCTGACCAAGTTCCCTTCGGCCTGGGTTATCCCGTTCAAGACCTATGTCTCCTCGGCGATGAAATGGCTGATCGAGGATGCTGCCATTGGGCCGGTCTCGTTCACGGACCTCACCCGCGCTGTGGCGTGGACGATCGAACAACCTTATAATCTGGTGCTGGCCCTGTTGGCGGATGGGTTTGTCAGCGGTCAGGGCAGCGATGCACAGGTCATCCTGCCTGCAATCAGCTGGATCGTCGTGATCACCGCCGTCGTTGCCTTGGGTCAGTATTGTCGCGATTGGGCGCTGGCCGCGCTGGTCGGGGCCTGTTTCATATATCTGGCGGTTTTCGGGCAATGGGACAGCGCGATGGTGACGCTGGCCTCGGTCCTGATTGCGGTGCCTATTGGCGCGGGCGGAGGGCTGCTGTTGGGCATCCTCGCCTATCGCCATCCGTTGTTCGAGAAAATCATCTCGCCCATTCTGGACCTGATGCAGACGATCCCGATATTTGCCTATCTGGTGCCAATCCTGTTCATGTTCGGCTTTGGCCCGATCTCGGCCCTGGTTGCCACGATCATCTATGCCACGCCGCCCATGGTACGAATTACCACGCTGGCGCTGAAAGGCGTGGATCCCGAGATCCTCGATTTCGGACGCATGGCGGGTACAACTCAGCGTCAGTTGATGTGGCGCGTGCTGGTGCCATCAGCCAGCCATAGCCTGATGGTAGGCGTCAATCAGGTGATCATGCTAACGCTGAACATGGTTATCATCGCCTCGATGATCGGGGCCGGAGGGCTGGGCTTTGATGTCCTCGCCGCGCTGCGCCGTCTGGACATTGGTGCGGGGTTTGAGGCCGGGATCGCCATTGTGGTTCTGGCCATTGCAGTCGACCGGCTGAGCCAGGCCTTTGCCGAACGGATGGGTCAGGTACATCACGACCAACCGGGCTCGTGGGTCGCGCGCCATCGCCGGACGGTTCTGGTACTGATCCTTTTGGTTGTGACATGGGTGCTGGGGCAGTTCTCTCCGCTATTGCTCGAATATCCTGAGAACCAGACCATCACCACGGGCGCGTTCTGGGACAACACGGTCGAGTATCTGAACGTCAATTACTTCGATGTGTTCGAGGCAATCAAAGTTTTCTTCCTCACGTGGTTCATGATCCCGATCAAGACGGTTCTGTTGGGCATTCCGTGGCCTTGGGCCATTGCGATGCTGACCTTGTTGGGTTGGCACGCGGGCGGATGGCGACTGGCGCTGCTGTGTGGCGGTATGGCCTCATTGATCCTGGTATCGGGCCTGTGGTCCAAAGCGATGGTCACAGTCTATTTGTGCGGGGCTTCGGTGATCCTTGCCACGCTGATCGGGGTGCCTCTGGGCGTGCTGGCCGCGTTGAACAAGCGCGTCGGAGCAGTCATCAACCTGCTGATCGACACGCTGCAAACACTGCCCAGCTTTGTCTATCTGATCCCTGTGGTGATGCTGTTCCGGGTCGGAGACTTCACCGCCCTGATCGCCATCGTCCTATACGCGCTGGCTCCGGCAGTGCGCTATGCGGCCCACGGAGTGCGATCGGTCAATGAGGAACTGATCGAGGCCGGCCTGGTTTCAGGCTGCACCCGGAGGCAGCTGTTGCGTCATATCCGGCTGCCGATGGCGCTGCCGGAAATCCTGCTGGGTATCAACCAGACCATTATGCTGGCCCTTTCGATGCTGGTGATCACCGCCCTCGTCGGAACCCGTGATCTGGGCCAGGAGGTCTATATCGCCCTAACCAAGGCCGACACGGGCAGAGGGCTGGTGGCCGGTCTGGCCATCGCCTTCATCGCCATCATCGCCGACCGCCTGATCAATGCCAGCGCGCGTCAAGCCCGCATCCGCTTTGGACTGGAGAGTTAACATGAGCCAATCCGATCTGATCAGCCGCATCCGTAATCTGCCGATCTGGCAGGGCGAGATTACGGCGGAACCCCTGACCGGCGGCATTACCAATGTGAACTATAAGGTAACGGACAATAGCGGATCGTATGTCGTACGGGTCGGCGACGATATTCCTTTGCATCAGGTCATGCGGTTCAATGAACTTTCTGCCAACAAGGCCGCACATACTGCCGGGTTGTCCCCGGCGGTGGTCCATGCCTCGGGCGGTCTGACCGTTTTGGAGTTCATCGAAAGCCGCACCCTGACAGAGGAGGATGTGCGCCACTCGGACATGCTGCCCCGCGTGTTGGAACTGATGAAGACGTGCCATACCGAAGTGCCCAAGCACCTGCGCGGCCCGTCGCTTGTGTTCTGGGTGTTCCACGTCATCCGCGACTATGCCGCCACTTTGACCGAACGCGGCAGCACCCATGCGGGCCTGATCCCGGAATTGGTTCAAACAGGCAACATGCTCGAAGCCGAGGCTGGACCCTATGACATAGTGTTCGGCCATAATGACCTGCTCTGCGGCAACTTTCTGGATGATGGCAACCGCCTGTGGCTCATCGATTTTGACTATGCCGGGTTCAATTCACCGCTGTTCGATCTGGGTGGGCTGGCCTCGAACAATGGCCTGACACCGGGACAGGAAGATTGGGTGCTTGAGACTTACTTTGAAGCCCCTGTCACCGACGACCTGCGCCATCGCTATACGGCGATGAAATGCGCCTCGCTGCTGCGCGAAACCATGTGGAGCATGGTGTCCGAGATCACCTCGGACATCGATTTCGACTACGCAGCCTATACAGCCGAAAACTTCGCGCGGTTCCGCGCGGCCCTTACCGAGTTCAAAAATACCTGAGGACAGACATGACCGACCTTCCGAAAACAGCCAAAGCCGTCATTATCGGCGGCGGGATTATCGGCTGCTCAACCGCTTATCATCTGGCCAAGCTGGGTTGGACCGATACCGTGCTGCTGGAGCGTAAAAAACTGACCTCGGGCACGACCTTCCATGCCGCGGGTTTGGTGGGGCAGTTGCGTTCGAACGCCAATATCACGCAATTGCTGGGTTATTCGGTCGATCTGTATAACAAGATCGAAGAGGAAACGGGCCTTGGCACCGGTTGGAAGATGAATGGCGGGTTGCGTTTGGCCTGTAACGAGGAACGCTGGACCGAGGTGAAACGGCAAGCCACAACTGCGCATTCCTTTGGTCTGGACATGCAATTGCTGACGCCGTCCGAGGCGCAGGAGCTGTGGCCGTTGATGGATGTGTCAGACGTTATCGGGGCGGCCTATCTGCCAACGGATGGTCAGGCCAACCCATCGGACATCACGCAGGCGTTGGCCAAAGGCGCGCGCATGGCTGGGGCTCGGATATTCGAGGATACCAAAGTCACCGATATCGAGATCGAAAACGGCAAAATCCGCGCGGTCATCACCGAACATGGCCGGATCGAATGCGAAAAGGTGATCTGTTGCGCCGGTCAGTGGACCCGTACCTTTGCTGGTCGCTATGGCGTGAACGTGCCGCTGGTGCCTATGGAACATCAGTATATGGTCACTGAACCGTTTGACGTGCCCTCCAACCTGCCAACCCTGCGCGATCCGGATCGCCTGACGTATTACAAGGAAGAAGTTGGCGGGCTGGTCATGGGCGGCTATGAATCGAACCCGATTCCATGGGCCACGAAGGGCATTCCGCAGGGCTTCCACTACACGCTTCTGGATAGCAATTTTGACCATTTTGAACAGTTGATGGAACTGGCACTGGGTCGTGTTCCCGCGCTGGAGAATGCAGGTGTGAAAACCCTGACCAATGGGCCAGAGAGCTTTACGCCGGATGGCAACTTCATCATCGGTGAAGCGCCCGAGTTGAGCAATTTCTTTGTCGGCGCGGGCTTCAACGCATTCGGCATCGCCGCTGGTGGCGGTGCGGGCATGGCGCTGGCCGAATGGGTACATAAGGGAGAACCTCCGTTTGACCTGTGGTCCGCCGACATCCGCCGCTTTGGCCGCCCGCATTTCGACACCGATTGGGTGCGTACCCGCACGGTCGAGGCTTATGGCAAGCATTACACGATGGGTTGGCCGTATGAGGAGCATGACTCCGGTCGTCCCTGCCGCAAGTCGCCGCTCTACAACACGCTGAAATCGCAAGGCGCGTGCTTTGGTGAGAAGCTGGGTTGGGAACGCCCGAACTGGTACGCGGATGCCTCGCTGGGTGAGACGCCCAAGGACGAGTACAGCTTTGGTCGTCAGAACTGGTTCAACGCCGTGGGTCGTGAGCACAAAGCGGCGCGTGAAGTGGCCGCGCTGTTCGACCAGACGTCCTTTGCCAAATTTGCGCTGAAGGGTCCGGATGCGCTGGCTGCGATGAACTGGATCTGTGCCAATGACGTGGACAAACCGGTCGGAGCGCTGGTCTATACCCAGATGCTGAACGACAAGGGCGGGATCGAATGTGATCTGACAGTCGGTCGTGTGGCGCATGACGAGTTCTACATCGTCACCGGCACCGGTTTTGCCACCCATGATTTCGACTGGATCAGCCGCAATATTCCTAAGGGTTTGAACTGTCAGTTGTTCGATATCACCTCGTCCAACGCAGTGTTGTCGCTGATGGGGCCAAAAGCGCGGGACATTCTTGCAGCTGTGACACGCGATGACGTGTCCAATGACGGGTTCAATTTCGGTACGATCCGCACCATCGGTATCGCCGGGTGTCCGGTCAAGGCACTGCGCGTGACCTATGTAGGCGAGCTTGGTTGGGAGCTTCACTTGCCGGTCGAATACGCGCAGACCGTCTATTCGGTGCTGATGGAGGCAGGCAAGACACATGGCTTGGTCAACGCAGGTTACCGTGCCATTGAATCGCTTCGGCTTGAGAAAGGTTATCGCGCTTGGGGTTCTGATATCGGGCCGGATCATACGCCCTTCGAAAGCGGGTTGGGTTGGGCCGTGAAGTTGCGCAAGGATGTGGAATTCAAAGGCCGCGCCGCGTGTGAGAAGCAAAAGGCCGAGGGCGTCAAGAAGATGCTGGCCTGTTTCACAGTTGACCCGGACATTGTCTTGCTGGGGCGGGAAACAATCTATCGGAACGGCAAACGCGTTGGTTGGCTGACCTCTGGTGGGTATGGCTATACAATCGGGAAATCCATCGGGTACGGCTATATCCGCAACCCTGATGGGGTTGATGCGGAATATGTCACTTCGGGAGAGTACGAATTGGACGTCGCCACTCGGCGGGTGCCATGCCAGGCGACGTTGCTGCCGCTTTACGATCCAAGGATGGAGCGTATTAAGATCTGAGACGAAAAAGCTGCCGCGATACCGACGTTCAACGCCGGAGTTTTTTCATGCCATACACGGTGTTTTTCTGCTGGTGGGAAAATGGTTTGATGAATGTCATAGAATGATGCACCGACTGCTACAAACGGCGGGATCCAGTCGCTGCGTGCCCGCACCTTTATTGAAAAAACCTGTCATCTGTGACCCCGCGGATGACCCCTTTCGAAAGGGTCGAAATGGTCGACACTCATACGCTTAAGGAACACGCCGTTCAGATGGCGAATATCGCATCCACGACCGGGATGCGGTTTTTCCGTGGGTCTCTGGGCGTTGAATTCAAACTGGATGAAAGCCCCGTGACGCAAGCCGACAAAGCGGTGGAAGCTGAGGTTCGGGCCTACCTGAAGCGACATTTCCCCGCGCATGGAATCTTCGGTGAAGAACATGGGAAACAAGCCGGTGATGGCCGGCACATGTGGGTCATCGACCCGATCGACGGAACCAGGTCGTTTCTGTCCGGTCATCCTCTGTTCGGGTTCCTTTTGGCATATCTGGTTGAGGGGCAGCCTCAGTTGGGATTGGTCGGAATGCCTGCTTTGAATGAGGTGTATGTGGGGGGCGTGGGGGAGGCGGCCACACTGAACGGCAAACCCATTCGGGCTTCGCAGCAAAAGCGTTTGGAACAGTCGATCCTCTACGTGAACGAAGGCGACAAGATCCATCGCGATTATCCGGACCTGTTCACCCGCTTGATGCAGGCCGGGCAGACACGTCGGTTTGCATATGACTGTTACCCACACGCGCTGCTGGCTGCGGGGCATGTGGACGCTGTAGTGGATTATGATTTACAACCTTACGACTATTTGGCGGTCGCACCACTTGTCACAGCAGCTGGTGGCGTAATTACCGATTGGCAGGGCAGAACTTTGACGCTTGAGTCAGATGGCGCGGTCGTGTCTGCGGCGACCCCGGAATTACATGCTGACCTTCTGGAGTTGATCAACGGATAGTCTGATGAACAAAGGCCCGGCAACATGTACCGGGCCCTTTCATTATTAGCTATTCAGCTGCAATAGCCTGCTCAGAGCTTGCAGTTTTTGCAATTGGGCTCCATTCTCGGCCACCTGTGTAACGCCACGCCAGATCGCCGTTTTCATCCATTGCGATCAGGTGAAGCCAACGGTTGTCAAACAGCGCTTTTACATTTGCGTGGCGCTTCAGAATATCGTTCATGGCCTCACGCGGGGCTTCGATGACAACCGACAGTCGCAGAGGGTCATGCTGGAAAGTTTCACCATCATGAACCGATTGCCAGGGCAGCCCAGGGCGCAAAGCGCCTCCGTTCCCCTCGACAATGCCGATCCCGCCGACCACGTTATGAAGCAGTTTGTTACCACCTCCGAACAGCCCCGGCGCAACGGTCGAGCCATAATATTGCAAACTGATCCAGCTGGCCACGACAACCGGGGCGGTCATGATCAATTCCAGCACGCCAAACCCTTCGTCCGAGCGCCAGTCATAACTGTGCAGGAAGGACTGCCCGGCCAAACCGGTCCCGTCAGTCCGGCTGCGCGGAGCGGCGATGAAAGCACGGCAGCCTGCCAACCCCCATTCAGGGCGCAATTCGGCCCAGTCGTTGGCACGGCGCGCAATATCACTTCCGCCGCTGGCCCGAGGCAGCCGCGCCGCACGTTCGGCGCGAGCAAGACGCCCGGCCTCGGCAAGCCAGATCTTCAGCTGTGCGATCTGCGGCGCCCACAATTCCGCAGGATGATCCTGATCAAACAGGGTAACACCATCCGTCGTCGTGTTGTGCAACGCTGGCAGGAACAAGGTGTCTGACGGGATGTCGATCTCCTTGCCCTGCAAACCCTTCCGTACCTGGTTGTCGTTCAGAAGGCTGGCGAGAAGCCGGGCGCTGACATCCCCCGCGTGACCACCGCAGGCACCGCATTGCAACGCGCTTTCGTGCGGATTGTTGGTAACATCCGCGCCGTGCCCAGCCAGCATCACGATACGCGCAAAATTGCTGGTCAGCGACATCGCGCCCAGAATGGCTTTGGCGGTATTGATGCGCGTGGCTAGATCCATCGAAGGATCCAGTTTCGGTGCGGGGTCAAATCTGGTTGTCCTGCCATTGGCAGCCAGCGAGTCCCGCAGCAATTTACCCGCGTAGATCGGGCCGGTCGCCTCGACAAAGGCAAAGGACGAAACAGCAGCCAGTTTAAACCGACCCCACGCTCTTTTCGCGCGGGCCGTGTAGCGACGGTCTAGATCAGATAATGTGTCTTCTGCCGCTTTGGACGTGACATTGGGGTTCAGCAGAACTGGACCCCGCAGTTCGGTCACGTCAGATCCTGCGCATTTGTGCGCACTGGCCAACCCGAAGAACCCGGCAAAGCCGATGGTCTCGATGCCCGCATCCTGCGCTTCCAGCGCACGGCGGAATACCTCGGACCGAACGTCGATGCAGAACGCAGCTTGTATTATTGGGCGGCCTTCGGTTGCCCTTGGTTGACGTCGGTCCAAAGCTTCGCTCAACTTGCGCTGTTGAGCCCGTTCAGCGGCATCCTGCAGAATGGCATCAATCACCATGTCCCGGGACGGAGTTATCGGGGTTTCGTGCATTGCGATGGTTTCCGACCAACGCGCCGAAATCTGATCGCGGTATTGGTGGAACAGGGCCTCTTCAAACACCATCCGAATGGCCAGCAACTCGACCGTCGTTGTGTCGGTCTGACCCTGCAGCTCGGCCTGCCACAACAGATAGCGCGCATTTTGAGCCCAACCGCCAAGCGTGACCAACAACCGGTGGAAGGTAGTTCCGGCCGCTTCAGGCGTTACGCCCAGCGTTTCAGACGCCCGCCCGATGGCGCGCCATTGTGAACGGTTGGTTGCTGCTACAAATGCGCCAAATCTTTTCAACCCGTTGATTTCGGGCGTCAAGTCGCGCGACGCGAACTCGCGCCACGCGCTGAATGCACCGCCAACACGGCGAGGCTGCCACAGGGCCTGACCTTCGTCAAAATGGCTGGCAGCCCACGCACCGATACGTTCTTCGATCAACCCCGGCCAGTCGATGCCGGATATTTCGGCTGCCAGTTCTGCAACCGTCGGCAATGGGGCAAGTGGCACCGCATCGTCCGTCAAAGCAGCCGTCACATTTTCAAGCCCCGAGGGATCAAAACGGCTTTCAACATGAGATATCGCCTCGACCAGATCACCCTCAACCATCTCGCCGGTCTTCAGCTTTTCGGCCATGACTTGCCTGTCAGGAGTGATGCGCACACCAGCAACGCGGCCAAGGCGCGCAGCCGTAACAGCAAGGGTGTCTTCCGTCTGACCCAAGAAAGGATTCACGGCGACATTTGCAGCCAGCGGAAACAGAGGGGGGATCTGACGTACAGCGTCATTTGCAATCGCGATAAGTTCCAGAAGCGGAGCAGGATAGCTTTCGTGTTTCATAATCTTGTCTGATCCCCCATTCATACAGTCCGGCGCGTGGACCATCCGTCCAGCAGCCGGTCAAAGATTGCATTTGCATACAGACCGTTTGATAGATGCACCCGGATACCAGCCGCCGCCGGATGCGAGGCCCAAAGCGGGAAGGTCGATTGCGCCAGCGCCACGGCGCCAAAGCTGATGAGCGCGAGAACAATCAGAGCCCATTCCAGCGGACCCGCAGCAGGTGTGGGTGGCAAGGTGCCAGATGTCAGGCGCTGCGCCGCGATTTGCAGTACGAAGTAGCTGACAGAGGTTGCGCTGGCATAGATGACGGTGCGGCGGGTCAGGGCACCGGGGGCGGCATCCGCAAATCCCTGCGCGAGCAGATAGGCAACACCAAAGATCAGGATCACGCCCAGTGCAATGGCCTGAACAGATTTCCCGTCAATCCCGAACACCGAAGCCACTGCGCCATAGATCAGAATGCCGGTTGCAAAGGCCAGCAGTACGTTGCGGGCACTTGGTACAGCCACCGGCCCCGGCCGGCGAATGGCGGCCACGTTGCGCACGGCCTCACCCGCGCTCAGGAAGGCGTGGGCTTTATAAAGCGAGTGCGCCACGATATGCAGCAGCGCCAGCGGGAACAGGGCAAGGCCGCACTGCATGATCATGAACGCCATCTGGGCGATTGTGGACCACGCCAGAGATGTCTTGACCGCGGGCTGTGTCAGCATGACCAAGCCGCCGAACAGCGCGGTGAACCCGCCCAGCATGACCAATAAGGCCATTATGCCCGGTGCAACAAGCATCACGTCGGCAAAACGGATCAACAAGAACCCGCCCGCATTGATCACTCCTGCGTGCAGCAGAGCAGACACGGGTGTCGGTGCTTCCATAACCTCGGTCAACCACCCGTGGACCGGAAACTGAGCTGACGCCAGCACGGCCGCCAACGCGATCAACAGGGCAGCAACAATTGTTGTCACGGTTGGCTGCGCTGACGAAAGGATCGTGGCGATATCGGTCGTGCCGTAGCCAATGATCAACAGGACCACAGCCAGCGTTAGCGCGGCTTCGCTGATCCGCGCCACAACGGCCTTTTTTCGTGCCGCGCGTTGTGCCGTGGTGCGTTCGGGGTAGAACAACAACAGTTGATGCAATGCCAAACTTGTCGCGATCCAAGCCCCAAGAAGTTGGATGATGTTGCCGGACATGACCAGTAACAGAACAGATGCCAAGGCGACCAACATCCAACCGGTAAAGGCACCCTGTCTTGGCTCGCCATCCATGTAAGTCGCCGAATAGCGCAGCACGATCCAGCCTATAAAGCTGACCAGAACCAGCATCGTTGCGCTCACGGCATCCAGTTGGACCGACAATCCCATGCCCCAGAACCCGATCAGCGCTGAGGTTCCTGGTCCTTTTGCAATCAACAATGTTACCGCCAAAGCAGACACGGCAAAGGCGGCCAAGGCAGCCCATTCTGCGACTTTAGGCAAATTACGCGGTCGGACCCCCGGATGTCGGCTGCAATAATACGCAGATCCCAACAGGATTAATGGACTAAAGAGGGGAAGAAGCAGGTAGCTCATTCATGTGTCCCTTGACGTTCGACATTGACTTGATTTGTTCAGATCGAGATATGTCGCGACCCAGCATATGAAAAATACATTGTTTGATGATTATCGTTCGCTTAGATAGAACTATATGCCACTGAACTATCATCACCTTCGATATTTCTGGGCCGTCGCGCATGACGGGAACCTGACACGGACGGCGCAGCGTCTGAATCTGTCCCAGTCAGCGTTGTCCGTGCAGATCAAGGAGTTGGAAAACCGCCTTGGTCATCCACTGTTCGAACGCAGAGGTCGCAAGCTGCACCTCACCGAAGCCGGACATATTGCTCTGGACCATGCCGATGCGATTTTTGCGACAGGTCAGGAACTTGTGGCAACCTTGCAAGATGCCGGGAATGCGCGGCAGGCCCTCAGAGTAGGGGCGCAATCCACCCTGTCTCGGAACTTTCAGATTCGCTTTTTGCGGCCCATTTTGTCGCGTGTTGATGTCGAGGTCATCTTAAGGTCTGGCAACCCAAGTGAGCTGCTGGAAGGTCTAAAGACGCTCAATTTCGACCTGGTCCTCATGAATCATGAACCGGCAAGCGACAGCTTGACCAATTTTGTCACCCATCATCTGGCGGAACAACCGGTAAGCATCGTGGGCACTCCGGATCGTCTGGATCCGACACGTCCCATACGGGACCTTTTGGAAGAACAACCTTTCATCCTGCCTACAATGAACAACACTGTCCGCACGGCGTTTGACGCCATGGCCAGCCGCATGTCGGTGCGCCCTCAGGTGGCCGCTGAGGTGGACGACATGGCCATGATGCGGCTGCTGGCGCGGGAAGATATCGGGCTGGCTCTGGTGGCGCCGATCGTGGTTCAGGATGAGTTGAACTCGGGTCGGCTGGTCGAGGCGCAGGAGCACCCGAAAATCAAGGAAAACTTCCACGCGATCACATTCAAACGCCGGTTCCCGAACCCTTTGGTGCAAGAGCTTTTATCCCACGAAACAAATAGCTGGGCCAATGGCTGAGCTTAGTCACCGCGCGACGATTTGAACAGATACAAGAATACAAAAAGCGAGCCGATTGACGTTGTCACGATGCCTACGGGCAGTTCCTGCGGGGCCAGAAGGAGGCGCGACAGAATATCCGACAGCGTCAGCAGGATCGCCCCCACAATGGCTGAAGTGACCAACAGATTCCGGTGCAGCGTACCAGCAATGCCGCGCGCGATATGAGGCACCATCAGGCCCACAAAGCCGATGACACCGGCCACGGACACAAAGCTGGCGGTTGCCAAAGCGGCGACAAAAAACATGCGAAATCGTAAACCCTGAACCGGGATACCAAGTGAAGAGGCTGTGAAATCACCGGTCAGCAACGCATCTAGCCAGCGGCTGCGATAAAGGGCGTAGCTCAGGATCAATCCCAGGCCGATCACGACCAGGGGGAATGTCTGCCACCGGGCGAGTCCCAACCCACCCAGCATCCAGAATATGACCGAATGCGCCGCGCGATTGTCGCCAGAGAAAATCAAGTAGTTCGTGATTGCGGAAAACAGAAAGGAGACGGCTAAACCGGCCAGAATCAGCTTTTCCGGCGCACTTGTGCGCAAACCCTGGACCAGTGCCAGAACGATAGCCGATGCGATCAGACCCCCGCAAAACGCGGCCAAAGGTAAGGTCCATATGCCCAGTACATCCCCGGTGACAGTGATCACCAGAACCGCACCCGCAGCCGCACCCGAGGATAGGCCAAACAGAAAAGGGTCGGCCAGATCGTTGCGCGTAGTGGTTTGCAGAACCACACCTACAACGCCAAGACCCGCGCCAATCACCGCAGCGAACAAAGCTCGGGGTAGGCGCAAGTCAAACACGATCCGGTGCATGGGGGACATGTCACCTTCGACAAGACCCGTACCCAGGCCAATCGCCGAGATCACGTCGCGCACCGGAATTTGCGTCGTTCCATAAACGATGGACAGCAGCAAAAGGGCGATCAAAACGATCGCCCCCAGCAATATCGAACGGCCCAAATGGGCCATATCAGTTGATCTCCGGATGCATCGCTTTGGCCATCTTCTCAATGGCTTCAATGTTCGCCGGTCCAGGTGTCAGTTCTTCGTAACGCAGGCCAATCCAGCGTTCGTTCTTGACGGCATCGGTTTGTGACATAACTGGATGATCTTTCAGAAACTGGAACGTATCTTCTGCACCGTTTCCGGTCTGATAGTCCAGCAATACCAGGAACTCAGGGTTGGCGGCAGCCACGGCCTCCCACGAGGTGCGGCCCCAGCTTGTTTCCAGATCATGGGTCACGCTTTCGCCACCGGCCGCTGCAATCATTGCGTCGGGAATTGCGAATTTGCCGGCTGTGAAAGGCGCATCAGCTGGCCCATCCAAGAGGAAGACGCGCGTTTTCGCCAAGTCGACAGTTTTCGCTTCAATGGCGGTCAGTTGGTCCTTCCAACCCGCGACCAGTGCCTCGGCCTTGTCTTCAACCTGCATGACCTGACCAAGACGCAACACGTCGTTGAACAGCAGATCCATGCTGGCCGTGGGGCGATCCTTGTCCAAATGGATACAGCTTTCGGTCAGAACCATGGTCTTGATGCCGAAGGGTTCCAAAGTGTCCGGGGTCACGTCGCCACCCGGCTTCATGCCATAATACCAGCCTGCAAAGAACAGGTCCGGCTCGACCGAGACGAGGTTTTCGATGGTTGGGTATTTGGGCGCAAGCTCAGGAATTTCGCCGCGTTGCGCGTCAAAATCAGGGCTTGTCTTGTACCATCCGGTGATGCCGGTCAGGCCCACGATCTGGTCTTGCAGGCCAAGGGCGAAAGCCATGTCTGTCATGTTCATGTCATGCACGACAAGACGTTCCGGTGCGGTTTCAAACACCAACGTTTCACCGCAATTGTCCACTGTTATAGCATCTGCAGCCGCGCCGCTGGCCAGACCGGTGAACAAAGCCACGGGCCAGAGTTTGTGCATCATTGTAAGCTCCTGTTATGATGACAGTTTTCTTTTTCGGATATCCAAGGCAGGGATCATGCGGCCTTCATGCTGAAAGCACAGGTAATCCACGCCAAAGGTGTCGCGCACCCGGTCGGGGGTCAGTACGTCGCTAACAGGTCCGAACCCTGTCAGGCGTGTGGATTTCATCAACGCAACATGGGTGGCGAATTCCGGAATCATGACCAGATCATGCACGATCATGACCACCGTTACGCCCAACTCGGCAACCAGGGACAGCATGTGCCCCTTGGCATCCGGGTCCAGATGGTTTGTCGGTTCGTCCAAAAACAGTAAAGACGGGTTTTGTGCCAGCGCCCGCGCGATATGCGCCCGCTGGCGTTCGCCTCCCGATAGTTGGCCTATGGGTTTTCCGGCAAGGTGCAACAGACCGGCCGTCGCCAGAACCCGATCAAGATCCTCTTTATGTTCTCCTGCCGATCGATCAGCTTTAATCGGGATTTGCCCCAGAGCAACATAGTCGCGCAGACGCAATCGCGCATCTGGCATTTCCTGCTGGCCAACCACTGCAATGGTTCGAGCACGTTCATGAGCGGTAAGGGTGCGGAGGCTTTGATTTCGGACGCGAACGTCCCCCAGAACCAGCCTTTCAATTCCGCACAGCAAATTCAGCAGAGTGGTTTTTCCGGCACCATTTGGTCCAGCGATTGCGAGAATTGAGCCTTCGTCGAGGCGGAAGGACACATCCTGAAGCAGCACATCGCCATTCAGGGCATAGTACTCCAGATCTTCGACAACCAGGAAACTCATGAAGCCCCCTGCGATGGCATGGCAGGCATCCGCGACAAGGTTTTGGTAAACAGGGCAGGGGGGCGATGCGAAGCGCTGGTCCAGCCGTCCTTGCTGTCGCCAAACTGGGTTGCAAATTCAACCAGAGCGGTCAGATCGTTGGCCGTCTCAATATCGCCAAACAGGTACTGCGCTTTTCCCGTGGCCTGAAAACCAACGGTCGTGGCCCGTTCACAACCTGCCATGCAGGCAATCAACCGGGTTTCAAAACCGTCTGGCAACCGATCGTCCAATGCGGTTTGCACGGCTTCCGCCGTCATCGTTCCTTGACATGTGGAACAGATCAGAACGAAATGCTCAGGATAGGTGGTCATTGCCGTCTCCGTCTTTTGTCGGACACAGACAGGGGGACCATACCGGGTTTTCACGCAAACGCGCCATCGAGCCTCCTTCCAGGACGCCCCGCCCCGGGTTGGTTTAACATGCGATGGCAGGTCTCCTGACTTGCGGGTCAAGGCTCGGCCAACCTTCCCAACCCCTCGAGGTCAGTGGTGAAGTGGCGTCGCTCTCCGCTTACAGTTGCGGGGGCAGTCACGGACTTGGCGCAGGGGTGCGCCGTACCGTATTCCCATTTTCATCCCTTGCGGAACCATCGAGATCAGCTAGTCCGGCAATGCAAGACTTGTCAAGCGGTAGGAAACTGGGGCTGGCACGAAAAACAAGTGTTGTGCCCGCTATTCCTTTTGCACAGGCTCAACTGGATCAACCTTAGTAGTCTGAAACAAGAAGGAAATCCGGTTCGGCATCTTCCTCGATTTTCGAGAACCTCGGGATTGGGTCTTCGAACACATTATCGGTGCGGTCGTCATTCACAGTCGAAACCTCGCCAATCAGGCAATCGCCGCGTTCTGCCCAGAAAGCGTGCCAGACGCCTGGCATCAAGGTCACGCTTTGCCCCGGTTTCAGGCGCAGATGCTCGCCTTGTTTTAGGGTAAACGGGCAGGCATCGCTTGGCACCGTAACAGGCGTGTCCCGGTCGATGCCTCCCTCAGGGTCTGACGCGTAAATCTCCAGCACCAGATCGCCGCCACCCCGGTTGATGATGTCTTCAGCCTTTACGATGTGACGATGCATTGGGGACAGCTGTTTATCTTTCGAGATCAATAGCTTTTCTGCGTACAGCATCCCACGACCGGATTTCAAATCGTTCACTTCACCATTGCGCAGGGTAAAAAGAAAAAGGCCCAACTCGTCAAACCGGCCTTGGGCGTAATCGGTAATGTCCCACCCCAAGCCCCGGCCTCGGATCGTTTGCGCCTCAGGGCTGCGCAGCTGCTCGGGCGACCAATATGCGAAAGGCGGCAACACTGCTCCGAAGGATTGGATGAAAGTCTGCGCTTCAGACTTGATGCGGTTTATTTCGGATCGCTTCATTGGCTAACCTCAATGATCAAAGCTCATGTGCCCAAGGCGGCTCTGCCCCGGCACGGGAAACGGTTACAGCTGCAACCTCGGCGCCCAAGGCCATTGCCGCGCGCAAAGCGTCGGGGGTCAGGTTTCGCACCCCCGGTTTTGTCAGATGACCCGCTCGGTGGAGTTCGGTCAACACGCCTGCATTGAACGTATCTCCGGCACCGATTGTATCGACGACCTGCACCGGTTTCACTGGCACGGATACCTGTGACCCATCCGCCAAATATCCGTTCGCGCCGTCGCGGCCCCGGGTCACGATCAGGGCCGACGGTCCGGTCTGCAACAGCAAGGCGGCCTTTGCCGCCTCGGGTTCACTGCCGGGAATGATCCAGTCCAGATCCTCGTCCGATACTTTGACGATATCCGATTGGGCGATCATCCGGTTCAGGCGTGTTCGATACCGGGTTTGATCTGCGATGAAACCCGGACGGATATTGGGGTCCAGCATCACTGCCCGATCGCCTCCGTGCTGGTTCAGCAATGACGCGTAGGCATCGGCACAGGGCTCGCACGCTAGGCTGATCCCCCCAAGATACAAGGCTGTGACAGCCGGAAGCTGATCCGGCATATCTTCGGGAAGCAACATGCGCCCGGCCGTGTTTTCATCGACAAAACTGTAGGTTGCGTGCCCGTCCGTGAGCTGTACGAAGGCAAGCGTTGTGGGTCTATCCGAGACGACCATGTGCGATGTATCTACGTGGCTTGCATTTAGCGCGTCGGTCAGTTGCTGGCCAAACATATCGCTGGACATTCCGGTCAGCATTCCAACGGGCACTCCCAAACGCCCCATGGCCACCGCGGTGTTCAGGATCGCACCTCCGGTGTGCGGCACGAAACCTTGCGCCCCCGAAGCTGTTGGCTCGGCAATCATGTCGATCAGAGCCTCGCCGCAACACAAGATCATTCCACGGTCCTTTCCCGGTTTGTCGAAGAAGTTTTTCGCCTAACGTTTCAGGGCGTTCTTGCAGAAATTGTTGGCCCCGATAATACCAAACTCAGCTTGCTCAGAAACGTAGAGGTTCAAAGACTGGCGCAGTTCACTGAAACGCCCACCTCCATTGAAGGCTTCCATGAAGTCCTGTCCAAATAGCCAGCGGTTTTTCTCGGCAACGCCACCGACAAGAAACACACCGCCCGCAGGCATCAAGGTGACGGCCATATCGCCCATCAGTGCACCCAGATGAGTGGTGAACATCTGCGCCGTTTTCACTGCGATAGGATCGGAAGCATCTCGCGCGTCCTGCAAGATGTTCTTTGCAGCTTGCGCCGGGATCTGAGCGTGCCCTGCCGCCATTCCAACGGCCTGATACAAGATTGGTAAGCCTGTTCCGCTCAGGAACATTTCCGCCTCCAGGGCGAGGCTGTCTCCAAAGAAACACGCGGGCGCTATGCGACGCGCGGCTTCAAAAATCTCAACCTCGTCGCGGTGGCGGGGATAAAGGCCGACGTGACCACCTTCGCCGGACACTGTATGATAATGTCCTTCTGAATACAGCAGCGCCCCGACGCCGAGCCCCGTTCCGGGACCGACCACCAATCGCGTGCCGATAGGTGGATTTGCCTCTCCTTGCAGAACCGAGACATCATCCTGTGTCACGTCAGAGACCGACCATGCCGCAGCCGTAAAGTCGTTGATGACAAACGTTTGTTCCGCACCGGTAGCCCGAGCCAGTTCGGTCTCGGACAAATCCAGATTGGCATTTGTCAAACGTATGACGCCATTCCGAACAGGACCGGCGCCAGCAGCCACAACTGCCTGAGGATTTGTACCTACTTCATCACGCAGATCGTGAAATGCGTTCAGCAAATCTTTTAAAGTTCCCGTTGGATGCTTGCGCAGCCCTGTCAAATCGCCATTTGTCACTACCCCCAGACGGGTATTCGTACCACCAATATCCGCAACAAGGTTCCAGTGCTCATGCACGGAACCCAATGGTTGCGCTAACGGCTGAGAGACGTTCTGCCCATTGGACAAGGCAGATTTCAGTGCCATGAACGAAGCTTTGGGGGTTCTTTCCAGAGTTTCAAAATCCACGTCCACCAGTCCAAACCTTTTCTCGTACCCGAAGGCCCATTCATAGTTATCCAGCAGAGACCAGACGAAATAGCCCTTCACGGGAACATCTTGCGCCAGAGCGTTTTGCACGGCTGCCAGATGCGTGTCGAGATATTCGATACGGTCCTTATCCTGCCCACGCTCTGCGCTGGCCATACCATTTTCGGTGATATAGATTGGCAGCGCGCCCGTATAGTCCTTCTGTGTTCGAACCAGAAAACGGGTCAGGGCAGAAGGGTCGATTTCCCAACCCATCTGCGTTTTTGGCAAAGGACCCGGAACATCCGTAAAACTGGGCCATGCGTCATCGTTCGCGGCAATCAACTTTCGCGTGTAGTAGTTCAATCCACACCAATCGACCGGCGCGCCAATCGTGTCAAAATCATCGTGCCATCCAGACGGCAAGTGCGGCTCTAAACCATCCAGCACCAGCTGAGGGTATTCTTTCTTGAAAACACCGCCAAGAAAAAACCAATTGTAGATCGCATCATACCGGTCCGCTGCGTGCTGCGCTGCGACGCTGTCATCTGCTGGTTCCGCCCATTCCAGGTTGAACACTGCGCCCAAGTTGCTCATACCAAGGCTGCGCATGGCCTGAATGGACCGTCCATGAGCCAGCAACACGTGGTGCATCGCGCGGGCCGTGGCGCGAATATCGCGAAGCCCGGGGGCATGATGACCCTCGAAATGGCTTAGCCAGCTGACACACCATGGCTCGTTGATCGGGGCCGCGCTGTACATCCTGTCACCGATGCGGCCCATGATGATCTCGGTGAAGTCAGCGAACCATCCAGCAATGTCACGGTTGCACCAGCCGCCCAGATCCGCCAGAGCCGAAGGCAGTTCCCAGTGATACAGCGTCACGCAAGGTCGGATTCCGCGGGCCAACAGCGCGTCTGCGAGACGGTCGTAGTAGTCCATGCCCGCCTGATTGATCTGCCCGCGACCTTCGGGCATAACGCGTGCCCAACTGGTGGAAAACCGATAACAGTCAAACCCCGCCTCGCGCACCAGATCGAAATCCTGCTCAAACCGATGCAGATGGTCACAGGCCAGATCGCCGTTTTCCCCGCGCACCACGTTGTCTGTTGTGGCGGCAAACGTATCCCAATGGGTTTGCCCAGCACCCCCCTGTGCATGACCTTCGATCTGATAAGCTGAGGTAGCGACTCCGAAAAGGAAATCTTTGGGAAAGTCAGCGCGCGAGTGTTTCATATCGACGTCCTGTTGGGGACAGGGCCGGTCGAGCGACCGACCACCAGTTCGGCCTCCAGCAGTCTGGTGTTGGTCGGAGCAGATGGGGATTTGATCCGTTCAATCAGCATCTCAGCCGCCATTTCCCCCGCTTGCCGGACGGAAGAGCGTGTTGCGGTGAAAATTGGAACGTCTTGCCCGTTCTTCAGATAAGACAAGTCGTCATCATGGGCGATAACAGAAACATCCTGCCCCATCTTCAACCCCGCTTCATCCAGCGCACGCCTGACCCCAATGGCGGATATCATGGAAGATGCCAGAATGGCTGTCGGAGGATCATCAAGTTGCAACATGCCGTGCGTTTCCCGATGTCCGAAAACCTCGGTCATCTCGGCGCTACGCATCAGGTCGGGGTCAGCGGCTATACCAGCTTGCTCTAGCGCCTCCAGATACCCCGCGCGTCTACGCTGTGCAAAATCCATCTCCTCCAACCCGTTGATAAGGGCAATCCTTCGATGTCCAAGATCAATCAAAAACCGCGTCGCCCTCAAAAACGAGCTTTTGTTGTTTACATCTATCCAGTCATAAGGCGTATCCGTGCCCGTTGAACGCCCATGCACAATGAACGGCACGCTCATACGTTTAAGAACTGCAATCCGAGCTTCGTTCACTTTAGGACCTTGCAGCACGACGCCATCAACGGCCCCACGCTGAAAAAGGCTGCGATAGGCATCCTCGATCGAGGTATCGTCAGCGTTGGTGAACATCATGTCGTACCCGTATTCGGCATATTTCTTTGAAGCTCCGGCGACAAAATCTCCAAAGATGGGGTTAACCATTTCATGCTGCGAAGAACTGGGAATCACGTGTCCGATCACCATGGACCGACCAGTCGCCAGCCCCTTAGCCCTGCTGTTGGGTCTGTACCCATGTTTTTGCGCGGCGGCTTGCACACGCACGCGCGTTCCTTCGCTGACCTCGGGAAAGCCGTTCAGCGCACGGCTCACCGTTGTTTGCGAAAGACCTAAAATTTCCGAGAGCTGCTTTAGGTTCATTATGCTATTCAAAGCGCCTTCAATTGCGTACTCACACTTGTTGTGTGGGCAATTTAAGTGCCCGTCAACTTGTTTTGCTGCGATGGCAATATTTATTAATACTGCTGGGTCGAGAAAGCAATTCATTGACAGAGTGAAATTGTTAGCGGATAACACATCGCATCCAAAGCGCTTTGAAACTGAGTCTGCAAGCGCGTGAAAACTTGGGAGGAGAATTAGATGAAACACTCGCTTTACGCAGGTGCGGCGATGTTTGCCCTGATGGCTGGGTCTGTTCAGGCTGAGGGTGAATTGATCCACGCCGTAGGGGAGGGCAGTTTTGATTGGGAAGGGTTTCAGGCCTTTGCCGATGCGACGGACCTATCCGGTGAAAGTCTGACGATTTTCGGCCCTTGGTTGGCGGGTGAAGGGAAATCCTTTGAGAACCTCGTTGCGTATTTTGACAAAGCAACCGGCGCAAGTTCCAGCTATGTGGGCTCAGACTCGCTGGAACAGCAAATCCTTATCGATGCTGCGGCAGGTTCGGCACCAAACCTAACGGTGTTCCCGCAACCCGGTCTTGCGGCAAATCTTGCAAAGCAAGGTTATCTGACACCGTTGGCAGAAGGGTCGGCGGGCTGGATCAAAGACAACTTTGCTGCAGGTCAGTCCTGGGTTGACTTGGGGACATTCGAAAACGCCGAAGGAACAGACGGTTTCTATGGCTTCTTCTTCAACGTGAACGTGAAATCTCTGGTTTGGTACATACCAGAGAACTTTGAAGATTTCGGATACGAAGTGCCGCAGACCATGGAAGAGTTCAAAGCTCTGATGGATCAGATGGTCGAAGATGGCGAAACCCCGCTCTGCGTTGGCCTGGCCTCGGGTGGCGCAACCGGATGGCCTGCAACCGACTGGGTTGAAGACCTGATGCTGCGTACCCAACCCCCGGAAATTTATGACCAATGGGTATCGAACGAGATGAAGTTCGATGATCCAAAGGTGATCGCTGCAATCGAAGAATATGGCAGCTTTACTCGCAATGACGATTATGTCGTAGGCAACGCAAATGATACTGCCGCGATCGACTTCCGCGACAGTCCTAAAGGTCTGTTCGACAGCCCGCCAGCCTGCATGATGCACCGCCAGGCGTCGTTTATCCCTGCGTATTTCCCTGAGGGAACCGAACTGGGTGCAGACGCGGATTTCTTCTATTTCCCGGCTTATGCCGAAAAGGATCTGGGAACACCGGTACTGGGGGCGGGGACGCTGTTCACCGTCACCAACCCGAACCCTGCGTCCGAAGCGTTCATGGAGTTCCTCAAGACGCCCTTCGCGCATGAGATCATGATGGCGCAAGACGGCTTCCTGACACCTCATCTGGGTGCGAACCCCGAAAACTATTCAAATGACACCCAGCGCGGGCAGGGCGAAATCCTGACCAACGCAACGACATTCCGCTTTGACGGCTCTGACCTGATGCCCGGCACGGTCGGGGCGGGCACCTTCTGGACCGGGATGGTCGATTACTCGTCGGGTGCGAAAGATGCAGCCACCGTGGCCAGCGAAATCCAGTCGTCCTGGGATGCAGCCAAGTGATCAACGCCTGGGGCGATCTTATGATCGCCCCGCTTGCCAAACGGATGAGCGCACCATGACACCGGCACTTCAAGGCCTGCTGACGATCGCCATCGGCGTGTCGGGTTGCGTGGGCTATTTCTATCTCTCCAATCAGTTTCTGGACACAGTCCTGTTCCCACCGCGTGGGCCAAACGCGGGCCGCAACATTAACCGGGCCAACATGATCCGCCCATGGTTGTTCCTGTTCCCGGCGCTTGCTGCGCTGGGGTTGTATCTGGCCTATCCAGTGGTTGAAACACTGCGCCTGTCACTCACGGAGCGCGTGCCCGGCGGCGGATATAAATGGGTCGGCTTGGACAATTATTCTCAGATGGTGGCAGAGCCGAAGTTTTGGGAAGCCATGCGCAACAACATGTTCTGGCTAATCGTTGTGCCCGCCATGTCCACGGGTTTTGGTCTTCTTGTGGCGCAACTGACTGATCGCATCCGTTGGGGCAACTTCGCCAAGTCTCTGATCTTCATGCCGATGGCGATATCTTTCGTTGGTGCCTCGGTGATCTGGAAACTGGTCTATGATGCGCGCCCCGCAGAACAGGACCAGATCGGGATCCTGAACGCGCTCTACATCTTCTTCGGAGGGGCCGAGCCGCAAACATGGCTGACGGTCCCGTTCTGGAACAGCTTTTTCCTGATGATCGTTTTGGTCTGGATTCAGACCGGTTTTGCGATGGTCATCCTTTCTGCAGCATTGCGAGGCATTCCCGAAGAAACCATCGAAGCCGCTATTCTGGACGGCGCAAATCCGTTTCAGATCTTCTTCAAGATCAAAGTACCCCAGATCAAGACAACAATCCTTGTTGTTTGGACGACGATCACAATCACCGTGCTCAAGGTCTTCGACATCGTCTTTGCCATGACCAATGGCCAGTGGGAGACGCAGGTGCTGGCCAACTACATGTACGACAAGCTCTTCCGGGCCAACGACTGGGGCGTCGGGTCTGCCTCGGCCATGGTGATCATGCTGCTGGTTGCTCCGATTCTTGTCTGGAACGTGCGCAACGCGCGCAAGGAAATGGAGTAAACCATGAGCGATATTGCAGGAACCAAACCGGCGCTCAGATGGGTTGTACACCTTTCGGTCATCTTTCTTGTGGTGCTTTGGGTTATTCCAACCTTGGGTCTGCTGGTATCATCCTTTCGAACCGCAGATCAAATCTCATCCAGCGGATGGTGGAGATCGCTGTTTCCGTCCGAGCAAAACCTGACGCTTCGCAGCGCTGCGCCTGAAACACAGGTGCTTGAAAACGGAGTGTATGTGATTGAGGGCGCGCTGTTCAGCGTGGATGAGCAAGCTAAAATTTCCAGATGGGGTATCAGCTCACGTGATGTGGATGCCTTTGAACCCGGCGAAACGGCCGAACTGCGGAAGGGCGGCACGATCACCGTGGATGCGGTTGGCAATTACCGGATGGAAAACACCGAAGAGTTCACCGGGAACCGCGGCGCGCGCATCTTTGTGACAGCCGAATTGCCGCCCGAGTTCACCTTGGGCAATTACCAGAAAGTTCTTCTGGATCAGAGCAGTACGGACAGTATGGCCAAGGCCTTTTTCAACACGCTAACTGTGACCATCCCGGCGACGATCATCCCCATTCTGGTGGCCGCCTTTGCAGCCTATGCGCTGGCGTGGATGGATTTTCCCGGTCGCGCGTTGTTGATCGCGGCGGTTGTCGGCCTCTTGGTGGTTCCACTGCAACTAGCCTTGATTCCCTTGCTGAAGTTTCACCTGAACATCGGGATCGGCAAAGGCTATCTGGGCGTCTGGCTGGCACATACCGGGTTCGGGATGCCCTTGGCGATTTACCTTCTTCGCAACTATATGGCCGGATTGCCGCGTGATCTGATCGAGAACGCCCGCGTGGACGGCGCCACCGAATTCCAGATTTTCACCAAGTTGATCCTGCCACTCAGTTTCCCGGCGCTGGCGTCGTTCGCGATCTTCCAGTTTCTGTGGACATGGAACGACCTTCTGGTTGCCAAGGTTTTCCTGATCGACGCAACAGGCCAGACAACCGTGATGACCAACCGCATCGTCGAGCTTTTGGGTACGCGTGGCGGTAACTGGGAAATCCTTGCGACCGCTGCCTTTGTCTCGATCTTTGTGCCGCTGGTCGTTTTTTTCGCAATGCAAAAATACCTGGTCCGGGGCCTTCTGGCCGGATCAGTCAAATAGAGGCGTCTAATGAACGTGCACAACAACCTTGAACGCAGCAAAGCAACGAAACCGTCTTCGGATTGGTGGCATGGAGGGGTGATCTATCAGATCTACCCGCGCAGCTTTAAAGACAGCAACGGCGACGGAATCGGCGATCTGAAGGGCATCACCGCGCGATTGGACTATATTGCGTCTCTGGGCGTCGATGCGATCTGGATCTCACCGTTTTTCAAGTCGCCAATGAAGGATTTCGGCTACGACGTCAGCGATTATCGCGATGTCGATCCCATGTTTGGGTCGCTCGAGGACTTCAAAGAGCTTCTGGATCAGGCCCATGCCAAAGGATTGAAGATCATGATCGATCTGGTTCTGTCGCACACGTCAGACCAGCACCCGTGGTTCAGCGAAAGCCGCAGCAGCCGTGAAAACCCGAAATCCGACTGGTATGTCTGGGCAGATCCTAAGTCGGACGGAACACCACCAAACAACTGGCTTTCGATCTTTGGCGGCTCGGCGTGGCAATGGGATGCCCGACGCCTGCAATACTATCTGCATAACTTCCTGACATCGCAGCCGGATCTGAATTTCCATTGCCCGGATGTTCAGGATGCGTTGCTGGACGTGGCGCGGTTCTGGCTGGATCTGGGCGTCGACGGCTTTCGGCTGGATACCATCAACTTTTACTTCCACGACAAAGAACTGCGCGACAACCCGGCCTTGCCGATGGATCAGCGGAATGCCTCGATCGCACCTGCGGTCAACCCCTACAACCATCAGGACCACCTGTTCTCGAAAAGCCAGCCCGAGAATATCCCATTCCTTGAACGCCTGCGGGCGCTGACGGACGAATACGAAGGTCGTGCTTGTCTGGGAGAGGTCGGCGATGCGCAGCGTGGGCTCGAGATCATGGGTGAATACACCTCGGGGGATAAGCGGATGCATATGTGCTATGCGTTCGAGTTCCTCGAGAAACGTGCGCTGACAGCCAGTTACACAAAGCATGTCTTTGACCAGTTACAGACCAAGGCGGGTGATGCATGGCCCTGTTGGGCGTTTTCGAACCACGATGTGCAACGCCACGCCTCACGCTGGAATTTGGATGATGCGGCGACCCGACAGCACGCGGTTCTGATGATGTGCCTGCGCGGCTCTGCCTGTTTGTATCAGGGCGAAGAACTGGGCCTGCGCGAAGCAGAAGTGCCGTTTGAGAAGCTGCAAGACCCCTATGGCATCGAGTTCTGGCCCGAGTTCAAAGGCCGCGACGGTTGCCGCACACCGATGGTTTGGGCAGTTCAGGATGAACAATCGGGGTTCAGCACCGCAGAACCCTGGCTACCGGTCAGCGCCCAGCAGGCCGAACATGCAGTAGACCGGGCCGAGGCGGACCCGCAATCGATGCTGAACCACTATCGCCGTGCCATCGCGCTGCGTCATGCACACCCGGCTCTATCATCAGGTCGTCTGTCCGAAATGAATGAAATGGGCCCGGTTTTGACTTTCCTGCGTGAAGACAGTTCCGAGGAAATTTTCTGTGCGTTCAACCTCGGTTCAGACACCACCGAAGTGACGGTTCCAGACGGCAGTTGGCAGACCATTGGTCAGGAACTGGGTGGCATTGAAGGTGGACATACAATCACTCTGACGGCTTCGCAGTTCTGCCTGATGGTTCGGAAAAAGGGGTAAGGCATGTCTGAACTCAACCTAACAGATGTCGCGAAATCCTATGGTCCTGTTGACGTTCTGAAGAACATCAATCTCGACATTAAACAGGGCGAACTGATCGTTTTTGTCGGTCCTTCCGGATGTGGGAAGTCCACCTTGCTTCGGATGATCGCAGGGTTGGAGAAGATCACAGGAGGGACGCTGGAGATCGAAGGGCAGGTCATGAACGATGTTCCGCCCGCACAACGGGGCATTGCAATGGTGTTCCAAAGCTACGCCTTGTATCCCCACATGACCGTGCGCGAGAACATGGCCTTTGCCCTGAAAGTCGCCAAGATGCCTGCGGGTGAAATAGATGCCGCGGTAGAGCGAGCCGCCCAGATTCTGCAACTGGAACCCTTTCTCGACCGTTTGCCCAAAGCGTTGTCCGGCGGTCAGCGACAACGCGTTGCCATTGGCCGTGCAATTGTGCGCGATCCAAAGGTGTATCTGTTTGATGAACCTCTGTCGAACCTTGACGCCGCCCTTCGGGTGGCAACACGGATCGAAATCGCGCGCCTGAAAGAGGCCATGCCGGACAGCACCATGATCTACGTCACCCACGATCAGGTCGAGGCGATGACACTGGCCAGCCGTATCGTAGTCCTGGCCGATAAAGGTATCGCGCAGGTTGGCTCGCCGCTTGAGTTGTATGAGACGCCCGATAATGAGTTTGTGGCCCAATTCATTGGCTCGCCGTCGATGAACCTTCTTCCCGGCACGATCATGGGGACGGGGGCAACAACAACTGTAAAGCTTGTCTCGGGCGGCACCGCCATTTCTGCGGTCCCGACTGAAGACAGTGATCAGGGCAAGCAGGTCAATATCGGGGTGCGCCCCGAAGATTTTGTCATGACAGACGATACCGCGATCCTGACCGGAACGGTCGATTTCACCGAGGCTTTGGGCGAGGTTACACTGTTGTACTTTGAAAAAACTGAGGACGCTGAAGGTCCGATTGCCAAACTGCCCGGAGTTCAAAAGAACATGCGTGGACAGACAGTTTCCGTGACCGCAGCCCCGGAAAAAATACACTTGTTCCACAACGGTTTTTCGATGCGAAAGTGAGAGTAAGGGGCGTTCAACGCAACGCTTGACAACGCTACAGCTCGTAATCCACCATAATTGAAACGTTTCAATGGTGGGGAATGAGAGTTTCAGCCCAGCTCTATACGGTGCGGCAATGCGGTGATCTGACAGATCAGCTGCGTCTTGTTGCCGCTTGCGGATTTACAGATATCGAAACAACTGGTCTGCACGAGCTAAGCCCGCAGCAGATGGCGGGCACCATTCATCAATCAGGTCTTAACGTTCGGTCTGCACATTTTGACTGGGAAGAGTTCGACACTCGTTTCGACGAGATTGTCGAAGTTCTGAGGCTTCTGGAATGCCAGGTGGCCGTCATGCCTTGGCTGGCGCCCCGGGCGCGGCCCGACACTGCCCGGGGATGGATGGCAGTGTCGGGCCGGTTGGCCGAATGGGCAGATCGGCTGGGCGAACACGGCATCCGTCTGGCCTATCACAATCACGATTTTGATTTGGTGGGTAGCTCTGGTGAAACGCCTTTGGACCAAATACTTGCGCAAAGGAATATCTATTGGCAGCCTGACATCGGCTGGCTGCAAGCGATCGGCCTGGACCCAGCAGCAGCAATCACCCGCCACGCGGATCGCATCCTGTCGATCCACGCAAAGGACGTAGATCCCAAAGGTGGGACAGGTGACGAGCGCTGGCGCGATCTGGGGGAGGGCGTCGTAGATTGGGACGCTACATTGAAGGCCCTCGCGGACAGCAAGTGCGCCGATCTGTTTATCGAACATGACGAAAGTTCAGATCGCAGGCGCACGTTGAACACGGGGCGGATGTTCCTGACCGACCGCCTGACCGGGGTCACCTGATGGCGCGGGCAACGATCAAATCGATTGCCAGGAAGACGGGATACTCCGTTGGAACGGTCTCGAACGCCTTGCGTGACGCCCCATCAGTTAAACAAGAAACACGAGACGAGATTCACAAGGCTGCAGCTGCTCTGAGCTATCGTGTGAACCTCGATGGGCTGAAGCTGCGCACCAATAAATCGTATCGTATCGCGGTGCTGGTGAGCGTGTCGGAAGATGCCGCTGAGGAATGGGAAGGCGTGGAATTCACGCGCATTCTGGCCGGGGTTTCAAAAGCGGTTCAAGGGTCGCGCTATCAGCTTAGTGTTTTCAGCATAAGCGACGGTGATGCCGCGCTAGATACTCTACGATCGATTGTCCAAGAGGGGTTGGCCGATGGCGTGATCTTTTCGGGCACCCGTGTGAACGACCCACGTATCGCATATTTGCAGGTTGAGGGGTTTCCCTTCGTCACATACGGCATGAGTGACAGCGATCAGCCACACGCCTATGTGGACCTCGATAGTCAGGCTGCGGCGTTGGAAGCAACGGCCCGATTGATCAGACTTGGCCATCGCCGGATCGCGTTGATCAACCCACCAGATGAACTGATCTATGCGCAGCAACGCCGCCAGGGCTATGCCGATGCTCTGTCGGAGGGCGGGCTGAGCTTCGACCCCGCGCTGATTGCCACCGGTCCGACCACCGCAAAAACCGGTCAACTGGCCTTTACCGCGCTTATGCAATCACCAAACCCGCCTAGCGCCATCATTTGCGCCAACGAGGCGATGACCCTTGGGGCCTTGTCGGCTGCAGCCAAAACAGGAGTGAAAGTGGGACAGGACGTGGTGGCCATTTCAAACGACGACCTGAAACTCAGCCAGTATTTCGTGCCTCCGCCCAGCACCTATTACCTGCCAATTGGTGAAACCAGCCGCCTGCTGGGTGAATTCATGCTGAAAGCACTGGGCGGTGCCGACCCGAAAGAGATTCAAAAGAAGATCAGGGCCACATTGATCGAGCGGCAACCTGACACGCCTGCGTCCGGTAGGGCGCGAATAACCTAAACCAACAGAGGAGAAACCAAGTATGTTCAAACATCTACTTGCCGCGGCAACCCTTGCCGCGATGACCGCGCCAGCCGCTTTTGCAGCCGATCTGGAGGGCCGCGTCCTCAAGATCGGCACGGATGCGACTTATCCACCGATGGAAACCGTTGATGAAGCAACAGGTGAAATTGTGGGTTTCGATGTCGACGTCATGAACGCGATTTGCGAGCGCGTGAATTGCGTTCCGAACTTCGTCAACACCGCTTGGGACGGCATCTTTGCCGCGCTTCAACAGGGTGAGTTTGATCTGGTGATCTCAGGCGTGTCCATCACGCCAGAGCGGGAAGAGACCATGGATTTCTCGGACCCCTACATCGTGGTCAGCCAGGCCATCCTACTCCAGGTCGACAATGCCGACATGACGCTGGACGATTTTAAAGCCGGGGGCCAAAAGCTTGCCGCACAGACCGGCACGACCAACGCACAGCTCGCTGAAGAGCTGGTAGGCCGCGAGAATGTCAGCCTCTACGACAACTTCTCAGCCGCCATTCTTGCCCTGCAAAACGCGGACGTTCAGGGGGTGATCATCGATGGTACCTCGGCGTCGGCCTATGAGCAAGAGTTTGCAGGCGAGTTGACCGTTGGCATCACCGGCCTGCAATCCGACCCGCTGGGCATCGTCTTTCAGGAGGGCGACCCAACCGTTGATGCCATCAACGCAGGGCTGGCCGAGATTCAGGAGAACGGTACGCTGGATAAGCTGAAAGCCAAATACTGGGGCACCAACTGATCCCATAAAACTCAATCGGCCCCGGCGGAATACTTCGCCGGGGCTTTGAACCAGCGGAGAACCCCATGTCGCGCCTCAGTTCGATCCGCCCGAGCAACCTTGTGTTGCTCGCAGCAGCGCCGTTCATCATTTATCTGTTTGCCACCTCGTCCAAATACTTGCGATCTCTGGTCGCCATTCTGGGGATCGGCAACAACGCGGTGCCGATTTTTGTCGGGTTCCTTCTGATCCTGACGACGGCGATTTTGGGCTATCTCTGCGCCCGCCACTTGCGCTTCCAGTCGCAGGCGCCAGCCTGGTTGCGCGCGGCGGCATTGGCTGCGTTTCCGGCGGCGGTCGGGCTATCGATACTTGCTGTTGTTGCACCTCAGATTCTCATGCCCTTCGCCGAGTCGGTGTTCTTTCATGCGCTCAACGAAAACACATCAACGCTTATTGACCGGTCCAACCAAACCTGGGTTTTGTTTCCAGAGGTGGTGGTACAGGTTCAGACCGGGCTGCAAATCCTGCTGGTGATCTACGCGGTGGTCATCGCACTGTGCTTGGTATCCGGCCGTCTGAACAACCCGTCGCGCGGCTATGCTCAAATCGGGTTTGAGGTCCTGACCGGAGCCACTTTGTTCTATTTGATGTTCATGGCGCATTGGCAGTTTGCCACCGGCGTTGCCATTACATTCCGCGCCGCGATCTTTGCGTATATCTTCGCAGCGATCCTCGGGCTGATCTGGGTGGGGTTGCAATCGTTCAAACCCAAGGCACGCACCACGATGGTGTATGGCGCGATTAGCCTGGCCTTGTTGGGCGTCTCAGCCTTCTTTTTCATGCAGCCACAGGTGCATTATGTCCTCGTCGGTAGCACCGAAGCCCGAATTGCCATCGTGCGCGGTACCCCACAGGCGCAGGCTGACATCATCCGTTTCGGCGAATTCGAAGGTGGCGGAGAACAACAATATCGCATCCGCAGTGCGACGGATGCCGCTTCGGCCCTTGACCAAATCGAAACCGTCGACAGCGTCTCTGGCACGTTTGTCCCAATTGAGGCGCACACGCAGGGCTATCCTGTGCTCTGGCAAACCAGCTTTTTGCCCGACAAATTTCGCAATCCTGCGCTGGCCTTTGCAGTCTTTGGCCTTTTGCTATTGACGCTGACCATTGGTGGCGCACAGCACAAACTGCACCCCTTGGCGGTCGGGGCAGAGTTCTTTGTAGATACGATCCGCGGCATCCCGATGCTGGTGATCATCCTTTATATCGGCCTGCCTCTGGCTGGTGCGGTCAAGGACGCCACAGGCGGCGGCATCGACATGACCAATATGACGCGCGGCATCATCGCCATCTCGGTCGGATATTCCGCCTATATGGCCGAAATCTTCCGATCCGGGATCGAAGCCATACCCAAAGGGCAGTTGGAGGCGGGCAGCTCTTTGGGCTTGTCTCGATGGCAGACTGCTCGGCTAATCGTCTTGCCGCAAGCATTGCGGATCGTGACCCCCCCCTTGGGCAACGAATTCATAGCAATGATCAAGGATACCTCGTTGTTATCGATCCTGTCCGTCCGTGACATGACCCAAAGGATGCGAGAGTTTCAGGCAGCAAGTTTCCTGCCTTTCGCCCCCTTCAATACGGCGGCCATACTTTATGTCGTGATTACATTGGGTTGCGCCAGCTTCCTGAAGTGGATCGAACGCCGTGCCGCAAAGGACACCAGATGAGCAAGCTTGAGTTGGGGGTTTGCTATTACCCTGAACAATGGGACCCGTCCGAATGGCGCGACGACGCCAAACGCATGGTCGAGATGGGGCTGGATTGGGTGCGCATTGCCGAATTCACCTGGGGCTTGATCGAACCCGCGCGCGGGCAATTCCACTGGGATTGGCTGGATGAGGTGATCGAGGTTCTGGGGCAAGCCGGGCTAAAGATCATGATGTCGACTCCGACGGCAGCCCCGCCAAAGTGGCTGATCGATGAGCATCCTGAAATCCTGCCGGTCGGACCGGATGGTCGGGTCAGGGGATATGGCTCGCGTAGACATTATTGCTTTTCCAGCCAGATTTATCTGGCCGAGGCCCAAAGAATTGCCACCGAGTATGCCCGCAGATATGGGAAGAACCCTCATGTCCATGCGTGGCAGATCGACAATGAATACAACGATCACGATACGGTGCTCAGCTATTCAGATGCAGCACGCAGCGGCTTTCGACACTGGCTGGAACAGCGATACGGAACAATCGACGCACTGAACCAAGCGTGGGGAACTGTGTTCTGGGGATCGATTTATTCCGGATTTGACCAGATCGAACTGCCCAACGGTCTGGTCGCGTCCCCGAACCCAACACATGCGTTGGACTTCATGCGCTATTCATCGGACAGGGTGCGTCTATTCAACAAGGCGCAGGTCGACATTCTGCGGAACCATGCTCCGGGTCGCGACATCACGCACAACTTCATGGCAGGCAGTTTCGAGTTCGACCATCACGCCGTTGCCGCCGATTTGGATGTTGTTGGCTTTGACAGTTACCCGCTGGGCAACCTGATGGGCTCGACCATGCCCGACGACGAAAAGCGTCGCTATTTGCGGACAGGTGCACCGGATTACCAAGGCTTTCACTGCGATCTCTACCGCAGTCAGGGACGCGGACGGATGTGGATTCTAGAACAGCAGCCGGGTCCAGTGGACTGGGCGGCCTCGAACCCTTCTCCGGCAGAGGGAATGGTGCGGCTCTGGACTTGGGCGGCTTATGCGCATGGTGCACAAGCGGTGATGTTTTTTCGCTGGCGGCAGGCAAAATACGCACAGGAACAATACCATTCGGCTTTGCTGCGTTCGGATAACAACCTGGATCAAGCGGCCGTTGAATTGGCACAGATCGTCAAGGATCGCGAAACTTTGCCACCTGCGGCGCGACGAAAGGCCAAGGTGGCGATGCTTCTGGATTACAGTTCGATCTGGGCGGCAGACATCCTGCCTCATGATGATGATTTCCCGAACAGTCACATTTTCCGCGAATGGTATGCCAGCTTGCGTCAACTCGGCGTAGACGTCGATTTCCTAGGCCCAGAAGATGATCCAGACGGCTATGCGCTGATCCTTCTGCCCCAGAGCATGATTATGAGCACAGATCTCGCCGCTAAACTCACAGCTTCGGGCGCGAAACTTGTGATTGGGGCTCGGTCCGGCAGCAAAACACCACAGATGCACACACCCGATAATCTGGCGCCCGGCGCGTTGGCTGCGCTGACCGGAGTACGTGTCACGCGCGTCGAGTCGCTGCCCGCTCTGGCACAAGAGTACGTGCAACTGACCAACGGCCAGCGGTACACTTTCACAGGTTGGCGCGAAATTGTTGAAACAAAGGAAGGCATCCTGGCACGCTTTGACAGCAGCTATCGCGATGGAAGTCCTGCAATTGTCAGATCGGACCGCGCAACTTATCTGGCCATGCTCCCGCGCGGTACGTTTTTACAGTCCATTTTGAAACAGGCTTTGGATTGGGCAGGGTTGAAAACTCTGGAGTGTGACCCCGACATGCGCATTGCCCGACGCGACACATTGCATTTTGCGTTTAATTTTGGTGACATTCCTAAATCTCTGCCTGCCGGGGATCATCGTACATTCTTGATAGGAACTGACCCTGTAAATGTTGGGGATTTAGCAGTTTGGCAAGAAAATGGGCCACCCAAAAAGACTATCTGAATGGGCTCTTACTAAGAACTGGACTTAAGGTTTTTGGAAACTGTCACTTTTGGACTGCCGAACTGACAAAGAAAGTCCTATAAATAAAAAACAAAAACAAAACAGTCCATCATGGGAGAACACTAATGACTGATAAATCAACTCTTTCCAGACGCACGGTGCTAAAGGGCGCGGGTGCTGCTGCTTTGGCGGCGCCGCTTTACAGCAAAAGCGCGCTGGCATCGTCGGGTGAGATCAACATTCTGATGTGGTCGGATTATCTTCCGCCCAGCTTCATCGAAGAGTTCGAGACTCTGACCGGCATCAAGGTAAACTACACCGGCATCGGTTCGAACGAAGAAATCATCAACAAGATGAAGGCCACCAAGGGCCAGGGTTTTGACATCGTTTCGCCAACCAACAACCGCTCTTTGCAGTGGGAACCGCTGGAGCTGCTTCAGCCATTTGACATGAACAAGGTTCCGATTGATCTGGTGAACCCTGCCATGGCAAAGATCGGCACTGACGCGTGGGACTTTGGTGGATCAGGTGCGCATTGGCTGCCGCATATCTGGGGCACCGAGGGCATTGCATACCGCACCGACTTGTGGCTGCCGGAAGGTGATGCGCCGTCTTATGGCGACGTTTGGGCGGAAGCAAACGCGGGCAAGACAATGGGCCGTGCGCATTCGATGATGCTGGGCGCAGGTCTGTACATGGAACGCGCAGGCGAAATGGAGCCGGGCTCGGTCTGGGCCGCATACGGTGATGAAGACACCATGCGCAAGGTTTGGGGCCAGATCACTGACTGGTGTGTCGCGCGCAAGGATCGCATTAAGCTGATCTGGAACGACGCTGACACACAGAAAAACGGTCTGCTGAACGAAGGTGTTGTTGTTGGTCAAACCTGGGACGGCCCGCCACTGGCGCTTAAGTCCGCTGGTGAACCGGTGCACTATCAGGCACCCGTCGAAGGTGCGATGGCTTGGGTTGACGGTATGTCGATTCCGAGCGGCGCGGCGAACATCGACCAGATCTACGCCTTCGTCGACTTCGCCTATCAGGCCAAGCCTGCCGGTGTTGCCATCGACAGCCACGGGTATAACTCGCCAGTTCTAGGTGCAGACCAGTATTCGGGCGACACCTACAAAAAGAACTTTGCCGAGGCCTATCCGGGCGACTCGCTGGCCAACCTTAACCCGTGGCCGGCCGAAGCACCTTGGTATGCTGAAACACGGACCGAGTTCGTCAACAAGTTCAAGAGCGCTTAAGCGTTTCGAAACCTTGCCCTTCGCGATCTGCGGGGGGCAATCATCTGTGCGCCGCTCCGGCGTAACGGACAGTTATGTGGTGCGGTGCTAATACGCGCCTCAGGGGAGATACCAAAAATGAGTGCAGGGGTCGGAGTCGATCTGGAAAACCTGTGGATCCGTTTCGGTGACTTCGTCGCCGTGCGCGATGCAAACGTCAACATAAACGGGGGCGATTTCTTTTCGTTCCTCGGACCGTCTGGCTGCGGTAAAACAACCATCTTAAGGGCTGTCTCAGGTTTTCTTGAGCCCAGCGAAGGCAACGTTCTGATCGGCGGCAAAAACATGCGAGGTATTGGGCCAAACAGGAGGCCCACCGCACTGATCTTTCAGAACCTTGCGCTGTTCCCGTTGATGAAGGTCTGGGAAAACATCACGTTTTCGATGGAAATCAAAGGTGCCAGCAGCGCCGAGCGCCGCAAGCGCGCTGATGAGCTTCTGGACATGATCGCGCTGCCAGAGCAGGGCGACAAACTGCCCAGCGAATTGTCAGGCGGTCAGCGCCAACGTGTTGCTATAGCCCGTGCTTTGTGCGCCGAGCCTGACGTTCTGTTGCTGGATGAACCGCTGTCGGCACTTGACCTAAAACTGCGCCAACACATGCGGACCGAGCTACGTGAAATTCAAAAGCGCGTCGGCATCACATTCATTTATATCACCCATGACCAGGGCGAAGCGTTGACCATGTCGGACAATATCGCTGTTATGCGCGCGGGTGTGATCGATCAGATTGCCAATGGCAAGACCATCTACAATGATCCCAACACGGCTTTTGCGGCCTCTTTTGTGGGCGAAAACAACGTGTTTCGCGGCAAAGTTAAACAAGTTATGGGCAATGAGGCTCTGATTGCGACCAATCGCTCGGGCGATCTGGTGGCGCGGATTTCGACAACCAATCAAGGCAAGATGAAGGAAGGCGACGACGCAATGATGTTCGTACGCCCCGAAGCTTTTGCCATTGCACCCGATGGCGCCTCAGGCGATCATTTCGTCACGGCGCGTGTCAACCACGAAGAGTTCGAAGGCAACGCCTTTAACATCTTTACCGAAGGTGAAGGTGGGAAAGAGATCAAAGTGTCGATCCCGAATCACGGACAGTCTTTCGACGATCACACCGGACAGAACATCACGTTGGAATACGAGACGCATAACGCCGTCATCGTCCCGGCGGGTGAACTGGCCGCAGAATAAGGGGACCAACTCATGCCCCAGTTTTTGAAAGATTTCTTCAATCGCAACGGTACCGGTATGGGGTTGGCGATCCTGGGCCTGGTCCTGTTCTGGACAATCGGCCTGATCATCCTGCCGCAGTTGTCGATGCTGGACTTTTCGTTCCGTCCGAACCTGCCACCGCCAGAGATAGGCGGGCCCAAGGACGTCTATACTCTGGAAAACTATAAATACTTGATCTACGGCCCCGAGGGCGGCAGTCAGGACTATAACACAGTCGACCTGAGGGTGTTCTTCCGCACCCTCGTGGCGGCCGTGTGCGTCACGATTTTCAACCTGATCATCTGCTATCCGATTGCCTACTACTTGGGACAATCCGAAGGCAGCCATATCCGAATCTTTGCGATCATGCTGATCATTCCCTATTGGATCAACGAAATCCTGCGCGCCTTTGCGCTTCGCATAATCTTCGGTGAAACCGGCGTTCTGAATACGTTGTTCATGGGCTTGGGGATATGGGATACACCGTTCGACTTCATCCGCAACGATATCGCTCTCTATGCGGGTCTGGGCTATGCCTACATCCTGCTGATGATCTTCCCGATGTATAACGTCATTGAAAGTCTGGACAAAAACCAGATCGAGGCTGCCCGCGACTTGGGCGCACCGTGGTGGCGGATACATTGGCGCGTGGTCATACCTTATGCCAAACCGGGCATCAGTTCGGGCTGCACCATGGTGTTCATGCTGAGCGCCGGTGCGTTGGCCGCGCCGCAGATTTTGGGCGGACCGTCGAGCCTGTGGTTCACGCAGCTGATCTATCAACAGTTCAACGACAACAATGACTGGCCACAAGGTGCCGCCTACGCGATCGTTCTGCTGGTCACTTGTATCCTGTTCGTGCTGGCCATGATGCGCATGTTCAAGGTGAACATGGGGGATATCGGGAAATGAATAATTCCTTCCTCCGCATAAGCATCTGGGTCTATCTGGTGCTCTTCTTCCTGTATCTGCTGGGACCGCTTGTGATCATGTCGATCACCGCGTTCAACTCGTCGGGTTTCCCACGGATGAGCCCTTGGGAGTGTCTGACCTTCCAGTGGTTTGGTGAACTGTTTCAGGATCAGCGTATCCTGAACGGTATCAAGAACTCGCTGATCATCGGGCTCGGTACGGTGGTCTTGTCCGTGGCCATGGGGCTGGCAGGTGCGCTGATGCTGACGCAGATCTGGCCTAAACTGCGCGCGACCTACTATACGGTCATCATCGCACCGATCCTGATCCCGGGCGTGGTTTTGGGTATCTCGACGCTGGTGTTCTGGGATCGGATCAACCGGATGCTGGGACTGGGCGCGGATAGCTTCCTGTCGAACGGCATCTTCCTGACGGTGATCGGCCAGTCCACCTTTATCGCCAGTTATTGCATGCTGGTTCTGGTGGCGCGATTGCAGCGCTATGACATGGCTCTGACAGAAGCAGCCTTGGATCTGGGCGCCACGCATGCACAGGCGTTCCGCAAGATTCTGCTGCCGTTCATGCGCCCGGCGATTGCCTCAGCGGCGGTATTGGCGTTCCTTGCATCGTTCGAGAACTACAACACCACCACCTTCACTTTTGGTGAGTACCCAACACTGACGATCGAGCTGGCCCAGAAGGTCCGCTATGGTATCACACCCGCGATCTCGGCGCTGGCATTCATCATCGTTGCGCTGACGGTGTTCTTTGCCTTGCTGAACGAGGCGAAGCTCAAGCGTCAGGAACTGGTGGCAGCGGCGCGCAAAAACGCGACGGTTGAGGAACTGGCAGGCAAGATCAAACTGCCCAGCTTCTTTGCCGGTAACATGGCAGCGGTTCTGCTGGTCGTATTTGCCATTGCAACGATCACGGTTGTCGGCACTGCTACGGCCTACGATCCTGGTCAGTGTATCGCCGACGTGCGCGAGCAGAAGCAACTGGAGGCCGAACAGCGCATTCAGGAACTGCGCAAGCAGCGCGAAGAACGTCGCAAGCAGCGCGAAGCCGAAGAAGCTGAACAGGGTGGGGCGCAATCCACGCCCAAGCCCTCAAACAACAGTGGTTTTGGAAACGTGTTTGCCCCGAACTCTCTAGGTGGAGACGAAGGCGAAAGCGACGATGGTTCGTCCGACGCAGACCCAGCCCCGTCGAACAACAGCGGGTTCGGAAACGTCTTCGACCCTAACAGCCTGCAAAACGACGAGTAGCGTCGTAGGTTGATAGCCAAGGCATCCGCCCGGATCAGGATCAAATCTGTCCGGGCGGATTGCGTTTCAGGATGGCGACATCGCAGCCCGGAACGGTTTTCCTGTCCCAGATCACCGGGTCCGCGTTATAGTTGATCAGGAAAACATGATCAGCAGTCTCGCGCATCCGCAGCCCTGGCGGCATGGTTTGCACACGCAACCCTGTTTGCTCTGCCGCCATCAGTATGATCCGGTCCCAGAGCGACTCGTCGGGGAAACCTGCCAGATACCAAAGCCCGGAATTTCCCTTAAGCGCAGGCGTTCCGTCTTCAAAGCTCAATAAATCGGCGGCCGATCCTGACAGGCGATCCACCCAATGCAGGGCCGCACCACCCCCTTGAACGGGTCGTTCAACCGTCGGAGGTAGCGTTTCAACCAGATCGACCTCACAGTCCAAGGCGCCCAACCCGGGACGGCCCGTATTGGGAATTTGGAAATCATGCGTAATGGCTCCACTGCGGGGGCCAAGGATCGCGAGCTTACATGCCTCTTGCAGACGGCGCTCCAAATCCTGGTCGATTGTCGCGAGGCCCGGCGCAAGGATCAGATCGTATTGTCCTGAAATGTCATGTTTCGATACGATATCCACCGACAACCCCGCGCGCCGCAAAGCGCGATAGGCGGAAAAGACCAGTCGAAAGTAATCAAACCCAGCCCCCTGCGGCTGAGCAGCCCATGCCCAGTCCGACGCATAATCAAACAAAATGGCCACTCTGGCTTGCACCTGAAGAACTTCACCCAACTCGGACAGTGTGTCAGCGGTCTGACGTGCCTCGTTCAAAGCAGGCGCGGGGCGGTTATTCGACGTTAATAAGCCCGCGTGCATCTGCTCTTGGGCGAAGGGGGCCTGACGCCAGCGGAAATAGCTGACCACCTCAGCCCCATGGGCAACAGCTTCAAGCGACCAGAGGCGCACCATTCCCGGCAGGGGGGCTGGATTGAACGGTGCCCAGTTCACGGGACCGGGTTGCTGTTCCATCACCCACCATCGTCCATATCCGACTGCCCGGTACAGATCATGGTGAAACGCCTGCATATCCGGGTCGCCCTGCTGAAGAAAGGCGATCTTATGCGCGTCGTCATCTTCCAGCCGGTCCGACAAAAACCCAATCGGATAGCTGTCCCAGGTGGCAATATCCAGATCAGCGCCGACCTCGAAGTGATCGAAATTCAGAACACGACCCATGTAGTTGTGCAGCAGTGGCGCATCAGTCAACTGCCTCAAGACGTTAACCTGAGCCTTGTTGAACGCCACAACCTGATCCGAGCTGAACCGCCGGAACGCCAATACGTGGGCTGGGTTCGGTTCGGTCACGGTTTGATTGGGCAGATCGATCTCATCAAAACTGGCGTATTCCATCGACCAGAACACATTGCCCCATGCAGTGTTGAGCGCTTCGACGGATCCGTATTGATCCGCCAGCCAATGCCGAAAGGCTTGGAGGGAAGGGACGCTGTAGCTGACCGTTGTGTCGTGGCACCCGTATTCGTTGTCGATCTGCCAAACGGCCACATGCGGATTGCGGCCATACCGCTCTCCCATGATGCGGGCTATGCGTGAGCATTCGTCGATATAGCCTTTATGGCTAAAGCAATAATGCCGCCGCGATCCAAACTTGCGCGGGTGCCCATGTTCATCCACAGCCAACATGTCGGCGTGTTTGTCGATCATCCAGCGCGGCGGCGTTGCCGTTGGCGTGCCCAGTACGACCTTCAATCCTGCGGAACCAAGTGTTTCGATCGCGCGGTCCAGCCAATCGAGCTGCAGATTACCCGGCTGTGGTTCCATACGGCTCCACGCAAACTCACCGATACGGACCCAGGTCAAGCCGGTGGCGATCATGCGCGCGGCATCCGCTGCCCACATCGCCTCGGGCCAGTGCTCGGGATAATAGCAAACGCCAAGTTCCGGCTTCATAAGATGACCTTGTGTTCTGCCTGACCCCGCCCGACATTCAGCGCGGCAAAGGTCATTCCGTTGTTTGGTTGCGCTTCGATTTCGCCGACGCTCAACCCCTGACGCGCTGTAGTACAGAACAGCGTGCTCAAGTCACTGCCACCAAAGGCCGGGCAGGACGTGTGTGCCGCATCGAAAGACACGGCGCTCAGGAATTGTCCATCAGGTGTGTAACAGGCAACCCGGCTGGCACCCCATTGTGCAATCCAGATGTTTCCAGCGGCATCAACCACAGCGCCGTCAGGGTTCAGCCCCTCATCCCTAAGATCCAAAAAGACCGAATGATCCCCTTCAGGCCACCCGGTTTCTGCATTCAGCTTCCAACACCGAACCTGCCCTGTCACGGTATCGCAAAAGTAGGCAACGGACCGATCCGGTCCAAAACAGATCGCGTTCGAGATTGTCACATCCGCAACCAGACGCCTCAGCTCGCCTTTCCAGAACCGATAGATCGATCCGGCCGCTGGTTCGGCCTGCTTTCCCATCGTTCCAATCCAGAACCCACCCCAAGGGTCGGCGCGGCCATCATTGGAGCGGGTCACAGGATTGTCTGGCTCTAAAGGGACGATCAAGCTGCGGTCCGCAGTGGTCAGATCAAACCGCCAGAGCCCGGATTCTGACGCCAGAAACAGCCTATCTCGGTCGACCCACCCTGCGGCAGAGACATGTTCGTCAAATGCCCAGCTAATTGACCCTTGTCCATCACGGGTCATCAGACGTTTGCCGATGATGTCGAACCAAAACAACTGTTGCCGTTCGGGGTGCCACAAAGGCCCTTCGCCCAACTCACACGGGCGGTCGTCAAAAACAGTGCTCATCCCGTCGCCTTGTCATAGGCCGCAACGACGCGGTGGGCACGATCTGCTATTTCGGTTACGTCCATGCCAGGTTGAAAAAGCGCCGATCCGATTCCGAACCCGTCTGCACCGGCCTTGATCCACTGATCGAAATTCTCAGGGCCTGCACCACCTACGGCAAAGACCAGCGCGCCATCAGGCAGAACCGGGCGCAAAGCGGCCAGCCCGGTCGGCCCTGCCATCACACCGGGAAACAGCTTCAGTCCTGTGGCCCCAGCCTTTAGGGCCGCAAAAGCTTCGGTCGGGGTGTAGACACCCGGCCAGCTTTGCATCCCCAGAGCGACCGAGCGTCCGATGACGTCGGCATCATAGTTTGGCGATACGATCAGTTTGCCCCCGGCGTCCGAGACCGCTTCGACCTGATCGACGGACAAAACCGTGCCCGCGCCAATCAGCGCCTGATCCCCAAACGCCTTGGCCAAAACGGCGATACTGTTCAGCGGGTCGGGTGAATTGAGCGGCACTTCGATCCGGTCAATCCCCGCGTCAAGAATTGCGCGCCCAACGGCTTCGGCCTCTGTCGGGTTTAGTCCACGCAGAATGGCGATGATAGGACGGCTCATGAATTCACCTTGTCTTTAGCCAGAGCAAGCCCTGCCAGCGTCGCCGCAGTGGCGTTTATAGTTTCGGCGAATGCGCCTTGCTGCTTTAGCGCGGCGGCATAGATCTGCGACACACCGTCGGCGCCAATGACAGCCAGCTGTTGTCCCAACCAATAGGGCCGGGTGGCGGCCAACTCGGCACCGATCAGCAAACCCGAAAGCTGCGCCCGAGCGGTGCCCTTGTCCTGACCCTGCAGCAAATCTGCCGCGCGCAGGCCGAAGAGACGTGCAGCAAGTTGTTCGGGCTTGGACAAGGTATCTGCAACTGCGTCCACAAAGGCATTGTCGTCCCAACCTTCGCAAACCGAGTGCCGCAGCACCGATTGCCCGGATAACAAGTCAAACATCTCTCCCGTCATAAACGTCCGAAAGCTGACAACTTCGCCTGCGCTGACCTGAACCCATTTTGTATGTGTTCCGGGCAAACAGATCACCCCATCCCAGTTCTGATGTGCGGCAAGAAATCCTGCGATCTGCGTTTCTTCGCCGCGCATAACGTCCGGCGGTGCCACCTGTTTCAGACCCGGCACCACAAAGGCGCGGATACGTGGATCGGTGCCGGGAACACGGATAGGCGCGGCTGGCAGCGGTTGGCTCGGCACAGCGCAATAGGGTGCCTCGACCCAACCTTGCCGCGCCCCAACCATACCGCAAGCAATCACGTTCACCTGGGTATCTACGAGCCAGGATTCAATCAGGCCCAACAATGCGGCTTGGAACCCATCCTGACCGATACGTGCCATACCGGCGTCGGACTGCGCCTGATCGAGCACCGTGTGCCCTTGCATAGCCCACGCCCGCAGATGGGAGGTACCCCAATCAACAGCGATCCAGTCTGTCTTCATCACGTTACCCCGTAACCACAACGCCACCGTCAACGACCATGCATTGACCGGTCATCGCGCGGCTGGCCTTAGACGCCAGAAACAAGGTGGGCGCAATCATGTCTTCGGGTGTCAGATGTTCTTTCAGGCATTGCCGATCCAGATGTGCAGCCAAATCTTCGGGCGTTGCCCACATGTCCAGTTGTTTCTGCGTCAGAACCCAGCCGGGAGCCAGAGCGTTCACCCGGATGTTCTGCGGACCAAGCTCACGTGCTAATGAACGCGTCATGCCTGTAATTCCAGCATTTGACGTTGTGTAGATCGGATACCCCGCGTTGCCCATCATGTAGCTGATCGAACTGAAATTGATGATCGCACCCCCGTCTTTCATTTGCCGGGCCGCTTCCTGACAAGCGAAATAGTAGGCTTTCAGGTTGACCTCTATCATCCAGTCCCAGAACTCTTGAGTGGTTTCGTCCAATGCGTGTCGTTGGTCATTGGCCGCATTATTTACCAATACGTGCAAGGGACCATGCGCCTCGGCGGCTTGGCGCATGGTGGCGTGCAGCAACTCGGTGTCGGTCATGTCACCCTGCATGAAAAGCGGCGCGCGGCCATGCTTGTCCCGCATCTCCTCGACGAACCCGCTGGCGTCTGAGCGACCGATGAAAGCCACGTTGCCCCCCTGAGCCATAAATCCATCGGTTAGTGCTGCGCCGACGCCCGAGCCGCCACCAGTGATATAGACAGACGCCCCGTTCAGGTCAGGGAATGTTGCTGTTTGATCCATCAGTGGCTCTCTCTGGTTACAAGGCGGGTGTCTTTGCCCACTAGGAAATCAAGGTCAGCGCCTCGATGGGCTTGCAGCACATGGTCAATGTAAAGCTTCGCGTATCCGCGGGTGTAGTGAGGATCGTCCGGTTGCCACGCAGCACGACGGGCTTCCAGTTCTTTTTCATCCACCAGAAGTTCCAGTTCGCCCTTTTTGGCAGAGACGCGGATACGGTCACCAGTTTTGACCAAAGCCAACGTGCCGCCTGCCTGCGCCTCGGGGCTGACATGCAGGATGACGGTCCCATAAGCCGTCCCCGACATGCGCGCGTCCGAGATACGGATCATGTCGCGCACGCCCTCTTTCACCAGCTTGGCCGGGATCGGCATGTTGCCAACTTCTGGCATTCCCGGATAACCCTTGGGGCCACAGCCTTTCAGAACCAGAATGGTATCGGGTGTGACAGGCAAGTCATCTCGGTCGATATTGGCTTTCAGGTCTTCGATATTCTCAAAAACGTATGCTTCGGCTTCGGTTTCCAGCAGTTCGTCCGTCGCCGCCGAAGGCTTAACGATGGCTCCGTCCGGTGCTAAGTTGCCGCGCAACACACGCAAACCAGCAGCGGATTTCACTGGGTCGTTGAAGGGGCGGATAACGTCCGAATTGAAGCATTCGGCTCCTTCGTAATGGGCCGATATGTCTTTGTTCAACACCGTTATTGCCGGGCGAAGGAAGGGTTTAAGCTCGTTCAGCACGACCGGCACACCGCCCGCGTAACAGAAATCCTCCATCAGATATTTGCCCGAGGGCATACAGTTTACCAGCAGGGGGATCTCCGACCCGATCTCAAAATCCTTGAGTGTCAGATCAACTCCCACCCGGCCCGCCAAAGCCAACAGGTGAACAACGGCATTGGTCGAGCCACCCACCGCAGCATTGGCCAGGATGGCATTCTCAAATGCCTCTTTGGTCAGAATGTCCGAGGGTTTGAGGTCCTCGTCCACCATCTCGACAATCCGTTTGCCGGTCAGATGCGCCAGTGCCATTCGGCGGGCGTCAACGGCAGGTAAGGCGGCGTTGGTGGGCAAGGACATACCCATCGCCTCGACAAGTGAGGCCATTGTGCTTGCGGTGCCCATTGTCATACAAACACCGGCGCTGCGCGACATACCGGATTCAGCGTTCATGAAATCCTGCAGCGTCATCTCTCCGGCGCGGACGGCCTCGGAGAATTTCCACACATCCGTGCCCGAGCCGATATCCTGCCCACGATATTTGCCGTTCAGCATCGGGCCGGAACTGACAACGATCGAAGGCAGGTCGACCGAGGCCGCGCCCATCAATTGCCCCGGCGTGGTCTTGTCGCAACCGCCCAGCAGGACCACGCCGTCAATGCCATAGGCACGGATTGACTCCTCGACATCCATCGCCAGCAAATTGCGGAACAACATCGCTGTGGGCTTCATCTGCGTCTCGCCCAAAGACATGACGGGGAATTCGACCGGAAAGCCGCCTGCCTCCCACACACCACGTTTGACGCCTTCGGCCAGATCGCGCAGGCCCGAGTTGCAAGGGGTCAGTTCCGACCACGTATTGCAGATGCCAATGATCGGCCGCCCATCAAAAGCGTGATCAGGGAAACCCTGGTTCTTCATCCAGGACCGGTGGATGAACCCGTCCTTGTCGAGTTTTCCGTACCAATGCTGTGAGCGGCGTTTTGTCATTTTTGCGGGGCTTTTCTTGGCTGCGGTTGGAATTGAGTATTGTTGAAAAGATGAAGATCAGGCGGCCCGAGCAGGGCGGCACCAATCGGGCAGCCAGTCGGCATGGGCCGTTAGCAAGTCGCTCACCAGATTGCGGATCTGGCGCAGGTCGAGTTCGGCCGCAGTGTGCGGATCCATCATGGCTGCGTGATATATATATTCCGGGTTCTGATCGACCAAAGCGCGAACGGTAAGTTCCTGCACGTTGATCTGCGTGCGCATCAGGGCAATCAGTTGAGGCGGTATGTCGGCGACAACCGAAGGCTGCACACCATTGCTATCCACCAGACAAGGCGTTTCGACCGCTGCACCCAAGGGAAGTTGCGGAATTTGGCCTGTGTTCGGCAAGTTACCATAGGCTGTATATGGGGTATCCGTGACGATGGCGTTCATCAGATCGGCGGCAAATTCGTGGCTGCGGACGACTTCAATGTCGCGACCGTCGGTCAGCGTTTTGGCTTGCTTTTTCCAGTTGGCAATCTGTTCGACACAGCGTGTCGTGTACTCGTCCAGTGGGATGGAGAACTGCTCGATCAGATCCTGACGCCCGTCCTTGATGAACCAGGGGACGTATTCGGCCAGGTGTTCCGAGCTTTCGGTACAGAAATAGCCCAGATGGTCCATGACTTCGTAACGCACTTTGTTGGGGCAGCGCGGCATCAGCAGGGGCGGTTTTGGGATTTGACCACTGGCATAGCCTCTCCGCAAAGCGGGGTAGAGATCGCGGTTCTGATGTTCAAGCTTCAGGAAGAAGGCCACGTGATTGACGCCCGCGACCTTGTAGCGGATGTCCTCTTTGCGCAGGTCCAGATCGTGGGCCAGCTCTTCGACCGTGTTTTGCACCGAATGGCACAAACCAACATGCTTTAGGCCGGGGAATCGCTCGGCCAGAGCCCAGGTGTTGATCGCCATCGGATTTACATATTGAAGCAGCGTCGCGTTCGGGCAGAGCTGCATCATATCGTGCGCTACATCCCATAACACCGGAACCGTACGCAAGCCGCGCATGATGCCACCGACGCCCAGCGTATCGGCAACGGTCTGGCGCAAGCCATATTGCTTGGGAATTTCGAAATCCGTGACAGTGCAAGGTTCATACCCCCCGACCTGAAAGGCAGTGATGACAAAATCTGCGCCATCCAACGCAGCACGGCGGTCGGTATGGGTTGTAACCGTTGCACCCGTGCCGATCGATCGGATCATGGCGCGCGCCACAGCTTCGCTTTCGGCAAGGCGCTCGGAATCAATATCCATCAGGGCAAACTGACTGTTCGCCAATGCTGGGGTCAGCAGGGCATCACCCACGATGTTCTGCATGAAGATCGTGGAACCGGCCCCGATAAAGGTGATCTTTGTCATCTTACAAACTCTTGGTTTGACGTTACTTTACAGCACCGAGGGTCAGGCCCGCGATAAAGTGTTTCTGCATCAGAAAGAACATGGCAACGGGCGGTAAGGCCGCGACGATGGAACCCGCACTCATGAGCTGATAGGCGGCCCTGAACTGAGCGTTAAAGCTGGTGATACCAGCGGTGACAGGTTGGCTTTCCGCGCCCTGAGTCAGCACGACGGCCCAGAAATAGTCGTTCCAGATAAAGGTGAAGATCAGTACGCTAAGCGCGGCAATTGCCGGCTTCATCAAAGGTAAGACTACATACCAGAAGATACGGATTTCGCTGATACCCTCGACCCGAGCGGCTTCGATCAGTTCAAACGGCAGGGCGCGGATGAAGTTGCGCATGAAGAGGGTGCAAAACCCAGTCTGGAAGGCAATGTGGAAAAGTACAAGGCCGGTTTTGGTGTTGTAGAGACCGAGTTCAAGCGTGAGATCGCGTACCGGCACCATCAGGATCTGGAAGGGCACGAAGTTGCCCGCGACAAACATGAAGAAGATCCAGAGGTTCGATTTGAACTTGTAGATTCCCAGAGCAAAGCCGGTCATGCAGCTCAGCGCGACAGCTCCGATCACTGTTGGGATGGTGATCATGAACGAATTCAACAGATAGCGCGGCATGTCCGAGTTGAAGAAGACCTGTCCATAGTTGAACGCACCCTCAAAGCTGGACGGCAATCCCCAGTAGTTGGCGTTGGTGAAATCTGCGGCGGGTTTGACCGAGAAAAGGGCAACCGCCAACAAGGGACCTAGCCAAAGCAACAGTGCCAGTGGCAGCATCGCCTGATAGGTAATCTGCGCTGCTCGCGGTTGTTTTTCGATAGGTTTGGGAAACATCTCAGTGCCCCTTTTCTTCGCGGTACATCGACCACAGGAAGTAGGCGATGAAGCAGAGCATGATCAGGAACAGAATCACCGCAATGGCAGCGCCGTAGCCCATGCGGAATCCGTACTCGGACAGGGCGACTTCAAACATGTAATAGGCCAGCACGCGAGATGATCCGAAAGGTCCGCCCTGGGTCATGATCGAGATCAGGTCGAAGCTGCGCAACGCGCCGATGATTGTTACAACGAAGGCGATGAAGGTGGCCGGACGCAATTGCGGCAAGATTATATGCCACAGCATTCTCCAGCTTTTTGCGCCATCCAGACGCCCGGCCTCAATCTGTTCCGGATCCACGGCGTTGAGGCCAGTCAGATACAGGATCATGCAATAGGCTGTTTGCGGCCAGAGCCCGGCGAAGATGATACCGTAGGTCACGAAACGTTCATCCCCCAGTACATTGAGAGGGCCAAGTCCAAAGAGGTCGAGGAATTCGTTCAGCAGGCCGAAAGTCGGATCATAAAACCACGTGAACACAAGACCGACGACCACCTGAGAGATCACGAACGGGAAGAAAAACAATGATTTATAGAGTCGAATGCCCCAAACAGTTTGGTTCAGGAATAACGCGATGAACAGACCCGCTGGAATCGCGAGCAAATACATGACCAGCCAGATCAGATTGTTTTTCATCGAGATATAGAAAGCATCCCGATCAACCCATTCCCAATAGAGGTCCTCGTAGTTTCGGAACCCGACGTATTCCGCCGCGCCCAGCCCATCCCATTCGTAGAGTGACAGGTTGAAAGACTGGAAAACCGGAATGATCACGTAGACCATGAAGAATAGCAGCCCAGGGGCCAGAAACAGCCACGGCGCGATGCGTTGTTGGTTGCGGTGGAACCAGCTTTCCTGTTCGGGGACGTCTACTGCAACTGTCATGGGGACTCTCGGGTCTGTTGGGGTGAAGGCGGGCTTCCGCCCGCCTACGTTTGTGCAAGGCGTAGGCCGGGCACCAGCCCGGCCCATTCCAAATCAGTTGTCGTAGATGCGCTGGCGTGCTCGTTCCAGCTTGGCCAGAATGCGGTCGGCATTGTCCGGCTTGACCATGAACTCCTGAAAGCCTTCCATCGACGCTTTGGCCATTTCAGCCGGAGCGTCGCGGTCCCAGAACTGGGCGACACCGCCCGGGCTGTTGGATGAAAGCATCTGGAACCCTTGTTGCAGAAACTTGTCGTCATCCACCGCGGACTGCGCGTTCACCGGCAGCTGACCAAGGTTTGCACCATTGTTGATCTCGGTTTGCTCGTCTGCCGAAACCGCAAAGCGCAAGAACTCACGCGCTGCTTCTTTATTGGACGCATTGGCCGGGATGTGGAACGTATCTGTTGGCGCGTCTTCGGCCAGTTCGACATCGGGATTGATCGAAACGAACTGGTAGAAGTCCAGTTGATCATCTGTCAGCCCGGCATCACGCAACGGCGCAACGGCGAAGTTACCCATAAGGTAAGCGGCGGCTTCACCGTTGACCATAAAGGGCAGGGCCTCTTGCCAGCTATAGGTCTGGTGGTTGTCGATGAACGCGCCCATGTCGATCAGCTGTTTCCAGTTGGCGAAGGTCTGCTTGACCCGGTCATCTTCCCAGCTGATCTCGCCGTTAGCGAGCTGATTGTGGAAGTCGTAACCGTTGGTGCGCATGTTCAGGTAGTCGAACCAGCCACCGGCGGTCCACAGGAACTTGGTGCCGATGGTATAGCAGGCGCGGCCTGAATCGACGATCTTCTGGCAGTTGGCCAGCTCTTCTTCCCACGTGGTCGGTTCAGTCAGGCCAAGCTCATCAAAGATGTCTTTGCGATAGTAAACGCCCCACTGGTAGTAGGTATAGGGCACGCCCCACTGCTTGCCGTCGATGGTCATCGCGCCTTTGGTCGAGGCCAAATTGTCGGCAATTTCCGGTTCGGCCCAAAGGTCCGACACATCCTCAAACAGGCCAGCCTCAACATAAGGCTTCATGCGGTTGGCCGCGTACCATGTGGCGACGTCCGGGGTATCGGCCGTCAGGAAATTGCGGATCTGCGTTTTGTAGGCTTCGCGGTCGATCACGGTGGTTTCGATTTCCAACCCTGGATGCTGTTCAGCAAACCGCTCGATCATCGCTTCCATCGTCGCACGCGGCGCCGGGTTTGATGTGTCCAGGAAAATGCGCAGCTCTCCGGTCAGTTCCGCAGCTGCAGGTGCCGCCATCGCGACACCAAGCGCCAGCGCAGCTGTTGTGCGCTTGAAAGTGGAATACATGGTCTCCTCCCTATTTCACCCATGTGCGGTTCCAAATATTGAAACCTAGTTTTATATATTGAAAACTACACATCGACTCGGTTAGTCTTGTCAAGACCCATCGAAAGGATGGCGGTCGGCAATTGGAGGAGAACACGCACCCGTGTCAGGTGATGGAACCATAGGCAAAGCATGTGATGTGCTGGATCATGTAGCGGCGTTTCAGCGCCCTGTGCGGTTTTCGGAGCTGCTGGACAGCAGTGCCTTTCCAAAGGCAACGCTCTACCGATTCCTTCAATCCCTGACGAATCAAGGAATGCTGTCGTACGACCCGGACCGGCAGACCTATGCCCCCGGGATGCGCCTTGTCCGACTTGCCCATGCCGCGTGGACACAAAGCTCTCTGGCCCCAATCGCGCGCCCGTTTCTGGACGCGCTGAGTCGGGAAACGGGTGAAACCGTGCATTTGGCACAGCTCGACTCAGGTCAGGTGCTGTATGTCGAAAAACGCAACGCTGCGCAGCCCATTGAGATGTATTCACAAGCTGGCAAGGTTGGCCCCGCTTACTGCACCGGGGTCGGCAAGGCGATGATGGCGTATTTAGAGGAAGAGACGCTGAATAGAGTCATTTCTCAGCAAAGCTATCACCGCTTCACCGAAAGGACCCTGACCTCGGAACAGGCGCTGCGCGAAGATCTTGATCGGATACGCGGCCGGGGATTCGCTATCGATGATGAAGAGCACGAGCCCGGAATCATCTGTATCGCCTGCCCGGTCCTGACGTCGAACAGTCGAATGCTGGGTGCGATTTCCGTGACAGGTTCGACGGAACGGATGAACTTCAAACAACTCGAAGCCTGGGTGCCGCGTGTCCGCCGCGTGGCCGAACAGATCGGGGCCGAGGCGCAGGCATGGCGCTTTCCCGAAACAGGCCCAAACCTTAGCGATGACAGGATGCAAGTGACATGACAGGAGTAACTCTGAACCAGGCAATCAAGCGGTACGGTCAGACGCAGGTCATTCACGGGATCGATCTGCAGATCGAGGATGGCGAATTCTGCGTCTTTGTTGGCCCCTCTGGATGTGGCAAATCCACTTTGCTGCGCATGATTGCAGGGCTTGAAGAGACCTCGGAAGGCGAGATCCACATTGGCGCGCGGGAAGTTACGCATGTGGACCCGGCAAAGCGTGGTGTTGCGATGGTGTTCCAGACCTATGCGCTTTACCCACACATGACGGTGGCCGAGAACATGGGATTCGGTCTGCGCATGAACGGTGTTGCAAAAGCCGATATTGATCAGAAAGTTCAGGAAGCATCGAACATCCTGAAGCTTGATCCCTACCTCAAACGCAAACCCAAGGCCCTGTCGGGCGGGCAACGGCAACGGGTTGCAATTGGCCGTGCTATCGTCCGCGGGCCCGAGGTTTTTCTGTTCGACGAACCTTTGTCGAACCTGGACGCCGAATTGCGCGTCGAAATGAGGGTCGAGATCGCGCGTCTACATCAGGAAATCGGCGCGACGATGATCTATGTGACCCATGATCAGGTCGAAGCGATGACTATGGCCGACAAGATTGTCGTGCTTCGCGATGGCCGAATTGAACAAGTTGGGGCTCCGATGGATCTGTACCGCGACCCCGACAACCGTTTTGTTGCAGGTTTCATTGGTTCACCCGCAATGAACTTTTTGGATTGCGACTATGCCGACGGCCAAATCACTCATCCTGTGCTGGCGCAACCTCTGCCGGTCTCTGAAGAGGTTCCTGCCGGACAGGGCAAGGTGACTTTGGGGATGCGCCCGGAGCATATCCAGATCGATCGCTCGGCGGATACTTGCACCGTGGACCTGACCGAGGCGCTAGGGGGTGTTTCCTATTCCTATCTGCTCACCCCAAATGGCGACAAGCTAATTGTTGAAGAACGGGATGAACAACGCAGCAAAACAGGCGAAAGGATTGGCATCTCGATCCAACCCGACCGCGCTATGGTGTTCGACCCTGAAACAGGGCAGAGATTTCGGTAACGGTTCAGCGTCTGACAGATTATTGGCGCTTGTTTTGCCCCCTAGAATAACTACCTATAGTAGAAACACATTTGTTTTTAGGGTACTATGGGCACTCGCCTCGCCGCGTTGATCGTCGTTTGCACGGCACTTTTACTGTCGTTTAACACGCCTTCGAAAGCTGAAAGGGAATACGTCAAGCTGCGCGCGGCCTGTGGAATGGGCTGTGGATCGGAAATGGCTATCCCGGCTTGCACTGCGCTGCTTGATCTGAATGACGAGCCGTTGGAGGCACGTCGGGACTACTACGCCAAACGGGCGCAGGCTTTGCATAGTCACAGGCATTACCAGCAAGCCATCGAGGACGCAGATCGCGCGCTGTCCTTGAACCCTGAAGATGCAGTTACACTTGTCTGGCGCGGCTATTCCAAGAAAGCGCTGGAGGACAAGGACGGTGCCCGGGCCGATTTGGAACGGGCACAAAAGATCAGCCCCAACAGCACATATGTTTTGTTCAACGTGGCAAAGAAGATGCGAACATGGGGTGAAGTTCCCCTTGCGTTGGAAGGCTATGAAAAAGTCCTGGAACTTGATCCGAGTTTTGAAGATGCCGGCACCCGGTACTTGACGTTGCTTTATGACACGATGCCACCCGAGGCGTTTGAACGTCATCTGGCACAAGCTGAAGCGAAATGGCCGAATCAACCATGGGCACACGATGCGCGCGTCACATATGAACTGCGCTACGGTTATGATCTGGAAAAAGCCTTGAACGCGATCGAGAAAAGAATATCGATTGCGCCCAATCCATCAGCAGACTTGTTGCTTTTTGCCTTGATCCACATGAAAATCGGCGATGAGAAAAAGGGGGTTGAGTACGCCGAGGCCTATGCGAAAGCAGAGAACAAAATTCAGTGGAGAGACAAAGGTTCTGTCAGAAAAACGATTGATCTTTTACTTGGATACGTAATCCATGGGCAAGGTACTGAGTGGATAAGGCGAAGCCATACCTTCGCAGCTTTGGGTGCGGCAGATCTCGCCCGTGCGGAATACCTCACTTTCCTGGAAAAAGGTGGCCCCTACTCCCCAAAACTCCTTCTTGATATTATAGAGGGAGCCGGCGTGCCCGTTGACCCGCAAGCCCGTGCGGGATCGACGCTACATATCAACAAAGCGATTGATGACTATATCCACCACTTGGAACAGAAAGTGGGCTTTTCAAACCTTGGTCCACAATCCGGTTAATCCCTCCCACATGGAAGCAAAACCTCCTGCCCGTGGCAAAACGCGCGTCTAGATACGATTGATTCCCAGCCCAACGTGATTTAAGGGAAGCCCTGTCAAAACAGAGTCACCCAGGGGCGGTATCGTAATCACGCCCCTGCTGCGCCGCGCAAATGTGGCCTTAACTCTTGGAACGCACGCCCCGAAAGGCTTAAAAAAGGTAAAAGAATATGGTAGATAAATCGAACTTCGACATATTGTATACCATTGTAGACGAAGCGCCCGAGCTGGCCAGCGCCTCGTTCCTGCCCATCATCCGCAAGTTCGCATCTGCCGCGGGCGTCAACGTTGGCACCAAGGATATTTCATTGGCCGGGCGAATTTTGGCAACCTTCCCCGAGAAGCTGACAGATGCGCAGCGCATCACCGATGATCTGGCCGCATTGGGTGAGCTGGTGAAAACTCCGGACGCCAATGTTATCAAGCTGCCCAATATCTCAGCTTCGGTCCCGCAGCTGGTTGCGGCGATCGAAGAGCTTCAGGCGCAGGGCTATGATATTCCTGCCTACCCGGAAGAACCCGCCACAGACGAAGAACAAGCAGTCCGGGTGCGGTATGACGCGCTCAAGGGTTCGGCTGTGAACCCGGTTCTGCGCGAGGGCAACAGCGATCGCCGCGCGGCCCGAGCCGTAAAGAACTATGCTCAGAAGAACCCCCATTCGATGGGTGAATGGGCTTCGGACGGCAAAACCAAAGTGTCGTCCATGGCCAGCAACGACTTTTATGCCAACGAGAAGTCCGCGACCATTACCGCTGCTCAGGCAGGTAACGCAAAGATCGAGTTTGTCGGTAAAGACGGGAGCGTAACCGTCTTGAAGGACGCTTGGCCACTGGAAGAAGGCACCGTGGCTGATGCGACCTTCATGTCGGTCAAAGCTTTATCTTCTTTCCTGGCCGACGCCATTGAGGACACCAAGAAAGACGGCACCATGTTCTCGTTGCACATGAAGGCAACGATGATGAAGGTCAGCGACCCGATCATCTTCGGCTATGCCGTCAAAGCATGGCTGGCCCCAGTATTCGAGAAGTTCGGTTCCGAACTGGACGCACTGGGTGTGAACCCGAACTCGGGACTGGGCGACCTGTTGGACCGTGTGAAAGACAACGCGGATATCATGGCTGCCATCGATGCGATCAAAGGTGATCGTCCTTCGATGTACATGGTCGACTCGGATCGTGGCATTACCAACCTGCACGTCCCCTCAGACGTGATCATCGACGCTTCGATGCCCGCCGTGATCCGCGCAGGTGGCAAGGGTTGGGATGAGACAGGCGCCAAGGGTGACACCAATTGTGTGATCCCTGACCGCTGCTATGCCCCGGTATATGACGAAACCATCAAATTCTTCAAAGCCAACGGCGCGCTTGACCCAGCCACCGCTGGCGCTGTCGCTAACGTGGGCCTGATGGCGCAGAAGGCCGAAGAATACGGTTCGCACCCTACCACCTTCCAAGCCCCTGCTGATGGTACGATCCGTATCGTTCTTGCGAATGGGGAAACACTGCACAGCCACGACGTCGAGGCCGGTGATATCTGGCGGTCTTGCACCGTCAAGAAAGCACCTATCGAGAACTGGATCCAACTGGCCATGGACCGCCAGCGCCTGACCGGGTCCGAGGCGATCTTCTGGCTGGATGCAAACCGCGCCCATGATGTGGAACTGATCAAATACGTCAAACCGGCACTTGAGGCCGCAGGCGTTGCCGACAAGTTCCTGATCATGGCTCCGCGCGAAGCAACCCGTCAGTCGCTGGAGACCATCACTGCAGGCAATGACTCGATTGCGATCACCGGCAACGTGCTGCGGGATTATCTGACCGACCTGTTCCCGATCCTCGAACTGGGCACTTCGGCCAAGATGCTGTCGATTGTCAAACTGATGAATGGCGGCGGTCTGTTTGAAACCGGGGCAGGGGGTTCGGCCCCGAAACATGTGCAGCAGTTGGTTGAGGAAAACCACCTGCGTTGGGACTCGATGGGTGAGTTCTGCGCACTTGGGGAATCTCTGAACTTCCTGGCTGACGGCAAAGGCAACGCGAAAGCCGGCGTTCTTGGCGCTGCGGCCGAAGCAGCAACTCAGGGCATTCTGGATAACAACCGTTCACCCAGCCGCAAAGTGGGTCAGCCCGACAACCGCGACAGCCATTACTGGTTCGCACGCTACTGGGCCGAAGCGCTTGCGGCACAATCTGATGATGCTGATCTGGCAGCTGAGTTTGCTCCGCTGGCTAAAGAGCTGGCCGACAAGGAAGAACAAATCCTGTCAGAGCTTGCTGCGGCTCAGGGTGCTGCTGCGGATCTGGGTGGGTACTACCACACCGATCCCGCAAAAACGGCTGCTGTAATGCGCCCAAGTGCAACGTTGAACGCGATCATCGGATAATCGTCAACGGGACATCGGGTCACTTTGCACCCGCTGGAAATCTGGAAGGGACCGACGCATTGCGCGGTCCCTTTTTTTGTCGCGTATGTGTTGGTTGACGGCGCGTTGGTTCCAAAAGGGATCGTTGCGGCTAATTGCAAATTCATTCAAGCAAACTAAGAAACCTGTCTCAACATTTTTCCATTTTTTCTGAGCTTAAAGAGAAATTTCTCAAACCTACGGGATTCCCCCAATAGCGGTTAAATGCAAGCCAAGGTAATCCTGTGGTAACACGGAATTTCACTGGTGAGGCCCTCGGGCTATATCACTCACTCAGAAAATGACCAGCATTTGGGGTGCTGGTCATTTGCTTTTTTGAGATCGCCAATTCTGATGGTAGCCCCATGTTATGGCGCACAACGCACGCCTAACTCGACGGCGACGGAACATTGCCAGCTTTCATCCGCGGGGATTGAAAATCTCAGTCTTTCAGCCGAACCGGCGTCTTTCGGCCTTCACGGCGGATGACATAGTCCGGCCAACACCAGAAGCCGCCACACCTTCATATCGCAAGTAAGACAGGCGGCGCGCTTCTCTTCGCGCTAGGGCAAGAGATTGCAAGATGAGTGCGCATACAATCGACAACATCGTGGCAACGAATCCAGACACAGCGACGACCAAAGACGGGATTCGTTCAACAAGCCCAGTTTCCAGGAACTCGCGGAAAACGGACACAAAGACGAAGAGGGAAGGCAGGAAGACCAACAAAGCCAAAGACAAGAAAAACGGAACGGGTTTTTCGTCTTTGATCAGCAGGCCGATCATCTTGAGAATACGCCATCCATCAGAGAATGTGGCCAATTTGGAGTTTGACTCCGGCAATCGTGAAAAGTACCGGGTCTTGACCTCACCAATCGGCATACGCATCTGCATTGCGTGGACCGTGAGCTCGGTTTCAATCTCAAATCCGTTCGAAACCGCAGGGAAACTTTTGACAAAACGTTTGCTGAAAACGCGATAGCCCGAGAGCAGATCGTCGATTTTGCTTTTAAAGAAAAACTTCACTAGGCCGCTGAACAATGCGTTTCCGAATTTGTGGCCTCTCCGATACGCTTCGATCTCGTCATTCACACGCGCACCGTTAACCATATCCAGATTCCGTGACACGAGAAGGTTGATCAACTCTGGTGCTGCTGAACTGTCATAGGTCGCATCCCCGTCGGCCATAACGTAGACGTCGGCATCCACATCGGCAAACATCCTTCGCACCACATTGCCTTTGCCTTGATAGGGTTCGGAAAAGACCAAGGCGCCCGCTTCTTCAGCTATTCTGACAGACTCATCCGTGGAATTGTTGTCGAAGACGTAAATGACCGCGTCCGGCAGGGCCGCTCGGAATTGCTTGACGGTTTCGCCGATGGCAACCGCCTCGTTATAACAGGGCAAAATAACAGCGATGTCCAAATCCGGCCTATTGACCGGAGTTGTCGACCTTTTCCTGAGATCCAATGCACCTTCTATCATGCGTGGCTCATGCTGTCTAAGTCCCACCAAGGGAAAGATGATTGCGCTTCGGATTCAGAGTGAAGCGCGTATTCAACCATTATGAAGCAGATAAACGGCAAAATTTTGTCATTCTGAGAGAACTGTTGCTTCAGCAAACAAAAAAAGGGCCGGTTCAAGCACCGGCCCCAGAGTTTCAGCTGAACCGAGGGATCAGTTCGAAGCTGCCATCAGTTTCTCGTTATGCTCGCGCAGCGTGTCGGAAACGACCGCATACCATTCACCGGATTCGCGCATTTCGTTCAGGCCTTTGTTCAGCATCGCCAGGTATTGCTTGCCAAACGGATTGCTGCGGTGGCTGATAAAGCGCAGCGAAGACAGCGAAGTCACGAACGGGTTCTCGACCAGGTCGTTCTGATTCAGACCCATTTCAACCATTGTGTCCGAGAACAACTGAACTTCAAAGGTTGCAACATCTGCAGTGCCGGTCAGGACAGCATCAAGGCACTCGCGCGCAGTGATCGGCTGCATCAGCGTCATGGTTTCACCGTTGTGCAGACCTTCCTGCTCCAGATCGTGGATAAACCAACCGTCCATACGGCAGATCGTGGCGCCTTTCAGCTCTTCAAAGGTTGTTGCGCCAGCAAAGTCGCTTTCGGGGATGGTGTAGAAGCCGACCACGATGTCATAGACTGGTACGGACGAGTCGAACTGAGTGCAGCGCACTTCGGTTTCCCACGACCATTCATAAGTGCGATTGGTGCAGTCCGGCATGTTCCACGCCATGGAGACGTCAAAGGCGCCCAGCGGCAAAAGGGTTTCCAGGTGCGAATTCCAGTCATCCACAAAGCTGACCGAATAATCCCGCGCGTTTCCGCCACGCTGCAGAGCTGTGGTGCCCAAGCGTGTAATCGCACCGCCACCGTTCAGCGATTCGTCCGCGAAAGGGGCCCAGCCGTTGCCGGTTACCAGCTTGATTGGCGGCTGGTAAACGCTCGAACGCTTGACGCTGGCCGCGCGTTGTTCTTCAGCCGCGATGATTTCCTGTGCGGTCTGACCATTCGGCAGGCTTCCGTCTTCACAAGGCAGGGCCAGAACCAATCCCGGCTCGAGAGAGTTGGGGTTCGTAATTTCGTTCCGGTTCGCGTTGAAGATCGGCTGATAGTTCGACGTTCCATAAGCCGCGATGGCAATTGTCGCCATGGTGTCACCGTCTTGTACGGTATAGTTGGTACAAGCTTCCTGTGCTGCAGCGGCACCCGCGCTCAGAGCGGTAATAGCGGTTGCTGAAAGCGCTACCTTCTTCATCTTCTCGTTAAACATGTCCACTTCCTCCAGACTTTAGTTTGTCAGGCCAGATCGGGGCCTTATCCATTTTCCATTTGATGACGCAGGGCGGTTGAAACGATGTCTCGCCATTCGCCCGATTGCTGCATGATTGCCAGACCCTGGTTCAGCGTCTCAAGGATTGCTTCCCCGTCAGGATTATCTTTGTGGGTCATGACGTTAAGCGACTTGATGGCCGCCAGGTTGGGGTTTTCGATAATCCGGTGTTGATATCCGAGCCGATCGATGGCTTCGACCGCCAGATGCGCTTCGATTGCCACGATATCGACAGTGCCCTCCATCAGGGCGTGGAAGCAATCATCCGGCGAAGTCGGGCGTAGCAGTTTGATAACCGGCTCGTATAGGTTCACCACGTCCATATGAGACAGTGACCAGCCTTCCGGGCGGCAGATCGTCGTTCCGGCAAAGTCGGCATAGGTCAACGTCTGCTCGTATCCTGATCCCTCACGGGCAAAGAACGTGTCCACGACCTCATAGAATGGGTTTGAGAAGTTGTAGGTTTCGCACCGGTTACGGTCGCTTTCCGACAGTGCCGCGGCTTCCTCACAATTGGGGCGCGACCACGGGAAGGTGCCGTCAAAGGCCAGTGTCGGCATCAACAAGTCCAAATGCGATGACCAGTCGTTCACGAACTGAATCTTGTAGGCTTGCTCTGGTGCGGCGCGAAACATGGCTGTCTCAACCAGATGCGTATACAGACCCCGGTTCGGCAGCGATTCATCGGTAAACGGAGCGTAGTTACTGCCAGTGATCAGCAGCAACTGACGATCACGAATTTCGGGGCGTTCTCCCGTTCCGGCGTTCCGGATCAAAGCTGCGGCTTCCGACCGGGCAGCCTCAATCTCTTCCTTCGCTGCAACCCGTGCTGCAACAACGGCCTCTTCACTCGCCTTCTTTGCTTCGGCCTCCGCAGCCGCAACGCGGGCTTCAGCTTCGGCAACGGCCTTTTCGGCACGTTCCTCGGCGGCCTTCACCAGCTCTGCCGCCATTTCAGCCGCCAGCCGTTCTGCTTCGGTATCGGCTAGCACCGGAGCACGTCCGACATCTTCGAGACAGGGCAGTTCCAGAACATCGCCGACACGAATGATGTTGGGGTTAGAGCCGATGACATCGCGGTTCGCATCGAAAATAATGCGAAAATCTTCGGTCGCATAAACCTCGATTGCCAACTCCCGCAGGCTATCGCCGCGTTGAATTTCATAGCTTGAACACGCCTCTTGCGCCGAAGCAGCTCCGGTGGCCGCTGCGAGGGCAAGGCTGGATATGATAAGATTTTTTCTCATGGGTCCTGTTGCTTAGCCTGTTTAATTTCTTGTGAGTTTCGCGACGGCGATGGATAGGTTGTCCTGATCCGGATCGCCTTTGGCCAGGGCCGCCGCAAGCAAAGCTTCGGCTATGTCCTGAGCAAGAGCCTGCCCGTGTTCCTTCAGAACTGACTGAATTTCGTTGTCGCTAAGATACTGCAATCCGTCACTGGCAAGGATCAGGATGTCAGACGGCGACACCAGCAACGGCTCTTCCGGGCAATCCACCTTGGGGATGCCACCACCAATGATGACCGAGGTCAGCTGGTTTCGGTCCATATGCTTGGCTTCAGCTTCCGTGATCTCTCCGGCAGCCAGCTTTTCGTCGATCACGGGCGCCATCGAGTGATCTTCGTTTACCTGAGACAACGTCCCATCGCGGAACAGGTAAAGGGGGCTGTCTCCGATCGATATCCAGTAAACGCGATGCCCCAGCAGCAGGATGCCCAAAAGGGTCGCGCCCATATTGAAGCTCTCGCCCTGTTCCTCGTTATGAGCGGCGATCGCGGCATTGGCTTGCATCGCGGCCAGGGGTAGCGCATCGATCGCGGATCTCTCATTCAGGGTCTCGGCCTCAAGCTCGACCTCAAGCGCGTCACGCCAGGCTGCGACCACCATTTCTGACGCGACCTCACCTGCGTCATGACCACCCATTCCGTCCGCGATAACGACGTAACCCGCAGCGGACGCATCAAACATGCGTGCAGCAATGGCGTCTTCCTGCGTCTCTCGCTGACCCTGGTTCAGGATCAGCGCAACATCATATGCCGGGGTCGCCAGCATCTATTAAGAATCCCGCCAATCAAAACCTTCGTCGCAGAAGGCCATGAACCGAAGAGAGGATTCGCTGATACGGATCAGGTCACCGTTTGACAGGGCAACAGTGCTGAGCACGGGTTTGCCATTGAGGCGCACAAGGTTGGCCTTGCCGCCATGACCCAGATAACATTTGCGATCTTCAGGGTCGTAGGCAATGACAGCATGGTTCGAACGTGAAATGCCGGTGTCGCCGAAATCCAGCTGAATAGCTTGGTCATCGTTGCGACCGATCTGCATTAGACCTTCGGTCAGTGTGACGCTAGCACCCCGTCCGGGACCAGCAGTGACAACCAGCCAGCCAACGGGGAAAGTCTTTTGCGCGGTTTCCGTTTTTGCCACGGGGGCTGCGGTTTCGATCAGGTCTTGCACATGTGTATCGGCCCGCTCGAAACCCAGGAAGGTTGTCTTAACGCGTGAGCGGCGATCTTCTGCCGGAGCAGGGGCAGGTTGGGCAGTCTCAGCAACAGGCTCAACGATCTCTTCAACCAGTTCGGGTTCTTGAACCTGCAGGTCTTCCACCTCGGCTTCTACCGCTGGCTCGGCTGCCGTGTCTTGCATCTCGGCAACTTCAGGTTCGACCTGTTCCGTGGCTTCTTCTACCGGGGCCGAGACAGGTTCGTCAGCCACGTGCAGGGTGATAACCTGTTCGTCCTCAATCGGATCAGCCGTGTTTTCAACTGCCGAGTCCAGCGTCGGCGCGTCGTCTTCGTCGGTGGGCGCTTCGGCAAAGATGGACTCTTCAACGGGCTCTTCCACCTCAGTGACCTCAGCCTCATCGAACTCTGGCATTTTCTCTTCCGGGATCAGCTCATCCGTTTCTTCATAAGGTTCGGATGTCGTGTTCCCTCCGGCCAATGCAGCGCGCAGCGCGTTGAAGTCCGCTATCGGCTCTTGCTTTTGTTCTTCAGACGCGGCGATTTCTGTCGCCTCCGCCTTTTCAGACGTATCTTCTTCTTTGGTCTTGCCGGCACCTTCGAGAAGCCGGCTCAGAGGGCTTTTGTATTTAAACATGGTGTCGACACCTTCAATTTGGCGGCACGAACAACTTGTGCCGAGGGGCTGCTACTTATCCCCGCGCTCACGGCACAGAGACACTCGATGAATACTCAAGGAAACTGGTACATTCTGCGGCGGGCCGGTTCCCGCCGGGGTGGCAGAATTGGGTGCCACCCTCAGCAAACACACACTGGCAGATCACAACGAACCGGTCAGATTACTCCTGTGCAAGCGGCATGGTTCCGTTCGTTTCGACCCCATTTCGCAGGACGGTCAGCTGGGCGACCGCACGGCCTTCTGAGACAAGCTCGACCAGCATTGCGTCAAGACTGTCTGAACCGTCCAGATTTGCTCCCGTCTGGCTTTCACTCAGTAGGATATCGCCTTGTTGCAAGCTGCCCGCGTAATCTCCCGGAACGGACGTGACTTCTGTCTGCCAACTTTCGTTACCCGAACTGCTCACTGAGAAGGCATAGCCGTTCTCCAACCCCACGGACCGCATCACCGGAAGGGCAAGCAGACCATTCTGAGCCCGGGTCTGTCCAAGCGGACGATAGCGGGCCGCCACTCGGGTATAGCCGTCGGGATCAATGCTCAGAGTGTCAAGAACTTGCGCAGCGAAGGATACATCTTGGCGCACAGGTTTGCCGTTGAGGGTAAAGATTACAGCTCCACGCTGTACCCATTCGCCAACCACACTCATATCCTGATTGGAGTTTATCCCGGTGATTGCAATTGTCGGCCCCGTCGAGCCGCGACGTTGAGACGTCTGGAAGGGAATTTCCACATCCCAGTGGGCAAAGGACACCTGTTGGGCCGCAGGAACTGCGGAGTCTGCGACCACCGTGGGTTCCGCTTCGGTTTCTGGTGCTTCTGCCGTCTGCGTCACAACCGCCGACGTTTCTTCTGTTGTGGGTGTTGTTTCCACGGCAACGGGCTCTACAACGTCTTCTTGTGCCTGCTCGACAGGCTCTGCCTGCGCTGGGGCAGGATCCGAGACCACTACGGCCTCAGGCGCTTCAGTGGCGGAAGCCTCCTCCGCAACGGGTGCTTCCGTTTCGGCTGTTTGAACATCCACTGCGGATTGCTCAACCGGGGTCTCGGCCTTTTCTTCTGGCTTGTCCCCTGACATGACGAAAAACCCACCTGCCGCTAAGGCAACTGCGACCACGGCCGCTCCGGCGATCAATTTACCGCTTCCACCAGAGCCGCTTTGAACAACGGTATCGACAGCCAGAGGAGCTTCTTCCTTTGCCGCAATCTTGGCGAGTTCTTCTTTCTTCTTCTGTTCGTCGTTTCCAACAACGATATCTGCATTGCCAGCCAGAAGGGCCGTCACAACCGCTTCGGCATTTTCGCTTTCAGCTTTGACGCGTGCTTTTTCTTGTTCCTTGTCCTTGCGGTCCATACCGACGATCACCGAAACCGGACGATAGGCGAAGGTGTCGAACATCACACCCGGGCCACGGAACATGCGCAACCAGTCCAGCGCTGTCTGCAAACGGTCTGTGGCGTGAACCTCCATCGCCTTGTCAATCGCTTCAAGGAAACCTTCGGGGTATCCCTCGAAACGTCCCGTCAGCGGGGCATAGGGATCGTCCTGCCCGTTATTGAAGGCGTTCAAACGGCTCTGCCCGTCTACGGGGCGTTCGCCACTGATGGCGTGGTAAAGAGTTGCTGCCAGAACATAGAGATCGCTGCTCGGTCCTTGTTCCGCACCCCGGACATAAAACTCGTGCGGAGAGTAACCATCTTTGATGACACGCAGGGTTAGCAGAGCCGCAGATTTGTTGGCCGCCTGTTCACGCGCTGCGCCAAAGTCGATCAGGACCGGATCACCGTTCTCATCGATCAGAATATTGTCCGGTGAAATGTCCCGGTGCAACATGCCGCTTTGGTGAATGAACGAAACCGCCGACAACATCTTTTCCGTGACCTGCACGATAAAGTCCGGACCCGTGTCGTTTTCAGGGTTTTCAACGTAATCGAGCAGATCGCAACCACGGATCAGATCCATCGCGATATAGGCGGTGTCGTTGTCTTCAAACACCTGATGCACGTCGACGATGTTGGGGTGCACAAGGCGTGCGTGATTGCGGGCTTCCTGAATGAACAGATCAATGATAGCCCGCAGATCTTCCTTGTAGGACGGGTCATTGGGCTCGACCAAATCACCGTTTCGGCGACACAAGGCACCGGGGAAACACTCCTTGATCACTACGTCGCGCTCCAGGCTGTCGCGCGCCAGGTAGGTAATTCCGAATCCACCGTTGCTTAGGAAGCGAAGGATTTCATACTGCCCGCGCAACAATTTCGCGCCAGGTTGCAATCCTTCAATTTTTGGTTCGTCGTGCGTCGCACCGACAGCCTGGTTGTGGCTCATTTCAATCCGCCCGTTTTACTCGTTTTTTGCGGCTTAAATAAACAGGGCCGACAGCCCACGAACTCACAACCAAAACAACCGCAGGACACTTGAGAACGGTTAGACGGTTCAAATTTGACTTTATTGGGGCCGCCTCGTGGCTTCACTATGGACCGTTTTTTCGATTTTGGCTTATATTGTGCTTTTCGGTTGTGATGATACTATATATTGATCGACAAGACGGTATCAGTGAAAACGTACACCCCAAAATCCAGTGGTTGGTCTACGAATTCGAAACAATAAAGGGCCGATTCCTCGGCCCTTCGAATCGCTGAGTCGCGCTCAATCTTAACGAGAAATTATTAAGTGCCGGTTTTGGATTGCGCTGCGGCAACTGTGCTGCCGGCCCAGGCAAGGTTGTCACCCAGCTGCGCAAGAATGCTGATCGCGTCATTCAAAGGCGCATCACCACTTTCAAATTGCAGCAGCAACAACAGGTCCGTTGCCTTCTCGAATTCCGCCGGAATCCAATCTGCGTCGGGGTCGATCTCACCCCCTTGTTCCAGCCGTTCAGCGAAGTCTTCCACGATCTCCTGGCAGCTATGCAAGAATGCTGCGGGTTCGATGTTGGACGACTCGCGAAGGTCTTCATAAATGCTGGCAATTGCGGCCAGCCAATCTTCGAGGATGGGATTGTTCAATGGCGGCAGGGCCGAGCCCAGAGTCGCGTGCATCGCAGGTGTATCAGAAACGGCCGGTTCAGGTTCGGGACCCTCAAGCTCTTCGAGGTACGGCAGAAACTCCTGCTGCAAATCCTTTCGAGCGGCATCCAGATCACTGCGCCTCCGATTGGACGCTGCATCCAGAACTTGTTCGGCAAGGTTCTGTCCGCCGCATGTCTCCCACAGAGCAAAGTCAGGTTCCGGCTCCTGAGCCATCGCTTTGACCGCTACCGGGGTACCAATCGGCACAATCTCACGGAACATCCCATCTTTTTCCTTGTTGAGACGTGCCAGAACACGGTCCAGTGACCCTTGTACCGGCGGCAGGTCGGCATGAGTAACAGCCAACAGACTGTTCGCGCGAAGTTCAGGCGGCACCTTCGACCACAAGTGGCGCTCAGTCTCGCGCCATGCATTTGTACCGTTTGTGCACCAGATGGCGCAGTCGACAAACTTCAGCAGATCCAGAGTTTTTTTATACGTATCGTCCAAGGCACCCGACCCAGGAAGATCAAACAGCGAGATTTCCTTAAGGGCAGGCGTGTTGATCCCCACCGAGATGAAATCCGGATCATCCGCCGCCGCTTTTTCAAGCGCGATCCCGGAATAGGTCTTGGGTTCCTTGTTCCACCAGCCCACGGTCGTCTCAGGCACATCGGCATAAGCCACGATCACAAGCGGCAGTTTCAGATGCTGTGGGCCTGTGGGCAGAATATCTGCACCGGCCAGCATATTTGCCAGGCTCGACTTGCCCGCGCCAAATTCCCCGGCAAACCCGATATTGACCGCGTTGGACAGCCGCTCGGCATGGGCCAGCGCCCGTGCGCGCATGTCCTCCAACTTTGCATCCGATGACAGTTTTTCAGTCGCGGTCAGAAAACGCTCCAGCTGGCGCACTTCCTGTTCGGTTCCGGGAAATTCAATCATTCCGCAGCCTCTGCTAGTCGTTCGTCCACACTGCCTGTTCCAAAGACACTTTCAAGATCCATAGCAATGCGGCGCGCCCGGTCGAATGCAGTTTGTGCTTCGGCCTGAGCATTCAATTCACCCGCGCCAGAGCGATGTTCGAAATGGCCCGCCAACAGGGCCACGTAGTGATCCAAAACTGTATTCAGCCGTTCCAGTAAGTTGTCGCGTGTCGTGTCGATCAGGTCGTCGCCGATCAGCTCGAACTCTTGCACGATCATCCGTTCTGCCTGCGTCACAACGCTGTTGCGCGAGATCAGGCGCGATAGCCAGTTTACACGCAACTCGACCGTAATTCCACGGGTGAGCGCAGTGGTATCGGGTCGGAACCAACGAACAGCGCTGGTGTTCATGCGACTATCGACCGGTTCTTGCCAACCCGGCAATGCACGCAAAGCCGCATTGCATTGCATATCGATGGTATAGAGCTCGCTCAGCATACGCTGGCGCACCACTTGCGACGCGCCTTGCATTAGTTCCCGCATGTGTTCCCGCAGGGGGGTAAAGTTCAGTTCGGTCGCACCCCCTTTGGCCAGAAGAGGCGATTGACCATTCGGTCCACGTACTACGGCCGAGACGGATTCAGCGACTGTATCATCCATTACCCCGCGCAGATTGGACAGGACATCATCCATGTCCCGGGTAATGTCTTGTGTCTTATCGGCAATCAGTTTGCGCAACTCACCAAGGGTCTTGTCACTGTCATCTGCGCTACGTGCGTCGGAATTGTTTTCATCTTGCAGCGCCCGCAGATGAACCTGGGACCGCTCAAGCTCGCCTCGCGCGAAACTGTCAAGATGCTGCCACGCCATCCGAAGGTGTTCGTCAATAGGCCCGTCCGTCAGAGCTTTGGTAACATGACGGCGCAAATCCGGTAGTCCCGAAGCGATCATTGCAGCAAAGCGCAACACGGCCTCACGGCTGATCGGCCCGGGGCCTTGTTTGATCTCGGCAACGCCGTTCAGGTATTGCTGCATCTGTTCCGGGTGCGCTCGCAGCCACGCCAGGACATGGTCATGGTTCACGCCGGTTTCGTCGCCGGTCAGCGCATAATGAGCCCATTGAGCGCTGCCCATCAGAACGTCGATGTCCGAATTACCGAGCGCCTTCTCCAGACCGTCCAAAACATCCAGACGCACTTTGGTCGCGTCTTCGGGCCCGCCACCCAGTTCATCGACACGGTTGATGAAAACAACGATCTGACCAAGCTCAAGCGCCTGCATCAGGCGGAACAGTTTGAGATCCGCGCGTGACAACGCCTGATGCGCGGACAGAACCACCACGAAGAAATCGGATTCCTTGAGGTATTGGCGCGAAATCTCTTCGCGGATCAACAGCGGATCGTTGACCCCCGGCGTGTCCGTGACGGTTAATGGGAACGGGAAATGTCCGATGTCGAAATAGACTTCAGCCTTGCGGGTGATGTCGCTGTAAAGCCCACGATCACTGCCCGGATCGACACCGCCATCTTCGGCAGGATCATCTCCGGCGCATACATAGCGCGCCAGATCGTCCGAGTTGAGTTGATCAAGATCGTGGTGTTGTCCCAACAGCTGTTCATAGCTGTCGCCCAGACGCAGGCGTGCCCGGGTCTTCATGGCCTCGACCTGTTCTTCGATCATCTCGCGCTTATAGCTGTCCTCGTCATCGGGGAACATGTTGCGCAGTTCTTCACCTTCGGCGATCAGGGATTGCCACTGGTGATTGTCGAAGAAATGAAATTCAGCCCCATCGGTCCGACCAGAGGGATGCCCGAAATGCATGTCGGTGATCACGGTGGTCCACGGGTTAACGTCTGACGGCAGGTATTCAGCCTGCCCGGTGAACCCGTTGATCAAACGTGATTTTCCTGCCTTGATCTGCCCTACAAATGCGATTGACGGCTTCAGACTTCCCAGATCTCCGATGATGCGCGAAATGAAATGCCGCGTTTCGTCATTGCTGGTTTCATTCATGTCTTCTGCGATGCGTATAAGCTCGCGGCGATGTGTATCACTCATTACTCACTACCTTGGTCACACTAAAACGGATTGAATTAATCGAAAATTTGAATGCTATGGAGGCAATCATTCAGCTACCCCCTGTAAAGAGGTCCACAGATTGACGACCGCCCCCAACTTGCGCGCATCGTGGACAGCAACCGCTATTTGATCGCTGTCGCTCAGCACCGCCATTCCCGCGCCCTTTCCGCCCGATGGCCGCATGACAATGAGATGGGGGCTGTCAAACTCCTCCTGACTATCATTCTCCCAACCTGCAAGATCAGCCACGAAACGTGCCAAAACCTCCTGATCGGGATGCAAGTCTTGGGAAGGTTGACAGGAACCCTCGCAAGCCAAAGCGGCGTTGCTTGTCCCGTCGAGCAACATACGGCCTGTGGCGAAACGGCCCGCATGATCAAAGAACTTCTGGGCCAAGTTGGCAGGGCTATCTTCAACCGTGGACGGTTCATCCTCTTCCGAAGCGTCGATGTCTGGCACGACCGAAACAATCGGTTCAGCGGATATATCTATGGCAGCGCACGCGTTTTCGATTTCGCTGAACGTCAAACCCACGTCGTCGGCCTCAAGAGCTGAATCCGGCTTACCCGACATCAGCTGAAGCGGGGCAGGGGCGTTTGCGATGTCTGACACCAGCTGCGCCAACTTTTCAACCAGTGCGTCACGCGTTTCGGTTTCGAAATCCGGCGTCGGCCCATCGGGCACTTGAAAGACGTCCGTGACCCGCGAGCTGTTCACTTCAAGTGCCAGACACGCCCCATTGGCGGCTGTAAACTCTAACCGACGTGGCAGGACCGTACCGCGAATGGCGCGCAGGATTGCCGAGCGCCGGGACACAGCGGAGTCCCCCGTAATCATCACAGCTGGCGACAACCGTGCCACCGAAGACCGCCCGATATCTTCAAGCATGCCCAGAATGTCAGTATCCATCATACCGTGACCCCCTCTGGTCCCGTTCAGACTGCGGCCGCAACCGGCCCCAGGCTGAGATGTGATTTTGTCAGCGCCAATCCCACATTTGCGCTGTTGCGGCAGATATAGCAGACCACATGATCAGGATATTCCTTGGTCCGCAAAAAAATGTTTAGGCGATCTTTCGAGAACACAGCGATCTCACCAAACCCTGTATTCTCCGCATCGTCGCGTCCAGTCTGACGCATTAGCGCTTCAAACGCGGCAACCCCGCGCCCTTGAAAAAGATTGGCCACAGCGATTGCCAATATGTCCAAAGACTCCGCGCATTCCGGATCCGAGACGCAACTCCCCAGAAGCATCCCTGTTTCCATATCGACATACCCGGCTGCAACGCAGTCGGGTATCTTTTCGATTGCCGTGCTCAATGCCTCCTGAATTGACATCTAACTATTTGTTATCCCTATAGGTTTGACCATTTTCCTAATTCGACGATCTCTACAACACATGCCATTCCGCCGCACTACTTTCTTTTGCTTTTGGAATGGATTGCAGTACTTCCTTCGTCTGCTTCGCGCTGTGTTCGATTGCGATCTGATCAAACTCAGCCAAAAATGCCTTGAACACGTTTTTTAAGCCATCTGCATCTTCAGGCAAGTCTTCACTACTTGCTACTTCCCGCCACATTGCGGCTGCACTCAAAGGGGATCCAACGGCAACTTCCGGCAGATCTCCCAGCGCCGCGACATTTGAATCGACTGCATCCACCCGATCTGACAGAGCCGCTTCGATCAAACCACTGTTCTCGGGCTCCGGTTCATAGTCTTCAGCAGTGATGTTGGGCTGAGCCGCCATCAAAGCTGCGATAGAGGATACCGAAACCTCGATGCCGCGATCTTCGCGCTCGTCGATCTCTTCGGCCTTTTCGCCCGAGACATCTGTGTCGACCGGGGCGTCTCGCAAAGTGCTGTGAAGCGAAGTCAGAACATCATCGGTATTGTCAATCTCGTCAGCTTGCGCCTCGATCACCTCTACGTCAGCCACCTCTTCCGACAGATCATCAATCTCGTCATCAAGATCCGCTTCGTCTGACAGTTCGAATTCGTCGATTGCATCCTCAAGGCCGGCCACATTGGTCAGCTCCAAAGGATCATTCGACGTGTCCCTGAAGAAGGCGCGCAAATCATCGCTTGTATCCGGCTCTTCGGGCAGGGGATCCGGCTCCGAGACCATTTCGGTCCGCATACGTTCAGCTTCTTCAGCGTCGATCCGCACGCGTTCGGCCTCATCCGAGCGCCGCTCCACGCGCGCAGGCCGAACAGGAAAGCTGGTGACAACCGCGGTGTCGTTCTGCGCGGGCTGAGCGTCTGTTTCCAACGGGTTAACCAACCGCAAGGGCGCGGCTTCGACCTGCGCGTCACTGTCCGATGAGCGTGCAGGGCGCATGGGCTGCACTTTCGGGGCGTCTGACTGACTTTTGTCAATCTGATACCGGGCCAGTTGATCGGCACGATTGTCCATGATCTGCTCTGTGATCTCCAGGAAACTGTCGATCATCTTGCCACCACCGCTGCGCGACCACATCTCTGCGTCGCCGGTCTTGTCACGCGCGACAATTGCATCCCGAGCGGAAAACAGAATAGACCGATTGAACAGATGCCCGGCCTCGCGGTTCACGCGGCGCAGAACCTTTTGACGGTCCTTGAGATTCAGAGCATCCGCGCGGGTGACCAATAGCAGCGAATTGTGCTGCAAACGTTCAGGCAGGGATACCCATGTTGCACGCTCTGTCTCGCGCCAGGCTTGGGTCGCGTGGGTACACCACAAAACGCCATTCGCCTGACCCACGGCCCGCTGCCAGACATCCGTCGAGATTTTAGGATCCGAGATTCCGGGCGTGTCGATGAGATCCACCGCCTCAAGGATATCGGCCTCAAGGAATACGCGGATAAACTGCGCGTCATTGACACCAACAGATTCTAGATCGTCCAATTCTATAGTTTCGACAGAGCCATCATGACGCTTGATATAGGGTGCACGATCACCCCAGCTGAACCAGACCGGAGGCAGTTGTGTTGCAGTGACCTGCGTCGGCAAGGTCTGCGTTCGCAACAGAAAATTCATCAACGTAGACTTACCGGCACTGAATTCGCCCATCAGAGCGAAAACCGGTTTACGGCGGGACCACTGCTCGATACGTTCCCATGCCTTCGGTGAAACAAAGCGTGATTGTGTATCTTTTGCCATTTTTCTACTTATGCCGCTTCGTTGCTTAGATCTTTTAGGATGTCACCCAGAATCTCGTCCTTGGATTTCTGGGGCTGTAAATCCGCCATCGCCGCCGCAGTCTGACCTGCGTTCTTATCAGCCGTCGACGAGATGCTCAGCAAGGTTTCTTTCTGCTCGCGCATGAAATCCATCAGGATCGCGCGGACATTTTCCAACACTGCTGCGACTTGGTTTTCTTCGATGTCCTTGGTGATCGAATTTGCCTCAGACGCTATCAAGCGCGTGTAATCCGCAGCGTATGCTTCAAAGCCCTTGCGCTTTTGCCACCATCGCCGCCACCAGGTGCTTTGCAAGTCCAGAGCAATCGTCCGGCCAATGCCAAGTGGTGGAGGCACGCGAGGCACGATGGGCGCTTCTATGCTGAATTCACCCAGGTGGTTGCCGAGTATCTTATGATATAGCGCCTCAACATCAGCAGCAGCTGTGTTATAAAGAGCCCCGGCGTCTTTCCGCATAGCGCGGGCAAAGCTGAAATAGGCGGCCTTTTGCAGGGTACGCAGACCCGCCGGGTCATACTGCCAGGTGCCTTGTTCGCCATTCTTCTCAAGATGCGCGATCAAAGAGTCCGTTGCGCGTTTGACAAAGCTGGCCTCGGCCGAGTTCAGACGCTCCAACACCTTGTCGCGCAACGCATTTGTCAACTCGGCAGCTTTCTTATCGTATTCCGCCGACATCGTGTTGATGGCCTCTTCGGGCGACACGCCGTCTAGGTCCCGAGCGACGCCTTCGCCGTCGGACAGGTTCTTGGCGACCGCTGTCGCGCGGATTTGGCTGGCGATGTTTCGGGCCCGGTGGCGCACACGGTCCATCAGTCGAGACCCGGCCCCTTCGGCAATACGTTCGTTGATAGCCAAAAGCAGATCGGGCAGGCCGGACAGTGCCCAGATTTTGTCCAGTGAAGCCGCCTGATCCCCAAACCCGGCCGCCAGGTAGAAGGTATTCAGGGCTTCACGCGACTCTTCGGTCAGAATATCCGGATTGCCGGTCAGGGCTGCTTCGGCCCAGATAGCACTGCCAAAGACGACGCTGGTGTTGGTATCGATATTGTTCTGTTTCAGCGTGTCCTGAATGCGGTCGCGGATTTCCGGCACCTGATTGACCGGATCCGAGAGTTCGTCGATGCGGTTGACGAACAGGACAATCTGACGGTTCTCGAACTGCGCGATTATACGCATCAGGGCCATATCCATCGTGGTCAGCGCCTGACTTGCCGCCAGAACCACGACACAGACCTCAGAACCGCGCAAACTGCGCAGCGTGATCTGTTCACGCACCATGAATGTATCGTTAACGCCGGGTGTATCGCAAAGCTTGAGAGCGATCGGATATTGCGGGATATCCATATACAGCTCAGCCGACTTGGTGACATCAGCAAAGCGACCGGTTTTCGGGTCGATATCCGGATCGTCTTCGTCGCCCAGGCACACATATCGTTTGATCAGTTCTTCATCGAAGTGATCGTATTGATGGCTTTGGCCGAGGATCAGGTCAAAATGCTTGCCAAGGCGTTCTTCGGATTTGGCTTTCATCTCACCGATCTGACGGCGGATGTCGTCCATTTCATCATCTGCGCCAGCCCGGTTCGCCAGTTCCCCCAGACGACCGCCGCCGACCATCAGATTGTCCCATTCTTCCTGCTCAAAGAATGTGAACTTGGCTTTAGTATCGCCTGGCGGGCGTGTGTTGATGTTCAGGGTCGTGACCACAGACGTCCATGGGTTGACATCCGACGGCAGCAGGGCAGGGCGCCCGGCCAGTATGTTCACAATCGATGATTTGCCTGCCTTGACCTGACCCACCATCGTGATGCTGGCGGTGAAGTTTTCCATCCGCGTCTTGAGGGTGGCCAGCCGTGCCGAGGAGCGCGCATCAGCCACCTCAGTCAAGTGATCGATCTGCGTCGTCAGTGAAGACATGGCAGAGGTCATCGGGGCCAATGCTTCGTTGCCGACAGACAAAAGGTGATCGTTGCGCGCCATGCTTAACCTCCGGTTCCTGTAGCAGCAATCTGGGGTTCGTGTGACACGCGCCCAGACGGGATGCTTGTCAGAGTGTCGATACGTGCGATCAGATCCAGTGCGTTACCGAGGATCTCGGCCTCGGCACACGGAGAAATGGTTTCGTAGGCTTTGGAATCCGCCAGCACTTCAATCGAGCTGAAGCGGTCGCCGTTTTCAAGTCGCGCAACACGGCGCCCGGTCGGGAAACCTTCGGATTTTACGGCAGGTAAAGGCATACGTGCATTGGCCAGCAGATAGTGTTCTCCGGAATGCGTGTGCAGAGAAATACCAAAGCCGGTATTCGGATGATCTCGGTTCAGGGTCTTGAGCTCGCCAAGAAAGCTCTCGCGAGCAAAGAAGACAGCTTCTTGCTCGGCGGCAACGGTAGGGTTCATATCGGTCACAGCAGAAAACCTTGTACTGGAGTTGAGCAGAAAACTCGTACCGGTGCCAAAGTGGCGAAAAAGACTCATTAACTCCTATCAAACAAGAAGACCCTTCAAGGCGGTCTTATTTTGACGCGAATAAGATTTTTTGGCGGTTGAAATGTGGCGGCTTCATGGCGGCCCACCCATAAGAATGTCTCAACCCATACGAGTACCGTCGCTGGAAACATCACAGCTTGTGGGCACAGAAAGTTCACAGCAGCCGTTCAGTGCTATTTCCTTGGGAGCGGCCCGTATGGCCGGGAAAAGCTATAAAATGCATATTGTTATAGGGAAAATTAGTGACGAACCGCGAGCGGCAAAGTCAGGTACTGGACCTTAAGTCAAAGGTCTCATTTTTATCGCCCAATCGCTTCGCCAATATTCATTTTTGACTAAATAAGAGGCCATCACTCAACGTAAACGCGTCTTTCGAACTATCCCTGTCGATTTTCGCACAGGGCCCGTTCTCAGCAAAAAAGAAGAAAACATGTCAATCGATCGGATTCCCATAGTCGTGCAAGAACAGGGTCAGGGACCACCATTGCAACCATATGCGAAAACCACGACCCACTGCAGGATTTCTCATAGTATCAGTGCCTTTTGGCGGCTCAAATTCAAAGATTCCTACACTCAAAATCTGAGCAACAAAACTTCCTCAAATGCTCAATTTACCTCTCGCACTCGGACAGAAGCTTTGTTATGAGCGCATCATTCCGGCGCCGAGGCGCATGGTTGCGGGTGTGGCGAAATTGGTAGACGCACCAGATTTAGGTTCTGGCGCCGCAAGGCGTGGGGGTTCAAGTCCCTCCACCCGCACCACTTCATTCAACAGAAATCTACCGATGTATATCTAGAACAACGTCTAGTGCGTTGTTTTTAAAAGCTTTGTTGCCGCCTCCCTGTTGCTGGGTATATTGTGTCGCTGATTTTCGTAGTGTTTTTTCGGCAATACGAAAGCACCACAGTAATGAATAGTGAGGAAGTGCCGAAATGCCGGTGAATATCAGTAATGCCCTGTTAAAGCGCCATGCCGCGAACCCTCCAGAGAAGATCAAAGACCTCCGTGATTCCGATGTGACCGGATATGTGGTCCGGGTCCAGCCAAGCGGAAGCATCTCCCACTATTGTCAGTTCAAGCGCGGAAAGCGGGTCAAGCTTGGTAGCTGGCCGGTAGTATCGATGTCCGAGGCCAGGGCAACGGCCAGAGCAGCGCTCAGCCGGTATCAGTTGGAAGGTGTGGTGCCGGTCAAAAAACAGATTCCGACGTTGAGAGAATTTGTGGCAACCACCTATGCGAGTTGGTGTGAAAACAATCTAAAATGCCCAAAGTCCCAGGTGAACCGGATAAAAACCAACTTCGGTCACCTTAAGAACAAGCCGTTGGACGAAATCAGTCGCTCTGACATAGACGCCGTTCGACAGAAGATGCTTGGCCGAGGCGTCACGCCGGTATCCGTGAATCGAACGGTGAATTCCATTTCGTCGGTTTTGACCCGCGCGCTGGAACTTGACTTGATTGAGCGCCATCCGTTACGCGGTTTTAAACCACTTCCCACCATTAAAGGTGGCAAGCAGCGTATCTTGTCGGATGCCGAGCGTAGCCGCTTTTTGGACGTGGTGAACAACTACGATGCCACTTTATACACCCGACCCTTGGTCCTTACCCTTTATTACTGCGGCCTCCGTTTGGGCGAATGCGCCAGTCTTGAGTGGCGGGATTTAGACTTTGAGAACCGGATGCTGACTATCCGTGGCGAGAACAATAAGACTTCCACAGAAAGAGAAGTGCCAATCTCAAACGAGCTTTTGCCGGCACTCAGGGATTGGCAGATGGTAAGCGGTCGCCGGGACGGATACGTGTTTCCGTCACCCACGGGCCGAAAATTGGTGGATATCCATGTGGCCTGGAAATCAATCTGCCGCAAAGCCGATTTAACCAACCTCACGATCCGGAATCTACGAAGCATTTTTGTTAGTCGGCTCGTCAGAGCAAACGTACATCCATACGTGGCGGCGAAGATCGCGGGTCACAGCCAAGCAACAGCTGCTAGGCTCAGGACTCATAGCCAATAGATGACGAGTGCGGCGAGTGCGATGGCTGACAGGAAGACTTTCGGGCATCTATCGTAGCGGGTTGCCACACGTCGCCAGTCCTTCAATCTGCCGAACATGATCTCGATCCGGTTCCGTCTTTTGTAACGACGCTTGTCGTACTTCACAGGTTTCTTGCGCTGCCTTCGGCCCGGGATGCAAGC